>NZ_VFSH01000020.1 GCF_006385785.1 Streptococcus shenyangsis
TTGTAGACTATATTGATTACTACAACAATAAACGAATTAAGGTAAAACTAAAAGGACTCAGTCCTGTGCAATACAGAACTAAATCCTTCGGATAAATTGATTGTCTAACTTTTTGGGGTCAGTACACAGTTCGCTTGATAATATGCGTTTTTTGAATTTTATAGACTGCTCGTTTAAACTCTATTTACCTCGTACATTCCGGAGCGAGATGGACTATTAGTCGCATACAAAATGAGTACTATTCGGATTTTATTTTCGTGTACAATTTCAGCCATTCTTGTTATAATCAGCCTATAGGGATCAAGGAGGCGACTTTTATGGCTGTTTTTGTGTCTTTGGATGGAATTGTGGTAGAAGTACTTAATGTCTTTTCTTCTTTTGATGGGGATGGTGAGTTTTTCTTGTGTAAACGTCTTAAAGACAAGAGTCAGTTTGTGATGGAACGCTCTCGGTTCGAGGAGATGTTCCAACTTCAAAGTAGTCACTTGACGACGCAAGAAAAATTACAATTGTTTACCTCCGTGTTTGCTGGCCGTTATGATGTTTATGCTAAGAGTTTTATCAATGAACAAGGGAAAATTCAGTATTTTCCTTCCTATGATTATGGTTGGAAGCAGTTGCCGCCTGAAAAACGGAGTTTCCAGACATTAACGGACTCCGTTTTGAAATCTCATTTTCGTGGGGAGACAGCCATTGGTATCTTTCCTATGCACTTAGATGATAGCTGTTATTTTTTGGTACTGGATTTGGATGAAAGAGATTGGAAAGAATCCGGTTTAGCCATTCGAAGAATAGCCAGGGAACGCCAGATGGAAGCCCATTTAGAGATTTCTCGTTCGGGTCACGGACTCCATATTTGGTTCTTCTTTGAGGAATCGATTCCGAGTCAAGAGGCTCGCTTGTTTGGAAAGAAACTATTAGAATTGGCTATGCAGGAAAGTATGCAACTGTCCTTTGATTCTTTTGATCGCATGTTTCCAAATCAGGATGTTCTTCCTAAAGGTGGATTTGGTAATTTGATTGCCCTTCCTTTTCAAGGAGAAGCTTATCATCAAGGGCGAACGGTCTTTGTGGATGAACATTTTCAGCATTATGAAGACCAATGGAGGTATCTACAAGAAATCCAGAAGATTTCAACTGCTAAAGTGGCACTGTTAATCCAAGAGGAGTTAGGCAAGCAAGAATTGGATAAGGAGTTGAAGGTCGTCTTATCCAATATGATCCAACTTGAAAAATCGTCTGTGACACCCAAGACACTGTTTTTCTTGAAAAATATGGCTTCATTTTCTAATCCCGAATTTTATTTAAAGCAGGCTATGCGACAGCCAACCTATCAAATTTCTGAGCGAATGTATTTATTTGGAGAATCCGATCATTATTTATGGCTACCAAGAGGCTTGCTGTATCCATTGCAAGATAAATTTAAGCAGGTATCTGTGGAAGATAGGAGAAAGGTACAAAGGTCTATTAGAGTGGAATTTAAGGGAGCACTCACTTTTGAGCAAGAGTTAGCCCTGTCAGATATGATTTCCAAAGAAAATGGTTTACTCCATGCGGAGACTGGTTTTGGGAAGACCGTTTTAGGTGCTGATCTCATCTCTGAACGGAAGACCAAAACAATTATCCTAGTTCATAATAGGCAACTCTTAGACCAATGGCTGGATCGTTTAAACCATTTTTTGACTTTCGAAGAGGAAGAAGCTACCCGTTATACGGCATCGGGTCGTGAAAAGGTAATAGGCTATGTTGGGCAGTACGGTGGGACTAAGAAATGGCTGAGTAAACTGGTTGATGTTGTTATGATTCAATCTCTATTTAAGTTGGAAAATAGTCAAAGTCTTTTGGATGAGTATGAGATGATGATTGTGGATGAGTGTCATCATGTCTCTGCCTTGATGTTTGAAAAAGTTGTTACTCAGTTTAGAGGGAAATATCTTTACGGTTTGACGGCTACGCCTGAGCGTAAGAATGGTCATGAGCCTATTGTTTTTCAGAGAATTGGTGAGATACTCCATACTGCTGATAAGAGGGAGACGGATTTTAAACGGCAATTGCAATTAAGATTCACTTCTTTTGGTCATTTGGAAATTGAAAAGACCAAAGCAAGTAATTTTATACAGCTTAGTGATTGGATTGCTACTGACTCAGTGAGGAATCAGATGATTCTAAAGGATATTCTAGACCAAGTGGCAGAAGGGCGGAATATCTTGGTTCTAGTCAATCGAATTCAACAGATAGATTTTTTTGAAAAATTATTGAAAGAGAAAGAGGTTGATGACTGTTATATTATTAGTGGCAAAACCAAAGTCCGAGAGAGAACAAGTTTACTGGAGATATTAGAACAGCTAGATAAAGGGTTTGTATTGTTGTCAACTGGAAAATACATTGGCGAAGGTTTTGACTTGCCTCAGCTAGACACGCTTATCTTGGCAGCGCCCTTTTCTTGGAAAAATAATTTGATTCAGTACGCCGGTCGGATTCATAGAAACTACAAGGATAAGTCTTCGGTACGTATTTTCGATTATGTGGATATTCATGTTCCTTATTTAGAAAAGATGTTTCAGAAACGACAAGTAGCTTATCGAAAGATGGATTATCGTGTCATCGAGGGTGAGGAGAAACAATTCGTTTATGTTGATAGTAGATATGAGAAGGTGCTGAGAGAGGACTTGGCAGGGGAAAGACAGGAGTGTATGCTTATTTTACCTTATGTGCACCAGACAAAACTGATGAAATTTCTAAAAGAATTTAGGATTAGTCAAATTGAGATATGTATACCAGAGACGGTTGCAAATAAAGCATGGCTAGACCAGATGAAGAGCAAGAAAATTAAAGTGTCTTTTACTCAATCAAAAATAGTAACGCCTATTCTTTTGGTGAATAAGACTATTGTTTGGTATGGTGCAATGCCATTATTAGGGAAGGTAGATGAAATGACCATATTACGTTTGGAATCAGCTAGTATAGTTTCTGAACTAGTAGCAGATTTACGATAGAGAAAACTTTTAAAAATTTCTATGTATGACTTTCATTTTGCAGGAACGCGAAGTCTTGATATGTAAACGACTCAATGAGCTGGAAATCAACGGCATTCGATTGACCAAATTTAAAACTGGTGAAATTGGTATCGAATTTATCTGGATTGATACCGAAAACCCACCTCACGACACCATCGGCTGGGTAGCAAAGAAATAAAAGTCCTATCACTTTCTCCCATTTAACCTTTGACTATTCTGCAAAATTATCGTAAAATAAAGAGTAAATGATAAAATGAGGTCAGAGTCTATTTGCTCTGGCGATAGTAGTATAAATGAGGAGAAACGCTTTGGAATTAGAAGTATTTGCTGGGCAAGAAAAAAGTGAACTATCTATGATTGAGGTAGCGCGTGCTATCTTGGAACTTCGTGGTCGCGATCACGAGATGCATTTTAGCGATCTTGTAAACGAAATTCAAAACTACCTTGGAACATCAAACAGCGATATCCGCGAAGCCTTGCCTTTGTTCTACACAGAGTTGAACTTTGACGGTAGCTTCATCTCACTTGGAGACAACAAATGGGGTCTTCGTTCATGGTATGGTGTAGACGAAATCGACGAGGAAATTATCGCTCTTGAAGAAAATGATGACGATGAAGTAGCACCAAAAGCTAAGAAAAAACGTGTCAATGCCTTCATGGATGGTGATTCAGATGCCATTGACTACAATGCGGATGATCCAGAAGACGAAGATGCATACGAAGCAGATCCGGCTCTTTCATACGATGATGAAAATCCAGATGATGAGAAAAATGAAGTGGAAGCTTATGATGCAGAAATCAACGAGATTGCTCCTGATGACTTGGGTGAAGACGTGGATCTCAACGAAGAAGACGACGAGTTTTCAGATGATGATTCTGAAAACATAGAGGAATAAAAGTTAGCTATTGACAATTATCCTATTTTTAGGTATCATATTGTTCGGGCACCTCTTTTAGAGGTCGGGGCTCCCTAGTTCTTAGGGAGCTATTTTTGTTTTTTCAAGAAGTTATCTTCTTGTATTTTAGTTGTGAATCTGGTGCAGTCGTTCCAGGTTATTCTTATTAGTAGGGTCTTGTTTTCTATGTCCCCTCGTAGTCAACAAGACCTTGAGCATTTTAGAAAGAGGAATCTATGTCTACGAAATATATTTTTGTAACTGGTGGTGTGGTATCGTCTATTGGGAAAGGGATTGTGGCAGCGAGTCTAGGCCGTCTCTTGAAAAATCGTGGTCTCAAAGTAACCATTCAAAAATTTGACCCTTATATCAATATCGACCCGGGAACCATGAGTCCTTATCAGCATGGGGAAGTTTTTGTGACAGATGACGGAGCTGAGACAGATTTAGACTTGGGACACTATGAACGTTTCATTGATATCAATCTGAATAAATATTCCAACGTGACAACTGGTAAAATTTACAGTGAAGTTCTACGTAAGGAACGTCGTGGAGAATACCTTGGGGCAACTGTTCAGGTTATTCCTCATATCACAGATGCTTTGAAAGAAAAAATCAAGCGTGCCGCTCTAACTACAGACTCTGATGTCATTATCACAGAGGTCGGTGGAACCGTTGGGGATATCGAGTCCTTGCCATTTCTAGAGGCCCTTCGTCAGATGAAGGCAGATGTGGGTGCGGATAATGTTATGTATATCCATACAACCTTACTTCCTTACCTCAAGGCAGCTGGTGAAATGAAGACCAAACCAACTCAACACTCTGTAAAAGAATTGCGTGGATTGGGAATCCAACCAAATATGTTGGTTATTCGTACAGAAGAGCCAGCTGGTCAAGGAATTAAAAACAAACTGGCTCAGTTCTGTGATGTGGCACCAGAAGCCGTTATCGAATCGTTGGATGTTGAACATCTTTACCAAATTCCGTTGAATTTGCAGGCACAAGGTATGGACCAGATTGTCTGTGATCACTTGAAATTAGACGCACCAGCAGCGGATATGACAGAATGGTCAGCTATGGTGGACAAGGTTATGAACCTGAAAAAACAAGTTAAAATTTCCCTTGTTGGTAAGTATGTGGAGTTGCAAGATGCCTACATCTCTGTGGTTGAAGCCTTGAAACACTCTGGTTATGCCAACGACGCAGAAGTTAAGATTAATTGGGTCAATGCCAATGATGTGATAGCAGAGAATGTGGCAGAGCTTTTGTCTGATGCGGACGGAATCATCGTACCAGGTGGTTTTGGCCAACGTGGTACTGAAGGGAAAATCCAAGCCATCCGCTATGCGCGTGAGAATGATGTTCCCATGTTGGGTGTCTGCTTGGGAATGCAGTTGACTTGTATTGAGTTTGCTCGTCACGTTTTAGGACTCGAAGGTGCCAATTCTGCTGAACTTGCACCAGAAACAAAATACCCTATCATTGATATCATGCGTGATCAGATTGATGTTGAGGATATGGGGGGAACCCTTCGTTTGGGACTTTATCCATCCAAGTTGAAACGTGGTTCTAAGGCAGCAGCTGCTTATCACAATCAAGAAGTGGTGCAACGCCGTCACCGTCACCGTTATGAGTTTAACAATACCTTCCGTGAGCAGTTTGAGGCAGCAGGCTTTGTCTTCTCAGGAGTTTCTCCAGATAATCGTTTGGTCGAAATCGTAGAAATTCCTGAAAATAAATTCTTTGTAGCGTGTCAGTATCACCCTGAACTTTCAAGCCGTCCAAACCGCCCAGAAGAACTCTACACTGCCTTTGTGACTGCAGCGGTTGAGAACAGTAATTAGCTAAATCAGAACCTTTGAGAACAATCTCAGAGGTTTTTTGCTTGCATATTTAGGATATGAGTTGCAAAATAAAAACATAGTGATATAATTAACATAACAATACCTAAGGAGGATTTACAATGAAAAAAATCACACTATTTGGTTTGTCTCTAGCAGGTCTAGCTTTACTGGCTTTTCCTCATTCGGGGCAGGCATTTGAGCTTAAAGAAGAATGGGTTGTTAAGTGTGGAGTGCAGTATCAAGATGGCAAGATTCTTCGGTTTAACAATGGTCATGAAGTGGATATCAAAGTCTTGGATTTGCCAAAAACTGAGAAAATCGAGTGGACGGTTAGTCTCGATGGTCAAGATCAGACAGTCAATTTTCTAGGTCAAGAAAAGGACAAGTCTATGATTGGTATAGAAGGGCGTTACCTGAATTTCTATGTTCCATATGGCTATAGAGGAGATATCAAGGTAGAAGCCAAGAGCGGAAACGAAGTGAAGACCTGGTCAACGAAAGTTGTGGATGATATTCATAATGATAGTGGAAAGAGAGGTTACTATCGTATTGAAGAATCAAACAATCAATACACTTACCTCGATGCTAAATGGGATTATCAAACCAAGACTTACACTGCTACCTTACCAGAGACTGTCAATGGTCAAAAAGTATATGCTTGGGCAGACTATGACAATAGTGAGTTGAAACTTGAAAAACTAAAATCTATCAGTCACAAATATGATGGAGGAGCTTTCAAAGAACTTTATCCCATTGTAAAAGCAGAAAGCTGGCTAAAATCAAACCAAAACTGGTACTATCAAAAACAAGGTCAATTAGTGCAGAAGGACTGGGTTTATGACAAGGGAACTTGGTACTTTATGAATGATAAAGGAGTCATGTTCAATCAAACTTGGCTCTATCTAGGTGACAACTGGTATGCCTTTAAATCATCAGGAGCCATGATTGCTAGTGATTGGCTTTACGACCAAGGCAAGTGGTACTATTTATCAACTTCAGGAGCTATGAAAGCAAGCGCTTGGGTTTATGACAAGGGAGACTGGTATTATGTAAGTTCTTCTGGTGCCATGTTAGCGAATGACTGGGTCAAAGATAATGGCAAGTGGTACTATCTAGCTTCGTCAGGTAAGATGCTTCGTAATACCTACACACCTGATGGTTACTACGTTGGCAACTCAGGCGCTTGGCAATAAGAATAATACTCTTCGAAAATCTCTTCAAACCACGTCAGCTTCATCCACAACCTCAAAACACTGTTTGGAGCTGACTTCGTCAGTTTTATCCACAACCTCAAAACACTGTTTGGAGCTGACTTCGTCAGTTTTATCTACAACCTCAAAGCAGTGCTTTGAGCAACCTGCGGCTAGCTTCCTAGTTTGCTCTTTGATTTTCATTGAGTATAAGAAGTCCTTTTCCTTAAAGGAAGAGGCTTTTTACTTGCTTTTCTGCTGCTTCCTCATTTGTCCTAAAGCCTTTTTTGTGTTAAAATGAATGGTATGAAAGCTAAAAAAATGTGGATGGCAGGCTTGGTTCTGCTAGGTATTGGGAGCCTTGCCCTTGCTACGAAAAAAGTTGCAGATGACCGTAAGCTCATTAAGACTCAGGAAGAGTTGACAGAGATTGTACGAGACCATTTTTCAGCCATGGGGGAAATTGCGACCCTCTATGTTCAAGTTTATGAAAGTAGTCTAGAACGACTTGTCGGAGGGGTTATTTTTGAGGATGGCCGTCATTATACCTTTGTCTATGAAAATGAAGACCTAGTCTATGAGGAGGAAGTCTTATGATACAACCAGCAAGTTTAGAAGAATTAGCATCTTTAGTGGAAAAAGAGGGCAAGAAGGTCTTTCTTTTTGTAGCAGACTGGTGTGGCGATTGTCGTTATATCTATCCTGCTTTACCAGAAATTGAAGAAACAAATCCAGAGTTCACCTTTATTCGAGTGGACCGAGACCAGTATATGGATTTGGCTAAACTCTGGGATGTATATGGCATCCCTAGCCTCGTTGTTCTAGAAAAGGACAAGGAAATCGGTCGTTTTGTCAATCGTGACCGTAAAAGCAAGGAACAAATCAATGACTTTTTAGCAGGACTGAAATAGGAGAAAAGAGAAATAATGATTTTTACATATAATAAAGAACATGTCGGTGATGTCCTTATGGTCATCGTGAAAAATAGCGGAGATGCCAAACTAGATGTGGAACTCAAAGGCAAGGTAGCTCGTATTTTCCTCAAAGAAAACGGAGAAACAGTGGCCTGGAATATTTTCGAAGTTTCGAGTTTATTTGAAATTGTAGAGCGAGGTCAAGTCTTTTTATCCGATGAGCAAGTCGCTCGTTTGAACCAAGAATTACAAACGGAAGGTTTTGCAGAGGAAATTGTCAATGACAAGGAGCCTAAGTTTGTTGTTGGTGAAATTGTCGAGATGGTAGCTCATCCAGATAGTGACCACCTTAACATCTGCCAAGTTGCAGTCGCAAGTGACAAGACAGTGCAAATTGTTGCTGGAGCACCTAATGCGCGTGTGGGGTTGAAAACCATTGTAGCTCTTCCTGGAGCTATGATGCCCAAAGGCAATCTTATTTTCTCAGGTGAACTTCGTGGTGAAAAAAGTTTTGGCATGATGTGTAGTCCTCGTGAATTGCATTTGCCAAATGCTCCGCAAAAACGTGGTATTATTGAATTATCAGAAGACCAAGTTGTTGGAACTCCATTTGATCCAGCTAAGCACTGGACTTCCTAAGATGTTGTTAGTATCTGATACACCAGATAGAAGGAAATAAGATGGCAAAAAATGTAGTGATTACAGGAGCGACATCAGGAATCGGTGAAGCGATTGCGCGTGCTTATCTGGAGCAGGGTGAGAATGTCGTTCTAACCGGACGACGGACGGACAGATTAGAAGCCCTCAAGTCAGAGTTTGCAAAAACTTTTCCTAGTCAAAAAGTTTGGACCTTTTCATTAGATGTGACGGATATGGACATGGTAAAGACGGTCTGCTCCGATATTCTAGAAACGATAGGGCAGATTGATATCTTGGTCAATAACGCTGGACTAGCTCTAGGTTTAGCACCCTATCAGGATTATGAAGAGCTGGATATGTTGACAATGTTGGATACCAATGTTAAAGGTTTGATGGCAGTCACTCGCTGTTTCTTGCCAGAAATGGTAAAAGCTAATCAAGGTCATATCATCAATATGGGCTCAACTGCAGGAATTTACGCCTATGCTGGTGCAGCAGTTTATTCAGCCACCAAGGCAGCAGTTAAGACCTTTTCAGATGGACTGCGAATTGATACCATTGCAACAGATATCAAGGTGACCACCATTCAGCCTGGAATTGTCGAAACAGATTTTTCTACAGTGCGTTTTCATGGTGACAAAGAGCGAGCTGCGTCCGTTTACCAAGGAATAGAAGCCTTGCAATCTCAGGATATTGCAGATACAGTAGTCTATGTGACCAGTCAGCCTCGCCGTATGCAGATTACGGATATGACCATTATGGCCAATCAACAGGCGACAGGTTTCATGGTTCATAAAAACTAAAAAATTTCCTCGAAAAGTTACAAATTTCTGTAACTTTTTTTGATTTCCTGCGAATAGATAAGTAGGAGGAAGAAAATATGTATAATAAAGTTATCTTAATCGGACGCTTGACGTCTACACCAGAATTGCACAAAACCAACAATGACAAGTCAGTAGCGCGAGCGACCATTGCTGTCAACCGTCGTTACAAAGATCAAAATGGGGAACGTGAGGCAGATTTTGTCAATATGGTCCTATGGGGCAGATTAGCAGAAACCTTGGCAAGCTACGCAACCAAAGGAAGTCTCATTTCAGTGGATGGAGAATTACGTACCCGTCGTTTTGAGAAAAATGGTCAAATGAATTATGTGACCGAAGTACTTGTCACAGGATTCCAACTCTTGGAAAGTCGTGCCCAACGTGCCATGCGTGAAAATAACGCAGGCCAAGATTTGGCAGACTTGGTTTTGGAAGAGGAAGAATTGCCATTTTAATCATTAAAAAGTCTGAGTTGGTCTCAGGCTTTTTATCTTGAGAAAGTCAGACTTTTTTCTTGACTATTTCTGACCAAGTGATACAATAGAACTATGAATTAGCACTCGAGTGTAAAGAGTGCTAATAATATGTAGTTCATCATGGAGGAAATCAGATGTTGAAACCATTAGGAGACCGTGTGGTCTTGAAAATCGAAGAAAAAGAACAAACTGTTGGTGGCTTTGTCCTTGCAGGTTCAGCTCAAGAAAAAACCAAAACAGCCCAAGTTGTGGCTATTGGACAAGGTGTTCGTACCTTGAACGGTGACTTGGTTGCTCCAAGTGTTAAAGCTGGAGACCGTGTCTTGGTTGAAGCTCACGCAGGTCTCGATGTCAAAGATGGCGATGAAAAGTACATCATCGTTGGCGAAGCTAACATCTTGGCTATCATTGAAGAATAGAAGGAGAAAGTAAGTATGTCAAAAGAAATTAAATTTTCATCAGATGCCCGTTCAGCTATGGTCCGTGGTGTCGATATCCTTGCAGACACTGTTAAAGTAACCTTGGGACCAAAAGGTCGTAATGTAGTTCTTGAAAAATCATTCGGTTCACCACTCATCACAAATGACGGTGTAACTATTGCCAAAGAAATCGAATTGGAAGACCATTTTGAAAATATGGGTGCCAAATTGGTATCAGAAGTAGCTTCAAAAACCAATGATATCGCAGGTGACGGAACGACAACTGCAACTGTCTTGACCCAAGCAATCGTCCGTGAAGGCATCAAAAACGTCACTGCAGGTGCCAATCCAATCGGCATTCGTCGTGGGATTGAAACAGCAGTTACCGCAGCAGTAGAAGCCTTGAAAAACAACGCCATCCCTGTTGCCAATAAAGAAGCCATCGCTCAGGTTGCTGCCGTATCTTCTCGTTCTGAAAAAGTCGGTGAATACATTTCTGAAGCCATGGAAAAAGTTGGCAAAGATGGTGTCATCACTATCGAAGAGTCACGTGGTATGGAAACAGAACTGGAAGTTGTGGAAGGAATGCAGTTTGACCGCGGTTACCTTTCACAGTACATGGTGACAGATAGCGAAAAAATGGTGGCTGACCTTGAAAATCCGTATATTTTGATTACAGACAAGAAAATTTCTAATATCCAAGAAATCTTGCCACTCCTAGAAAGTATTCTCCAAAGCAATCGTCCACTATTGATTATTGCGGATGATGTGGATGGCGAGGCTCTTCCAACTCTTGTTTTGAACAAGATTCGTGGAACCTTCAACGTGGTAGCAGTCAAGGCGCCTGGATTTGGTGACCGTCGTAAAGCTATGCTCGAAGATATCGCTATCTTAACAGGCGGAACAGTTATCACAGAAGACCTAGGTCTTGAGTTGAAAGATGCTACGATTGAGGCGCTTGGTCAAGCAGCGAGAGTAACTGTGGACAAAGATAGCACTGTTATCGTAGAAGGTGCTGGAAATCCTGAAGCTATTTCTCACCGTGTTGCGGTTATCAAGTCTCAAATTGAAACTACAACTTCTGAATTTGACCGTGAAAAATTGCAAGAACGCTTGGCAAAATTGTCAGGTGGTGTAGCGGTTATTAAGGTCGGAGCCGCAACTGAAACTGAGTTGAAAGAAATGAAACTCCGCATTGAAGATGCCCTCAACGCTACTCGTGCAGCTGTTGAAGAAGGTATCGTTGCAGGTGGTGGAACAGCCCTTGTAAATGTGATTCCAGCCGTGACGAATTTGGAATTAACAGGAGACGAAGCAACAGGCCGCAATATTGTTCTCCGTGCTTTGGAAGAACCTGTTCGTCAAATTGCCCACAATGCAGGATTTGAAGGATCTATCGTTATCGATCGTTTGAAAAATGCTGAAGTTGGTACAGGATTCAACGCAGCAACTGGTGAGTGGGTTAACATGATTGATCAAGGGATTATCGACCCAGTTAAAGTGAGTCGTTCAGCCTTACAAAATGCAGCATCTGTAGCAAGCTTGATTTTGACTACAGAAGCAGTTGTAGCCAATAAACCAGAACCAGTAGCCCCAGCTCCAGCAATGGATCCAAGCATGATGGGCGGCATGATGTAAGCTTTCTATAGAAAACACAAAAGGAGGGAATGTCTATCTCTCCTTTTTATGATATTCACTTCTAAATAGATTTGAGCTCTCCTAACTTATATGATAAAATAAGACTAGAAAAAGGAGAAGAACATGATCGATGTAGAAGAAATTCTGAGCAAGATGAATCCCAATCAGAAGATTAATTATGACCGTGTCATGCAGAAGATGGTCCAAGTATGGGAAAAAAATGAGCAACGGCCAACCATTCTCATGCATGTTTGCTGTGCCCCTTGCAGTACCTATACCCTAGAATATTTGACCAAATACGCTGACGTGACCATTTATTTTGCCAATTCTAATATCCATCCCAAGGCAGAATACCATAAGCGCGCCTATGTTACCAAGAAATTTGTCAGTGATTTCAATGAGCGTACAGGAAATACGGTCCAGTATCTAGAAGCTCCCTACGAGCCAAATGAATACCGAAAATTAGTTAGAGGACTAGAAGAAGAACCTGAAGGTGGCGACCGTTGTAAGGTTTGTTTTGACTACCGACTGGATAAGACAGCGCAAGTGGCTATGGATTTGGGCTTTGACTACTTTGGTTCAGCCTTGACCATCAGTCCTCATAAGAATTCTCAAACCATCAACAGCATCGGAATCGATGTGCAAAAAATTTACACAACCCACTATCTTCCAAGTGATTTCAAGAAAAATCAGGGTTACAAACGTTCAGTAGAGATGTGTGAAGAGTATGACATCTACCGTCAATGTTATTGCGGATGCGTTTATGCAGCCCAAGCCCAGAACATTGATCTGGTTCAGGTTAAGAAGGATGCCACAGCGTTCTTGCTGGATAAGGATGTTGAAAAAGACTATTCCCATATCAAATTTACAGTTACAAAATTAGATATATAAGGATAAGCCCAGTTGTAAAGCTGGGTTTTTAAAATAAAAAAACCAGGGCTTTCACCCTAGTTTGACAACTTTACCGATTCTTTAGTTCTACATAGCGCTTGTACCAAATGTTTACATAGGCTTCTGAGAAAGGACCGCGTCCATTATTAATCCAATCAACAAGAATTTTGACATGTTCTTTTAAAATATAGTCCAAGTCATCAGAATAATTCATTTTGCGTTTGTGACGCTCATACTCCTCAACATCCAAGAGACGTTTTTCCCCATCTGTAAAAATTTTAACATCCAAATCGTAATCAATATACTTCAGTGCTTCTTCATCCAGATAGTAGGGGCTAGCCATATTGCAATAGTAGGAAATTCCATTATCGCGAATCATGGCAATGATATTAAACCAATATTTCTTGTGAAAGTAAACAATAGCCGGTTCTCGAGTGACCCAACGACGACCATCACTTTCGGTAACAAGTGTATGATCGTTGACACCAATAATGGCGTTTTCTGTTGTTTTTAGTACCATGGTGTCCCGCCAAGTTCGGTGGAGACTCCCATCATGCTTATAACTTTGAATTGTAATAAAGTCGCCTTCTTTTGGAAGCTTCATAACTAACCAACTTTCTACAATTTATAAGTTTATCGTTTACTATTGTACCATAAAATTGCCTGAAATCTGTGAATTTTACATGAAAATATTAAAGATATTCTCTGAGAGCGCTTGCTATATCCGAAAAATCGTAGCCCTTTCGTGCTAAAACTTGGGTTAAACGCTGTTTAAGTTCGTATCCTTCATATTTTCGGGCATACTTGGCATATTGCTTATCAAGTTCCTTGAAGATGAGTTCCTGAGTCGTTTCTTGGTCAACTTGACTATTCAACTGCTCAAAGGCAATTTTAGCATCAGAGTAGGAGAAGCCCTTGTTGGTCAGATTCTGGATAATCTTATCTTGCAAAGCACGAGCTGGAAGTTTTCCTTCATATTTCTTCAATAGTTTATTGGCTACACGTTGAGTAACTTCAGAAAAATCAAATTCTTTCAAGTTCTCTTCTATAGTAGATTTTGAAATCCCTTTTTGTGTTAGTTTCTGAGTCAGTACATAAGGCCCCTTGTCTCCTGAAAGGTGATTTGCATTGATGATAGCATAAGCGTACTGACCATCATTAATCCACTTATCCTCTTTAAGATTAGCAATGACCTGAGAAGCTATGTTTTCATCGATATCGTATTTTTTCAGATATTCTCTGACTTCTTTTTCAGTGCGAGCTTTAAAGGATAGGTGGTAGAGGGCTAGATTCTTACCATAAGAAAATTGAGCAAAGTTCTGAATCTCTTTCAATTCCTCTTCGCTTATCACCTTATCTCTCGATAACATAAAACGAACAATTGTATCTTCAGTAATGTAGCATTTGTCGCCGTTATCAAGCTCCATCAGATAGAGTCTTTTTTTCTTTTCAAGTTTTGTGATTTTCATAGTTCTATTATAACTCAAAATGTGATAAGATAGGGGTATGAATCTGAAAGTGAAACAAAAAATACCATTAAAAATCAAGCGCATGGGAATTAATGGTGAGGGAATCGGCTTTTACCAAAAAACGTTAGTCTTTGTACCTGGAGCTTTAAAAGGAGAAGATATCTATTGTCAGATTACTTCTATTAAACGTAACTTTGTTGAAGCGAAATTATTAAAGGTCAACAAGAAGTCTAAATTTCGCGTTGTGCCAGCTTGTACTATTTACAATGAGTGCGGAGGCTGCCAAATCATGCACCTGCATTATGATAAGCAGCTGGAGTTCAAGACGGACTTGCTTCATCAAGCGCTGAAAAAATTTGCCCCTGCAGGATATGAAAATTATGAAATCCGCCCGACGATTGGTATGCAGGAACCAAAGTACTACCGTGCTAAGTTACAATTTCAGACTCGAAAATTTAAGAATCAGGTCAAGGCGGGCTTATATGCACAAAACTCTCACTATTTAGTAGAGTTGAAAGATTGCCTAGTACAAGACAAGGAAACCCAAGTGATTGCTAATCGTCTAGCAGAATTACTTACTTATCACCAGATTCCAATCACAGACGAGAGGAAAGTCCTAGGTGTCCGTACTATTATGGTTCGACGAGCAAGGAAGACCGGACAGGTTCAGATTATTATTGTTACAAATCGTCAGCTTAATTTAACCCTGCTGGTAAAAGATTTAATTAAAGTTTTTCCAGAAGTTGTGACAGTAGCTGTTAATACAAATACAGCTAAAACCAGTGAGATTTATGGTGAAAAGACAGAGATTATCTGGGGAGAAGAGAGTATTCAAGAAGGTGTACTCGACTATGAATTCTCACTATCCCCTAGAGCTTTCTATCAGTTAAATCCTGAACAAACAGAAGTCCTCTATAGCGAGGCAGTAAAAGCGCTAGATGTTAGTAAAGAAGACCATTTGATTGACGCTTATTGTGGAGTTGGAACGATTGGATTTGCCTTTGCAAAGAAAGTTAAAACACTCAGAGGTATGGATATTATTCCAGAAGCTATTGAAGATGCTAAGCGAAATGCTAAAAGAATGGGATTTGATAATACACATTACGAAGCAGGAACAGCAGAAGAGATTATTCCTCGATGGTATAAGGAAGGTTACAGAGCAGATGCACTGATTGTGGATCCACCGCGTACAGGTCTGGATGATAAGTTGTTAGACACTATTCTTACCTATGTGCCAGAAAAAATGGTTTATATTTCATGTAATGTTTCAACCTTAGCACGGGATTTGGTGCGTTTGGTAGAAGTCTATGATCTTCATTATATCCAGTCGGTCGATATGTTCCCACATACCGCTCGAACTGAAGCTGTTGTAAAGCTGATAAAAAAGAGAAAAAGCATAGTGTTTAAAGAGTTTAATATTGGGCTGAAATAGTCAAATTAAAAAAAGTCGAAAAAAATTAAAAAAATAGAAAAAAAGTAGTTGACAAAAAATAAAAATGCTGTATAATAGTAAGAGTTGAAAATAACAACTCTGGTCCGTTGGTCAAGGGGTTAAGACACCGCCTTTTCACGGCGGTAACACGGGTTCGAATCCCGTACGGACTATGGTATGTTGCAGATAAAAT
>NZ_VFSH01000021.1 GCF_006385785.1 Streptococcus shenyangsis
CGATTGTTACTGTGATTGGGTGATCTTTATCTTTACCTGGAATTTCTACCTTAGTTCCTGGTGGGAATGTTGAACCATCTGGTCTCTTCGGTGTTACTGTTACATCACCTGTCTTAGGATCTTGTTCAACATCGAGTGTTGGTGTCTTATGAGCTGGCGTTTCAACTGGAACTTCTTCTGTTGGTCTACCTGGTTCTGTAATCTTACCTGTTCCTGGAACTTTACCTTCTGGTAATTCACTGTTTGGTACTTTACCTTTTCCGTCTTCACCGATTGTTACTGTGATTGGGTGATCTTTATCTTTACCTGGGATTTCTACCGTAGTTCCTGGTGGGTATGTTGATCCATCTGGTCTCTTCGGTGTTACTGTTACGTCACCTGTCTTAGGATCTTGTTCCAACTCTAGTTTTGGTGTCTTATGAGCTGGTGTTTCAACTGGAACTTCTTCCGTTGGTCTACCTGGTTCTGTAATCTTACCTGTTCCTGGGACTTTTCCTTCTGGTAATTCACTGTTTGGTACTTTACCTTTTCCGTCTTCACCGATTGTAACAGTGATTGGGTGGTCTTTATCTTTACCTGGAATTTCTACCTTAGTTCCTGGTGGGAATGTTGAACCATCTGGTCTCTTCGGTGTTACTGTTACATCACCTGTCTTAGGATCTTGTTCAACATCTAGTGTTGGTGTCTTATGAGCCGGTGTTTCAACTGGAACTTCTTCTGTTGGTCTACCTGGTTCTGTAATCTTACCTTTACCTGGAACTTTACCTTCTGGTAGGTCAGTGTTTGGTACTTTACCTTTACCGTCTTCACCGATTGTTACTGTGATTGGGTGGTCTTTATCTTTACCTGGAATTTCTACCTTAGTTCCTGGTGGGAATGTTGAACCATCTGGTCTCTTCGGTGTTACTGTTACATCACCTGTCTTAGGATCTTGTTCAACATCTAGTGTTGGTGTCTTATGAGCCGGTGTTTCAACTGGAACTTCTTCTGTTGGTCTACCTGGTTCTGTAATCTTACCTTTACCTGGAACTTTACCTTCTGGTAGGTCAGTGTTTGGTACTTTAGCTTTACCATTGTCATCAGTTGTAACAGTAATTGGGTGATCTTTATCTTTACCTGGGATTTCTACCTTAGTTCCTGGTGGGAATGTTGAACCATCTGGTCTCTTCGGTGTTACTGTAACATCACCTGTCTTAGGATTTTGTTCAACATCTAGTGTTGGCGTCTTATGGGCTGGTGTTTCAACTGGAACTTCTTCTGTTGGTCTACCTGGTTCTGTAATCTTACCTTTACCTGGAACTTTACCTTCTGGTAGGTCAGTGTTTGGTACTTTACCTTTACCGTCTTCACCAATTGTAACAGTGATTGGGTGGTCTTTATCTTTACCTGGGATTTCTACCTTAGTTCCTGATGGGAATGGTGACCCATCTGGTTTCTTCGGTGTTACTGTTACGTCTCCAGTCTTAGGATCTTGTTCCAACTCTAGTTTTGGTGTCTTATGAGCCGGTGTTTCAACTGGAATTTCTTCTGTTGGTCTACCTGGTTCTGTAATCTTACCTGTTCCTGGTACTTTACCTTCTGGTAATTCAGCGTTTGGTACTTTACCTTTTCCGTCTTCACCGATTGTTACTGTGATTGGGTGATCCTTATCTTTACCTGGGATTTCTACCTTAGTTCCTGGTGGGAATGGTGATCCATCTGGTTTCTTAGGTGTTACTGTTACGTCACCTGTCTTAGGATCTTGTTCCAACTCTAGTTTTGGTGTCTTATGTGCTGGTGTTGTTACATCTACTGGTTGTGATGGTTTCTTATTAGGTTCTGTTACTTTTCCTTTTCCTGGGATATCTTTCTTAGGAAGTTTGTCATTTGGTACTTCACCTGAACCATTGTCGCCAATCGTAACAGTGATTGTAATTGGGTTTCCATCTTTATCTTCACCAGGGATTTCTACCTTAGTTCCTGATGGGTATGGTTTTCTATCTTCTTTCTTAGGCGTTACTACTGCATCACCATTTGGTTTTTGATTAATTTCAATCTCAACTGGTTGTTCTGTTGTTGGAGCACCTGGTATTATCTTACTTGGTGTTTCAACTGGAACTTCTTCCGTTGGTTTACCTGGTTCTGTAATCTTACCTGTACCTGGTACTTTACCGTCTGGTAATTCACTGTTTGGTACTTTACCTTTTCCGTCTTCACCGATTGTTACTGTGATTGGACCATTTTCACCTGGGATTTCTACCTTAGTTCCTGGTGGGAATGTTGAACCATCTGGTTTCTTCGGTGTTACTGTTACGTCACCTGTCTCAGGATCTTGATCCAACTCTAGTTTTGGTGTCTTATGAGCTGGTGTTGTTACATCTACTGGTTTTGATGGGTTCTTATTAGGTTCTGTTACTGTTCCTTTTCCTGGAACAGCTTTCTTAGGAAGTTTGTCATTTGGTACTTCACCTGATCCATTGTCACCGATTGTTACTGTGATTGGGTTACCATCTTTACCTGGGATTTCTACCTTAGTTCCTGGTGGATATGGTTTTCCATCTGGTTTCTTAGGTGTTACAATCGCATTTCCATTTGGTTGTTGAGTAATTTCGATTGTAGGAGTTTGAGTTGTTGGTGTCTTAGGATCTGTTCCATTTGTGATTTCTTCCTCATCTGGAATTCCATCGTTGTCATCGTCTGGATCCTTAACATCTGGAATACCGTCTCCATCTGTATCACGTTGAATTTTAACTGGAACTTTGACTACAACTTCTTCTGTGCCTTTTTTCAGTTTAACTGGAATTTCAACTGTACGTTCTTCTTCTTTTGGTTCCCAATTGTCTACTTCTGGTGTTCCTTTTAGATTTCCGCCGTTATCAACTGTTAAACCATTTACTGGTTTATCTGTTGTAATCGTTGTACCTGGTTTGTTTGGTGTTATCACCTTAGTATTTGCTGGTACTGGTTTTTTCTCTGGTACAGTTTTTTCTGTTACTGTTCCTGTTAAGTTATCCGCTACTTTTGGATTTGTTCCATTTTTGATTTCTTCCTCATCTGGAATTCCATCGTTGTCATCATCTGAATCTACTTTATCTGGAATACCGTCTCCATCTGTATCGCGTTGAATTTTAACTGGAACTTTAACTACAACTTCTTCTGTTCCTTTTTTCAGTTTAACTGGAATCTCTACTGTACGTTCTTCTTCTTTTGGTTCCCAATTATCTACTTTTGGTGTTCCTACTAGATTTCCGCCGTTATCAACTGTTAAACCATTTACTGGTTTATCTGTTGTAATCGTTGTACCTGGTTTGTTTGGTGTGATTACCTTAGTACCTGCTGGTACTGGTTTTTTCTCTGGTACAGTTTTTTCTACTGTTGTTCCTGTTAATTTATCCGCTACTTTTGGATTTGCATCTTCTGTATCTGGAATTCCATCGTTGTCATCGTCTGGATCAGTCACATCTGGAATACCGTCTCCATCTGTATCGCGTTGAATTTTAACTGGAACTTTAACTACAACTTCTTCTGTGCCTTTTTTCAGTTTAACTGGAATTTCGACTGTGCGTTCTTCTTCTTTTGGTTCCCAATTGTCTACTGTTGGTGTTCCTACTAGATTTCCGCCATTATCCACTGTTAAACCATTTACTGGTTTATCTGTTGTAATCGTTGTACCTGGTTTGTTTGGTGTTACTACCTTAGTATTCGCTGGGACAGGTGTTTTCTCTGGTACAGTTTTTCCTGTTACTGTTCCTGTTAATTTATCAGCTACTTTTGGATTTGCATCTTCTGTATCTGGAATTCCATCGTTGTCATCGTCTGGATCAGTCACATCTGGAATGCCGTCTCCATCTGTATCACGTTGAATTGTAACTGGAACATCCACTACAACTTCTTCATCACCATTCTTCACTTTAACTGGAATCTCTACTGTGCGTTCTTCTTCTTTTGGTTCCCAATTGTCTACTGTTGGTGTTCCTACTAGATTTCCGCCGTTATCAACTGTTAAACCATTTACTGGTTTATCTGTTGTAATCGTTGTACCTGGTCTATTTGGTGTTACTACCTTAGTATTTGCTGGGACAGGTGTTTTTTCTGGGACAGTTTTTTCTGTTATTGTTCCTGATAACTGATCCTGAACAGTGATTCTGATTGATTTGGTTGATGCCGTATTGTTCTTATCATACGCTGTGATTTTTACAGTGTAGAATCCTGTCTTAGCGTTCGTAGTACCTGTAATTTGACCATTTTCGTATTTTAATCCTTGTGGCAAATTGCTTACCTGAATTGGATTATTATCACGCATTCCAACACCACCTGTATTATCTACAGCTGTTACAGGGATTGGTGTAATTGGTGTGTTTTTAGTTACTGTTGCGCTTTCTGCTGTAATTGTTGGGCCTGTTACGTCTTTTACTGTAACTGGTACATTTACACGATCAGTTGATCCATCTGGATATGTAACTTTAACTACAGCATTTCCTGCATTTCCTGCTGTTGCAGTTGAAGTTGGTTTGCTTTCTACAGTTAATGTTCCAGGGCCATAATTTGTTACTTTTGCTTTTACTGCTTCATCTGTAATTTCTTGACCTTGGTTTACTGTCAATGAATCGCCTGTTGGGTTGTATTTGTTAGTTTGCTCTTCAACAGTAATTCTGATTGATTTAGTTGATGCCGTATTGTTCTTATCATACGCTGTGATTTTTACAGTGTAGAATCCTGTCTTAGCATTCGTGGTACCTGTAATTTGACCATTTTCGTATTTTAATCCTTGTGGTAAATTGCTTACCTGAATTGGATTATTATCACGCATTCCAACACCACCTGTATTATCTACAGCTGTTACAGGGATTGGAGTAATTGGCTCGTTTTTAGTTACAGTTGTATCATTGGCTGTGATTGTTGGTCCTGTTACGTCTTTTACTGTAACTGGTACATTTACAGTATCACTTGATCCATCTGAATAGGTTACTTTTACAACCGCATTTCCTGCATTTCCTGCTGTTGCAGTTGAAGTTGGTTTACTTTGTACCGTTAATGTTCCTGGTGCATAGTTCTTCACTTTTGCTTTTACTGCATCATCTGTGATTGGCTGACCTTGGTTTACAGTTAACGTGTCTCCTGTCGGATTATATTTGCTAGCTTGATCTTGAACAGTAATTCTTATTGTTTTTTCTGAAGAATTATTATTTTTATCATATGCTTTAATTTTTACAGTATAGAATCCTGTCTTAGCATTCGTAGTACCTGTAATTTTGCCATTTTCATATTTTAATCCTTGTGGTAAATTGCTTACCTCAATTGGATTATTATCACGCATTCCAACTCCACCTGGATTATCTACAGCTGTTACAGGAATTGGCGTGATTGGTTCGTTTTTAGTTACTGTAGCATCACCTGCTGTAATTGTTGGAGCTATCTTGTCACGAGATGTTACAGTGAAAGTAAATGTTACTGGTTTAGCTGCGTGACCTGCATTATCAGTAGCCTTAAATGTAATCGTATTCGTTTTACCAACATCTTCTGCAGTTGTTGTAATTGTAATTCGTCTTGATTGTTCAGTATCCGTGTTTGTTAATGGAGTTGCAGATACATTCCCTGTAATAAGTCTACTACTATATTTCGTTGTTAAATCACTAGGATCAAAATTAACATGTTTATCGTCTCTTGCTGTTACTGTGAAGGTTACTTGTTGACCTTCTACTACGTTTTGGCTAGCTGGTGAGATTGTTAATGTAGGTGGTTGGTTATCTGGTGCTTCTGTTGGAGTAACAGGATTACTTTTATCAGAAGTTACTGTTCCATTATTATTAGTAACTACTGTTTCAGCTTTAATAGGATTTCCTGGCAAAGCTTCTGCAACTGTAACTGTAGCAGTCTGTCCATTAGTTGTTCCAGTTCCAATAACTCTATTACCATCATAAAGTTTAACTGTCGAACCGTTTGGTACTCCGTCTCCAACATTTACAGTAATTTGTTGATTTGGTAAACCTTTTTTATGTTCAACACTCGTTGTAATCGTCGGTTGTTTTGGTTTAACGTTTAATGTAACTGTTCCATCTGAACCAGAACCTGCATCAGTTGATTTAGTACCGTCTTTATAAGTCGCAATAGAAGTATACTTGAATACCCCTGCTTGTGCTGTACTTGGTGAACGATCACCTGCCCAAGTCCAGTTCATACCTGCAGGGAATGATTTCCCATTTTTATGTGTAACATAACCTGAAGATACAGGGTTTATTGGATCTCCTGCGTTATCTCATACTGTTTTTGTAACGGTTAAACCTTTAATTGGATCTTTTGGTGCTTCTGGATCATTTTGTAAACGAGAACCTGTTGCCCCCATAATATAAGACTGATTAGTAGTCCATCCTGATGTTGTTGAGGCTGCATAGACACGACCGTATTGAGCTGCTTCTTGAGGAGTCACATTATCTCTTATTTTAATCTTAGCATGCATATGCACAGCATAGTTTGTACTCTCTCTTCCTAATTTGACACCTAAATAATATGATAATTTAGGATAATTTCCATTTTTATCTTTCGTAAGTGTGTTTAATGTAGGATCATTTTCGTTGTTCTTAAATACATCCTTTCTTTGATCATTACGAGTTACCCCTGAACTTGGATCGTAAAATGAGTATCCATCATTATTAAAAATTTTGTATTGTTGTCCCCATGGATTTGAGATATAAGCTGTGTTCCCATATTGATTAAACGCTTCAAATCCATCAGAAAGTTTTTTACTAGCATTTGGATTCTTAGGACTATAACGTGTGAACCTTAAATCTCTTACTGTATTAGAAGGATCCATGATATTAAATGGTGCTTGGAAATAATACTGTTGTTGGTATGAACTTGTCGTCATCTTTTTCCCATCGTTATTGAAAAAGACATCATAGACGATCCATTTACCTTCACTATCTTGTACATAGGTTGCCTTAATATCAGTCTTATTTCTAGTAAACTCAGGATTATCATTTATTGTTCTTCGTCCACCGTTCTCTCTCGGATCGACAGAAGCAAAATATTTAACATTAGTTAAAGCACCTTGATTAATTTCACCATTTGCTCTAAAGTTTGTTCCTTGACCCATGCTCTTGCCATTACGTGAGTCACGAGCACCTGAAGTCAAACGTGTTGTAGCGTTTTTAACAGAGTTAAACATTCTCTTCACACGTTTTGTCATATCTTCAACATCGTTCAGAGAAACTGTTGTATTTTCAAGAACACCTTGAGCCAAGCCCAATAGTTCATTGGCTTTTTCAAGAACTTCTTTGCTAGTCTCATGCTCAGGCAATTCCAAAACAGCTGCCTGCAATTGTTCAACAGATACTTTCAAAGTATCTTTTTTAGCTGATACAGTTTGACTCTCTTCGCTTGCGCTTACTTCAGGAGAAGTTTGGCTCGCTGGTTTTTCAGCCTGCTTCTCAGTTTTAGCTACTTGTTTATCTACTTGAACCTCAGTTGCTTCCTTAGCAGCTGATACGACTGTCACATCTTTAGACAAGAGTTCTACAAGTTCATCGATATCCTTTTGAGCTAGCTCAGAACTTTCTAGGGCTTCTTTCCCTTTTTGAAGTCTGTCTTTGACAGGCGATACTACTGAGTCGTCAAGGTTTAATTTAGTAGAAAGAAGAGCATTTAATTCTTCAACTACTTTTTTCAACTTGGCTTTATCAACTGTAGACGCGCTAGGTGCAGCAGTTGTAAGCGCTTGATTTTCTGTATCTACTTTGTTGTCAGTAGATTCTGCAACATCCACAGGCGAATCGACCTTATCTTTAGGGTTCACTAGACCCGCATTAGCCGTATTAGATTGTGGAGCGTTTGGAAGCACACTATCCGCGCTCGCAACGCGGGCACCCAAAAACATCAGCGCTGCAACAGCAACTGAAGCTGCACCAAAACTATATTTACGAATAGAATAGCGCAAAACTTTTTCACGTTGCTGGCGCTTGATTCTATTGAGCGAATTTGATTTATTTTCCATTGTTCCTCCTTATGTTAAAACACAAAATCAAATTAAAAGTATTCTTCATGGCTACACTTCTTATAGTAACGCACCCATGAAGCCTACTATGATGAGCATGTTTACACATCACAGCTATCACAGCTCGATTATACCATTTTTAATATATTTACACAAGACAAAACTGTTTTATTCCATAGAATAAAGGATAAATTGTTTAACTATACATAAAATGTTATTATATTGTATTTTTGAATAGACAAACCCTCCAGCTTTAAAATAAATCTGTAACCACCTATCATATCAGATAATTCATCGTCATTTTTAATAGTAAAAAATAATCACCTAAAAAATTTAATGGTAACAAATGACTCACTCCATATCCCAATTAATAGCGTATCTAATTGAGAGCTTCTTAGTACAAAGATTAGCATCTACTTTCCAAAAACACAACAACGGCCTTGTACCTCTTAAAACGAGGAACAAAGCCGTTGTTTAATCTTTTCTATTCATCGTCCACTTAACAATGAACAGTTCATATTTTGACTAAATTTTTAGTCTTCTTTTTTCTTGCGAGCTACAAGTCCAAATCCACTCAATAGTCCAAGAAGTCCTAGAGATGCAAGAGTCGCATTTGATTCTGTTCCTGTATTTGGCAATACATTTTGAGAATCATTTGACTTAGCTCCATTATCAACAGTAGTCTTAGTATCTACCTGATTTGCATTCGGAGTAACTGCATTTGGAGTTGGAGTAGCTGGTGCTGGTTTATCTTGACCAGAATTTCCATTAGTATCAGGTTTGACTGGCATATCAGGTGTCACTGGTGCAACTGGATTTGTATCTGTTGGTGTTGATGGTGTGACTTTACCTGGTGTTGTTACATCAGGAACTTCAACTGTTGGTTGACCTGGTTCTGTAATCTTAGCTGTACCTGGAACTTTACCGTCTGGTAATTCACTGTTTGGTACTTTACCTTTACCGTCTTCACCGATTGTTACTGTGATTGGGTTACCATCTTTACCTGGGATTTCTACCTTAGTTCCTGGCGGGTATGTTGAGCCATCTGGTTTCTTAGGTGTTACTGTAACGTCACCTGTCTTAGGATCTTGTTCCAACTCTACTGTTGGTGTCTTACGTGCTGGTGTTGTTACATCCACTGGTTGTGATGGTTTCTTGTTCGGTTCTGTTACTGTTCCTGTACCTGGGACAGCTTTCTTAGGAAGTTTGTCATTTGGTACTTCACCTGAACCATTGTCGCCAACTGTTACTGTGATTGTTGTTCCATTTTCTCCTGGAATTTCTACCTTAGTACCTGGTGGATATGTTCCTCCTCCTGGTTTCTTAGGCGTTACAATCGCATTTCCATTTGGTTGTTGAGTAATTTCAATCTTACCTGGTTTTTCAGTTTCTGGTGTTTCTGGTGTGACCTTAGCTGGCGTTGTTACATTAGGAACTTCTACAGCTGGTTTACCTGGTTCTGTAATCTTACCTGTACCTGGGACATCTTTCTTAGGAAGTTTGTCATTTGGTATTTTACCTTTACCATCTTGACCGATTTCAACAGTGATTGGACCATTTTCACCTGGGATTTCTACCGTAGTTCCTGGTGGGAATGTTGAGCCATCTGGTTTCTTAGGTGTTACTATAACATCACCTGTCTTAGGATCTTGTTCAACATCTAGTGTTGGTGTCTTACGAGCTGGTGTTGTTACATCCACTGGTTGTGATGGTTTCTTGTTCGGTTCTGTTACTGTTCCTGTACCTGGGATAGCTTTCTTAGGAAGTTTGTCATTTGGTACTTTACCTGAACCATCTTTACCGATTTCAACAGTAATTGTGTTTCCATCTTCACCTGGGATTTCTACCTTAGTACCTGGTGGATATGTTCCTCCTCCT
>NZ_VFSH01000022.1 GCF_006385785.1 Streptococcus shenyangsis
AGCTAAGCGACTTCCATATCTCACAGGGGGCAACCCCCAACTACTTCCGGCGTTCTAGGGCTTAACTTCTGTGTTCGGCATGGGTACAGGTGTATCTCCTAGGCTATCGTCACTTAACTCTGAGTAATACCTACTCAAAATTGAATATCTATTCAAATCAAGAAAACCGTTCGCTTTCATATTCTCAGTTACTTTGGATAAGTCCTCGAGCTATTAGTATTAGTCCGCTACATGTGTCGCCACACTTCCACTTCTAACCTATCTACCTGATCATCTCTCAGGGCTCTTACTGATATAAAATCATGGGAAATCTCATCTTGAGGTGGGTTTCACACTTAGATGCTTTCAGCGTTTATCCCTTCCCTACATAGCTACCCAGCGATGCCTTTGGCAAGACAACTGGTACACCAGCGGTAAGTCCACTCTGGTCCTCTCGTACTAGGAGCAGATCCTCTCAAATTTCCTACGCCCGCGACGGATAGGGACCGAACTGTCTCACGACGTTCTGAACCCAGCTCGCGTGCCGCTTTAATGGGCGAACAGCCCAACCCTTGGGACCGACTACAGCCCCAGGATGCGACGAGCCGACATCGAGGTGCCAAACCTCCCCGTCGATGTGAACTCTTGGGGGAGATAAGCCTGTTATCCCCAGGGTAGCTTTTATCCGTTGAGCGATGGCCCTTCCATACGGAACCACCGGATCACTAAGCCCGACTTTCGTCCCTGCTCGAGTTGTAGCTCTCGCAGTCAAGCTCCCTTATACCTTTACACTCTGCGAATGATTTCCAACCATTCTGAGGGAACCTTTGGGCGCCTCCGTTACCTTTTAGGAGGCGACCGCCCCAGTCAAACTGCCCGTCAGACACTGTCTCCGATAGGGATCACCTATCTGGGTTAGAGTGGCCATAACACAAGGGTAGTATCCCAACATCGTCTCCTTCGAAACTGGCGTCCCGATCTCATAGACTCCTACCTATCCTGTACATGTGGTACAGACACTCAATATCAAACTGCAGTAAAGCTCCATGGGGTCTTTCCGTCCTGTCGCGGGTAACCTGCATCTTCACAGGTACTAAAATTTCACCGAGTCTCTCGTTGAGACAGTGCCCAAATCATTACGCCTTTCGTGCGGGTCGGAACTTACCCGACAAGGAATTTCGCTACCTTAGGACCGTTATAGTTACGGCCGCCGTTTACTGGGGCTTCAATTCATACCTTCGCTTGCGCTAAGCACTCCTCTTAACCTTCCAGCACCGGGCAGGCGTCACCCCCTATACATCATCTTACGATTTAGCAGAGAGCTGTGTTTTTGATAAACAGTTGCTTGGGCCTATTCACTGCGGCTGACTTAAAGTCAGCACCCCTTCTCCCGAAGTTACGGGGTCATTTTGCCGAGTTCCTTAACGAGAGTTCTCTCGCTCACCTGAGGCTACTCGCCTCGACTACCTGTGTCGGTTTGCGGTACGGGTAGAGTATGTTTAAACGCTAGAAGCTTTTCTTGGCAGTGTGACGTCACTAACTTCGCTACTAAACTTCGCTCCCCATCACAGCTCAATGTTATAGATATAAGCATTTGACTCATATCACACCTCACTGCTTAGACAGACTCTTCCAATCGTCTGCTTTAGTTAGCCTACTGCGTCCCTCCATCACTACATACTCTAGTACAGGAATATCAACCTGTTGTCCATCGGATACACCTTTCGGTCTCTCCTTAGGTCCCGACTAACCCAGGGCGGACGAGCCTTCCCCTGGAAACCTTAGTCTTACGGTGGACAGGATTCTCACCTGTCTTTCGCTACTCATACCGGCATTCTCACTTCTATGCGTTCCAGCACTCCTCACGGTACACCTTCTTCACACATAGAACGCTCTCCTACCATACCTATAAAGGTATCCACAGCTTCGGTAAATTGTTTTAGCCCCGGTACATTTTCGGCGCAGGGTCACTCGACTAGTGAGCTATTACGCACTCTTTGAATGAATAGCTGCTTCTAAGCTAACATCCTAGTTGTCTGTGCAACCCCACATCCTTTTCCACTTAACAATTATTTTGGGACCTTAGCTGGTGGTCTGGGCTGTTTCCCTTTCGACTACGGATCTTAGCACTCGCAGTCTGACTGCCGACCATAATTCATTGGCATTCGGAGTTTATCTGAGATTGGTAATCCGGGATGGACCCCTCACCCAAACAGTGCTCTACCTCCAAGAATCTTAATGTCGACGCTAGCCCTAAAGCTATTTCGGAGAGAACCAGCTATCTCCAAGTTCGTTTGGAATTTCTCCGCTACCCACAAGTCATCCAAGCACTTTTCAACGTGCCCTGGTTCGGTCCTCCAGTGCGTCTTACCGCACCTTCAACCTGCTCATGGGTAGGTCACATGGTTTCGGGTCTACGTCATGATACTAATTCGCCCTGTTCAGACTCGGTTTCCCTACGGCTCCGTCTCTTCAACTTAACCTCGCATCATAACGTAACTCGCCGGTTCATTCTACAAAAGGCACGCTCTCACCCATTAACGGGCTCGAACTTGTTGTAGGCACACGGTTTCAGGTTCTATTTCACTCCCCTCCCGGGGTGCTTTTCACCTTTCCCTCACGGTACTGGTTCACTATCGGTCACTAGGGAGTATTTAGGGTTGGGAGATGGTCCTCCCAGATTCCGACGGGATTTCGCGTGTCCCGCCGTACTCAGGATACTGCTAGGTACAAAGACTATTTTAAATACGAGGCTATTACTCTCTTTGGCTGATCTTCCCAAATCATTCTTCTATAATCTTTGAGTCCACATTGCAGTCCTACAACCCCGAAGAGTAAACTCTTCGGTTTGCCCTCCTGCCGTTTCGCTCGCCGCTACTAAGGCAATCGCTTTTGCTTTCTCTTCCTGCAGCTACTTAGATGTTTCAGTTCACTGCGTCTTCCTCCTCACATCCTTAACAGATGCGGGTAACAGGTAGTACCTGTTGGGTTCCCCCATTCGGAAATCCCTGGATCATCGCTTACTTACAGCTACCCAAGGCATATCGTCGTTTGTCACGTCCTTCTTCGGCTCCTAGTGCCAAGGCATCCACCGTGCGCCCTTATTAACTTAACCTTATTTTTTGACCTTTCAGTCATAAACTCTTATTAATACTACAGCGTTTTCGGTTTATTTTCTTGTTACTATTTGATATAGATATTCAATTTTCAATGTGCATTACTTGGTGATCTCTCACCAATGGAGCCTAGCGGGATCGAACCGCTGACCTCCTGCGTGCAAAGCAGGCGCTCTCCCAGCTGAGCTAAGGCCCCACAAGACCTCTCAAGACTAAACAAGACCAATGCGCAGTTCCTTTTCCTTAGAAAGGAGGTGATCCAGCCGCACCTTCCGATACGGCTACCTTGTTACGACTTCACCCCAATCATCTATCCCACCTTAGGCGGCTGGCTCCTTACGGTTACCTCACCGACTTCGGGTGTTACAAACTCTCGTGGTGTGACGGGCGGTGTGTACAAGGCCCGGGAACGTATTCACCGCGGCGTGCTGATCCGCGATTACTAGCGATTCCGACTTCATGTAGGCGAGTTGCAGCCTACAATCCGAACTGAGACTGGCTTTAAGAGATTAGCTTGTCGTCACCGACTTGCGACTCGTTGTACCAGCCATTGTAGCACGTGTGTAGCCCAGGTCATAAGGGGCATGATGATTTGACGTCATCCCCACCTTCCTCCGGTTTATTACCGGCAGTCTCGCTAGAGTGCCCAACTAAATGATGGCAACTAACAATAGGGGTTGCGCTCGTTGCGGGACTTAACCCAACATCTCACGACACGAGCTGACGACAACCATGCACCACCTGTCACCTCTGTCCCGAAGGAAAGCTCTATCTCTAGAGCGGTCAGAGGGATGTCAAGACCTGGTAAGGTTCTTCGCGTTGCTTCGAATTAAACCACATGCTCCACCGCTTGTGCGGGCCCCCGTCAATTCCTTTGAGTTTCAACCTTGCGGTCGTACTCCCCAGGCGGAGTGCTTAATGCGTTAGCTACGGCACTAAACCCCGGAAAGGGTCTAACACCTAGCACTCATCGTTTACGGCGTGGACTACCAGGGTATCTAATCCTGTTTGCTCCCCACGCTTTCGAGCCTCAGCGTCAGTTACAAGCCAGAGAGCCGCTTTCGCCACCGGTGTTCCTCCATATATCTACGCATTTCACCGCTACACATGGAATTCCACTCTCCCCTCTTGCACTCAAGTTAAACAGTTTCCAAAGCGTACTATGGTTAAGCCACAGCCTTTAACTTCAGACTTATCTAACCGCCTGCGCTCGCTTTACGCCCAATAAATCCGGACAACGCTCGGGACCTACGTATTACCGCGGCTGCTGGCACGTAGTTAGCCGTCCCTTTCTGGTAAGATACCGTCACAGTGTGAACTTTCCACTCTCACACTCGTTCTTCTCTTACAACAGAGCTTTACGATCCGAAAACCTTCTTCACTCACGCGGCGTTGCTCGGTCAGACTTCCGTCCATTGCCGAAGATTCCCTACTGCTGCCTCCCGTAGGAGTCTGGGCCGTGTCTCAGTCCCAGTGTGGCCGATCACCCTCTCAGGTCGGCTATGTATCGTCGCCTTGGTGAGCCGTTACCCCACCAACTAGCTAATACAACGCAGGTCCATCTGGTAGTGGTGCAATTGCACCTTTCAAACAGTTGTCATGCAACAACTGCTATTATGCGGTATTAGCTATCGTTTCCAATAGTTATCCCCCACTACCAGGCAGGTTACCTACGCGTTACTCACCCGTTCGCAACTCATCCGGAGAAGCAAGCTCCTCCTTCAGCGTTCTACTTGCATGTATTAGGCACGCCGCCAGCGTTCGTCCTGAGCCAGGATCAAACTCTCATTAAAAGTTTGAGTTCTCACTCATTTCTGTCACTGACAGATTTATTGTTTTTTTCATTGTTCAGTACTACAACCTTAGTTGTAGTGCCCTGCACATTGGTTCGTCTTGTTCAGTTTTCAAAGGTCTTTGTCACTCGCTTCTCTCAAGTGACAACTATATTAGTATATCACAGTCGCTTTCGCTTGTCAACACTTTTTTGAAACTTTTTTTAATTTTTTTCAATCAGTATTTTATCTGCAACATACCATAGTCCGTACGGGATTCGAACCCGTGTTACCGCCGTGAAAAGGCGGTGTCTTAACCCCTTGACCAACGGACCAGAGTTGTTATTTTCAACTCTTACTATTATACAGC
>NZ_VFSH01000023.1 GCF_006385785.1 Streptococcus shenyangsis
TAAAGCTGTAACTGATAAAGATGCTAAGATCCAATCAGTAACAAAAGACGACAAAGGAAATCTTGTAGTGACCTATAAAGATGGATCTCAAGATAAGAAACCATTGTCAGAATTTGTAACTAAAGAAGCTGCAGTAGTAGCTCCAACAGTAGAGATTCCATACTCTAATAAAGATACTAAAGAAGTTTATGTATACGCTGGAGAAGAAAACTCATTCGATATCAAATTCAAAGATGATAGCGGAAAAATTGCAAGTGCCACTGTAAAACAAGGTGGTAACAGAGCGTTTGATGATGTTGCAGGTGAAGCAAATACTATCAATACTCAGTATGGATTTAAAGCAAATGTTATTAATGCTGAGACTCCAGCAACAGAAAAAGCCCCAGCAGTTATTACTTATTCAGGTACTCCAGCAGCGACAGATGGTTTAGCAAAAGACAAACTAGAAGCAGCAACTAAAGGAGAAAATCCAGAAGGTATGGCTTTAGGATGGCGTTATGCAACTGCAACGGATAAAGATGGTGCATTTATTGAGAATAAAGCCGTAGGTAGCTCAACTGCAACTGATCCAGGTGCATTCCGTGTTATGCTTAAGGGACAAACTCAAAAATATGATATTGCAACTCCAACTGAAAAAGTTACTGTAGCAGATCCAGCTAACGTAACAGATGCAGACTTAGCTAAAATCAAAGAGAAGCTTCAACTTGAGTACTCTCAAAACAACGATGATGCTAACTTAGCAGACAAAAAAGGTACACCTGTAGCTGATAAAGATGCTAAGATCCAATCAGTAACAAAAGATGACAAAGGAAATCTTGTAGTAACCTATAAAGATGGTTCTCAAGATAAAAAACCATTGTCAGAATTTGTAACTAAAGAAACAACAGATGCAGGTAAGAACACACCAACAGCTAAACCACAAACTGTTAAAGTTGGTGACAAACCAAAAGCAGAAGATTCAATTAAGAACCTCAAGGAGCTTCCTAAGGGTACAAAAGTAGCCTTCAAAGATCCAGTAGATACAGCAACACCAGGTGAAAAAGATGCGACAGTAGTTGTAACATACCCAGATGGATCAAAAGAAGAAGTTCCAGTTAAGGTAACGGTTAAAGACCCAAGTTCAGCACCAACAGATGCAGATAAGAACACACCAACAGGTAAACCACAAACTGTAAACAAAGGAACAACACCAAAAGCAGAAGATTCAATTGGAAATGTAAAAGATCTTCCTAAGGGTACAAAAGTAGCCTTCAAAGATCCAGTAGACACAGCAACACCAGGTGAAAAAGATGCGACAGTAGTTGTAACATACCCAGATGGATCAAAAGAAGAAGTTCCAGTTAAGGTAACGGTTAAAGACCCAAGTTCAGCACCAACAGATGCAGATAAGAACACACCAACAGGTAAACCACAAACTGTAAACAAAGGAACAACACCAAAAGCAGAAGATTCAATTGGAAATGTAAAAGATCTTCCTAAGGGTACAAAAGTAGCCTTCAAAGATCCAGTAGACACAGCAACACCAGGTGAAAAAGATGCGACAGTAGTTGTAACATACCCAGATGGATCTAAAGAAGAAGTTCCAGTTAAGGTAACGGTTAAAGATCCAAGTTCACCAGAAGATCCAACAACTAAGGATACAGACGGCGATGGCGTCACTGATAAAGAAGAAGTAGAGAAAGGTACAGATCCAAAAGATCCTAATTCTAAACCAGAATCTAAACCAGAAGAACCAGCAACTAAGGATACAGATGGCGATGGCGTCACTGATAAGGAAGAAGTAGAGAAAGGCACAGATCCAAAAGATCCTAACTCTAAACCGGAATCTAAACCAGAAGATCCAGCAACAGCAGATACAAAAGCTCCAGCTAAACCAGAAATCAAAACAGATCTAACAGATAAAGCAGGAACTAAGACACCAGTTGAAGTGACAGCAGAACCAGGATCTAAGGTTGAGTTGTTCGACAAAGACGGTAATAAGCTTGGTGAAGGCGTAGCGGACGAAAACGGAAAAGCTACAATCACACCAACGAAAGAGCTTCCAGCAGGAGACGTAACAGCGAAAGCAACAGATCCAGCAGGCAATGTATCAGAGCCAAGCACACCAGAAAAAGCAAC
>NZ_VFSH01000024.1 GCF_006385785.1 Streptococcus shenyangsis
ATGTACTGATCCCAAAAAGTTGGACAAATAATTATTGAAAGGATTTAGTTCTGTATTGGACAGGACTAAGTCCTTTTAGTTTTACCTTAATTCGTTTGTTGTTGTAGTAATCGATATAGTCTATAATGGCTTGTTCCAATTGATTAAGTGATTTAAAGTTTTTCTCATGGCCATAAAACATTTCGGATTTTAAAATGCCAAAGAAAGATTCCATCATACCGTTGTCTGGGCTGTTGCCCTTACGTGACATGGATGCTTGAATTCCCTTACTCTCTAGGAACCGATGATAAGAATCGTGTTGGTATTGCCAACCTTGGTCACTATGGAGAATCGTATTCTCGTAGTGTTTCTCTGTGAAGGCCTGTTCCAACATCGTTTTTACTTGTTCTAAATTAGGAGAACAAGAAAGATTAAAAGCAATAATTTCGCTGTTAAAGCCATCTAAAACAGGCGATAAATACAATTTCTGCGTGCTATTTGGAATGGCAAACTCTGTCACATCCGTATAACACTTTTCCATTGGTCTCGATCCTTCAAACTGGCGTTGAATGAGATTCTCTGCCTTCTTACCAACATCTCCTTTATGAGAAGAATATTTTCGTTTCTGTCGCATTTTAGCTTGTAAATTGAGTACTTCCATCAAGCGTTGAACTCTTTTATGATTTACCAGATAACCACGATTTCTTAGTTCTAAATGAACCCGACGATAACCATAATTTCCCTTGTGTTCGATAAAAATGGATTGAATTTCATCTTTAAGCTCTTGATCCTTATCTGGTTTATCTAGCTGTTTCAAGTGATAGTAGTAGGTCGAACGAGCTAGTTTAATGGCTTTTAGAAGAATATCTAACGAAAACTCAGTCATTAATTCTTGAACAATTTCTGTCTTTCTTCTTTCTCTTTTTCCTCCTTCAATCGGAGTTCTCTTAACTTTTTTAGGATAGCATTCTCCGCTCTCAGGTACTCATTTTCTGCTTGAAGACGTTCTAATTCTGTCCTCTCTTCAGGTCTCTTTTTTGGCTTACGTCCCATTTTAGGTACTCTCCCTCTTGTTTTCTCAACAATAGTATACCCGTTTTTCTTGTATTGTGCTAGCCAATTAAGAAGTATCGTACGACTTGGGAGGCCGTATTCAAGAGAAACTCTATCTTTAGTCCAGCCTTCATGTAAGACTTTATGAATCATTTCTTGTTTTAAATCAGGAGAATAGTAACGATTTTTTCCTTTTTTGACAAACTCTATTCCGTAACGATCAATCAATTTAATCATGTATCTAATATTAGAATTGTTTATACCAAATTTATTCGAAAGCTTCTCTAAGCTATATCCTTGTTTTCTAAGTTCATAGATCTGAACTTTATCATCATAAGTTAATTTCATAATAAAAACACCCCAAAAGTTAGATTTTTTCTGTCTAACTTTTGGGGTGCAGTTCA
>NZ_VFSH01000003.1 GCF_006385785.1 Streptococcus shenyangsis
AGCTTCTCTAAGCTATATCCTTGTTTTCTAAGTTCATAGATCTGAACTTTATCATCATAAGTTAATTTCATAATAAAAACACCCCAAAAGTTAGATTTTTTCTGTCTAACTTTTGGGGTGCAGTTCATTATTGGTCTATTCACAGGTCTTTCTTTCAATCGCTCTTCCGTTTTCAATCTTCCCTTTGATTTATTTAACTTCTAAGAAATCACTGATGGGAGAATTTACCAATGCCAAATGGAATACCATCCTTGGCTATATCGTTTCCATTATCTTAACAATTCTCAATGTGAAATTGTTATTTGATATTTTCTAAGAAATTCACCCGAGTTATAAAACAAGCATATAAGAAAAAAGATACCCAAGATTTCTTGAGTCTACTGAAAAAGTCATCAAATTGATGGCTTTTTTGTTATACTAGAGATGAGGTGAGATGATGCTTGATAATCAGTTAACTATGGATGTCAGTCCTTATTCTAGTTTGTATGATATCGTGGTTCCTAAAACCCACTTTTTACGTCAGCTAACTGAACTCTGTGATTTTAGCTTTATTTATGATGAACTAGAAAAGAATTATCGTCCCGATTTTGGGCGTAAAGCTTATTCACCGATTATGATATTCAAATATCTCTTGTTAAAAGATATTTATAAGTTATCAGATGTAGATGTGGTAGGACGTTCCTTGTCAGATATGGCCTTTAAATTTTTTCTTGGTCTAGCTCCTGAAGATTCTGTTATCGAGCCATCCTCTCTGACGAAATTTAGAAAGCTAAGAATTAAAGATGATAAACTGCTTGATGTATTGATTCAGAAGTCTGTTCAAATTGCACTCGAACATAACTTGATTAAGAGTAAAATCCTCATTGTGGATGCCACTCACACCAAATCTCATTATAATCATAAGAAACCCCAAGAAATCCTTAGAGAGCGTTCAAAAGCTTTACGTAAAACAATTTATCAACATTCAGAAGATATCAAAATAGAATTTCCAAAGAAACCTCAAGAAGATAACCTCGAAGCAGAGTTGACCTATACAGAGGAGTTAATGGCTGTGGTTGAAAAACACAAGGAACTCTTAGCCCTACCGGCTGTTTCTCAAAAGTTCAATTACCTAAAAGAGGCTGTCGAGGACGACTTAGAACATTTGGAAGCTTCTGTTAAGGAGGAGACTAGGCTTGGACATAAGACAGCCGATACCTCTTTCTATGGATATAAAAGTCATATCGCTATGACGGATGAACGGATTATTACTGCTTGCGTGGTCACTTCTGGTGAACAAAGCGATGGGAAATATTTACCTGAGTTATATGCCAAAACAAAGGAAAATAGTCTGGACATCGAGACTATTATTGGTGATGCGGCTTATTCAGGAAAGGACAACATTCAACTAGCTCGCAAAGAAAAGATTCATTTGGTTTCAAAACTGAATCCTTCTGTTTCAAAAGGTTACCGTAAAGAAGAGGATGCGTTTGAATTTAATAAAGATGCAGGGCTATTTGTCTGTCCAGAAGGACACATGGCTGTTCGCAAAGCAAGGACAGGGAAAAAATATCAAAATAAGAATCAAGTTGTCACTCATTACTTTGACATTGAGAAGTGCAAGAGTTGCCTTTCCAAGGAAGGATGTTATAAGGAGGGGGCAAAGTCTAAAACTTATTCAATAGCCATTAAGAGTGACGACCATCTTTTCCAGAAGAAATTTCAGGAAACACCTTATTTTAAAGAAATGGCCAGACATCGCTATAAAATCGAAGCAAAGAATGCCGAACTAAAACAGAGACATGGCTTTGATGTCGCGAGAGCATCGGGTCTTTTCAGCATGGAGTTACAGGCAGCCACAACCATCTTCGTGGTCAATATGAAACGAATTATGACCTTAATAAATACAAAATAACCGAGGAACTCGCTCAAATTAACGAGAGATTCCCCGGTTTTCATTTCATTAAAAGTAAGAGACCTATTTTTTCAGTGGACTCGATTTCTTGGGTATCTTTTTTAAAATAAACGGAAGACATGGGATTCGAACCCACGCACGCTGTTACACGCCTACCGCGTTTCCAACACGGCCTCTTAAGCCTCTTGAGTAATCTTCCAATACTTACTCAAATAGTCTACCATAAAGACCCTTATCTTGCAATAAAAATTCTAGAAATAAGAAAAATGATAGATTTTGAAAGAAAATGGCAAAAAATGCTTGACTTTGAAAGAAAGTGTGATAGAATAAATAGTGTAAACGATAACAGGAGGTGATTCAGTGTTAAAAACAGAGCGGAAACAACTGATTTTAGAGGAGTTAAATCAACATTATGTAGTTTCTCTAGAAAAATTAGTTAGTTTGTTAGAAACGTCAGAATCAACGGTTCGAAGAGACTTGGATGAGTTGGAAGCAGAGAACAAGCTTCGTCGCGTGCATGGTGGAGCAGAATTGCCCCATTCCTTACAGGAAGAAGAAACCATTCAAGAGAAATCTGTCAAAAACCTTCAAGAAAAGAAGTTGCTGGCTCAGAAAGCTGCTTCTCTCATCAAGGAACAAGATGTCATCTTTATCGATGCTGGAACAACAACTGCTTTTTTGATTCATGAATTGATCAATAAGAATGTTACAGTCGTGACCAACTCGATTCACCATGCAGCACAGTTGGTTGAAAAGCAAATTCCAACTGTCATGGTTGGAGGAAGTGTCAAGATGGCGACAGATGCTAGCATCGGGGGCGTTGCTCTTAACCAGATTAACCAATTGCACTTTGACCGTGCCTTTATCGGGATGAATGGTGTGGACGATGGCTATTATACGACTCCTGATATGGAAGAGGGGGCTGTGAAGCGTGCTATTTTAGAGAATGCCAAACAGACCTATGTCTTGGTGGATTCGTCTAAAATTGGACAAACTTGCTTTGCCAAGGTAGCACCACTCAAACGAGCTATTGTTATCACAAGTCAAGGGCATGAGCTCTTGCAGGTTATTAAGGAGAAAACGGAGGTAATAGAAGTATGATTTATACAGTCACACTCAATCCATCCATTGACTATATCGTTCGTTTGGACCAAGTCCAAGTCGGTAGTGTCAATCGTATGGACAGTGATGATAAGTTTGCTGGTGGGAAAGGAATCAATGTCAGTCGTGTCTTGAAACGTTTGGATATTCCAAATACAGCGACTGGATTTATCGGAGGTTTTACTGGTAAATTTATCACAGATACTTTGGCTGATGAAGCAATCGAGACACGTTTTGTCCAAGTGGCAGAAGATACTCGTATCAATGTCAAGATCAAAGCAGACCAAGAGACAGAAATCAACGGAACGGGTCCAAATGTCGAACCAGCCCAGTTAGAAGAATTGAAAGCTATTTTATCTAGTTTGACTGCAGAAGATACAGTTGTCTTTGCTGGTTCAAGTGCTAAAAATCTAGGCAATGTTATCTACAAGGATTTGATTGCCTTGACGCGCCAGACGGGTGCGCAAGTGGTTTGTGACTTTGAAGGACAGACCTTGATTGATAGTTTGGAATACCAACCGCTCTTGGTTAAACCAAACAATCATGAACTTGGAGCTATCTTTGGAGTGAAACTCGAAAGTTTAGATGAAATTGAGAAATACGCTCGTGAGTTACTGGCTAAAGGTGCTCAAAACGTGATCGTCTCTATGGCTGGCGACGGTGCCCTTCTGGTAACATCTGGGGGAGCTTACTTCGCTAAACCAATCAAGGGAACCGTGAAAAATTCAGTTGGGGCTGGTGATTCTATGGTCGCTGGATTTACAGGTGAATTTGTCAAATCCAAAGACGCAGTAGAAGCCTTCAAATGGGGAGTAGCTTGTGGAACGGCAACCACCTTCTCAGACGACTTGGCAACGGCGGAATTTATTAAAGAAACATATGAAAAAGTTGAGGTAGAAAAACGATGAAAATTCAAGACCTATTGAGAAAAGATGTTATGTTGCTGGATTTGCAGGCAACTGAAAAAACAGCTGTCATCGACGAGATGATTAAAAGTTTGACAGATCACGGTTATGTGACAGATTTTGAAACTTTTAAAGAAGGAATTTTGGCGCGTGAAGCTCTGACTTCTACAGGTTTGGGTGACGGAATCGCTATGCCTCACAGCAAAAACGCTGCTGTCAAAGAAGCGACAGTTCTCTTTGCCAAGTCAAACAAGGGTGTTGACTACGAGAGCTTGGATGGACAAGCAACCGACCTCTTCTTTATGATTGCAGCTCCAGAAGGTGCTAATGACACTCACTTGGCTGCCTTGGCAGAATTGTCTCAATACTTGATGAAAGATGGATTTGCTGACAAACTTCGCCAAGCAACATCAGCTGACCAAGTCATTGAGCTTTTTGACCAAGCTTCAGAAAAAACTGAGGAACCTGTTCAAGTACCTACCAATGACTCTGGTGACTTTATCGTTGCTGTTACAGCTTGTACAACAGGTATTGCCCACACTTACATGGCCCAAGAAGCTCTTCAAAAAGTAGCTACTGAAATGGGTGTTGGAATTAAGGTCGAAACCAACGGTGCTAGCGGTGTTGGAAATCAACTAACTGCAGAAGATATCCGCAAGGCTAAAGCTGTTATCATTGCGGCAGACAAGGCCGTTGAAATGGATCGTTTCGATGGCAAACCATTGATCAATCGTCCAGTTGCTGACGGTATCCGCAAGACAGAAGAGTTGATCAACTTGGCTCTTTCTGGAGATGCTGAAGTCTACCGTGCTGCTAATGGAGCCAAAGCCGCAACAACCTCTAACGAAAAACAAAGTCTTGGTGGTGCCTTCTACAAACACTTGATGAGTGGTGTCTCTCAAATGTTGCCATTCGTTATCGGTGGTGGTATCATGATTGCCCTTGCCTTCTTGATTGACGGTGCTTTGGGTGTTCCGAATGAAAACCTTGGTAATCTTGGTTCTTACCATGAGTTAGCTTCTATGTTCATGAAAATTGGTGGTGCAGCCTTTGGATTGATGCTCCCAGTCTTTGCAGGTTATGTTGCCTACTCTATCGCTGAAAAACCAGGTTTGGTAGCAGGTTTCGTGGCTGGTGCTATTGCCAAAGAAGGTTTTGCATTTGGTAAAATTCCTTATGCTGCAGGTGGTGAAGCAACTTCAACTCTTGCAGGTGTCTCATCTGGTTTCCTAGGTGCCCTTGTTGGTGGATTTATTGCAGGTGCTTTGGTTCTTGCTATCAAGAAATACGTTAAAGTTCCTCGTTCACTTGAAGGTGCAAAATCAATCCTTCTCTTGCCACTTCTTGGGACAATCTTGACTGGATTTGTTATGCTAGCTGTTAACATCCCAATGGCAGCAATCAACACTGCTATGAATGACTTCCTAGGCGGTCTTGGAGGCGGTTCAGCTGTCCTTCTTGGTATCGTCCTTGGTGGAATGATGGCTGTTGACATGGGTGGACCAGTTAACAAAGCGGCCTATGTCTTTGGTACAGGTACGCTTGCAGCAACTGTTTCTTCAGGTGGTTCTGTAGCTATGGCAGCAGTTATGGCTGGAGGAATGGTGCCACCACTTGCCATCTTTGTCGCAACTCTTCTTTTCAAAGATAAATTTACCAAAGAAGAACGCAACTCTGGTTTGACAAACATCATCATGGGCTTGTCATTTATCACTGAGGGAGCGATTCCATTTGGTGCCGCTGACCCAGCTCGTGCGATCCCAAGCTTCATCCTTGGTTCAGCAGTAGCAGGTGGACTCGTTGGTCTTACTGGTATCAAACTCATGGCGCCACACGGAGGAATCTTCGTTATCGCCCTTACTTCAAATGCTCTCCTTTACCTCGTTGCTGTCTTGGTAGGAGCAATCGTAAGTGGTGTGGTCTATGGTTACCTACGCAAACCACAAGCATAAAAAATAGAAAAATGAAAAGATTGGACCGTTTGGTGCAGTCTTTTTCTCTTTCCGAAATGCCTGTGAAATATGATATAATAGAAGAATGGCAAACAAGAATACAAGTAAAACAAGACGGAGACCGTCTAAAGCAGAACTCGAAAGAAAAGAAGCGATTCAACGAATGTTGATTTCGTTGGGAATCGCGCTTTTATTGATTTTCGCAGCCTTCAAATTAGGGGCTGCAGGTATAACCCTTTACAATTTAATTCGCTTACTGGTGGGTAGCCTAGCTTATCTAGCAATATTTGGTATTCTGCTCTACCTCTTCTTTTTCAAGTGGATACGAAAACAGGAAGGGCTCCTATCTGGCTTTTTCACCATATTTGCTGGCTTGCTCTTGATTTTGGAGGCCTACTTAGTTTGGAAATATGGTTTGGATAAGTCCGTTCTAAAAGGAACCATGGCTCAGGTTGTGACGGATTTGACTGGTTTTCGAACGACCAGTTTTGCTGGAGGGGGCTTGATTGGTGTTGGACTCTATGTGCCAACTGCCTTTCTCTTTTCAAATATCGGCACTTACTTTATTGGTTCTATCTTGATTTTAGCAGGCGCTCTCCTAATCAGTCCTTGGTCTGTTTACGATATTGCTGAATTCTTCAGTAGAGGATTTGCCAAATGGCGAGAAGGGCATGAGCGTCGAAAAGAGGAACGCTTTGTCAAACAAGAAGAAAAAGTTCGCCAAAAGGCTGAGGAAGAGGCTAGATTAGAACAAGAAGAGGCTGAAAAAGCCTTACTCGATTTGCCTCCTATTGATATGGAAACGGGTGAAATTCTGACAGCAGATGTTGTACTTGACGCTCCACCTTTTCCAGAAGAAGACTGGGTGGAACCAGAAATCATCCTACCTCAAGCTGAACTTGAATTCGCTGAACAGGAAGATGGCTCTGATGATGAAGATATTCAGGTCGATTTTTCAGCCAAGGAGGCTCTTGAATACAAACTTCCAAGCTTACAACTCTTTGCCCCAGATAAACCAAAAGACCAGTCGAAAGAGAAGAAAATTGTTCGAGAAAATATCAAAATTCTAGAAGAAACCTTTGCTAGCTTTGGTATCAAGGTGACGGTTGAACGGGCTGAAATTGGACCATCAGTAACCAAGTATGAAGTCAAGCCAGCAGTAGGTGTAAGGGTCAACCGCATTTCCAATCTGGCAGATGACCTCGCTCTAGCCTTGGCAGCCAAAGATGTCCGGATCGAAGCACCTATCCCAGGGAAATCCCTAGTCGGAATCGAAGTACCCAACTCTGAAATTGCGACAGTTTCTTTCCGTGAACTTTGGGAACAATCTCAAACGAAAGCTGAAAATCTCTTGGAAATTCCTTTAGGGAAGGCTGTTAATGGAACCGCAAGAGCTTTTGACCTTTCTAAAATGCCCCACTTGCTAGTCGCAGGTTCAACGGGTTCAGGGAAGTCAGTAGCAGTTAACGGCATTATCGCTAGCATCCTCATGAAGGCGAGACCTGACCAAGTTAAATTTATGATGGTGGACCCTAAGATGGTTGAGTTGTCTGTTTACAATGACATTCCTCATCTCTTGATTCCAGTTGTGACCAATCCACGCAAGGCTAGCAAGGCCCTGCAAAAGGTTGTGGATGAGATGGAAAATCGTTATGAACTCTTTGCCAAGGTGGGAGTTCGGAATATTGCAGGTTTTAATGCCAAGGTCGAGGAATTTAATGCTCAATCTGAGTACAAGCAGATTCCACTGCCACTCATCGTTGTGATTGTAGATGAGTTGGCTGACCTTATGATGGTAGCCAGCAAGGAAGTGGAAGACGCTATCATTCGTCTTGGACAGAAGGCGCGTGCTGCCGGCATCCACATGATTCTTGCAACACAGCGTCCATCGGTTGATGTCATCTCTGGTCTAATCAAAGCCAATGTCCCATCTCGTGTCGCATTTGCGGTTTCATCAGGGACAGACTCCCGTACTATCTTGGATGAAAATGGAGCAGAAAAACTGCTTGGTCGAGGGGACATGCTCTTTAAACCGATTGATGAAAATCATCCAGTTCGTCTGCAAGGATCCTTTATCTCGGATGATGATGTTGAACGCATCGTAAACTTCATCAAGGCTCAGGCAGATGCGGACTACGATGAGAGTTTTGATCCCGGTGAGGTGTCTGAAAATGAAGGAGAATTTTCAGATGGTGAATCTGGTGGAGATCCGCTTTTTGAAGAAGCCAAGGCTCTAGTTATTGAGACCCAGAAAGCTAGCGCATCCATGATTCAGCGCCGTTTGTCAGTTGGATTTAACCGTGCAACCCGCCTTATGGAAGAACTTGAGATGGCAGGTGTCATTGGTCCAGCTGAAGGTACAAAACCAAGAAAAGTATTGCAGCAATAAATTTCTCTTTGTCACTTATATTGAGTTTAACAAAAGATAAAATTGGAGAGGATAATCGTTAGAATTCATTGATAAAGTCATCACTTGATGGCTTTTTTCTATACTATAGTGAGTTGAATCTAGAATAGTACAATGCCACTTCTAAAACATAAAATTGATTTGAATTTCTCAATAAATTTGTTCACATCTTGTTTCAATCTACTATATATCAAGATGAAACGGATTTAGAATTTCTTTTAGATATATGAAGACTCCCCCTATAGTTTCTAGTGAATGTTTGTTTTTTCACTGTCCACTATAAGGGGAGCTTTTGTAATCAAGTATGAGTTAGATTTCTCTCTTCTGTTTTATTAAACTACATAGCTTACTTTTTAGTAGGCATCAGCTATTGTATTCTCCAGATGTTAGCTGACATCAATATACTGCTGCTTAAAATTTTGAGAGTTTTGTAGATTTTGAGTTTAGTTTCTGTTTACTCACCAAAGAAAAATGGTGGGGTGAATTTTTTCAGTTCTTCAAAGCATTTTTGAGCAGCTTCTGCATCTTCACAGATGACCAGACAGACATCATCACCACAGAGGGTAGCGATAGCGTCAGGGAAACTTAGAGCATCAATGATAGAACTGAATGATTGAGCAAGTCCAGGAAGAGTTTTCAACAGGACTTGGTTCTGAACTGGGCGCATCAAGACGAGAGCATCTTCCATGTAGATTTCAAGACGTTTTTCCCATTTTGAGATGGAACCAGTATTGAGAACGTAGTAGGAATTATCTTCCTCACGTACCTTTGAGAGATTCATACTTTTAATATCTCTTGAAAGAGTTGCTTGTGTAACTTGAATGTCATTATCGGCAAGAAGAGATTGTAACTCAGCTTGTGTGTGAATCTTGTTTTTCGTTACAAGAGCTCTTATGAGTTGGTGTCGGTGTTCTGATTTATTCATAAAATATTACTCCTTGTACAAGGTACAGAAAGCGTGGACTGAACGAAATCGTCAGTCGGGTGGTAAGCGGTATTGTCACGTATGATGATTTCAAAGTCAGTAGTAATTTAGAACGATACGGAGAGAATCTCCTTCTTTTAACTTGTCACTAGTTGGGTGCAGATAAATGAGAAATTTATTCGTTCATCTACATTGCTGTTCTTTACTAACAGTAAATCATTAAATTAGGGTAGCTTTTTGTCACGACTTGTTGTGAATTTACGCCAAATGGCAATTCACAGAGTTTGTCCAACATGTGGTGTGGTAGCGTGTATGATAGAGGGTCACACATGTTGGTTATGGGGCGGTATCTTTTGTTCAAGATCCAGTAGTAGGACATCTAATAACCTTAATTTGAACTGGATTTGATACCAAGTTGTAGTTTTTTTCGACTGTTCAAGTGGGTGTCTCTAATGCTAGGAAGGTCAGTGGGTCTTGGATTGACTTGTCCTTAGAAACCTTCCATATTGAAAGTCAGGTACCTTATACATTTTGACAAGGTAGGATAAGAGTAGACTGTTCAAGATCGACAGTCAGGTGGTAAGCGGTATTGTCACGGATCGTGATTTCAAAGTCAGTAGTATAGAGAACTAAACGGAGAGTGTCTCCTTCTTTTAGCTTGTAAATAGTTGGTTGCAGTTCAAATTGGACATCCATCCATTCATCTGCAGTAATATCCTCTACCAACAGTAAATCATTTTTATTTTGTAAATTGAGGTAGCCTTTTGTCACGACTCGTTGTGTATTTGCACTAAATGGCAATTCACAGAGATTTTCCAGCATGTGATAGCGACCGTTGTCAATGGTTCTAGCACTTAAAATAGCTGGGTAAGGCTGTAGGTATTTCTTTTGTCCAAATTCTAGCAGTTGGGCTGATAATAGCCCCTTGTTGGTGCTGGATTTGATACGAAGCTTGAGCTGAGCGCGACCGTTCAGGTGGAGATCTTTGGTCACAGGAAGGTCAAAAGTAATTTGATTGGCTTTCCCTTGATAGAGTTCTGTATTGAAGGTCTGGTATGTTTTACCATAGCGCTCAAAATCCTTATCTGGGTACTGGTTTTGAATGATTTGCTCTTCTTGACCAAGTGAGTAGGTTTCAAAGTTTTCTTGCTCACCGAAGTTATCAAGTGATAACCAAGTCTGAGGAGCGGTATTGTCCTGCCAAATAACGATCGGAAGTTGAAAATCTGTTTCTTGCCCCAATAATTTCTTAGTCAATAAGGCGTTCATAGATTCACGGAAGTCAATGGACTGCCAGTTGTTCATATAAACATGGGCACCATTATGGAAAAAGAGATGCTTGTTTATATGAGTAGGTAGAGCATGGAACATCTGATAAACATGAAGTGGTTTGACATTCCAATCCTGAGAACCATGGGTAAAGACAACCTCTGCCTTTACTTTATGGGCATTGAGCAGATAGTTTCGGTTATGCCAAAACTGATTGTAGTCCCCAGTCTTACGATCAAGTTGTTCTTTTACTTTTTCCAAATCAGCTTGGTGAGCCTCATTACCACGAATATAGTCGCCAGCCAAGAGATTACGAGAATAGGTTAGTTCAGCAAGGGAGTCAAAATCCTCACCTGGATAACCGCCTGGGCTAGTTACCAGACCGTTTTCACGATAATAGTTGTACCATGAAGAAATGCCAGCTTCGGCAATGATTACTTCTAAACCATCGACGCCTGTAGTCGCCAGACCATTGGACATGGTACCTAGATAAGAAAGTCCAGTTGTGGCTACTTTTCCATTTGACCAGTCAGCCTTGACTTGACGCTGGCGCGTGTGGTCGGTAAAGGCACGGCAACGACCATTGAGCCAGTCGATGACATTTTTATAAGCTTCGATTTGTTGGTAGTCTCCGTTAGTCATGAAACCAGTAGAGTCTTTGGTACCAACACCTGACACATAGAGATTAGCAAACCCTCGTGGAAGGAAGTAGTCGTTGAGACTATAGCTAGCATTAATGTGAGTTAGCTTTTCCTCACTTTCTGCTACAAGTTCAGCTTGACCATGAGGTTGGACAAGATTTAGTTGAGGTTCTTCTAGCTCAATCTTGTGAGCAGGTTTAACTTCAAGTTCGCCCTCCATCTTGTAGAGAGCCTTGTCACTAGCCTTGTCATTTGTTCCCTGATGATAGGGACTGGCCGTCATGATAGCAGGGATTTGTCCCTCATAACGAGGACGAATAATGCTGACCTTGACTAAGTCAGGTAACCCCTTTTGGTCAGTATCCACACGAGATTCAACGTAGACCACTTCTCGAATGACATCGTGGCTAGAAAAAGTAGCCAAACTCTTGCCGTTAAAGTAGTGGTAGTCATTATCCTCCGGAATAAGACCATCACTAACAAGTTGGTCGATAAGAGTATTTCCCTTTTTGGTGCGAGTATTGAGTAACTGATAGAGATTTTCAATCAAGTCACCATATATAATGGGAAATCCAGTCTCTTTACGAAAAACATCACTGTCTTCGAAGTCAACTAAATAAGAAAAGCCTAAAAGTTGAAAAGCAACAGTATAAAAAATATCTGCAGTTAAATCCTTGTCTGACTGAAAAAATTTCAGTAAGTCAGTTTCTTTATCAACTGCTAAATTAGATAGAGGATAGGTGCTATCCTTATAATTAAAAAAGAAACGAATAAGAAACGCTTCAAACATTTTTTTATTTGTAATGTTGACTGGTAAATCAAATCCATACTTTTTTAAATCACATAAAATAGTATCTCTTGGAAGTGATAAATAGCTGAATTGATTAAAGCGCATAAAACCTCCTTGTAAAATAATAATTAAGGTTATTATATCAAAAAAATGGGAGAAAGGGAATCATTAAGTGAGAAAGAAATTAATTAAAGAATAATGAATATTATTTATATGAAAAACAGGTAAAACTCTATAGTCTAAAACAAATTATCATAGTAAACAGATTAAGTGAATATATCTTTCTATTTTAAAAGATATATTCACTTCTTGGGATAAAAAGTAAAAAAATTACCGGATCATTTGATTCTTTAAATGTATTTTTACTTTTTTCGTTCAAAAAATTTTACTTTAAGGATAAAATATAGACAGGAGTCAATGCTTTTGTCTTTCTCTTTTTGAAAAATGGTATAATATAGTGAGAAGGATAGAGGAGAAGTGTAAATTGATCGCACAACTAGATACAAAAACAGTTTATAGTTTTATGGAGAGCGTTATTTCGATAGACAAGTATGTGAGAGCAGCTAAAGACTATGGCTACACTCATCTGGCTATGATGGATATTGATAACCTTTATGGGGCTTTCGACTTTCTAGAGATTACAAAAAAATACGGCATTTATCCTTTACTAGGGCTTGAAATGACTCTTTTAGTGGATGAGAAGGAAGTGAATTTGCGCTTTTTAGCTTTATCTAGTGTGGGCTATCAGCAGTTGATGAAGCTTTCAACAGCCAAGATGCAGGGGGAGAAAACATGGTCAGTCCTGTCCCAGTATCTGGAGGATATCGCAGTTATTGTACCTTATTTTGATGGATTTGAGTCGTTGGAACTAGGCTGTGATTACTATATTGGGGTTTACCCAGAAACACTAGCCAGCGAATTTCATCATCCAATCTTGCCCCTTTATCGGGTCAATGCCTTTGAAAGCAGGGATAGAGAAGTTCTACAAGTGTTAACAGCGATTAAAGAAAATCTACCACTCAGAGAAGTTCCCTTACGCTCACGACAAGATGTCCTTATATCAGCAAGTTCTTTAGAGAAACTATTTCAAGAACGTTTTCCGCAAGCCTTGGACAATTTAGAAAAACTTATTTCAGGTGTTTATTATGATTTGGATACTAGTTTGAAACTGCCTCGCTTTAATCCAGCGAGACCAGCAGTAGAAGAGTTGAGAGAACGTGCTGAGCTGGGACTTGCTCAGAAGGGGTTGACTAGTAAAGAATATCAAGACCGTCTAGACCAAGAATTGGCTGTTATTCATGATATGGGCTTTGATGATTATTTCTTGGTTGTTTGGGATTTGTTGCGTTTTGGACGTTCAAATGGCTACTATATGGGAATGGGACGGGGTTCTGCAGTTGGTAGCTTGGTTTCCTATGCCTTGGATATCACAGGGATTGACCCAGTAGAGAAAAATCTCATTTTTGAACGTTTCCTCAATCGTGAACGTTATACTATGCCTGATATTGATATTGATATTCCAGATATTTATCGTCCAGATTTTATCAGGTATGTTGGTAATAAATATGGCAGTAAACATGCTGCTCAAATCGTTACTTTTTCAACCTTTGGAGCCAAGCAAGCTCTACGAGATGTATTGAAACGCTTTGGTGTGCCCGAGTATGAATTATCTGCAATTACCAAGAAAATCAGTTTTCGTGACAATCTTAAGTCGGCTTATGAGAGTAACCTCCAGTTTCGTCAGCAAATCAATAGTAAGTTAGAATACCAAAAAGCCTTTGAGATTGCTTGCAAGATAGAGGGCTATCCCAGACAAACCTCTGTCCATGCGGCTGGTGTTGTGATTAGTGACCAAGATTTGACCAACTACATCCCTCTAAAGCATGGGGATGAAATTCCATTGACTCAGTATGATGCTCATGGAGTTGAAGCTAGTGGACTTTTGAAGATGGACTTTTTGGGACTACGAAATTTGACCTTTGTCCAGAAGATGCAAGAATTGCTTGCTGAAACAGAAGGTGTTAAGATAGCTATCAACGAGATTGATTTGGAAGATAAAGAAACGTTAGCTTTATTTGCCTCTGGTAATACAAAAGGTATCTTTCAATTTGAGCAACCTGGTGCCATTCGCTTGCTCAAGCGTGTGCAGCCAGTCTGCTTTGAAGATGTCGTAGCAACTACTTCTCTAAATAGACCAGGTGCTAGTGACTATATCAATAATTTTGTGGCAAGAAAGCATGGGCAGGAAGAAGTGACTGTTTTGGATCCAGTGCTGGAGGATATTTTGGCTCCAACCTACGGTATCATGCTCTATCAGGAGCAGGTTATGCAGGTTGCTCAGCGATTTGCTGGATTTAGTCTTGGGAAGGCCGATATTTTGCGTCGGGCTATGGGGAAAAAGGATGCCTCTGCCATGCATGAGATGAGGGCTTCCTTTATTCAAGGTTCATTAGGAGCTGGCCATACTGCAGAAAAGGCAGAGCAGGTCTTTGATGTTATGGAGAAGTTTGCAGGTTATGGTTTTAACCGATCTCATGCCTATGCATACTCAGCCTTGGCCTTCCAGTTGGCTTATTTCAAAACACATTATCCAGCCATCTTTTATCAAGTCATGTTGAATTCTGCCAACAGTGATTACTTAATGGATGCCCTAGAAGCAGGATTTGAAGTGGCGCCTCTGTCTATCAACACCATTCCCTATCACGATAAAATTACCAATAAGTCCATCTATCTAGGTTTGAAATCGATTAAAGGAGTCAGCAAAGATTTGGCACTTTGGATTATTGAAAATAGACCTTATTCTAACATTGAAGATTTTATAGCTAAATTACCTGAGAATTATCTGAAACTTCCTCTGCTAGAACCTTTGGTAAAAGTTGGCCTTTTCGATTCATTTGAAAAAAATCGTCAAAAAGTATTGAATAATTTAGCTAATCTATTTGAATTTGTGAAAGAGTTAGGTAGCTTGTTCGGTGATACAATTTATAGTTGGCAAGAATCGGAAGATTGGGCGGAACAAGAAAAATTTTATATGGAACAGGAGCTTTTAGGGATAGGTGTCAGCAAACATCCCCTACAAACTATTGCAAGTAAAGCTATTTACCCAATTACCCCAATCGGAAATTTGTCAGAAAATAGCTATGCTATTATTTTGGTTGAAGTTCAGAAAATAAAAGTGATCCGTACCAAAAAGGGTGAAAATATGGCCTTCTTACAGGTAGATGATAGTAAGAAAAAATTGGATGTTACCCTCTTTTCAGACTTATATCGACAGATTGGTCAGGAAGTAAGAGAGGGAGCATTCTACTATATCAAAGGGAAAGTCCAGTCACGTGATGGCCGTCTGCAAATGATTGCACAAGAAATAAGAGAAGCAGTGGCTGAGCGCTTTTGGATTCAGGTGAAAAATCATGAATTGGATCAAGAAATTTCACGTATTTTAGAGCAATATAAAGGCCCAATTCCAGTCATCATCAGGTATGAAGAGGAACGGAAAACCATTATATCTCCTCAGCATTTTGTAGCTAAATCTGATGAATTAGAAGCGAAATTAGGTGGAATCGTTATGAAAACGATTTATCGCTAAAATTACGGAAAATAGAAGAATTTTCCAATTAAATGTGATATAATCAGTAAGAATGTTAAAAGAAAAAGGAGCATAAACCAAATGAAACGTATTGCTGTTTTAACTAGTGGTGGAGACGCCCCTGGTATGAATGCTGCCATCCGTGCAGTTGTTCGTCAAGCAATTTCAGAAGGAATGGAAGTATTCGGTATCTATGACGGATATGCTGGTATGGTTGCCGGTGAAATTCATCCCCTAGATGCAGCTTCAGTAGGAGACATCATTTCTCGTGGTGGTACTTTCCTTCACTCAGCTCGTTACCCAGAGTTCGCTCAACTTGAAGGGCAACTTAAAGGGATTGAGCAATTGAAAAAACACGGAATTGAAGGTGTAGTTGTTATCGGTGGTGACGGATCTTACCACGGCGCTATGCGTTTGACTGAACATGGCTTCCCAGCTATCGGTCTTCCAGGTACAATCGATAATGATATCGTTGGTACTGACTTCACAATCGGTTTTGACACAGCGGTTACTACTGCTATGGATGCTATCGATAAGATTCGTGATACATCATCAAGTCACCGTCGTACTTTTGTTATTGAAGTTATGGGACGTAACGCTGGTGATATCGCTCTTTGGGCAGGTATTGCAACTGGTGCTGATGAAATCATCATTCCTGAAGAAGGTTTCAAGTTTGAAGATATCGTAGAGAGCATTAAATGTGGTTATGAGTGTGGTAAAAAACACAATATCATCGTCTTGGCAGAAGGTGTGATGTCAGCGGCTGAATTTGGTCAAAAACTAAAAGAAGCTGGAGACACAAGTGACCTTCGTGTAACAGAACTTGGACATATTCAACGTGGTGGTTCTCCAACTGCTCGTGACCGTGTATTGGCGTCACGTATGGGTGCCCATGCCGTTAAACTTCTTAAAGAAGGTATTGGTGGTGTTGCGGTTGGTATTCGTAACGAGAAAATGGTTGAAAATCCAATTCTTGGTACTGCAGAAGAAGGTGCATTGTTTAGTCTTACTGAAGATGGTAAGATTGTTGTTAATAATCCACATAAAGCCGACATTGAGCTATCTAGCTTGAATAAGAGCTTGTCATAATTAAAAAATTAGCTAATAAGACCAAAGAGGTCATATATAAAGGAGTCACAAAAATCATGAACAAACGTGTAAAAATCGTTGCAACCTTAGGTCCTGCGGTAGAAATCCGTGGTGGTAAAAAATTTGGTGATGACGGATACTGGAGTGGAAAACTTGATGTTGAAGCTTCTGCTAAAAACATTGCTAAATTGATTGAAGCTGGAGCTAATACATTCCGTTTCAACTTCTCACACGGTGACCATCAAGAACAAGGTGACCGTATGGCAACTGTTAAACTTGCTGAAAAACTTGCAGGTAAAAAAGTTGGTTTCCTTCTTGATACTAAAGGACCAGAAATCCGTACAGAATTATTCGAAGGCGATGCTAAAGAATACTCTTACGTAACTGGTGAAAAAATCCGTGTTGCTACTAAACAAGGTATCCAATCAACTCGTGAAGTGATTGCTTTGAACGTTGCTGGTGCCCTTGATATCTACGATGATGTTGAAGTTGGTCACCAAGTTTTGGTTGACGATGGTAAACTCGGTCTTCGTGTTTTCGCAAAAGACGATGCAACTCGTGAATTTGAAGTAGTAGTTGAAAATGACGGTGTTATTGCTAAACAAAAAGGTGTAAACATCCCAAACACTAAAATTCCTTTCCCAGCTCTTGCTGAACGTGATAACGCTGATATCCGTTTCGGTTTGGAACAAGGTATCAACTTCATCGCGATTTCATTTGTACGTACTGCAAAAGACGTTGACGAAGTTCGTGCAATCTGTGAAGAAACTGGAAATGGACATGTTCAATTGTTCGCTAAAATCGAAAACCAACAAGGTATCGACAACTTGGATGAAATCATCGAAGCTGCTGATGGTATCATGATTGCTCGTGGTGACATGGGTATCGAAGTACCGTTCGAAATGGTTCCAGTTTACCAAAAAATGATTATCAAGAAAGTTAATGCTGCAGGTAAGGTTGTTATCACTGCAACAAACATGCTTGAAACAATGACTGAAAAGCCACGTGCAACTCGTTCAGAAGTATCAGACGTATTTAACGCTGTTATCGACGGTACTGACGCTACAATGCTTTCAGGTGAGTCTGCAAATGGTAAATACCCTCTTGAGTCAGTAACTACAATGGCTACAATTGATAAGAATGCTCAAACTCTTCTTAGCGAATACGGACGTTTGAACTCAGATTCATTTGAACGTAACTCTAAGACAGAAGTAATGGCTTCAGCTGTAAAAGATGCTACTAACTCAATGAATATTAAATTGGTTGTAACTCTTACTAAGACAGGTCACACTGCACGTTTGATTTCTAAATACCGTCCAAATGCTGATATCTTGGCATTGACATTCGACGAATTTACAGAACGTGGTTTGATGTTGAACTGGGGTGTTATCCCAATGTTGACAGATGCTCCATCATCAACTGACGATATGTTCGAAATTGCTGAACGTAAAGCGGTAGAAGCAGGTCTTGTTGAATCAGGTGATGATATCGTTATCGTTGCTGGTGTACCAGTAGGAGAAGCTGTTCGTACAAATACAATGCGTATCCGTACAGTTCGCTAATTAAAAGATAAATAGTCTATCATATCAAGCTTCTAGCCTGTATGGTGGGCTATTTTTTTGTCTATGGGGCAAAACTTTTTACTTGCTATTTAATGAGACAGTATCAAGTGAATCAATCACTGATTCTTTCATGACATTTGTAATATGAGTGTAAATTACAGTTGTTGTTTTATAGTAGATTGAAATAGAATATGAACAAGTTGATTGAGAAATTCAAACTGATTTTTCATAATATTTTATAAACTGATTTGTCCTGCTATTGATTCAACGAACTATAACGTTTCTATGGCTTAAATAAGCTCTGCTGTCTTGTAGAAACGAATGTAAAACAGATATTAATACTCTTCGAAAATCTCTTCAAACCACGTCAGCTTCATCAACAACCTCAAAACAGTGTTTTGAGCTGACTTCGTCAGTTCTATCTACAACCTCAAAGCAGTGCTTTGAGTAACCTGCGGCTAGCTTCCTAGTATGCTCTTTGATTTTCATTGAGTATAAGTTAAAATACAGAAAAAAACAACCCCTTGATGATTCAAGGAGTTGTCTATAGCTAGATTAGTTTTTTGAAGCCGCTTGGAATTCAGGATTTTTCCATGCTTCATCAATGATAGCTTGCAATTCTTTTGCTGAAGCCTGCATTTTTTGAGTTTCTGCGTCGTTCAATGGAATGTTTACTGGACGAACGATACCGTGTGCACCAACGATAGCTGGTTGACCGATAAAGACGTTCTCAACACCATATTGACCTTCTTGGAATACAGAAAGTGGAAGAACTGCATTTTCATCATCAAGGATAGCTTTTGTGATACGAGCAAGGGCTACTGCAATACCGTAGTATGTTGCACCTTTTTTGTTGATGATTGAGTAAGCAGCGTCACGAACTGAGATAAAGAGTTCAACAAGGTCTGCTTCATTCAAGTCACGGTTAGCTTGTAACCATTGTTCCAATTTAACACCGGCAACGTTAGCGTGTGACCAAACGGCAAATTCTGAGTCACCGTGCTCACCCATGATGTAGGCGTGAACTGAACGAGCATCAACACCAATAGTTTCAGCAAGTGCTTGACGGAAACGAGCTGAGTCAAGTGAAGTACCTGAACCGATAACGCGTTCTTTAGGGAATCCAGAGAATTTCCAAGTTGAATAAGTCAAGACATCTACTGGGTTAGCTGCAACAAGGAAGATACCATCAAAACCTGAAGCAACAACTTGCTCAACGATAGATTTGTTAATTGCAAGGTTTTTACCCACAAGGTCAAGACGAGTTTCACCTGGTTTTTGAGGAGCACCGGCTGTGATAACAACAAGATCAGCGTCCGCACAGTCTTCGTACTTAGCAGCGTAGATTTTCTTTGGTGAAGTAAATGCAAGCGCATGGCTAAGGTCTTCAGCATCACCAACAGCTTTTTCAAACAATTGAGGAATTTCAATAATACCAAGTTCTTGTGCGATTCCTTGAGTAACAAGAGCGAAAGCGTAAGATGAACCTACGGCACCATCACCAACAAGGATAACTTTTTTGTGTTGTTTAGTTAGTGTCATTTGTCTAAACATCTCCTTAATTTTATTTAGGGATTTTCCCAGATAGATTCATTCTATCACTTTTAAAAAACTTTGTCACGAATATGCCTTTCAGTTCTTGATGTAAACGTTTTAGCAGGGTAGATGGCTGAAATATAGGATACAATATGGTATAATATACCTGATTACTAATTGTGAAATGAGGCATTTATTAATGCAGGATAAAAATTTAGTGAATGTCAATCTGACAAAGGAGATGAAAACAAGCTTTATCGATTACGCCATGAGTGTTATCGTAGCGCGGGCTCTTCCTGATGTTAGAGATGGCTTGAAGCCTGTTCACCGTCGGATTCTCTACGGAATGAATGAATTAGGTGTTACTCCAGATAAACCCCATAAAAAATCGGCTCGTATTACAGGGGATGTCATGGGTAAATATCACCCACACGGGGATTCCTCTATCTATGAAGCCATGGTCCGTATGGCTCAATGGTGGAGCTACCGTTACATGCTTGTAGATGGCCATGGGAACTTTGGTTCCATGGATGGTGATGGTGCTGCCGCTCAGCGTTATACAGAGGCACGCATGAGTAAGATTGCTCTGGAGATGCTTCGTGATATCAATAAAAATACGGTTGATTTCGTTGATAACTATGATGCCAATGAACGTGAACCCTTGGTCTTGCCAGCTCGTTTTCCAAACCTTTTAGTTAATGGAGCTACTGGTATTGCTGTCGGTATGGCAACCAATATTCCACCTCATAACCTGGGTGAGACCATTGATGCAGTGAAGTTAGTTATGGACAACCCTGAAGTGACTACGAAGGACTTGATGGAAGTCTTGCCTGGGCCAGATTTTCCAACTGGTGCCCTTGTTATGGGGAAATCAGGTATCCGTAAGGCTTACGAAACAGGTAAAGGTTCGATTGTTCTTCGTTCTCGTACTGAAATCGAAGAAACTAAGACAGGCCGTGAGCGCATCGTTGTAACAGAATTTCCTTACATGGTCAACAAAACAAAGGTGCACGAGCATATTGTTCGTTTGGTTCAGGAAAAACGTATTGAGGGGATTACAGCAGTACGTGATGAGTCAAACCGTGAAGGGGTTCGATTTGTTATTGAAGTCAAGCGTGATGCCTCAGCCAATGTTATCCTCAACAACCTCTTCAAGATGACCCAGATGCAAACCAACTTTGGTTTTAATATGCTTGCAATCCAAAATGGGGTACCGAAGATTTTGTCTCTTCGTCAGATTTTGGATGCCTATATCGAGCACCAAAAAGAAGTGGTTGTTCGTCGTACCCGTTTTGATAAGGAAAAAGCGGAAGCGCGTGCTCATATCTTAGAAGGTCTCTTAATCGCACTCGACTATATTGACGAAGTGATTCGTATCATCCGTGCTAGTGAAACAGATGCGGAAGCACAAGCTGAGTTGATGAGCAAGTTTAAACTTTCTGAACGTCAAAGTCAGGCCATCCTTGATATGCGTCTTCGTCGTTTAACAGGTTTAGAACGTGATAAGATTCAGTCTGAGTATGATGACCTCTTGGCTCTGATTGCGGATTTAGCAGATATTCTTGCTAAACCAGAACGTGTTTCTCAAATCATTAAAGATGAATTAGACGAAGTCAAGCGTAAGTTTGGCGACCAACGCCGTACTGAATTGATGGTTGGTGAAGTCTTAAGCCTCGAAGATGAGGATTTGATTGAAGAATCGGATGTCTTGATCACTCTTTCTAACAAAGGATACATTAAACGTCTAGATCAGGATGAATTTACTGCTCAAAAACGTGGAGGTCGCGGTGTTCAAGGGACAGGTGTCAAAGATGATGATTTTGTCAGAGAGTTAGTGTCAACTAGCACTCATGATCATTTACTCTTCTTCACAAATAAAGGACGTGTCTATCGTCTTAAAGGTTATGAAATTCCTGAGTATGGCCGTACAGCTAAGGGCTTGCCAGTCGTCAATCTTTTGAAATTGGATGAAGGTGAAAGCATTCAGACCATCATCAATGTTGAATCTGAACGTAGCGATGACGCTTATCTCTTCTTCACAACCCGTCATGGTATTGTGAAGAGAACTAGTGTTAAGGAATTTGCTAACATTCGCCAGAATGGTCTCAAGGCTTTGAACCTCAAGGATGAAGATGAGTTGATTAATGTCTTGTTGACGGAAGAAGATACGGATATTATCATTGGTACCAAGTTTGGTTATGCAGTTCGCTTTAATCAATCAACCGTTCGCGGCATGAGTCGTATCGCCACAGGTGTGAAAGGTGTTAATCTCCGTGAGGGAGACACAGTAGTTGGTGCTAGCGTAATTACTGATCAAGATGAGGTTCTTATCATTACTGAAAAAGGATATGGTAAGCGTACAGTTGCTACTGAATACCCAACTAAAGGTCGTGGTGGTAAAGGGATGAAGACGGCCAACGTTGCTGAGAAAAACGGTCCTCTATCAGGTCTCTTGACTGTGAAAGGTGATGAAGACTTGATGATTATCACTGATACTGGTGTCATGATTCGAACTAATGTTGCCAATATTTCACAAACAGGGCGTTCAACTATGGGAGTTAAAGTAATGCGCCTGGACCAAGATGCCAAAATTGTGACCTTTACGACGGTTGCAGCGGCAGAAAAAGAAGAAGTTGGGGCAGAAAACAAAACAGAAGGTGAAGCATAATGTCTCAAAAAAATAAAAAAAAGAAAACAAACCGTAAAAATTTACTAATCAATATTTTAGCAGGATTCTTAATTCTATTATCAATTGCTTTGATTTTTAATGCTAAACTGCGTGATATGGTCATGGTTTGGAATACGAATAAGTACCAAGTTAGTCAGGTCTCAAAAGAGAAATTAGAAGAAAATCAAGAAACAGAAGGAAATTTTGATTTTGACTCGGTCAAAGCAATCTCTTCTGAAGCTGTTTTAGCTTCTCAATGGGATACTCAAAAATTACCAGTTATTGGTGGAATTGCTATTCCTGAATTAGAAATGAATCTGCCGATTTTTAAAGGATTGAATAACGTAAATCTATATTATGGTGCTGGTACTATGAAGCGTGACCAAGTGATGGGAGAAGGAAATTATAGTCTAGCTAGTCATCATATTTTTGGTGTTGATAATGCTAATAAAATGTTATTCTCTCCTTTGGATAATGCTAAAAATGGTATGAAAATTTATCTAACTGATAAAAATAAAGTTTATACTTATGAAATACGTGAAGTCAAACGTGTTACACCAGATCGTGTTGATGAGGTTGATGATAGAGAAGGGGTCAATGAGATCACATTAGTAACCTGTGAAGACCTTGCTGCTACAGAACGTATTATTGTAAAAGGTGATTTGAAAGAAACAAAAGATTATTCGCAGACATCTGATGAAATTTTAACAGCTTTCAATCAACCATATAAACAATTTAGTTAAGATAAGTCAGTGAAAAGATGATATCTGGAGAGGACAATCCTTGTCTTCTCCATTTTATATTTAGAGCTATGAAAATTTGTTTATTGCAGTTGTTATAGTATATTGAAATAGAATCTGAACAAATTGATTAAGGAATTTAAAGCAATTTCTATAAATATTTTAGAAGAGATATTGTGAGATTCTAGATTCAATCTACTATAATATTCTGAAAATCAAAAATATTAAGTTTAATGATGTTACTAGTAATCTTACTTAGTTTTGGAATACTCTCATTGAGGGATGGTGATGATTTTATCTTTATCCTTAAGAAATGTTTTAAAGACAGAGTGAAACAAAGGTGGAGGTTGTTGACTCTTTTTATACCATAACTAATAATACAAAGTGTGTAATCTTAAAGTAGATATAAATAGTTAAATTTTAAAAAAATTATTATTTGTTTATTTTTTATGTTATAATAACAAATATAAAGAGTTAGGAGATGTTTATGAGTTCTTCAGAGTTTATTTCGAAGATAGATTATTATTGCCATAAGAAAGAAAGTCTTTTCAAGCAAAGTAAGTTCAAATATGCTATTCGTTCCATGTTTGCAGGTGCTTTTTTAACCTTCAGTACAGCTGCTGGTGCTATTGGTGCAGATTTACTTAATAGTATTGTTCCAAGTAGTGGGTATTTCCTTTTCCCATTTGTTTTTGCTTGGGGGCTGGTTTATATTGTCTTCTTAAATGCGGAATTGGTAACTTCCAACATGATGTACCTAACAGCAGGCGCATTTTTAAAAAAGATGGATTGGAAAAAGGCAATGATTATTTTACTATATTGTACTTTGTTTAATCTCATTGGTGCCTTGGTAGCTGGATGGGCCTTTGCCAACTCGTCGGCCTTTTCCCATTTGACCCATGATAGTTTCCTTCCTAAGCTTGTAGCCAAGAAATTGGCGCGTCCAAGTGATTTAGTCTTACTTGAGGGAATTCTTGCCAATGTATTTGTAAATATTGCCATTCTTTCATCTATACTAGTTAAAGATGGTGCCGCTAAACTATGGATTATTTTATCAGCTATTTCCATGTTTGTCTTCTTGTCCAATGAGCATATTGCTGCCAATTTTGCTTCCTTTAGTATTATGAAATTCAGCATGATTGCTGATCAAGTACCTCACTTTGATCTTCCAAATATCCTTCGACATTGTGATGTAACTTTCATTGCTAACTTTATAGGTGGAGGTCTTCTGATTGGTTTACCGTATGCCTTTCTAAATAAGAATGAAGATATATATGTTGATTAAGAAGAGTTAGTGTATCAGGGAGAATCAGAACGATTCTCTCTTTTTCTTTTACAAAATAGGCTTGCAGAGAAAATCGTTTTTAAATTGTAACAATAAAATATATTAAATAGAATAAAAGTTAGTCCATGAAATCACGATATTCTGATAATTAAAAATTCTAAAAGCTTGTTATTAAAACTATGTAAACGATTGCTGAATTTTTAAATTTATCAAAAATAGAATTAGGAAAGGCTTTTCATTATAGCTATTTTATGTTATAATTATCACAAATAAAAGCTTTAGGAGTTTATTATGGTTTCTTCAGAATTTATCTCAAAGATTGAATTTGCTTGCAAGAAGAAAGAAAGTCTTTATAGTCAAAGCAAATTGAAGTATGCGATTCGTTCCATGTTCGCAGGTGCATTTTTAACCTTCAGTACTGCCGCAGGTGCAGTTGGAGCTGACTTGATTAATAAAATTGCACCAGGTAGTGGACGCTTCCTCTTCCCATTTGTATTTGCTTGGGGATTGGCCTACATTGTTTTCTTGAATGCTGAGTTGGTAACATCAAACATGATGTTCTTAACTGCTGGTAGTTTCTTGAAAAAAATTTCTTGGAGAAAAACAGCTGAGATTTTACTTTACTGTACCTTGTTCAACCTTATCGGGGCTTTGATAGCAGGTTGGGGCTTTGCTCATTCGGCAGCCTATGCAAATCTGACTCACGATAGTTTCATCTCAGGTGTTGTTGAGATGAAGTTAGGCCGTTCCAATGAGCTAGTCTTGCTTGAGGCGATTTTGGCAAATATTTTCGTAAATATTGCGATTCTTTCATTTGTTTTGGTGAAAGACGGTGGTGCTAAACTTTGGCTCGTTTTATCAGCAATTTACATGTTTGTATTTTTAACAAACGAACACATTGCTGCGAACTTTGCTTCTTTTGCGATTGTAAAATTCAGTGTTGCTGCTGATTCAATTGCTAACTTCGGTGTTGGAAATATGCTTCGTCACTGGGGTGTAACCTTCGTTGGAAACTTGATTGGCGGTGGTCTCTTGATGGGTCTTCCATATGCCTTCCTCAATAAAAACGAAGATACTTATGTAGATTAAGAAAATAAGCACGATTGAGTCGTGCTTTTTCGTTTTTAAAATAGGGCAATAGCTATTTTCTATATCAAAATATAGAAAATTGATATTGGTAAACTATAACTCAAGGTGTTACAATATCCTTAATCAAACTATTTGGAGGTCGTTTTATGACTCGTGATTTTAAATTTGAAACTTTGCAACTACACGCTGGTCAAGTTGTGGATCCAGCAACTAAGTCTCGTGCAGTGCCTATTTATCAAACAACATCCTTTGTTTTTGATGACACGCAGGAAGGTGCCGATTTGTTTGCCTTGAGAAAACCAGGTAATATCTATACTCGTATCACCAACCCTACAACAGCTGCCTTTGAAGAAAGAATTGCTGCCCTTGAAGGTGGCGTTGGAGCTCTTGCAACAGCATCAGGTATGGCCGCGGTTACTTATACGATTTTGGCTCTTGCACATGCTGGTGATCATGTAGTAGCAGCATCAACTATTTACGGTGGAACCTTTAATCTCTTGAAAGAAACCCTTCCTCGTTATGGTATCACAACAACCTTTGTGGATGTAGATAATTTGGAGGAAGTAGAAGCAGCTATCAATGACAATACCAAGCTTGTCTTGATTGAAACCTTGGGGAATCCCTTGATTAACATTCCTGACTTGGAAAAATTGGCTGAGATTGCGCATAAACATCAGATTCCACTCGTTTCTGACAATACCTTTGCTACACCTTATTTGATTAATGTTTTTTCTCACGGTGTAGATATTGCCATTCACTCTGCGACTAAGTTTATCGGTGGGCATGGTACAACTATTGGTGGAGTGATTGTCGACAGCGGTCGTTTTGACTGGGCAGCTTCAGGGAAATTTCCTCAATTTGTTGAGGAAGACCCAAGTTATCATAACTTGAGCTATACTCGTGATGTGGGTGCAGCAGCTTTTATTATCGCTGTCCGTGTTCAATTGCTCCGTGATACAGGGGCGGCCTTGTCGCCATTTAATGCCTTTCTCTTGCTACAAGGACTTGAAACCCTTTCTCTTCGTGTAGAACGTCATGTGCAAAATGCAGAGAAAATTGTTGATTTCCTTGTCAACCATCCTAAGGTAGAAAAAGTCAACTATCCAAAACTTGCAGATAGTCCTTACCATGCCTTGGCTGAGAAATATTTACCAAAAGGTGTGGGTTCCATCTTTACCTTCCATGTCAAAGGTGGGGAGGCAGAAGCACGCAAGGTAATTGATCATTTAGAAATCTTCTCTGACCTAGCAAACGTTGCAGATGCCAAATCGCTTGTTGTCCATCCAGCTACAACTACTCACGGTCAATTGTCAGAAAAAGATCTAGAAGCAGCAGGTGTCACACCAAACCAAATTCGTTTGTCAATCGGTCTTGAAAATGTAGATGATTTGATTGAAGACTTGCGCTTGGCCTTGGAAAAAATTTAAAGTAAAAGAAGATAAACAGTGGGTTTCGACTCGCTGTTTTTGATTTTCCCTCAGGCATGATATAATGGTTAAAGAAGTCTAGAAAGAGGAACGATATGAACGAAATCAAATGTCCCAACTGTGGGGAAGTCTTTACAGTAAATGAGAGTCAGTATGCGGAACTTCTGTCCCAAGTGAGAACAGCAGAGTTTGATAAGGAACTACATGATCGGATGAAGCAGGAACTGGCCTTGGCTGAGCAAAAGGCCATGAATGAACAACAGTCTAAACTGGCTCAAAAAGACCAAGAAATTGCACAATTGCAGAGTCAAATCCAAAACTTTGATACAGAGAAAGAGTTGGCCAAGAAAGAAGTTGAACAGACAAGCCATGAGGCTTTATTAGCAAAGGACAAGGAAGTACAGGCCTTGGAAAACCAATTGGCTACCTTGCGTTTGGAACATGAAAATCAACTACAAAAGACCCTTTCTGACCTTGAAAAAGAACGTGATCAGGTCAAAAATCAGCTCCTCTTGCAAGAAAAGGAAAACGAGTTGTCTTTGGCTTCTGTTAAACAAAACTATGAAGCACAGCTCAAAGCAGCTAGTGAACAGGTCGAGTTCTATAAGAATTTTAAAGCCCAACAATCTACAAAAGCCATCGGGGAAAGTCTGGAACACTATGCAGAGAGTGAGTTTAACAAGGTCCGTAGTTTTGCCTTTCCAAATGCTTACTTTGAGAAGGATAACAAGGTCTCTGCGCGTGGTTCCAAAGGAGACTTTATCTTCCGTGAATGCGATGAAAATGGGGTAGAGATTATCTCCATCATGTTTGAGATGAAAAATGAAGCAGATGGAACAGAGAAGAAGCACAAGAATGCAGATTTTTACAAGGAATTAGACAAGGACCGTCGGGAGAAGAACTGTGAGTATGCGGTTTTGGTGTCTATGCTTGAAGCTGATAACGACTACTTTAACACAGGGATTGTAGACGTTAGCCATGAGTATGAAAAGATGTATGTGATTCGCCCTCAGTTCTTTATCCAGTTGATCGGGCTCTTGCGTAATGCTGCGCTTAATTCTCTAAAATATAAGCAGGAGTTGGCCTTGGTTCGGGAGCAAAATATTGATATCACTCATTTTGAAGAAGATTTGGATGCCTTTAAACTAGCCTTTGCCAAGAATTACAACTCTGCTTCAACCAATTTTGGTAAAGCCATTGATGAAATCGACAAGGCCATTAAGCGCATGGAAGAAGTTAAGAAATTCCTGACAACATCGGAAAACCAACTCAGACTAGCTAATAATAAGCTGGAAGACGTTTCAGTAAAAAAACTAACTCGAAAAAATCCAACCATGAAAGCTAAATTTGAAGCATTGAAGGGGGAGTAGAAAGTAAGAATGAACGGTATTATTAACTTAAAAAAAGAAGCGGGAATGACCTCGCATGATGCGGTTTTTAAACTGCGTAAGATTTTGGGAACCAAGAAAATTGGACATGGTGGGACCTTGGATCCGGATGTAGTGGGTGTTTTGCCCATTGCGGTTGGCAAGGCGACCCGTATGGTAGAGTTTATGCAGGATGAGGGCAAGGTCTATGAGGGGGAGATTACTCTCGGCTATTCAACAACGACTGAGGATGCCAGTGGAGAAGTGGTCGCAGAGACTCCTGTTTTGTCGCCCTTGGATGAAAAGCTTGTCGATGAAGCGATTGCTAGCTTGACTGGGCTTATCAAACAGACTCCGCCTATGTATTCGGCTGTCAAGGTCAATGGTCGCAAGCTTTATGAGTATGCGCGTGCTGGTCAGGAAGTGGAACGTCCAGAACGTCAGGTGACCATTTATCAATTTGAGCGAACAAGTCCGATTTCTTATGATGGACATCTTGCGCGATTCACTTTTCGTGTGAAATGTAGCAAAGGAACTTATATTCGTACCTTGTCAGTTGACTTGGGAGAGAAACTTGGTTATGCAGCTCATATGTCACATCTGACTCGTACTAGTGCAGCCGGTTTACAGCTAGAGGATGCTCTTACATTGGAAGAAATTGCTTCAAAAGTGGAGGATGGTCAACTTGACTTTCTCCATCCTCTAGAGATTGGGACGGGGGATCTTGTCAAAGTTTTCCTAAGTCCAGAAGAGGCTACAGAAGTGCGCTTTGGTCGTTTTATAGAGCTCGACCAAACAGAACAAGAATTGGCTGCCTTTGAAGATGACAAATTACTAGCCATTCTTGAAAAACGGGGGGATCTTTACAAGCCAAGGAAGGTTTTTAGCTAGTATAATTGAAGTGTAGAAATTGGAATTGTTTCTCCTAAACTATCCAAACCAGACTATAAATTTTGTAAAAAATGTGATAGAATAGACGACGGATAAAAAAACGGAGGATAGCATGCAAAATAGACCAATCATTATCGGAGTGACAGGTGGTTCTGGTGGAGGTAAGACCAGTGTTTCAAGAGCCATTTTATCGCATTTCCCTGATGAAAAGATTTCCATGATTGAGCATGATTCATATTACAAGGATCAGTCTCACTTGACCTTTGAAGAGCGTGTCAAAACCAACTATGACCATCCTTTTGCCTTTGATACAGACTTGATGATCGAACAGATTAAGGAGTTGTTGGCAGGGCGTCCGGTCGACATTCCGACTTATGACTATACAGAGCATACACGAAGCAGCAAGACCTATCGTCAGGAGCCTCAAGATGTCTTTATCGTTGAAGGGATTTTGGTCCTGGAGGACAAGCGTCTGCGTGATTTGATGGATATCAAGATTTTTGTGGATACAGATGATGATGTGCGCATTATTCGTCGTATCAAGCGTGATATGGAAGAACGTGGCCGTAGCCTTGATAGCGTTATTGACCAGTACTTAGGTGTTGTCAAACCCATGTACCATCAGTTTATCGAGCCAACCAAGCGGTATGCTGATATCGTCATTCCTGAGGGAGTCAGCAATACTGTCGCTATTGACCTTTTGACAACCAAGATTGCAAAGATTTTGGAAGAAGCTCGAAACAGCAAATAAACAGATGTGGAGGCCTTGCCTCCTTTTTCTATTTTTCCCTCATAATGGTACATAAATGGAGATTTTTAGGCATATTTTTGGTATAATAATACCCATGAAAGAGCAAGAAAATGAGTAGTAGGTGGAGATGGAAAAGTATTTATCGGTAACAACTTTGACCAAGTATCTGAAAATGAAATTCGATAAAGACCCTTACTTGGAACGGGTCTATTTAACTGGTCAAGTTTCCAACTTTCGTAAACGACCTACTCACCAATATTTCTCCCTAAAGGATGACCATGCAGTCATTCAAGCGACTATCTGGTCTGGGATTTATCAGAAATTAGGATTCGACCTGGAAGAAGGAATGAAAATCAATGTGATTGGGCGTGTACAGGTCTATGAACCAAGTGGTAGCTACTCCATCATCATTGAAAAGGCTGAGCCTGATGGGGTTGGTGCGCTTGCGATTCAGTTTGAACAACTCAAGAAAAAATTGACAGAAGAAGGTCTGTTTCAAGAACGCTTCAAGCAAGCTCTGCCCCAATTTTCTAAGAGAATTGGTGTAGTGACCAGTCGCAGTGGAGCCGTTATTCGAGATATTATCACGACCGTTAGCAGACGCTTTCCAGGTGTCGACATTCTTCTCTATCCGACCAAGGTGCAAGGTGAGGGTTCTGCGGAGGAAATTGCTCGTAATATTGCGCGTGCTAATCAACGGGACGATTTGGACTTGCTCATTATTGGTCGTGGTGGAGGTTCTATCGAGGACCTTTGGGCCTTTAACGAAGAGATTGTGGTACGAGCTATTTTTGAATCTCGTTTGCCAGTTATCTCTAGTGTGGGGCATGAGACTGATGTGACCTTGGCAGATTTTGTAGCAGATCGTCGCGCTGCGACACCAACGGCTGCTGCTGAACTGGCAACACCTGTGACCAAGTTGGATGTATTAGCTCATTTACAAAATCAGGAAAAACGGATGGCAACAGCAGTCCGAAATGTTCTATCTAAGAAACAAGAAGCTTTGAAAAAATGCAGTAAGTCTGTTATCTTTAGACAGCCAGAGCGCTTGTATGACGGTTATTTGCAACGCTTGGATCAACTACAACTGCGCTTGAAACAAAGTTTGCGAACACGGATTTCTGATAACAAACAGATAGTACAAGCAAGGACGCATCGACTGGTTCAATTATCGCCTGTTACCAAAATCCAACGCTATCAAGACCTTCTAGGTCAGTTGGACAAGCTTCTCTGTAGCCAAATGGCTCTGATTTATGATGCCAAAGTTGCTGAGGTCAAGAGATTATCAGAAGCCTTGCTGATGTTGGATACCAGTCGAATCGTGGCGCGTGGTTATGCTATTGTCAAAAAAGAAGATTCCGTAGTCGATTCGGTTGAGAGTTTGAAGAAAAAAGACCAAGTGATGCTTTTGATGCGAGATGGTCAAGTAGAATTAGAGGTTAAAGATGTCAAAACAAAAGAAATTTGAGGAAAATCTAGCAGAACTGGAAACCATTGTCCAAAGTTTGGAAAATGGTGAGATTGCTTTGGAAGATGCGATTGCTGCCTTTCAAAAGGGCATGGTCTTATCAAAAGAACTCCAAGCAACGCTGGACAAGGCTGAAAAAACCTTGGTTAAGGTCATGCAAGAAGACGGAACAGAAAGTGATTTTGAATGAAAAAGCAAGAAAAATTAGCTCTTGTCGAGTCGGCTTTGGAAGCCTTTTATGGAGACCAGCAGTTTGCCTCTAGTTTGCGAGAGTCTGTTCTCTATTCCATTCATGCTGGTGGCAAGCGTATTCGACCTTTTCTTCTGCTAGAAGTTCTGGAAGCCTTGCAGGTCGCTATTAAACCGGCTCACGCGCAGGTAGCTGCGGCCTTGGAAATGATCCATACAGGGAGCTTGATTCATGATGATCTTCCAGCTATGGATGATGACGATTACCGTCGAGGGCGGTTAACCAATCACAAGAAATTTGGCGAAGCAATGGCCATTTTGGCAGGAGATGCTTTATTCCTAGATCCCTATGCCTTGATAGCACAGGCAGATTTGCCAAGTCAAATCAAGGTGGACTTGATTGCTAAATTATCGCTTGCTTCAGGAAGTCTAGGCATGGTGGCAGGGCAGGTTTTGGACATGGAAGGTGAACATCAGCATTTGTCTTTGGAAGAACTTCAGACCATTCATGCTAATAAGACTGGAAAACTACTAGCTTATCCCTTCCAAGCGGCTGCTATTATTGCTGAATTGGCTCCTGAAATGCAGGCAAAGCTGAAAACTGTTGGTGAATTGATTGGGCTTGCTTTTCAGGTCAGAGACGATGTGCTGGATGTGACCGCTAGTTTTGAGGAAATCGGTAAGACACCACAAAAGGATCTACAGGCAGAAAAATCAACCTATCCTGCTTTGTTGGGCTTGGAAGAAGCCATTGCCTTTTGTAACCAAACTCTGGATCAAGCTAATGCTAAATTAGAAGAAATTGCCCAGCAGGTTCCCTTTGAAATAGAATCGATTGTAAGTGTAGTAGAAAGTTTGAGAATCAATGGCTAAGGAAAGAGTGGATGTACTAGCTTATAAACAGGGCTTGTTTGAAACGAGAGAGCAGGCCAAGCGCGGTGTCATGGCTGGTCTAGTTGTAGCAGTTCTTAACGGAGAGCGGTTTGACAAGCCAGGAGAGAAAATTCCAGATGACACCGAGTTAAAACTCAAGGGTGAAAAACTCAAGTATGTCAGCCGTGGTGGCTTGAAATTAGAAAAGGCCTTGCAGGTCTTTGATTTGTCAGTGGAAGGAGCTACAACGATTGATATCGGGGCCTCTACTGGAGGTTTTACCGATGTCATGTTGCAGAATGGTGCCGGGTTGGTCTTTGCAGTCGATGTCGGTACCAATCAGTTGGCTTGGAAATTACGCCAAGATCCACGGGTTGTCAGCATGGAGCAGTTTAATTTCCGCTATGCTGAAAAGACTGATTTTGAGCAGGAACCGAGCTTTGCCAGCATTGATGTGAGTTTCATTTCCCTCAGTCTGATCCTTCCAGCTTTGCACCGTGTGTTGGCCGAGCAAGGTCAGGTTGTGGCTCTGGTTAAGCCTCAGTTTGAGGCAGGACGTGAGCAGATTGGGAAAAATGGAATCATTCGTGATGCCAAGGTCCATCAACATGTCCTTGAATCTGTCACAGCTATGGCAGTAGAGGAAGGCTTTTCAGTCCTTGGTTTGGACTTTTCTCCCATCCAAGGTGGACATGGAAATATTGAGTTTTTAGCGTATTTGAAAAAAGAAGAGTCAGCAAGCAATCAGGTTCTTGCTGAGATTGAAGAAGTAGTAGAGAGGGCGCATAGTCAATTTAAAAATGAATAAAAAAGAGAGACTTGAAAAAATTAGACGATTTGTGACAGATTATCAAATCGGTACGCAAGAAGAAATCGTAGAACATTTGAAAGAAGCAGGCATCACCGCCACTCAAGCGACGGTATCCCGAGATATCAAAGAGCTGGGTATTGTCAAAATTCCTTTGAGAGACAACACCTATGTCTACGAATTGCCAAAATCAATCGTAAAAAGTTTGCAACTGGCTGAAGACAATATTGAGTCAGCTGAATTGATGGACAAGATGATCAATCTCCAGGTTATCCCAGGAAATACAGCTTTTGTAAAAGCTCAGTTAATTGAGACTTTTGCGGATAAGATTTTTAGCTGTTTGGCTGATGATAGCTCGATTTTAGTCATTGCCAGAAGTGAAAGTCTAGCTGAGGAAATCTTTGAACAAGTAAAAAATTGGTAGGTCTATATGTTACTTGAAATTTCGATAAAAAACTTTGCCATTATTGAGGCTATTTCCCTCAATTTTGAAAAGGGGATGACTGTCTTGACTGGTGAAACGGGTGCAGGGAAGTCGATTATCATTGATGCCATGAATATGATGTTGGGAGCTCGTGCGACGACAGATGTTATTCGTCATGGTGCGCCAAAGGCAGAGATTGAGGGGCTTTTCTCCGTTGAGAATAGTCGCCTTTTGCAGGAAATTTTTAATGAGCAAGGTTTGGAATTGGGGGATGAGATTATCATCCGTCGAGAAATCTTGCAAAATGGTCGGAGTATTAGTCGTGTCAATGGCCAGATGGTCAATCTGTCTGTTTTGCGTGCTATTGGGCAACATCTGGTGGACATTCATGGTCAGCATGACCAAGAAGAGTTAATGCGACCTCAACTTCATATCCAGATGTTGGATGAATTTGGTGACGTAGCTTTTTGGGACTTGAAAGAAACCTATCAAACGAGTTTTGATGCCTATCGAAAAATGCGTAAGCAGGTTCTGGAAGTCAAGAAAAACCAACAGGAACACAAGGCTCGTATCGAAATGTTAGAATTTCAAATGGCAGAGATTGAGGCAGCCAACTTGCAAGCAGGTGAAGACTTGACTCTCAATCAAGAGCGAGATAAACTGCTCAACCATAAAAATATTGCTGATACGTTGACCAATGCCTACAGTATGTTGGACAATGAAGACTTTTCAAGTCTGGCCAATGTTCGTTCAGCCATGAATGACATGGAAAGTGTTGAAGAGTATGATCCTGAATACCGTGAAATTTCAAGCTCACTGTCTGAGACCTACTATGTCTTAGAAGACATTAGCAAGCGTATGGAAGCTATTATTGAGGACCTTGATTTTGACGGCAATCGTCTCATGCAGGTCGAGAATCGCTTGGACCTCCTTCATACTATTACCCGTAAGTATGGTGGGACTGTAGACGATGTCTTGCTTTATTTTGCTAAGATTACGGATGAATACAATCTCTTGACAGGTAATAACCTTTCGTCTGAGGACATGGAAGCAGAGCTTAAAAAATTGGAAGTCAATCTTGTCGACTTGGCAGGTCAGCTTGCATCTGCTCGTCATGACTTGGCTCAGCAGCTCGAAGCTGAGATTAAACAAGAACTGCAGGACCTTTATATGGAAAAAGCCCAGTTTCAGGTTCGTTTTAGCAAGGGGAAATTCAGTCGTGAGGGAAATGAAACGGTCGAATTTTACATTTCAACCAACCCTGGTGAAGACTTTAAACCCTTGGTTAAGGTTGCGTCTGGTGGGGAATTATCTCGTCTCATGCTAGCTATTAAGTCTGCCTTTTCACGTAAAGAGGGCAAGACTAGCATTGTCTTTGATGAGGTGGATACGGGAGTTTCAGGCCGTGTAGCTCAGGCTATTGCACAGAAGATTCACAAGATTGGTCAGCATGGTCAGGTCCTTGCTATTTCCCATTTGCCACAAGTGATTGCAATTGCGGATTATCAATTCTTTATTGAGAAGATTAGCAATGAGCATTCAACGGTTTCGACTGTTCGTCTCTTGACGGTTGAAGAGCGCGTGGAAGAAGTTGCCAAGATGTTGGCAGGTGATGATGTGACGGAAGCAGCCCTGACGCAAGCTAGAGAATTGTTGAGAAACAGGGAGAAATAAGATGACAGACTATTATGTAATTGGAGATGTTCATGGAAAAGCAGGGATGCTGGAAGACCTTCTCAAAACATGGGATGGTCAGACCCAGTTGCTCTTTCTAGGGGATTTGATTGACCGTGGTGAAGATAGTCGCCGTGTCCTAGAGATGGTTAAGGACTTAGTAGATAATCAAGGAGCTATCTGTTTGTCTGGAAATCATGAGTATATGTTTTTAACTTGGCTCGATGATCCTGAAGAAAGCTATGACCACTATCGTCGTAATGGTGGTGATACAACCATTAACTCTATCTTAGGTCGTCCTCTGGATGCACCAGTTGATGGAGTTGAGGATGCCAAGCGTGTTGCTACTGAAGCGGCAGACTTGGTCGAATTTGTTCGTCAAATGCCGTTTGTGGTAGAGACAGACAAGTATATCTTTGTGCACGCAGGTATTGATTTGACCTTAGACGACTGGCATGAAACCACAGATTACAAGAAAGTATGGCTTAGAAAACCATTCCACGAAGCAGAAAATCATACCGGAAAAATCATTGTCTTTGGTCATACACCGGTCTATGGTTTGTTAAAGCAAGAGCGTGGTACTGCTGAGCTTTGGACTACAGAAGATGGCAAGATTGGGATGGATGGAGGAGCTGTCTATGGTGGTGTCCTTCATGGGATTGTCTTTACTGACCAAGGAATGACAGAACACCACTTTATCGAAAATGACGGCTTTATCGCTGAAGATTAGTACTCCTAGCAGGGTATGGTCTTGTCAAAATGTCAAAAACAATTTATAATAAATAGATACCCTGAAAGGAAGAGAATCATGAACTTAGAAGAATTGAAAAAACGACAGGAGAAGATCCGTAACTTCTCTATTATCGCCCATATTGACCATGGAAAGTCGACTCTAGCAGATCGCATTTTGGAAAAGACAGAGACCGTTTCAAGTCGTGAAATGCAGGCCCAACTTTTGGATAGTATGGATTTAGAACGGGAACGTGGGATTACCATTAAACTCAACGCTATCGAGCTGAATTACACTGCAAAAGATGGCGAAACTTATATTTTCCATTTGATTGACACGCCGGGGCACGTGGACTTTACCTATGAAGTTTCGCGTTCGCTAGCTGCCTGCGAGGGAGCGATTTTGGTAGTTGATGCTGCCCAAGGGATTGAGGCTCAAACCCTTGCCAATGTTTATCTGGCCTTGGATAATGATTTGGAAATCATGCCAGTCATTAACAAGATTGATCTGCCAGCTGCAGATCCTGAGCGCGTGCGTACAGAGATTGAAGATGTCATTGGTTTGGATGCCAGTGAAGCAGTTTTGGCTTCTGCCAAGGCTGGTATTGGTATTGAAGAAATTCTCGAGCAAATCGTGGAAAAAGTGCCAGCACCAACGGGTGATGTGACGGCGCCTCTTAAGGCCTTGATTTTCGACTCGGTTTACGATGCTTACCGTGGGGTTATCCTTCAAGTGCGTGTCATGGATGGGGTGGTCAAACCTGGCGATAAGATTCAGCTTATGAGCAATGGTAAGACCTTTGATGTGACCGAAGTCGGTATTTTTACACCCAAAGCAGTTGGTCGTGATTTCCTTGCGACTGGTGACGTTGGTTATATTGCGGCTTCTATTAAGACAGTTCAGGACACTCGTGTGGGTGATACTGTTACCTTGGCAACCAATCCTGCAGCAGAGCCCTTACATGGCTACAAGCAGATGAATCCTATGGTCTTTGCAGGTCTCTATCCAATCGAATCAAACAAGTACAATGACCTTCGTGAAGCCCTTGAAAAATTGCAACTGAATGATGCTAGTCTTCAGTTTGAACCAGAAACATCTCAGGCACTTGGATTTGGTTTCCGTTGTGGTTTCCTTGGACTTCTCCATATGGATGTTATCCAAGAACGTTTGGAACGTGAGTTCAACATCGACCTCATCATGACAGCTCCGTCTGTTATCTATAAAGTAAATCTGACAGACGGCGAATCTATGGATGTGTCGAACCCGTCTGAGTTCCCAGACCCAACTAAGATTGCGACCATTGAAGAGCCTTATGTTAAAGCGCAAATCATGGTACCACAGGAGTTCGTCGGAGCAGTGATGGAATTAGCTCAGCGCAAGCGTGGGGACTTTGTGACGATGGACTATATCGATGACAATCGTGTTAATGTTATCTATCAAATTCCACTGGCTGAAATCGTCTTTGATTTCTTTGATAAGCTCAAGTCTTCAACTCGTGGTTATGCAAGCTTTGACTATGAATTGTCAGAGTACCGCCCATCTAAGCTGGTGAAAATGGATATCCTTCTCAACGGAGACAAGGTGGATGCCCTCAGCTTTATCGTTCACAAGGACTTTGCCTATGAACGTGGGAAACTCATCGTTGATAAGCTCAAGAAAATCATCCCTCGTCAACAATTTGAGGTGCCAATCCAAGCAGCTATTGGACACAAGATTGTGGCTCGTACAGATATCAAGGCCCTTCGTAAGAACGTACTTGCTAAGTGTTACGGTGGTGACGTTTCTCGTAAGCGTAAACTTCTAGAAAAACAAAAAGCTGGTAAGAAACGTATGAAAGCTATAGGATCAGTAGAAGTCCCACAAGAAGCCTTCCTCAGCGTCTTGAGTATGGATGAAGAATAGTTGTCATAATTGCTTTTCCTTGTTTACAGGAAATTTATATCAGAATCAATCGTAAAGCAGACTAAAATGGTCTGCTTTTTTCGATTCTGGAACATAAGAAATATTTTGGATGTTTGTTTAATTGTTTGTTTTTACATAACAAACTACAAAAACAACAAAAATATAAAAAAAGAGACAAAAAAAGAACAGAAAAATATTGACAACGGTTTCATATAGTGTTATACTTATAGCATAAAGTTAATGGAAAGAAGGGAAAACCTTATGGGATTAGATCATTTCTTTGACAAAAACCTTGTGTTTTGCTTAGAAGCGGATAATCAAGAACAACTCTTTGATCAGGTTGCAACTTTATTGGAAGAACGAGAAATCGTAACTCCAACTTATCGTGAAGCCTTGATCACGCGTGAAAAGTCATTTCCAACTGGCTTAGATATGGAATTTTTGGGTAAGGATTTGCCGAATGTAGCTATTCCTCACACAGATATTGTTCATAATCTAGCTGAAAAAGTTGTGGTTGTTCGATTAGAAAAACCAGTGACTTTCCACAATATGATTGCGCCAGATAAGGAAGTAGAAGTATCCTTGCTCTTCTTTATCATTAATAACTCAAGTTCAAGTCAAACGAACATTCTTGCTCAGTTGATGGACTTCTTTACTGGAAATGGTCATCTTGAAGACCTATCAAAAATTTCAGAACCAGAAGCCCTATATGCTTATATAGCTGAAGCAACTGCATAATCTTGTCTATTAAAAATATTAAATCGGAGGAAATCCATATGATTAAAATTCTTGCTGCCTGCGGTGCAGGTGTTAACTCAAGCCACCAAATTAAAAGTGCTCTTGAAGAAGAACTTTCAAACCGCGGTTTTGATGTTCACTGTGATGCAGTAATGGTTAAAGACGTTAACGAAGACCTTATCAAAGGTTATGATATCTTCACACCAATTGCCGCGACAGACCTTGGTTTTGACCCAGGTATTCCAGTAATCGAAGCTGGACCAATCTTGTTCCGTATCCCAGCGATGAGTGCTCCAGTATTTGACAATATTGAAGCAGCCATTAAAGAACACGGATTAAGCTAATAAATACTTTATTTAGTTAACATTCATACAACATAAAAAGGGAGGAACTATTATGGATGTCATTATCGAACTAGCCAATAAGCTGTTCAAACCTATCTTGGACATGGGTGGACCAATCATCATGCTGATCATTTTGACAGTATTGGCTCTACTTTTTGGAGTGAAATTCTCCAAAGCGCTAGAAGGTGGTATTAAACTTGCCATCGCTCTTACAGGTATCGGGGCTATCATCGGAATGTTGAACGGTGCTTTCTCAGCATCACTTGCAAAATTCGTTGAAAACACTGGTATTCAATTGAACATCACCGACGTTGGTTGGGCGCCACTTGCCACAATCACTTGGGGATCTGCTTGGACACTTTACTTCTTGCTCATCATGTTGATTGTCAACGTAGTGATGCTTGCTATGAAGAAAACTGACACACTTGATGTTGATATCTTTGATATCTGGCACTTGTCTATCACAGGTCTTTTGATTAAATGGTATGCAGACAACAATGGTGTGAGCCAAGGAGTTTCACTCTTCATCGCTACTGCAGCAGTTGTACTTGTTGGGGTTCTTAAAATTATCAACTCTGACTTGATGAAACCTACATTCGATGACCTTCTTAACGCACCAAGTTCATCACCAATGACTTCAACTCACATGAACTACATGATGAACCCAGTTATCATGGTTTTGGATAAGATTTTTGAAAAATTCTTCCCAGGTCTTGATAAATATGACTTTGATGCCGCTAAATTGAACAAGAAAATCGGTTTCTGGGGATCTAAATTCTTCATCGGTTTCATCCTTGGTATCGTTATCGGTTTGATGGGGACTCCACATCCTGTTGAAGGACTTAAAGATGCTGCAAACTGGCAAGAAGTTATCAAAGGTTGGTTGTCTCTTGGTTTGACAGCCGGTGTAGCTTTGGAACTCTTCTCACTAATCGGTTCATGGTTCATTGCTGCCGTAGAACCACTTTCACAAGGTATTACAAACGTTGCTACTAAACGTTTGGAAGGACGTAAGTTTAATATCGGTCTTGACTGGCCATTCATCGCTGGTCGTGCTGAAATCTGGGCTTGTGCCAACGTACTTGCACCAATCATGTTGATTGAAGCTGTGCTTCTTTCAAAAGTCGGAAATGGTATTTTGCCACTTGCAGGTATCATCGCTATGGGTGTTACTCCAGCTCTCTTGGTTGTAACTCGTGGTAAATTACTCCGTATGATTATCTTCGGAACACTCTTGTTGCCACTCTTCCTTCTTTCAGGTACACTTATCGCACCATTTGCGACAGAACTTGCTAAAGGTGTAGGTGCCTTCCCAGAAGGTGTGAGCCAAACGCAATTGATTACTCACTCAACTCTTGAAGGACCAATCGAAAAACTTCTTGGTTGGACAATTGGTAACACTACAACTGGTGATATCAAAGCAATCCTTGGTGCTGTAGTCTTCCTTGTATTCTATATCGGTATCTTTGCTTGGTACAGAAAACAAATGATCAAACGTAACGAAGAGTACGCAGCAAAAGCAAAATAATGCGCTCCTATAAAATGTAAATTGTTAAGGCTAGGTTGTCATTTTCCTGATAGGAGTGACAGCCTAGTTTTTTATAAACTATCAAGAAATCGGAGAAAATAATGGTAATTGAATTAAAATCAGAACAATTAAGAGTTCAATTTAACAGTTTTGGTGGGGCTCTTTCTTCTATAAAAGATGCTGAGGGACTTGAGTATTTGTGGCAAGGGGATGCCACTTATTGGAGTGGACAAGCTCCTGTTCTCTTCCCCATCTGTGGTTCATTGAGAGAGGATACAGCACTCTATATAGATGAGAAGGGACAAGAAAGCCAAGGAAAGATTCCTCGTCATGGTTTGGTTCGTAAGAAAGAATTTGAATTAGTTGAACAGACAGACAAGAGTGTAACTTTTGCAATTGAAGACGATGAGAATAGCTATCAAAACTATCCTTATCATTTCCGCCTAGAAATCACTTATATCCTTACTGGCAAGACAGTACGAACTCAATACAAAATATTTAATAAAGAAACTAGTAAGGTCCTGCCTTACTTTATTGGTGGACATCCAGGATTTAATTGTCCTCTACTGGATGATGAAGTCTATGAAGACTACTATTTAGAGTTTGAGAAGGAAGAGACTTGCTCTGTTCCACGTCCTTTCCCAGAAACGGGTATGCTGGATTTTCAAGATAGAAGTCCATGGCTAGAGGGTCAAAAAGAATTAGATCTTAATTATGATCTTTTCAGCACGGATGCAGTCACCTTAGATGAATTGCAATCTAGAACAATTGCGCTTCGTTCTCGTAAACATGATAAGGGATTGAAAGTGCACTTTGCAGAGTTCTCAAATCTCATTATCTGGTCAACTTTGAATAAAGGACCTTTCATTGCTTTTGAACCATGGTCAGGCTTGTCAACATCCCTTGACGAAGGAGATCATCTAGAAGATAAGAAGAATGTTCGTCTCCTAGAACCTGGTCAAGTGGATCAAATTGGTTTTGACATCGAAATTTTTTAGTTAAAAAACACAAAAACAAACATTAACTGTTGACTTTTTCAGGAAATAGGAGTATATTATGTTTGTAAGCAACAAATGATGTTTGTAACAAACAAATAATCACTTGTTATATTCTCTTTCGTGGAGAAGGATTATTTCTAGGAAACTGGTTTCCTAAACTTGAATAAGGTGTCATTCATCTCATTCAATCCAATTTGTCAATAAACTGCTAGAAAGCTTTTGTAGGTAAACTGCTAACTATAAGAGGTTTTACTAGCCTAGAAAAATAAAAAGGAGTATACAATATGTCTATTGTTATCGGTGCAGATGCTGCAGGTTTGAGATTGAAAGAAGTTGTGAAAGACTTCTTGGAAAAAGAAAACTTCCACGTTGTGGATGTTACAGCTGAAGGTCAAGACTTTGTCGATGTGACTCTTGCTGTTGCTGCAGAAGTAAACAAAGAAGAACAAAACCTTGGTATCGTGATTGATGCTTATGGAGCTGGTCCATTTATGGTTGCAACTAAGATCAAAGGAATGGTCGCTGCAGAAGTATCTGACGAACGTTCAGCTTATATGACTCGTGGTCACAACAACTCACGTATGATCACTATGGGTGCACAACTTGTTGGTGATGAATTAGCTAAAAACATCGCTAAAGGATTTGTTAACGGTAAATACGATGGTGGACGTCACCAAATTAGGGTCGATATGTTGAACAAAATGTGCTAATACTCTTCAAAAATCAAGATAATCTGTTGTCAGCTCACTTTAGCTAACCTCAGTTATGCTTGCAGCTCGCTTCCTAAGCTAATCTTGATTTTTTTTGAGTAGGGATAAATGATATTAGATTTATATAATTAATCGGAGGGAATAACTAATGAGAATTGCAATTGGATGTGACCACATCGTAACAGATGAAAAAATGGCGGTTTCAGAATTTTTGAAATCAAAAGGATATGAAGTCATTGACTTTGGTACATATGACCATACACGTACTCACTACCCAATCTTTGGTAAAAAAGTAGGGGAAGCTGTAACTAGCGGTCAAGCTGATCTTGGGGTATGTATCTGTGGTACTGGTGTTGGTATCAACAACGCTGTAAATAAAGTTCCAGGTGTCCGTTCTGCCTTGGTTCGTGATATGACAACAGCCCTTTATGCTAAAGAACAATTAAATGCCAACGTTATTGGTTTTGGTGGTAAGATTACTGGTGAATTGCTTATGTGTGATATCATCGAAGCTTTCATCCATGCTGAATACAAACCATCTGAAGAAAACAAGAAATTGATTGCGAAAATTGAACACCTTGAAAGTCACAATGTTCAACAAACAGACGCAAACTTCTTCACTGAATTCCTTGAAAAATGGGATCGCGGAGAATACCACGACTAAGAGGTGACCTATGATTTTAACAGTCACAATGAACCCGTCCATCGATATTTCCTATCCTTTGGATGAGTTGAAGATCGATACTGTCAATCGTGTGGTAGATGTAACCAAAACGGCTGGTGGTAAGGGCCTCAATGTTACACGAGTACTTTCAGAATTTGGAGACTCTGTGCTTGCTACTGGTTTAGTGGGTGGCAAACTTGGTGAGTTTTTGGTTGAAAATATTGATGATAATGTTAAGAAAGATTTCTTTTCTATTCAGGGAGAAACTCGTAACTGTATCGCTATTCTTCACGGAGACAACCAAACAGAAGTTCTTGAAAAAGGTCCTGAAGTATTGGAACAGGAAGGTCAAGACTTTTTGGAACATTTTAAAAATCTCCTAGAGTCAGTTGAAGTAGTAGCTATCTCAGGTAGTCTGCCGGCTGGCCTTCCAGTTGATTACTATGCGAGCTTGGTAGAACTTGCTAATCAAGCTGGTAAGCCTGTTGTTTTGGACTGCTCTGGTGCAGCACTTCAGGCGGTTCTTGAATCACCACATAAACCCACAGTAATCAAACCAAATAATGAGGAATTGTCTCAGCTTCTTGGAAGAGAAGTTTCTGAGGATTTGGATGAATTAAAAGAAGTACTTCAAGAACCTTTGTTTGCAGGTATTGAATGGATTATCGTTTCACTTGGTGCTAACGGTGCCTTTGCCAAACATGGTGATATTTTCTACAAGGTAGATATTCCTAGAATTCAGGTGGTAAATCCTGTTGGATCTGGAGACTCTACTGTGGCAGGAATTTCTTCAGGACTTCTTCATAAAGAATCGGATGCAGAATTACTCATCAAGGCAAATGTCCTTGGTATGCTCAATGCTCAAGAAAAAATGACTGGTCATGTCAACATGGCCAACTATCAAGCTCTATATGATCAATTAATAGTAAAAGAGGTATAAAATGGCTTTAACAGAACAAAAACGTGCACGCTTAGAAAAACTTTCTGATGAAAATGGTATCATCTCAGCTCTTGCTTTTGACCAACGTGGTGCTTTGAAACGCCTCATGGCTCAACACCAAACAGAAGAACCAACAGTGGATCAAATGGAAGAACTGAAAGTCTTGGTTGCAGATGAATTGACTAAATACGCTTCATCTATGCTTCTTGACCCTGAGTATGGACTTCCAGCTACTAAAGCTCTTGATGAAAAAGCTGGTCTTCTCCTTGCTTATGAAAAAACAGGTTATGACACAACAAGTACAAAACGCTTGCCAGACTGCTTGGATGTTTGGTCTGCAAAACGTATTAAAGAAGAAGGTGCAGATGCAGTTAAATTCTTGCTTTACTATGATGTAGATAGCTCAGATGAACTCAACCAAGAAAAACAAGCTTACATTGAACGTATCGGTTCTGAGTGTGTGGCTGAAGACATCCCATTCTTCCTTGAAATCCTTGCTTACGATGAAAAAATTGCTGACGCAGGTTCTGTAGAATATGCGAAAGTAAAACCACACAAAGTTATCGGTGCTATGAAAGTCTTCTCAGACCCACGCTTTAACATTGATGTCTTGAAAGTAGAAGTTCCTGTTAACATTAAATATGTTGAAGGCTTCGCTGAAGGTGAAGTAGTTTATACACGTGAAGAAGCAGCAGCCTTCTTCAAAGCTCAAGATGAAGCAACAAACTTGCCATACATCTACTTGAGTGCTGGTGTATCAGCTAAACTTTTCCAAGATACTCTTGTATTTGCTCATGAATCAGGTGCAAACTTCAACGGAGTTCTTTGTGGCCGTGCTACATGGGCTGGTTCAGTTGAAGCTTACATCAAAGATGGTGAAGCAGCAGCTCGCGAATGGCTTCGCACAACTGGATTTGAAAACATTGACGAACTCAACAAAGTTCTTCAAACAACAGCAACTTCATGGAAAGAACGCGTGTAAGAAAGTCCTCCTAGGTTAGGAACATGAATCTAAAAATTTTTAAAAAAAAGTTGTATGTAAAGGTTTACAAAACAACTTACTTGTGCTATACTTAAATCACAAGTTAATACAAGGTGAGTGTTACTAAGTAATATTAGGCATGATCACAGGTGAATTAGAAATCGGCTGATTTTCTAGTTCATTTGTGGTCATTTTTTATACTCATATACCTTTAAAATATAAAAGGAGGTTGACATGTATCGAATTCTAAATCCAATGAATCACAATGTTTCACTTGTCAGAAATTATAAAGGAGAAGAGGTGATTGTAATTGGTAAGGGGATTGCATTCGGAAAGAAGAAGGGGGATTTGATTGCTGAACATCAGGTTGAGAAAATCTTTCGGATGAAGACCGAAGAGTCCAGAGAAAACTTTATGGCTCTCCTCAAAGATGTTCCGCTTGATTTTATCACAGTGACCTATGAGATTATTGATAAGCTTTCCAAGAAATATCACTATCCGATTCAAGAGTATCTCTATGTAACCTTGACAGATCATATTTACTGTTCTTACCAAGCTCTAACACAAGGAAGGTACAAGGATAGTAATCTGCCAGATATTTCTACCAAGTATCCTGTCGCTTTTCGAATTGCAAGTGAGGCTTTTGAAATTTATCGTCAGAAGCTAGCAGATCATTTTCCTGAGGACGAAATTATTCGGATTGCTTATCATTTCATCAATGCTGAGGGTGAGAATGAAGTCCAAATGGTTGAATCGATTGATAAAAGGAAAGAAATTCTCAGAAATGTTGAGGAAGTGCTAAAGGGTTATGCAATTCAACGAACTAAAGAGAATAACCATTTCTATGATCGCTTTATGATCCATTTGAATTATTTCTTGGATTATTTGGATAGATCCAGAGATGATAATCAATCACTTCTAGATATGGAAGACCATATCAAACAATCTTATCCAAAAGCATTCGAAGTTGGCTCCAAGATTTACGATGTAATTACGCAACATACGGGTCTTGATTTGTATAAAAGTGAACGAGTTTATCTAGTTCTACATATCCAACGTTTATTGTCATAAAAATTTAATTAAAAATATATAAGGAGAATTCTATCATGAATAGAGAAGAAGTAACATTGTTAGGTTTTGAAATCGTAGCCTATGCTGGCGATGCTCGTTCAAAACTATTGGAAGCCTTGAAGGCTGCTGAAGCTGGTGATTTTGAAAAAGCGGACGCTCTGGTAGAGGAAGCTGGTAGCTGTATTGCAGAGGCTCATCACGCTCAAACAAGTCTATTGACTAAGGAAGCTTCTGGTGAAGACTTAGCTTATAGTGTGACCATGATGCATGGCCAAGACCACTTGATGACAACCATCTTGTTAAAAGATTTGATGCACCACTTAATCGAACTCTACAAGAGAGGAGTTAAATAATGAATAAACTCATTGCATTTATTGAGAAAGGAAAGCCTTTCTTTGAGAAACTATCTCGTAATATCTATCTTCGTGCTATTCGTGATGGTTTTATTGCAGGTATGCCTGTTATTCTCTTCTCAAGTATCTTTATCTTGATTGCTTTTGTACCAAACTCATGGGGCTTTAAATGGTCTGATGAAGTTGTAGCTTTTCTGATGAAACCTTACAGCTATTCAATGGGAATTCTGGCTCTCTTAGTAGCTGGTACAACTGCCAAGTCATTGACGGACTCAGTTAACCGTAGCATGGAGAAAACAAATCAAATCAACTATATGTCAACATTGTTGGCAGCAATTGTTGGTTTGTTGATGTTGGCAGCTGACCCTATCGAAAATGGTCTAGCTACTGGATTCTTGGGGACAAAAGGTTTGCTTTCAGCCTTCCTTGCTGCCTTTGTTACTGTAGCCATCTATAAGGTTTGTGTTAAGAACAACGTCACTATTCGTATGCCTGACGAAGTTCCACCAAATATCTCACAAGTCTTTAAAGATGTGATTCCATTCACTCTCTCAGTTGTTTCACTTTATGCTCTTGATTTACTAGCTCGTCATTTTGTGGGTGCAAGCGTAGCTGAATCAATCGGTAAATTCTTTGCACCGTTATTCTCTGCAGCTGATGGCTATCTTGGTATTACCATTATCTTTGGTGCTTTTGCCTTCTTCTGGTTTGTTGGGATTCATGGTCCATCTATCGTTGAACCAGCTATCGCAGCTATTACCTATGCCAATGCCGAAGTCAACTTGAACCTTCTCCAACAAGGGATGCACGCTGACAAGATTCTTACTTCTGGTACACAAATGTTTATCGTTACCATGGGTGGTACTGGTGCGACACTGGTTGTTCCATTCATGTTCATGTGGTTAACGAAATCAAAACGTAACCGTGCAATCGGACGTGCTTCAGTAGTTCCTACCTTCTTCGGTGTAAATGAACCAATCTTGTTTGGTGCACCACTTGTATTGAACCCAATCTTCTTCATTCCATTTATCTTTGCTCCAATCGTAAACGTATGGATCTTTAAATTCTTTATTGAAACACTTGGAATGAACTCATTCACTGCTAATCTACCATGGACAACTCCAGCTCCACTAGGTCTAGTTCTTGGAACTAACTTCCAAGTTCTATCATTCATTCTTGCTGCCCTTCTAATCGTGGTTGACGTAATCATTTACTATCCATTCCTTAAAGTATATGATGAACAAATTCTCGAAGAAGAGCGTTCAGGTAAGTCTAATGATGAATTGAAAGACAAAGTTGCTGCCAACTTCAACACTGCAAAAGCAGATGCTATTCTTGAAAAAGCGGGTGTAGAAGCAACACAAAATACCATCACTGAAGAAACAAATGTCCTCGTTCTCTGTGCAGGTGGAGGTACAAGTGGACTTCTTGCAAATGCTTTGAACAAGGCAGCTGCAGAATACAATGTCCCTGTGAAAGCAGCAGCAGGTGGCTATGGTGCTCACCGTGAAATGTTACCAGAGTTTGATCTAGTTATCCTTGCCCCTCAAGTTGCTTCAAACTTTGAAGACATGAAAGCAGAAACAGATAAGCTCGGTATTAAACTTGCGAAAACAGAAGGCGCTCAATACATCAAATTAACTCGTGATGGAAAAGGTGCTCTAGCATTTGTACAAGCGCAATTTGATTAACGATAGGGACTCTGAAATAGTCTCCTCTCGTTACGGAAATCGCTATGTTGAATTTCCTAATCGCCTTATTAATTCGTCGGTAAAAAGACATCGTTTTTACTTCCTCATGTCACAATTCGATTAAGGCTAGGGACTCTGAAATAGTCTCCTATCGTTACGGAAATCGCTATGGCGAATTTCCTAATCGCCTTGTTAATTCGTTGGTAAAAAGATAACGTTTTACCTCCTCATGTCACAATTCGGTGACTTGGTACAAAAAGTGAGATGGAGAAGGATGGCTCACTGACTCCTCTCCTCTCACTTTTACTTTATTTAAATCAAGAAATAGGTGAAAAAAATGACAAAAACATTACCAAAAGACTTTATTTTTGGTGGCGCAACAGCTGCCTATCAAGCAGAAGGTGCTACACATACTGATGGTAAAGGACCAGTAGCGTGGGATAAATATCTTGAAGATAACTACTGGTACACTGCAGAACCAGCCAGTGACTTTTACAATCGATATCCAGTTGACCTCAAGCTAGCAGAAGAGTATGGTGTCAATGGTATTCGAATTTCTATTGCCTGGTCACGTATTTTCCCGACTGGTTATGGTCAAGTAAATGCTAAAGGTGTTGAGTTTTATCATAATCTATTTGCAGAGTGTCACAAACGTCATGTTGAGCCCTTTGTAACTCTTCATCACTTTGACACGCCAGAAGCTCTCCACTCAAATGGAGACTTCTTAAACCGTGAAAATATTGAACACTTTGTAGAATATGCGGCTTTCTGTTTTGAAGAATTCCCAGAAGTTAACTATTGGACAACCTTTAATGAAATTGGGCCAATCGGTGATGGTCAATACTTGGTTGGTAAATTCCCTCCAGGTATTCAATACGACCTTGCCAAAGTTTTCCAATCCCATCACAATATGATGGTGTCGCATGCACGTGCAGTCAAGCTATATAAAGATAAAGGCTATAAAGGTGAAATTGGTGTTGTTCACGCACTGCCAACCAAATATCCTTTAGATCCTAAAAATCCAGCAGATGTTCGTGCAGCTGAGTTGGAAGATATTATTCACAACAAATTTATTTTGGATGCAACTTATCTAGGTTGCTATTCCGATGAAACCATGGAAGGTGTCAACCATATCTTATCAGTCAATGGTGGTAGTTTGGATCTTCGTGACGAAGACTTTGCAGCACTTGAAGCAGCTAAAGATTTGAACGACTTCCTTGGAATTAATTACTACATGAGTGACTGGATGGAAGCATTTGATGGCGAGACAGAAATCATCCATAATGGTAAGGGTGAGAAAGGAAGCTCTAAATACCAAATCAAAGGTGTGGGTCGTCGTGTAGCTCCTGACTATGTACCACGTACGGATTGGGATTGGATTATCTACCCTCAAGGTTTATATAACCAAATCATGCGCGTGAAGAAAGATTATCCTAACTATAAGAAAATCTACATCACTGAAAATGGTCTTGGATATAAAGATGAGTTCGTTGATAATACTGTTTACGATGATGGTCGTATTGATTACGTGAAGCAACACTTGGAAGTCTTGTCTGATGCTATTGCAGATGGCGCTAATGTAAAAGGTTACTTCATTTGGTCATTGATGGATGTCTTCTCTTGGTCAAATGGATATGAGAAACGTTACGGTCTCTTCTATGTAGACTTTGAAACTCAAGAACGTTATCCTAAGAAGTCAGCTCATTGGTACAAAAAAGTAGCGGAAAGTCAGATTATAGACTAGTAGAATGAGTAATTAGATATAGAATTTTAGTGAGGCAAAAAGATGTTCAAAGATTTTATCCAATCTATTTATGAAAAAGTTTATATTATCAATTTTGATAAATGTTCTCAAATACCTTGTTTAACTAATGAGGAGATGAAAAAACTTGGGAAATGGTATGTCTCTACTGGTAAAGAATGGATTTGTCATTCAGACTATGAGCTGGAAGAATTTAAAAATATCTTTTTAAATTTTATCAGTCCTGAAGAACGGGATAATATCTCCTTTGATTCAGATTTTATGCCGTTTCAACAATCATAAAGAATCTAGAAAACTCTTTGTAAAAATCTTCATCCAAAAATGCGTCATATCAAGATTCTTATTTTCTTGATATGACGCATTTTATTTTTATTAATCCTCAGTTTTATGGTTTAGAAAGAATAATTTTTGTTTGTTTTGAAAGTTGTTCAAACGTTTCTTTGCTCAGTTTAGAATCTGAAACGATGGTATCAATATCAGAGATATTGTAGAAGGTATAAAAATCAAATTTATTGAACTTACTATTGTCAGCTAGTAAGTATTTTTTATTGGAATTGTTGAGGGCGATACGTTGTGATTCACCTTCCTCTTCACTAAAGGTCGCAATCGCATTGTCCTGAATACCATTACAGCTAACGAAAGCTTTAGAAAATTGAAGATTGGCTAAGTTTTGCAAGGTTAGTGTTCCCACAAATGCTCCAGTGATAGAGCGATAGTTTCCACCGATTAAAATCAAATCTGTTAGTTTTCGTTCGTTTAAGATGAGAAAGACTGGTAAACTGTTTGTTACAACACGAATATTATCAATTGGAAGTTCACGGGCAAAAGATTCTAAGGTGGTACCAGGGCCGATAAAAATAGTTTCACCCTCATCAATTAAATGGCCTGCAAAACGACTAATTTCTTGTTTTTCTGCAATCTGTAAGCTTTGTTTTTCAATATTGGAACGTTCATTGTTTAAAATGGAGCCTGTGCGAATTTTTTCAGCTCCCCCGTGCACTCGAACCAGTAGATCTTTGTCTGCTAACTCTTGCAAGTAGCGTCTAGCAGTCATATCTGATACATCCAAGCGAGTCATGATTTCTTTTACAGTAATAGTTCCCTTTGTATTTACCGTTTCTAGAATATTATCTAGTTTTTCCTGCTTTAACATCGTTATCACCTCTATTTCTATTACTATTTTATCATAAAGTGTTCAATCAATCAATTTAAAAAACAAAAGAAAACAAAAACAAAAATATCATGGTTGTTTTAAACAAACCATGATATTTGTTATCAGTTCTGGGATAATTGAATTAGTCCAAACCGTAGTTGTAGTCATCGTCTTGCATGGCTTCAACTTCGCCAAGAAGGTAACCATTTCCGACTTGAGAGAAGAAGTCGTGGTTGGAAGTTCCTGTTGAAATACCGTTCATAACGATTGGGTTGACATCATCAGCTGAGTCTGGGAAGAGTGGATCTTGTCCCAGGTTCATGAGTGCCTTGTTAGCATTGTAGCGAAGGAAGGTTTTGACTTCTTCCGTCCAACCAACACCGTCATAGAGGCTTTCTGTATAGCCTTCTTCGTTCTCGTAGAGAGTGTAGAGCAGATCGTACATCCATTCTTTTAGCTTTTCTTGCTCTTCTTCAGGCAATTCATTGAAACCAAGTTGGAATTTATAACCAATGTAAGTTCCGTGAACAGACTCATCTCGGATAATCAGTTTGATGATTTCCGCAACGTTGGCTAGCTTGTTGTTACCGAGATAGTAGAGGGGAGTGAAGAAACCAGAGTAGAAGAGGAAGGTTTCGAGGAAGACGCTGGCAACTTTCTTTTCAAGTGGGCTACCGTTTAGGTAGATTTCGTTGACAATCTCAGCCTTCTTTTGTAGGTAAGGATTGGTATTGGTCCATTCGAAAATGTCTTCAATCTCAGCCTTAGTATTCAAGGTAGAAAAGATTGATGAGTAAGATTTTGCGTGGACAGATTCCATAAATTGGATGTTATTGAAAACAGCTTCCTCATGTGGTGTACGGATGTCTCCACGAAGGGCTTGCACCCCAGTTTCAGATTGCATAGTGTCGAGAAGGGTTAAACCACCAAAGACTTTTCCGACCAAGTCTTTCTCTTTGTTAGATAGCTTTCTCCAGTCATCCAAGTCGTTTGACAAGGGAATACGTGTATCGAGCCAGAATTGCTCTGTTAGTTTTTCCCAAGTTGATTTGTCGATGACATCTTCGATGGCATTCCAGTTAATGGCTTTGTAGTAAGTTTCCATTTAAAATCTCTTTCTGTATGTAATAATGCGATTATCGGATCATCTCTATTTTATCATAGTCTGAGAAGAGTATCGCACAAAAAGTCGGAAGACCGACTTTTTAGTTTTTCATAGTATTTAAGATACTTATCAAGTTTTATCTGGCGAGTAACTTAATCAGTAATCTGAGGAAATTTAGTTGGCTCAGATTAGAACTAAATCACACAGCTTTCACATTGGTTAGCACCGACTTCTCCACCATCATCGGTAAAGGTACGGACGTAGTAGATAGACTTGATACCCTTGTTAAAGGCATAGTTACGAAGGATAGACAAGTCACGTGTCGTTTGTTTGTTTTCTTTCTTCCATTCGTAAAGACCTTTTGGAATGTCACTACGCATGAAGAGAGTGAGTGAAAGTCCTTGGTCCACGTGCTCTGTTGCAGCAGCGTAAACATCAATCACTTTACGCATATCCATGTCGTAAGCAGAAGTGTAGTATGGAATGGTTTCTGTTGACAAGCCAGCAGCTGGGTAGTAGATTTTACCAATTTTCTTCTCTTGACGTTCTTCGATACGTTGTGTAATCGGGTGAATAGAAGCAGAAACGTCATTGATGTAACTGATCGAACCATTTGGCGCTACAGCAAGGCGGTTTTGGTGGTAAAGACCATCTGCTTGAACCTTGTCGCGAAGTTCAGCCCAGTCAGCAGCACTTGGGATAAAGACATCTTTGAAAAGTTCTTTAACACGGTCTGATTTTGGAACAAACTCTCCTGTAATATACTTGTCAAAGTAGCTTCCCTTAGCATAGTCTGATTTTTCAAAGTTATGGAAGGTAATACCACGTTCACGCGCGATATTGTTTGATTCTACCAAGGTCCAGTAGTTCATAAGCATAAAGTAGATGCTTGTAAATTCAACAGACTCAGGTGACCCATATTCAATCAGTTGTTGTGCAAGGTAGCTGTGAAGTCCCATAGCACCAAGACCGAAGGTGTGGGCTTGGCTATTTCCATGATCAATCGTAGGTACAGCTACGATGTGCGAACTATCTGTAACGAAAGTTAAAGCACGAACCATAGCACGGATAGAGCGACCAAAGTCAGGTGAAGTCATCATATTGACCACGTTGGTTGAACCAAGGTTACATGAAATGTCTGTTCCCATTTGAAGGAATTCTTGAGCATCGTTGATCAAGCTTGGTTCTTGGACTTGAAGAATCTCAGAACACAAGTTACTCATGATAATCTTACCATCAACAGGATTTGCACGGTTAGCCGTATCAATGTTGACTACATAAGGGTAGCCAGACTCTTGTTGTAATTTAGAGATTTCAGTTTCCAAATCACGCGCCTTGATTTTTGTCTTGCGGATATTTGGATTTGCGACCAATTCATCGTATTTTTCAGTTATATCGATGTAGTTAAATGGCACACCGTATTCAAGCTCTACAGAGTATGGGCTGAAGAGGTACATTTCTTCATTTTTACGAGCCAATTCGTAGAATTTATCAGGTACTACAACACCAAGTGACAAAGTCTTTACACGAACTTTTTCATCAGCGTTTTCTTTCTTAGTTGAAAGAAAGGCGATGATATCTGGGTGAAAGACATTGAGGTAAACAACTCCAGCACCTTGACGTTGACCCAATTGGTTGGAGTAAGAGAAGCTGTCTTCGAAGAGTTTCATGACTGGTACGACCCCAGAAGCTGCTCCTTCATAACCCTTGATAGGAGCACCAGCTTCACGAAGGTTACTGAGGGTAATTCCCACACCACCACCGATACGTGAAAGTTGAAGAGCTGAGTTGATAGAACGTCCGATAGAGTTCATATCATCCGTTACTTGGATCAGGAAGCAAGATACTAACTCCCCACGACGAGCACGACCAGCATTCAAGAAGGAAGGGGTAGCCGGTTGGTAGCGTTGGTGGATGATTTCATTGGCAATATCGATTGCAACAGCTTCATTCCCATCAGCGAAATAAAGGGCGTTAAAGAAGACACGGTCTTCCATACTTTCAAGATAATATTCACCGTCATTAGTCTTTAAGGCGTATTGATTGTAAAACTTATAAGCTGCCATGAAAGACTTAAATTGGAAGTTTTGGTCTTTGATAAATTGTGACAATTCTTCCAAAAATTCTGGACGGTATTTCTTGATAAAGGCTGTTTCGATGTAGTTGTGTTCAATGAGGTAGTTAATTTTATCTTTGATTGAATCAAAAACCATAGTGTTTGGAACTACATTTTCTTTAAAGAAGGCATCCAAAGCTTCTTTATCTTTATGAAGCATGATTTGTCCATTAACAGGACGGTTGATTTCGTTATTGAGACGGAAGTAAGTTACGTCCTCAAGATGTTTTAATCCCATAAAATTTCCCTTATCTAATTACAAAAGAAAGGCTTCTAAGTTAGCCCTAGAAGCAGTTTCTTCTGGTTGATGTACTAAGATTATGCTAATTGTTTCAGTTTTCCTGGCTGGAAACCTGAAAAGACTTCAGTTGGTGTTTGGATAACAGGAGCTGCGCTGAAACCGAGCTCTTTAACTTGATCGATGTACTCAGGTTGCTCATCAAGATTGATTTCACGATAAGCGACATTATTACTGTCCAAGAAACGTTTGGTCATTTTACATTGGACACAGTTGTTTTTAGAATAAACGGTTACCATTGTGTAACTCCTCTTTCAAAATAGATTACTTTCTTAGTATATCAGAAAATAAATTTTTGTCAATGATTTAAAACTAAATATAGTGGTCTGTTTTTCTAGTCAAGCTCACAAAACACAATATGTAGTGTTTGTTTTATAAAACAGCAATGATTATCCTATAAATCGTTTTTAAAGAAACTATATCCTGTGTTTTGTTACATAAGATAGAAGATTTTCTGCAAGTTATCTGAAAAGGAAATCGAATAAATCCCATAAAATACTTGAAAAAAATCCTAGAAGATGATATAATACCAAATTGTAAGGGTTATCAAATATAACTCAAAAAAGAAAGAACAAAAGGAGAGTCAAACTATGGCTTCTAAAGATTTCCACGTAGTGGCAGAAACAGGTATTCACGCACGTCCAGCAACATTGTTGGTACAAACTGCTAGCAAATTTGCTTCAGATATCACTCTTGAGTACAAAGGTAAATCAGTTAACCTTAAATCAATCATGGGTGTTATGAGTCTTGGTGTTGGCCAAGGTGCTGACGTAACGATCTCAGCTGAAGGTGCAGACGCAGATGACGCTATCGCTGCAATCTCAGAAACAATGGAAAAAGAAGGATTGGCATAAGGAAAATGACAGAAATGCTTAAAGGAATCGCAGCATCTGACGGTGTTGCAGTTGCAAAAGCATATCTACTCGTTCAACCGGATTTGTCATTCGAGACTGTTTCAGTCGAAGATACAAACGCAGAAGAGGCTCGTTTGGATGTTGCTCTTGAAGCTTCTCAAAACGAGCTTTCTCTTATCCGCGAGAAAGCTGTAGGTACGCTAGGTGAGGAAGCGGCTCAAGTTTTTGACGCTCATTTGATGGTTCTTTCTGACCCAGAATTGATTGGTCAGATTAAAGAAACAATCCGTGCTAAGAAAGTTAATGCTGAAGCAGGTCTTAAAGAAGTGACTGACATGTTCATCACTATCTTTGAAGGCATGGAGGACAACCCATACATGCAAGAACGTGCAGCGGATATCCGCGACGTGACAAAACGTGTATTGGCAAACCTTCTTGGTAAAAAATTGCCAAACCCAGCATCTATTAACGAAGAAGTAATCGTGATTGCACATGACTTGACACCATCTGATACAGCTCAATTGGACAAAAACTTTGTAAAAGCTTTTGTAACTAACATCGGTGGACGTACAAGCCATTCAGCTATCATGGCGCGTACACTTGAAATTGCAGCTGTATTGGGAACAAATAACATCACTGAAGTAGTGAAAGACGGCGATATCCTTGCCGTTAACGGAATTACTGGTGAAGTGATTATCAACCCAACAGATGAACAAGCGACGGAATTTAAAGCAGCTTGTGAAGCTTATGCTAAACAAAAAGCTGAATGGGCACTTTTGAAAGATGCTCAAACAGTGACTGCTGACGGTAAACACTTCGAGTTGGCAGCTAACATCGGTACTCCAAAAGACGTTGAAGGTGTTAACAACAACGGTGCAGAAGCTGTTGGGCTTTACCGTACAGAGTTCTTGTACATGGATTCTCAAGACTTCCCAACTGAAGATGAGCAGTATGAAGCATACAAGGCTGTTCTTGAGGGAATGAATGGTAAACCAGTGGTTGTTCGTACTATGGACATCGGTGGAGATAAGGAACTTCCTTACTTTGATATGCCACACGAAATGAACCCATTCCTTGGATTCCGTGCCCTTCGTATCTCTATTTCTGAAACTGGAGATGCAATGTTCCGTACACAAATCCGTGCCCTTCTTCGTGCTTCTGTTCATGGTCAATTGCGTATCATGTTCCCAATGGTTGCCCTTTTGAAAGAATTCCGTGCAGCTAAAGCAGTTTATGAAGAAGAAAAAGCAAACCTTCTTTCTGAAGGAGTTGCAGTTGCGGATGATATCCAAGTTGGTATCATGATTGAAATCCCTGCAGCAGCAATGCTTGCAGACCAATTTGCAAAAGAAGTAGACTTCATGTCAATTGGTACAAACGACTTGATCCAATACTCAATGGCAGCAGACCGTATGAACGAGCAAGTTTCATACCTTTACCAACCATATAACCCATCAATCCTTCGCTTGATTAACAACGTTATCAAGGCAGCTCACGCTGAAGGTAAATGGGCTGGTATGTGTGGTGAGATGGCTGGCGATCAAAAAGCTGTTCCACTTCTTGTCGGAATGGGCTTGGATGAATTCTCTATGTCAGCAACATCTGTACTCCGTACACGTAGCTTGATGAAGAAATTGGATACTGCTAAGATGGAAGAGTACGCTAACCGTGCCCTTACAGAGTGTTCAACAATGGAAGAAGTACTTGAACTTCAAAAAGAATACGTTAACTTTGATTAATGTCATTAACCTTGTAACCTAGTTGCAAGGTTTTTTGACGCATTTTGGAAAAGTATGCTCTTATAAAGTCCACTTTTCAATGAGTCAGAGGCATGATATAATAGGGGGAAACAAATAGAATAAGAGAGAAACCATGTCTAAAGAAATTGATATTGAGTACTACCACCAGCTAGCCTTGCAAAAGCAGAAGGAGCACCGTAAAATTTTAGCAAATCTAAAGAAAAAAACCACCAAAAAATCTAGATAAGATAGCTCAACAGATTCACCAAGAAGTCTTTGAGGAGATTGATTGCACTGCCTGTGCTAACTGTTGTAAGACTTTGGGTCCCGACTTCAAGGAAGCGGATATTACACGAATTGCCAAGTATTTTAAGATGAAATTACCAGCTTTTGAAGCTGAATTTCTTCAGGTAGATGAAGATGGGGATAAGATTTTCAAATCCATGCCCTGTCCATTTTTAGGAGGAGATAACCTCTGTTCCATTTATGACGTTCGTCCAAAGGCCTGCCGAGAGTTCCCCCATACAGACCGTAAAAAGATCCATCAAATCAACCATTTGACGATTAAGAATACCTTGACCTGTCCAGCAGCCTATCTCTTTGTTGAGAAATTAAAGGATAAGTTATAGAAGTTTACACCTCTAAATCTTGTACAAAGATTCTAGGGCGGAAGTATCTGATATCTGTTAGACTATAGATAGAATTGAGCACGGCCTAAAAGCTGTGCGAAAAAGACAATTTTTCACTTTGCTTTTAACGACCTTTGTATCTTGTGGAGGTAAGAAGAAAAAATGATGCATCAATTCAATCAAACCATGCATTATTTGGAGCAGCAGCTGACTGGAGAAGTGGATATGAAAAGATTTAAGCAGCTATCGGGCTATTCTTATCCTCTCTTTAGCAGACTCTTTTCCATCCTAGCAGATATGACCTTAGCAGAATACTTGCGCAATCGCCGGCTGTCAGAAGCAGTGACAGACTTGCGGGAAAGCTCTGAGAAAGTCATTGACATAGCTCTAAAATATGGCTATGAATCTGCGGATGCTTTCAGCGCAGCCTTCAAGAAATTCCATGGGGCAACTCCCTCAGAAGTTCGAAATGGAAAATCTTATCGGGTCTTTCCTAGACTTCAATTATCCTTAAAGATTACAGGAGGAAAGAACATGGATATCAAGATTCAAAAGAAACCTGCTTTTACCGTGGCAGGCGTCCTATTGGAAGCTATAGACAATAGCCAGTGCCCGTCTGCTTGGGAGCAGCTCTATGCAAATCATAGATTTGAAAGCCTAGAAAGTCTGGGTAATGGCCAATCCTTTGGTGTCTGCTCGGATGTCAAGGAAGGTGAGATTATCAACTATATGGCTGGCTATGATGTGACGGATAAAGTAAAAGCAGAAGAACTGGGACTATCAATCAAAGACATCCCAGTAGCTGAGTATGCTATCGTACCAGTCAAAGGGGCTATACCAGCCAGCATCCACCATGCTTGGAAATATGTCTTGGAGGTCTTTTTCCCAGAAACTGGCTATCGCCACTCAGGAGCCCCAGACTTTGAAGTTTATTTCAAAGGAGATATGTCGTCCCCATACTACCAAATGGAACTCTGGATACCAGTCATCAGGGACTAGATCATTTTCTGATTTTTTATAAAGATGCAAATCCGACTCTGTAGAAAGAACCTCTACAGAGTCTTTTCTTGTGGACATTCATTTCCGAAAAGCAGACATACCCTATTTTTTGTTTGGATTTTATGGGGTATGAGTAAAGTTATCTCGGTATAATAGTCTTATAGAAGATAAGGAGGCATGAATATGCAGATGTATTTTGGAGATGTGTCACTTTGCTATAGCTATTCATTGGCAATGGCACTTGACGCCTATGGTTATGACTTTAAAGCAGAGTTTTTAGAGGCAATTATGGTGATGGGTAATGGCGCTAGTATCGTAAAGGAAGATGAGCAACACCCTCTAGTATTCTTTGATAATGGAATGCCAGATCTTTCCATCTCCCATTCCTTAAAAATACTTGGATTTGACTATGAGGATTTCTATGTAAAAGATGGAGCAGAAGTAGATTTGGAAGAGATTAAAGCAAAGTTGGAATCGTTTCTGTCTAATGGACCTGTCGTACTGGGTCCTCTTGATATGGGCCACTTGACTTACAATCCCAATCACACAATCCTTCATGGTGTAGATCACTTTGTATCTGTGTATGCTCTTGATGGTCAGTATCTCTATTTGCATGATCCAGCTGGTTTTGCCTGTATGAAGGTTGCTTTTAATGACATTTTAGAAGCTTGGAAGGCGGAGGCTATTGACTATAAGCGTGGAGCTTACTCCATGTGGGGAAATTTTAAGAAGGTAAAGTGTCCTAGTCAAACTCAAATCTATCAAGAAACGGCAAGAATTATAAGGGACAGATATCTGGATGGACAAAATAATGTCTTGGAATGTTATGCAAAAGCAGTTGCTGAAAACGGCTTAAATACGGAGCAAAAACAATTGCATCAGTATTTTAGCTTTAAACTTGCTGCTGTTCGAAATCTCTATCTCAGTCGATTCTTAAAAGACCATGATCCCGAAGGGGCAAGATTAAAAGAGGAATTGGCTTCTTTATTTGGCCAAGCCCACCTTTCGTGTTTAAAAGAAGATTACCAAGAACTAGCCCACTTGCTCTATCAGATAGCTGAAGCGGACCGTTGCTTTAGAGGTTTATATGTAAAGTAGTGACTATAAGCATAAAATAACTAGTCAGTAAAAGCAGTTTTTCGTAAAGAACTGCTTTTTGATTATGGCATAATGAAGTGAGGAAATAGCATATCCAACTAAAAAATGAAGGGAGAACTCTGTGCCTAGACCGAAAACAAAAGAGGGACTAGTATTAGTCTCTAAGGAAAATTATGAAAATCTCAAGCTCTTTATCTCTAAACTAAGTGAAGATGAGCTACAGACTCCATTTGATTTTTCAAGAGACCAAAAGAAAAAGGAAGCTCACTGGAAAAGAGATAAGAATCTACGGGATGTTCTGATCCATCTTTATGAATGGCAACAATTACTTTTAACTTGGGTACATTCTAATCAAAAAGGTCATGATATACCTTTTCTCCCTGAACATTATACTTGGAAAACCCATGGAGAAATGAATGTCGCTATTTGGAAGAGGCACCAGAAAACGTCCTTAGAAGAAGCTACTAGACACCTTGAACAATCATATAGAGAGGTTTTAGAGTTGATAGAAGTTCTTAGCGATGACGAACTCTTTACCAAAGGTGTCTATAAGTGGACGGGAGGGACAAGTCTAGGTTCCTACTTTATCAGTAGCACTTTCAGTCACTATGATTGGGCTCTGAAAAAACTCAAAGCTCATCAGAAGAATTGTAAGGTATAGATGGACTCTTTGAAAAAGAATGATTTCTTTTAAATATGAGATAAGATTAAAAGGGCTGTCAAGTGATGTAGCCCTTTTGAGTTATACAAGAGAATTACCATGCAAAAGCTGTCGTTGGAGCATTGAGCGCTTCTAACCATTGTTTATTTTTCGCAGGGCAAAGAGTTACGGATATACCTGCCATATCCAGACTGGTCATAAATGTTCCTGATTTTATAAATGTAATAGTGACTCCTTCAATTTCTAAGAGTTGAAGGAGATCATTGATAAGTATGCCCATTTCTAGGTTGCTAGTAGTGCCTAGATTATTTACAAGCAATATAAATTGATCACCCTTTTTCCAATGATAGTGCAATCTTAATTTACTTATAATTTCATTTGCAAGGATTTCTGACGATTGGAATGGGACGATACGATAGCCTTCTTCGCCATGTATCCCAATACCATAAGAAATTTTTCCTTCTTCTAAGGTAAATAGTGGAAGGGTGGCTTGAGGGAGACTAGCAGATTTCGTTGCAAAGCCAATCGTTGCGATTTCGGGAGCAAGATCATGACCTAAATCAGTTAGTTGCTCGATGTCGGCACCATTTTGAGCTGCATATCCTAGAACTTTATGAAGTAAGATTGTCCCTGCAAGCCCTCTCCCTCTAATTTGAAATTTATTGTGGGGTTCGATTGAAATATCATCGTGTGATAAACTATAGCCGACTTTAATTCCTTCTTGTCTAGCAGTGTTAATGGCCGAGCTAAACTCTTTGATGTCTGCTTCGAAATTTTTTACAATGATGAAGACACCGTGACCATTGTTTAAAAAACGAATGGACTCTAAGATTTCAGCTCTTGTAGGAGGAGTAAATAATTGGCCATAGATGGCAGCAGTAAGCATGCCTTCTCCAACATATCCGATATGAGCAGGTTCGTGTCCTGAACCTCCACCCGACAATATTGGAACCTGATGAGGATTGCGATTTTTTTGATAGACTAATGGTAAGGTAGGGTGTTTTTCTAATTCAGGATGACTGTTAACAGTAGCTGAAATGTAACTTGAAATAATTTTCTGTTTATGATTTGAAATAAATGTCATTGTGGTCTCTTTCCAATAATTGTCATGATGAGAAAGTCTGGTTGTGGAACTGGACTTTTTTTATTGACGTAAGCCTTCACGATTTCTGCTAGAGCATGTGAATGATAGTCTAGCAAAAAACAAGTATAAGCAGATGAATCGATATCAATCTGACCGTATTCTCTTAAAATTTTTGATACAAGCAAGCGACAGTAGCTGATAAAGTGGTCATAGAAGTTATTTTGCCCTTGAATATCAAAAAGTTGAATATAAAAGTCACGCTCCTGTTCGAAATAAAGAAATAATTCTTGTAATAGTTTTTGACCTGAAATGAAGTCCAAGTTATTGGTAATATACTCGGTTAAGTCAGTTTCAAATATCCAGTCTAGCAGTTCATATTTGTCAAGAAAGTGATTATAAAAGGTCTGTCTACGAATGCCAGCTGATTCCATGATATCTACAATAGAGATTTTGTCAAATTCTCTAGTAGCTAATAGGTCTCTAAATGCCTTGGCAATTCGTTTTTTTGTAATGAGTGATGATGCCATAGGAAACCTTTCTTTTACTTACTTCATTTTACCAAAAAATTTTTTTAAACTGGTTTAAAAGGGGACAAATAATAGAATCTGTCCCTTATCAGCCAGCGATAAAAAATATATAATGAAAACGAAAACACAGGTAGATGCCGAAAGGAGTTTCTCATGAAAAAAATTATAAATGAACCGACACAAGTTGTTGATGAAATGTTGCAGGGATTGTCATTCATGCATGATGACTTGGTAGAACGCTTAGATGGTTTTGATGTCATCGTCAGAAAGGCAGAAAAGACAGGAAAAGTTGGTCTCATTTCAGGTGGAGGCTCAGGACATGAACCAAGTCATGCTGGTTTTGTAGGAGATGGAATGTTGTCTGCTGCCATTTGTGGAGCAGTCTTCACTTCACCTACTCCGGACCAAATTTTAGAAGCCATTAAGGCGGCTGATGAAGGAGCTGGAGTTTTCATGGTCATCAAGAACTATTCTGGTGACATTATGAACTTTGAAATTGCACAAGAACTTGCTGAAATGGAAGGTATTGATGTAGCAAGTGTTGTGGTTGATGATGATATCGCTGTTGAAAATAGTCTCTATACCCAAGGTCGTCGAGGTGTTGCAGGTACTATTTTGGTCCATAAAATTTTGGGTGATGCAGCTCGTTCTGGTAAATCATTATCTGAAATGAAGGACTTGGCCGATAAACTTGTGTTAGAAATTAAAACAATTGGGCTGGCCTTGTCTGGAGCAACCGTTCCTGAGGTTGGGAAACCAGGATTTATTCTAGAAGATGATGAATTTGAATATGGAGTTGGTATTCATGGTGAGCCAGGATATAAAAAAGAGAAAATGCAACCTTCCGCACAATTGGCTTCAGAATTGGTTGAAAAACTATCTGAAGGTTTCCAACTTAAGGCTGATGAACGCTATGGCCTTCTCATTAATGGTTTAGGAAGCACTCCTCTTATGGAACAATACGTATTTGCGAATGATGTGGCTAAATTACTCCATGAAAAAGGTGTTGAGTTGGCATTTAAGAAAATTGGAAACTATATGACATCAATTGATATGGCTGGATTATCATTAACATTGATTCGATTGGCAGATGATGAATGGTTAGATGCTTTAAATGCACCTGTTACAACACCAGCTTGGTAAAACTCAAGGAGGAAATGTCAAATGAATGCTGAACAAGCTCTTGAATGGATGAAGCTTTTTAATGAAAAGATTCAAGAAAAGAAAGATTACCTTAGTGAGTTAGACACTCCTATAGGAGATGGAGACCACGGTGGAAATATGGCGCGTGGCATGGCTGCAGTTATGGAAAACTTAGAAGGAAAGCAATTTGAGACCAGCAGTGATGTTTTTAAACTTGTCTCAATGCAACTACTGAGTAAGGTAGGTGGTGCTTCTGGTCCCTTGTATGGCTCTGCTTTTATGGGCATGGCCAAGGCTGATTCTCATTCTAAATTAGAAGAAATCTTACAAAGTGGTTTGGATATGATTGTCAAACGTGGGAAAGCAGAAGTTGGAGAAAAGACAATGGTTGATGTTTGGACTCCTGTTATTGCTGCTTTGTCTGCTGGTCAATTGACTCAAGAGGTTATTGATAAGGTAGTGAATGCTACCAAAGATTTACTTGCAACTAAAGGAAGAGCATCTTATGTAGGAGAACGTTCTCTTGGACATATCGATCCTGGATCATTTTCATCAGGATTACTCTTTACTGCTCTTTTAGAAACTGGGGTGGTTTAATGGGAAGTATTGGTCTTGTTATCGTTTCACATTCCAAACACATTGCACAAGGTGTTGTTGAACTGATTAGTGAAGTAGCTAAAGATGTTCCGATTACTTATGTAGGAGGAACCGAAGATGGAGGAATTGGAACAAGTTTTGATCAAGTAGATAGGGTTGTTTCCGAAAATCCAGCAGATACTTTATTAGCCTTTTTTGACCTAGGCTCTGCTAAAATGAACTTAGAAATGGTGGCTGATTTCAGTGATAAAAGTATCATGATCAATAGGGTTCCAATTGTAGAAGGTGCCTATACTGCAGCAGCTCTTCTTCAGGCTGGTGCAGAACTGTCAGTTATTCAAACACAGTTGTCGGAGCTTGAAATTAATAAATAAGGAATTTACTATTACTCCTTTTTTAGGTGGGCTATTACTCATCTCTACTATCAAAGTTTAAGTAAATAATTTCAAAATCAGAAAGGGATTGCTTGGGCAGTTCCTTTTTAATTTAACAGAAGTAAAGTTATAGTGTTTCTAAATTGTGAATCACTCAAAACTGATTGTGATGGGACTATTCTAGCTTTAGAATTCTTCAAAAATTAAAATTTAAGGCAATCAATGGCTTAGAATAGTACAAAAACATTTAGTTTATAGGAATTCTAGGTCTAGGATTACATGGATATTTATGAAGTTAGGGTGTTCGATAGATAGAATTGTTCTATTCTGAAAGATTTGAGCTGTCAATCTTCTAGAATAGTAGTTTGCCAATGAATTTTGTTGAAAGATTCCTTGTTTTATGATAGTCTAAAGTAAAAGAAAGCCCTACCATTATATTTGTATCTTTAATCTGACTTGGTTTAGGTCTAGAAGAGGGATAGATATTTTGGATCTCCAAATAATAATTATATTTTCACTTGCAAAAAATGTACTTCAACTTTAACTAATGTAAAAGAAGAAAAGATCATGAAACGTTTATGACTTGTTGGAAAGAGAATGTGAACTAAAAATAGATTTAGGAGTAGGTAGATGAGTAATCTAGAGTCAATTCGTAAAGCGCATATCATCGTGTGGGGTGCCTATCTATTTTTATCATTAAGGGCGCCGCTAATTAGTAGCACAGAGTATTTCTTGCTTATTTTTTTAGCATTTCTCTATTCAATAGTATCGTTACCTATATACTCTGTGAAGAATAAAATAGTGTCCATTTGTTTGGCGATAAACTCGATTCTGTTAATGAGTTTCCCGATTTTGATCAATAAATATTTCCCAGGAAACGTTTCTACTTATATCGTATTAATTAGTATTTTTATCCTGGAGTTCTTAATCTTTAATAAACTTGGTAAAGATTTTGATACTAGACTAGCTAGCGAGTATAGGAAAATTAGTCAGTTTAAAAGTAAGATGTCTCAATCTCTTTGGATAAAATATTTAGAGATTTCTAGTTTTATATTAACTATATTTCCATTTATTCTTCATGGTACAGTTGATAATCGTGTATTGACTCTTATCTTTTTGATAAAAATTTGTGTAGATACTACGATAAAGGTTCTATTAAACAGAATTTTTAAGACAAGTAAGGTAATGAAAAGGAGGATATTTTCTCTTTTTGTACTAGATTTGATGGTCTATATATTTTTAAGTTATGTTTTAGTGATACAAAAAGACGGATATCTGTTTTCAATTCTACTAATTTTTTCTAATTTTTCACTTCCCTTTATCAGAGAAAAAGAGTATGAATTATTTAAAAATAAGAAGTGAGACAAATAGGGTTACATCTTCCTTCTCTTTAAAATCAAATAGTGAAAGGATATCTTATCTAGCTGACGAAGAGAAAAAAACGAAGTTGTCTATCGTTAGCCACATTAATGGAGAATTATCTCTCCATAACGAAGTTCTTTTTTCGAATCGATGTTACAGTAAACATAGCAATTGCTTATTTTATGGGAGATCGAATATGTTTAAACTAAGTGATAAAGCCAGAATAATATTTGCTATTATAGGAGCGAGTTCCATATTAGTCAACATGTATCTTATTCCTCTTATTAAAACTGAGAATAAATTTTGGGAAATACTTTTATTTATATTAGGTGTATTGCTAATTGGAATTTCATTACTTATTCCAAAAAAATAAATTTTGGAATAGTATTAGTGAGTAGGTAAACATTTATTGATTGGATTTTTTAATGCTATTGATGAATGTGATGGAAAAGTGACAATAAATTAAGGACAGGATGATAGCATTATGATGGTTGTTTTCATTTTGATGGTTGTGGTATTTCTGTATTATAAAATTACAGAGTATTTTCAGAATAGTTATATTGACTGTATACTATTTTTAACATTGCTGATTTCTCATTTGATATGGGATTACTATTTTTTACCCATTGAAGTCTTAGTAGCATTAAGTGGAGTAAATTTGTTGTCAAGATTTTTCAAAAAAAAGAGAAGCCAATAGATTTACTAATGAATTATTAAGACGAAAAGTAAAATTGGGATATTTAAAATGAAACATTTTTTTGCAGGATTTGGTGAAATAAACTTTATAAATTATCTTTTGTATATATGTGTAGGACTAGCCCCTCTTTTTCATATGTATGTCATAGATTCGGAAATGAGTTTTGTGAAAATAGTGTTATCTATTTTGGGAATTATATTTGTATGTTTGGGAATTATATTTGTATGTATTTTAACTATTGTTCGAATTTATAGAAGATTTTTCTATAATAAAAATAAACTTGATTAGAATAGTATGGGTTAGTTAATCAATTAGAACTATTATTCTTTGTGGTACTATACTACTTTTAAGTTTTAACATTGAACAGCTGGCTGAAGTGAAAGTTATTTATCTTAGGAAGGAAACTCAATGCCATACAAATTTCTACTTTTCGACCTTGACCACACTCTTCTTGATTTTGATGCTGCTGAGGATGTGGCTTTGACGCAACTTCTAAAAGAAGAAGGGATTGCAGATATTCAGGCTTATAAAGACTATTACGTTCCTATGAACAAGGCTCTCTGGAAGGACTTGGAACAAAAGAAAATCAGTAAACAAGAGCTAGTTAACACGCGTTTTTCTCGTTTATTTTCTCATTTTGGACAGGAAAAAGATGGTAGTTTTCTAGCCCAACGTTACCAATTTTACCTCGCAAAACAGGGACAAACGATTTCAGGAGCACATGAACTTTTGGACAGTCTCATCGAGCGAGATTATGAGCTATATGCTGCGACAAATGGCATTACTGCCATTCAGACAGGGCGCTTGGTTCAATCTGGTCTAGCGCCTTATTTCAATCAAGCCTTTATCTCAGAACAGTTGCAAACACAAAAGCCTGATGCTCTCTTTTATGAAAAGATTGGCCAACAGATTGCAGGTTTTAGCAAAGAAAAGACGCTGATGATTGGAGATTCCCTAACCGCCGACATTCAAGGTGGTAATAATGCTGGGATTGCCACTATCTGGTACAACCCTCATCACCTCGAAAATCACACACAAGCCCAGCCGAATTACGAAGTCCATTCTTACCAAGACTTGCTGGATTATTTAGATAAACTGTAAAAAGTGGTTTCCATAGCCACTTTTTGCTATAATAGAGGCAGTAAAAACGAAGGAGTCGGCTATGGAACACTCGTCTTGGCATGCTTTGATTAAGGAGCAATTACCTGAAGGTTATTTCGGGAAAATCAATCAGTTTATGGAGCAGGTCTATGCTCAGGGGGCTGTTTATCCGCCCAAGGAAAAGGTTTTTCAGGCTCTCTTGACAACACCGCTTGAAGAGGTTAAAGTGGTGATTCTAGGACAAGATCCCTATCATGGGCCAGGTCAAGCGCAGGGCTTGAGTTTTTCTGTACCTGACTCTATCCCAGCTCCGCCATCCTTACAAAATATCTTGAAAGAATTGTCAGATGATATCGGGGTCAAGAAGTCCCATGATTTGACAGCTTGGGCTGAACAAGGAGTTTTGCTTCTTAATGCTTGTTTGACGGTTCCTGCTGGACGGGCCAATGGTCATGCTGGGCAGGTATGGGAGCCTTTTACAGATGCTGTGATTCAGGTGGTCAATCATCTAGATAGACCAGTCGTTTTTGTACTCTGGGGAGCCTATGCACGCAAGAAGAAGGCCTTGGTTACCAATCCTCATCACTTGATTATCGAATCAGCCCATCCCAGTCCTTTGTCAGTTTATAGAGGATTTTGGGGTTCCAAGCCTTTTTCCAAGGTAAATACATTCTTAAAAGAGACAGGACAAGAGCCAATTGATTGGCTTAGATAAGGAGAAAATATGCCTCAGTTAGCGACGATTTGCTACATTGATAACGGGAAAGAACTACTCATGCTTCATCGCAATAAAAAGCCAAATGACGTCCATGCGGGTAAATGGATTGGTGTGGGGGGTAAGCTAGAGAGAGGAGAGACACCTCAGGAGTGCGCGGTGCGTGAAATCCTTGAAGAAACAGGGCTTAAAGCCCAGCCAGTTCTAAAAGGTGTTATCACTTTTCCTGAATTTACGCCAGATTTAGACTGGTACACCTATGTTTTTAAGGTGACGGAGTTCGAGGGTGACTTGGTTGACTGCAATGAGGGAACGCTAGAATGGGTTCCCTATGATGAGGTTTTGAGTAAGCCGACTTGGGAAGGTGACCATACCTTTGTTGGGTGGCTTTTAGAAGATAAACCCTTCTTTTCAGCCAAGTTTGTTTATGATGGGGATAAATTGTTGGATACCCAAGTTGATTTCTATGAATAAAGGAGAAAACAGATGCTACTAATCAAAAATGGTCGTGTAATGGATCCCAAGTCTGGTTTGGATCAAGTGTGTGATGTTTTAGTCCAAGAAGGTAAAATTGTCGAAATTGCACCTGAGATTAAAGAAGAAGGAGCAGAGATAATTGATGCTACTGGTCTAGTAGTTGCTCCTGGCTTGGTCGATATTCATGTTCATTTCCGTGAACCTGGTCAGACCCACAAGGAAGATATCCATACGGGTGCCCTAGCAGCCGCTGCAGGTGGCTTTACAACGGTTGTCATGATGGCTAATACTAGTCCAACTATTTCAGACGTAGAGACTTTGCAAGAAGTTCTCCAGTCAGCTGCCAAGGAAAAAATCAATGTTAAGACGGTTGCGACCATTACTAAGAACTTTAATGGCCAAGATTTGACTGACTTTAAAGCACTCTTAGAAGCTGGAGCAGTTGGTTTTTCTGATGACGGTATTCCGCTTGAAAGCAGTAAAGTTGTAAAGGAAGCCATGGAAGAAGCTAAAAAGCTTAATACCTTTATTAGTCTTCATGAGGAAGATCCAGGTTTGAACGGTGTTCTTGGCTTTAATGAAAATATCGCTAAAGAACATTTCCATATCTGTGGTGCGACTGGAGTGGCTGAGTATGCTATGATGGCGCGTGATGTCATGATTGCCTATGCAACTAAGGCTCATGTTCACATCCAGCATTTGTCTAAGGAAGAAAGTGTTAAAGTGGTGGAGTTTGCTCAGGGGCTAGGTGCGCAAGTCACAGCAGAAGTAGCGCCACAGCATTTCTCTAAGACAGAAGCACTTCTTTTGACACAAGGAAGCAATGCTAAGATGAATCCGCCACTTCGTTTGGAATCAGACCGTCGTGCTGTTATCGAAGGTCTCAAATCAGGCATCATCACAGTTATCGCAACTGACCACGCGCCTCACCATGCAGATGAGAAAAATGTTGAGGATATTACCAAAGCGCCATCTGGTATGACTGGTTTGGAAACATCTCTTTCTCTCGGTTTAACTTATTTGGTGGAAGCTGGGGAGTTGAGCTTGATGGAATTACTCGAAAAGATGACCTATAACCCAGCCAAGCTTTATAACTTTGAAGCAGGTTACTTGGCTGAGAATGGTCCAGCAGATATTACTATTTTTGATGCCAAGGCTGACCGTCTTGTGGACTCCCATTTTGCTTCGAAAGCAGCTAATTCACCATTCATTGGTGAAAGCTTAAAAGGGCAGATTAAATATACCATCTGTAAGGGACAAATTGTCTATCAAAACTAGGTGGGAGTCTGCTCTGTAAACAAAAAGAATAGAGAGCCTATATGTACCAAACCCATCATTTTAAAGACAAGTTTATATTATTTTTAAAGATATTTTTCCCTATCCTGATTTATCAATTTGCCAATTATTCTGCATCCTTTGTAGATACCACTATGACTGGTCAATACAATACCATGGACTTGGCTGGTGTGTCTATGGCAACCAGTATCTGGAATCCTTTCTTTACATTCCTGACAGGGATTGTATCAGCCCTGGTGCCCATCATTGGTCACCATCTTGGTCGAGGTAAAAAGGAAGAAGTTGCGTCTGATTTTTACCAGTTCATCTATCTGGCCTTGGGTCTATCTGTACTCTTGCTGGGAATGGTACTTTTCCTGGCACCACCAATCTTGAATCATATTGGACTAGAAGCACCGGTGGCGGCAGTAGCTGTTCGTTATCTCTGGTTTTTATCTATCGGGATTATCCCCTTGTTGCTCTTTAGTGTCATTCGTTCCTTGCTGGATTCGCTGGGCTTGACCAAACTTTCCATGTATCTCATGCTTTTGTTACTTCCTCTCAATAGTGGATTTAACTATCTCTTGATTTTCGGAGCCTTTGGTGTTCCAGAACTGGGAGGTGCTGGTGCTGGTTTAGGTACTTCCTTGGCTTATTGGGTCTTGCTGGGAATTTCTGTTCTAGTTTTATTTAAACAGGAGAAGCTCAAAGCCCTACATCTTGAGAAACGCATTCCGCTTAATATGGATAAAATCAAGGAAGGAGTTCGCTTAGGTTTGCCTATTGGGGGAACTGTCTTTGCGGAAGTTGCTATCTTTTCAGTGGTTGGCTTGATTATGGCTAAGTTCTCATCCTTGATTATCGCTAGTCACCAGTCAGCTATGAACTTTTCAACTCTCATGTACGCCTTTCCTATGAGTATCTCATCGGCTATGGCTATTGTCGTTTCCTATGAAGTGGGAGCCAAGCGATTTGATGATGCAAAAACCTATATTGGTCTAGGAAGATGGACAGCCCTTATTTTTGCAGGTTTCACCTTAACATTCCTTTACATTTTTCGAGGAAATGTGGCTAGTCTTTATGGTAACGACCCAGAATTCATTAATTTGACAGCGCGTTTTTTAACTTACAGCCTTTTCTTCCAGTTAGCAGATACCTTTGCAGCACCGCTTCAGGGAATTTTGCGGGGTTATAAGGATACAGTTATTCCTTTTTACCTTGGTTTGGTTGGTTACTGGGGGGTGACACTCCCAGTAGCTATGGTATTTGATTCCCTAACAGATTTTGGAGCGTACTCTTACTGGATTGGTTTGATTATTAGTCTAATCGTGAGCGGGGCTCTCTATCGTTGGCGTTTAACTGTGATTATGAAGAGATTTGAATCCGTAGCAAAATCTAAACGATAAAAAGTTTGTGAAAAAATATTCTTAATGAGAAAATCTCTTGTTTTCATGGGGTTTTCTTTTTTATTTTGTGAAATTTCTTTTAGAAAAACTTTGACAGTATTTTCCAAAAACGGTAAAATAGTAAGGTAAGAAGAAAGTTAGAAAGGCAAGAAGATGTCAACTTTAGATAAAAATCTTTTGCTAGAAATGTTCCGTAAGATGGAAGAAATCCGTCGTATGGACTTAAAAATTGCACAATTAGTAAAGAAAGGGAAAGTGCCAGGAATGACGCACTTTTCTGTTGGAGAAGAGGCAGCTAACGTGGGTGCTATGTTAGCTCTCAACCCAGACGATTTGATCACATCAAACCACCGTGGTCATGGACAAGCTATTGCCAAAGGAATTGACCTAAACGGAATGATGGCTGAAATCCTTGGTAAATACACTGGAACCTGTAAAGGTAAAGGTGGTTCTATGCATATCGCCGACCTTGATGCTGGTAACCTTGGTGCCAATGGTATCGTAGGTGGTGGTATGGGAATCGCTGTTGGTGCAGCCCTCAGTCAGCAAATGCAAAATACCGGAAAAATCGTTGTCTGCTTCTTTGGAGATGGTGCGACCAACGAAGGTGTTTTCCACGAAGCAGTAAATATGGCTTCTATTTGGAAGCTGCCAGTCATTTTCTACTGCATTAACAACGGTTACGGTATCTCTGCGGATATCAAGAAAATGACCAATGTAGAACATATCCATCAACGTAGCGCCGCTTACGGAATTCCTGGAATGTTCATCGAAGATGGAAACAACGTCATCGATGTCTATGAAGGATTTAAGAAAGCTGTAGACCATGTTCGTGGTGGCAATGGACCAGTCTTGATTGAGAGTATAACTTATCGCTGGCTTGGTCACTCATCATCTGACCCTGGTAAATATCGTACGCGTGAAGAAGTGGAATTGTGGAAACAAAAAGATCCAATCGAAAACCTTCGCAAGCATCTTATTGAAAATAACATTGCAAGTGCTACAGAATTGGAAGAAATTCAAGCGCAAGTCAAGGAAGCAGTAGAAGCTTCTGTTAAATTTGCGGAAGAAAGTCCATTCCCACCGCTTGAATCAGCATTTGAAGATATTTACGCAGACTAAGGAGAAAGAGATAAAATGGAAACAAAAACAATGTCCTTCCGTGACACCATTATCCTTGCTATGTCTGAGGAAATGCGTCGCGATGAAAATGTGTTCTTGATGGGAGAAGATGTCGGTGTCTTTGGAGGAGACTTCGGTACTTCTGTCGGAATGCTTGAAGAATTTGGCCCAGAACGTGTTCGTGACTGTCCGATTTCTGAAGCTGCCATCTCTGGAGCAGCAGCAGGAGCAGCCATGACAGGACTTCGTCCAATCGTTGATATGACCTTCATGGACTTCTCGGTTATTGCCATGGACAATATCGTCAACCAAGCTGCTAAAACTCGTTACATGTTTGGTGGTAAAGGTCAGGTTCCAATGACTGTTCGATGCGCAGCTGGTAATGGGGTAGGTTCTGCCGCTCAGCACTCACAATCTCTAGAGTCTTGGTTCACTCATATTCCTGGTCTTAAGGTTGTGGCACCAGGTACGCCTGCGGACATGAAAGGACTGCTCAAGTCTTCTATCCGTGATAACAACCCTGTTATCATTCTTGAGTACAAGTCAGAATTTAACCAAAAAGGGGAAGTGCCAGTTGATCCAGACTACACGATTCCACTTGGAGTTGGGGAAATCAAACGTGAAGGTACAGATGTAACAGTTGTTACTTATGGAAAAATGCTCCGTCGTGTGGTTCAAGCTGCTGAAGAATTAGCAGAAGAAGGAATTTCTGTTGAGATTGTTGACCCACGTACCCTTGTTCCGCTTGATAAGGATATCATCATAAACTCAGTTAAGAAGACTGGTAAGGTTGTTCTGGTTAACGACGCCCATAAAACAAGTGGCTATATCGGAGAGATTTCAGCAATTATTTCAGAGTCAGAAGCATTTGACTACCTAGATGCACCAATCCGTCGTTGCGCAGGAGAAGATGTGCCAATGCCTTATGCGCAAAACCTAGAAAATGCAATGATTCCAACAGTTGAAAGCATCAAAGATGCCATCCGAAAAACTTATAACAAAGAATAGTATTGCATAAGATAAATTATGTAAACATCGCATCCTATCACAAGAAGAGTTGGTTCGATAATAACCGATGAAAGATTTAGTCAGTCTACTAGGTTGACCGCTTGATAGCGGCAACCGTAGTAATTTGAGATACGTGTTGTATCCAAGTGATTTAAAGAGTTGCGACATGAGAGAGTCGAATCGATAATATTCGACGAATGAATTAGTCAGTCTACTAGGTTGACCGCCTAATAGCGGCAACCGTAGCAACTTGAGATACGTGTTGTATCCAAGTTGCTTGTAGAGTTGAACTCGGGCTAGAGTCTGTGTGAAAAAGATAAACTTTCCTAGAAACTAAAGTTTCTTTGTCAAGTTTCCTATTTTCACTTTGATTTTTTACGCCCTTAGTATCATAAATAGAATTGGAGAGGTCATGGCTGATGACAAGCTAAGAGCGACTCCTGCAGCTAGAAAGTTAGCGGATGATCTAGGGATCAACCTCTACGACGTTTCTGGCTCAGGTGCAAACGGTCGTGTCCACAAAGAAGACGTGGAAACTTATAAAGACACAAACGTGGTTCGCATTTCGCCACTTGCAAAACGAATTGCCCTCGAACATAATATTGCTTGGCAGGAAATCCAAGGAACGGGTCATCGTGGTAAGATTATGAAGAAGGACGTTTTGGCCTTGCTTCCTGAAAATATCGAAAACGATACCATCAAGTCTCCTGCTCAGATCGAAAAAATGGAAGAAGTTCCTGATAATGTAACACCATACGGTGAAATTGAGCGTATTCCAATGACACCAATGCGTAAGGTTATTGCCCAACGTATGGTTGAATCTTACCTAACTGCACCAACCTTCACGCTCAACTATGAAGTTGATATGACTGAAATGTTGGCACTTCGTAAGAAGGTTCTGGAGCCAATCATGGAAGCAACTGGGAAGAAGACTACTGTAACAGACCTTCTTTCACTTGCAGTTGTTAAAACTCTTATGAAACACCCTTACATCAACGCTTCATTGACAGAAGATGGCAAGACAATTATTACTCATAATTACGTCAACCTTGCCATGGCAGTTGGTATGGATAATGGATTGATGACACCTGTTGTTTACAATGCGGAGAAGATGAGCCTTTCAGATTTGGTTGTAGCCTTCAAAGACGTCATTGGCCGTACCTTGGATGGTAAATTAGCTCCAAGCGAACTGCAAAATTCAACATTTACTATCAGTAATTTGGGAATGTTTGGCGTTCAGTCCTTTGGTCCTATCATTAACCAACCAAACTCAGCTATCCTTGGTGTGAGTTCGACAATTGAGAAGCCAGTTGTCGTCAATGGTGAGATTGTGATTCGCCCAATCATGAGTCTAGGATTAACCATTGACCACCGTGTTGTGGATGGTATGGCTGGTGCTAAGTTTATGAAAGACTTGAAAGCCTTGATTGAAAATCCAATCTCAATGTTGATTTAAGAGCAAGAGTATTCATTTTTAAGATATAGATAAAGGAAGGAAGACATGGCCTTAGAAGTAATTATGCCAAAAGCCGGCGTGGATATGACAGAAGGACAAATCGTCCAATGGAATAAAAAAGTCGGAGAATTTGTAAAAGAAGGAGAAATCCTTTTGGAAATCATGACTGACAAAGTCAGCATGGAATTGGAAGCCGAAGAAGATGGTTACTTGATTGCTATCCTTAAAGGAGATGGTGAAACTGTTCCAGTAACGGAAGTTATCGGTTACCTTGGAGAAGAAGGGGAAAACATCCCAACAGCTGGATCAGCAGTGCCAGAAGCTAGCCCAGTACCTGCAGCAAGTGCTTCAAATGATGATGGTAAGAGCGATGATGCCTTTGATATTGTTGTGATTGGTGGAGGTCCTGCTGGTTATGTTGCAGCCATTAAAGCCGCCCAACTCGGCGGTAAGGTTGCCCTTGTTGAGAAATCTGAACTTGGTGGAACCTGCTTGAACCGTGGCTGTATCCCAACTAAGACCTATCTTCACAACGCTGAAATTATCGAAAACATCGGTCATGCTGCAAATCGTGGTATCGTGATTGAAAATCCTAACTTCACTGTTGATATGGAAAAACTTTTAGAAACTAAGTCTAAAGTTGTAAATACTCTTGTTGGTGGTGTTGCAGGACTTCTTCGTAGCTATGGAGTTACTGTTCATAAAGGAATTGGAACCATCACTAAAGACAAGAATGTCTTGGTAAATGGTTCAGAATTGCTTGAAACTAAGAAGATTATCCTTGCTGGTGGTTCAAAAGTCAGCAAGATTAACGTTCCTGGTATGGAATCATCACTTGTCATGACAAGTGATGACATTCTTGAAATTAACGAAGTTCCAGAAAGCCTTGTTATCATCGGTGGTGGAGTTGTCGGTATTGAACTCGGTCAAGCCTTCATGACATTTGGTTCTAAGGTAACTGTTATTGAAATGATGGACCGTATCGTGCCAGCTATGGATGCTGAAGTTTCTAAGAATCTTCGCTTGATTCTTGAACGAAAAGGTATGACTATCTTGACTGGTACTAAACTGCAAGAAATCATCGAAGAAGATGGTAAACTTCGTATCAAGATTGAAGGAAAAGACGATATTATCGCAAGCAAAGCTCTTCTTTCAATCGGTCGTGTACCAGACCTCGAAGGAATTGGTGAAGTAGAGTTCGAGTTAGACCGTGGTCGTATCAAGGTTAACGAGTACATGGAAACTTCTGTTCCTGGTATTTATGCACCAGGTGACATCAATGGTACCAAGATGTTGGCTCACGCAGCCTTCCGTATGGGTGAAGTAGCCGCTGAAAATGCCCTTAAAGGAAATCACCATGTTGCTAAATTGAACTTGACTCCTGCAGCTATTTACACACTTCCTGAAGTAGCAGCAGTTGGTTTAACAGAAGAACAAGCTCGTGAGAAATATGATGTCCAAATTGGTAAATTCAACTTTGCTGCTAATGGTCGTGCCATTGCATCAGATGCTGCTCAAGGATTTGTTAAAGTCATTGCAGACAAGAAATACGGGGAAATCCTTGGTGTTCACATCATTGGCCCTGCAGCTGCAGAGTTGATCAATGAAGCGTCAAGCATCATCGAAATGGAAATCACTGTAGAAGAAATGTTGAAGACTATCCACGGACACCCAACCTATTCTGAAGTGATGTATGAAGCATTTGCGGATGTTCTAGGAATGGCCATCCACTCACCTAAGAAAAAATAAAAGAAAGATAGATTAGACTGGAAAGATGTTTTCCAGTCTCTATCGTATAAAGGGATATCATGAAATATATTATCAATCATTCAAACGACACTGCCTTTAATATCGCCTTGGAAGAATATGCCTTTAAACACCTTTTGGATGAGGATCAAATCTTCCTGCTTTGGATTAACAAACCATCTATCATTGTTGGTCGTCACCAGAACACTATCGAAGAAATCAACCGGGATTATGTTCGCGAAAATGGCATTGAGGTGGTCCGCCGTATCAGCGGTGGTGGAGCTGTTTACCACGATTTAAATAACCTAAACTACACGATCATCTCAAAAGAAGATGAAAACAAGGCTTTTGACTTTAAGAGCTTCTCAACGCCAGTTATCAATACACTAGCTCAACTTGGGGTTAAAGCTGAGTTCACAGGCCGTAATGACTTAGAAATCGACGGTAAGAAATTCTGTGGTAATGCCCAAGCCTATATCAATGGTCGTATCATGCATCATGGTTGCTTGCTCTTTGACGTTGATTTGTCAGTCCTTGCTAACGCCCTCAAGGTTTCAAAGGATAAATTTGAATCAAAAGGTGTGAAATCCGTCCGTGCTCGCGTAACCAATATTATCAATGAATTACCAGAAAAAATCACTGTCGAAGAATTCCGTGATTTACTATTGGAATACATGAAAAAAGAGTACCCTGAAATGACAGAATACGTTTTTTCTGAGGAAGAATTGGCTGAAATCAATCGTATCAAGGACACCAAGTTTGGAACTTGGGACTGGAACTACGGTAAATCACCTGAATTTAACGTCCGTCGTGGAACCAAATTCACTAGTGGTAAGGTGGAAGTATTTGCTAATGTTCTCGAATCAAAAATCCAAGACATCAAGATTTATGGTGACTTCTTTGGTATCGAAGACGTTGCTGCAGTAGAAGATGTCCTTCGTGGAGTGAAATACGAACGCGAAGATGTCCTTAAAGCACTAGAAACAATTGATATTACACGCTACTTCGCTGGTATTAGTCGTGAAGAAATCGCTGAAGCAGTTGTAGAGTAAAGAAAAGCCATTTGTTAGTCATTGTGGGGGTGAAGAAAAGATATCCTCTGGATAGGACAAATCTTGAAGTCTGCTGAAAGAAAATCAAAAAGAACTCGCTTCCAATCCTTAATAAAAAACTAGGTAGGGTTGAATATAGAGATAAGAAAGTTAGTAATAGATTGAATGTAAGGTGACATAGGCGCGAGTTGCTTTTTGATTTCTATATAGTGTAAATACCACCAAAAGACTATTATCTCTTATAGTTGAACTATACCTCAAAAGTCATAGAGCCGTTTTTGTGAGGTTCTACAGAAGATTTGGAATAAGCAAAAAGCTTTAAATCAATAGTCTAAACTGTTTGATTTAAAGCTTTTTTTACTTTTAATAAGATTTTCCCAGCTTCATATACAAACTAATACTCAATGAAAATCAAAGAGCAAACTAGGAAACTAGTCACAGGCTGCTCAAAAAACTGTTTTGAGGTTGTGGATAGAACTGACAGAGTCAGTATCGTATACCTACGGCAAGGCGACGTTGACGTGGTTTGAAGAGATTTTAGAAGAGTATAAAATCATGTTTTTGAACTCATGTTTCTAATCTACTTTTTGTTGCTGAGAGAAAACAGTTTTTGAAAAATGGTGGATGCTGATAACAACTGATAACCAGCAAACAACATAAGCAGTACCTGTAAATTCTGTACCGATAAAGTATGTTTTTTCAACTAAGAGCTGACCGATGAATGGGGAGAGGAGATAGAGAATTCCGATGAGTATATGTTCTTTATGTTTCATTAAAGCGCACCTTCTTTCCTGATGCTTAGAACGACTTACAAGTGTTAAATTGAATGGTGTTTCATCGAAGTAAGCTTACTAGAGTAATAATTTTCGATTCCCTCCTTTTCAAAGTAAGCCTTTTCACACTTATATTTTACAATTTTAAAAATAGGAAATCAAATTATTTTCTAAGTAATTTTGCTTACATTTCCCCCAATCTTACAAAAATGTAAGATTAAAGTCTCTTTTGTAAGGTTAGGTTATGGCAAGCGGTCTTTTTTTGATGTAAACTAGACTCATAAAGAACAAAGGAGTAACATCATGAAACAAATCTTACAGAAGAAAACAAGAAAACCAAGCCATAAAGATATCGAGCGTGTTCAACTGGGATGCGCTATGATGCAAGAGACATTTCATTTGATGGGATATTAAGAAAGGAGATTCTCATGACACTTTTAGATGTAAAACACGTTCAAAAAATTTATAAAACTCGTTTTCAGGGCAACCAAGTAGAGGCCCTCAAGGATATTCACTTTACCGTAGAAAAGGGCGACTACGTTGCTATCATGGGTGAGTCTGGTTCTGGTAAATCCACTCTTCTAAATATCCTAGCTATGCTGGACAAACCAAGTCGTGGTCAGGTTTACCTGAACGGAACAGATACCGCAACCATCAAAAATTCACAGGCTTCGAGTTTCCGGCGTGAAAAGTTGGGTTTCGTCTTCCAAGACTTTAACTTGCTAGATACTCTGTCTGTTAAGGACAATATCTTGCTTCCGCTTGTCTTGTCAAGAAGACCCATTACGGAAATGATGAAGAAATTGGTGGTGACAGCTGAGAATCTGGGGATCAACCAATTGCAAGAGAAGTATCCTTACGAGATTTCAGGTGGGCAGAAACAGCGTGTAGCAGTAGCCCGCGCCATCATCACAGAACCTGAAATTCTCCTTGCGGACGAGCCTACAGGGGCACTTGACTCCAAATCATCTGCAGCCTTACTTGATGTCTTTGATGAAATCAATGAGCGTGGCCAAACCATTCTCATGGTAACCCACTCAACAGCGGCAGCTAGCAGGGCAAAACGTGTGCTCTTTATCAAAGACGGCATTCTTTACAACCAAATCTACCGTGGAGAGAAGACAGAACGTCAGATGTTCCAAGAGATCTCTGATACCTTGACTGTCATGGCAAGCGAGGTGAATTAGTATGTTTCGATTAACCAATAAGTTAGCGGTATCGAACTTGATTAAAAACCGCAAACTCTACTATCCTTTTGCTCTGGCTGTTCTCTTGGCAGTCACCGTCACCTATCTCTTTTACTCTCTAACCTTCAATCCCAAGATTGCTGAAATCCGTGGAGGAACAACCATTCAGGCTACACTTGGATTTGGTATGGTTGTCGTCACCCTTGCGTCAGCCATTATCGTCCTCTATGCCAATAGTTTTGTCATGAAAAATCGTTCCAAGGAACTGGGAATTTATGGCATGTTGGGATTGGAAAAGCGCCATTTAATCAGTATGACCTTTAAGGAGTTAGTGGTATTTGGGATTCTAACTGTTGGAGCGGGTATCGGTATTGGAGCCTTGTTTGACAAGTTAATTTTCGCTTTCTTGCTCAAACTGATGAAATTGAAGGTTGAGCTGGTCGCTACCTTCCAAATGAATGTTGTCATTGCAGTACTTGTTGTTTTCGGTTTGATTTTCCTAGGCCTCATGTTCCTGAATGCCCTTCGAATTGCCCGTATGAATGCCCTCCAGCTCTCGCGTGAGAAAGCAAGCGGAGAGAAAAAAGGTCGCTTCCTTCCTCTCCAAACGATTCTTGGTTCGATTAGTTTAGGGATTGGCTATTATCTTGCCCTTACGGTAAAAGATCCTCTCACAGCCCTAACAACTTTCTTCCTAGCTGTTTTGCTGGTTATCTTTGGTACCTATCTCTTGTTTAATGCAGGAATTACCGTTTTCCTCCAAATCTTAAAGAAAAACAAAAAATACTATTACCAACCTAATAACCTCATCTCAGTGTCCAACTTGATTTTCCGTATGAAGAAAAATGCGGTTGGGCTAGCAACTATCGCTATCTTGTCAACAATGGTTTTGGTAACCATGTCTGCAGCGACAAGTATTTTCAATGCCTCAGAATCCTTTAAAAAAGTTCTGAATCCTCATGATTTTGGGGTTTCAGGGCAAAATGTTGAAAAAGAAGATTTGGACAAACTCTTGAGCCAGTTTGCAAGTGACAAAGGTTATAAGATTAAAGAGAAAGAAGTTCTTCGTTACGCTTACTTTGGTGTTGCAAACCAAGAAGGTAGCAAGTTAACCCTTTTTGAAAAAGGACAAAATCGTGTCCAACCCACAACAGTTTTCATGGTATTTGACCAAAAAGATTATGAAAATATGACTGGCCAAAAACTGTCTCTATCAGGAAATGAGGTCGGACTCTTTGCAAAGAATGAGGGAGTTAAAGAACAGAAAGCTCTAACTCTAAATGATCATCAATTTTCTGTAAAAGAAGAATTTAATACAGATTTTATTGTGAACCATGTACCAAATCAGTTTAATATTTTTACTACTGATTACAATTACCTTGTTGTACCTGATTTACAAGCATTTTTAGACCAATTTCCAGATTCGGCTATCTATAATCAGCTTTACGGTGGTATGAATGTAAATGCCAACGAAGAAGAACAACTCAAGGTCGCTGAAGAATATGATAAATACCTCAATCAGTTTAATGCTCAATTAAACACGGAAGGTAGCTATGTGTATGGTAGCAATCTAGCAGATGCTAGTGCTCAAATGAGTGCCCTCTTTGGCGGTGTCTTCTTTATCGGTATTTTCCTATCCATTATCTTTATGGTCGGAACCGTTCTGGTCATCTACTACAAACAAATTTCTGAAGGATATGAAGACCGTGAGCGCTTTATTATCTTGCAGAAAGTCGGTTTAGATCAAAAGCAAATCAAGCAAACCATCAACAAACAGGTTTTAACTGTTTTCTTCCTTCCTTTGCTTTTTGCCTTCATACATCTAGCCTTTGCCTACCATATGCTTAGTCTGATTTTAAAAGTGATTGGTGTAATAGATACGAATATGATGTTGATTGTGACCTTGTCTATCTGCGCTATCTTCCTCATCGCCTATGTGCTGATTTTCATGATTACTTCAAGAAGTTATCGCAAGATTGTCCAAATGTAAAAAAAGATACCTCGACTTCAAAATCGAGGTATTTCTTGTGTTTTAAATGCTGAAAAGTTGTCCGAGCAGGAAGGTAACTCCCATGGTCAAGAGGCCAATAGCTAGGTTCCGAATCATAGCTGTTTTGGTTGGAGCTTTTCCAAGTTTGGCACTAGTGTAACCAGTGAGAAGAAGGGCGACACCGACGATAAGGACAGTAGCAGGGATGCGGTATTCACTTGGGAAAATGGTAATTGAAAGCATTGGTGGTAAGCTACCAAGGAAAAAGGCAACAAAACTAGAAATGGCAGCATGCCAAGGATTTGTAAACTCTTCATACTCAATCCCATATTTTTCCTCTACCAAAGCCTTGAGCGGATTATTTAAAAAGGCTTTGTTGGTGAGAAGTTGGGCTGATGTTTCACACTCGCCATTTTGAATATAGGCAGCATAGAGAGACTTTTTGGCTAGTTCCATATCTTGGTCTAGCAAGACTTGCTCACGCGCAACGGCTGCTTCCTCGGTATCTTTTTGAGTTGAAACGGACACATATTCTCCGCCTGCCATTGAAAAGGCACCTGCCAAAATAGCTGCAAATCCTGATAAAAAGATAATCCAGATATTGCTCGTAGCACTAGCAACCCCGATAACCACACCAGCGATGGAAATAATCCCATCATTAGCACCAAGAACACCTGCACGCAGGACATTTAAACGACCTGCAAAATTTGAATCGATTTCGTGATTTGTTTCTGACATACTATACTCCTTTTTATCCAGTATAAAGGAAACAGGTAATGAAATCAATCTTTTAAAAGTATCTGAAAAAAGTTGCACGATTTTAATGATATAAAAATGTCGACATCTTCTCTGATAGATCAAATACCGAAGGGAAGGAGTATAGAATAGCATAAAAAATTTTAAATTAAATACGATAAACATTTTGTTCACTTTATAATCGTTTACAAGAAAAGATTTATTGATATTTTTTACATAAACCAAAGAGTTTACGAACATATTTTTATTTTTTATCAAAAAATGCTTTACAAGTTCTTAAAAACATGTTATAGTAATAAAGCTTAGAAAATGAGATGATGTTTTCTAGCAAATATAAACCCGAGTAAAAAATGCCTACGGACAGGCAGGGTTGAATGCCGAAGCGTGGTTGAAAAACCACATTATTGATAGGGTTAAAAGCCTACTTTTATAAGTTGATGTTAGGATACTTGTCCTAATTCATAAATTTTTAGTGTGGTGAAAGCACACGTCATCTTGTGAAACGATCAATAAAGTACGTAATATTTGCTACTAGAGAGTTAGGAAACATCAGGAACAGACATACTCAAAAGAAACAAACATAAAAACGTCAGAAGATTGCAGAGCAGGTGAAAACCTGCTCTTTTTTCATGAGTCAACCTTTAGTTCCTTAGTTTTCATAAGGTCCTAAAAATATTGAAAGGAGTATGTCTTGAAAGAGTTAGATCAAAACCAAGCCCCTATTTATGAGGCCTTGGTGAAGTTACGCAAGAAAAGGATTGTTCCCTTTGATGTTCCAGGTCACAAGCGTGGACGGGGAAATCCAGAACTTGTCGAACTGTTAGGAGAAAAATGTGTAGGCATTGATGTCAATTCGATGAAACCTTTGGATAATTTAGGGCATCCTATTTCGATTATTCGAGATGCAGAGGAGCTGGCAGCTGATGCTTTTGGAGCTAGCCATGCTTTTCTCATGATTGGTGGAACAACTTCATCGGTGCAGACTATGATTTTGTCAACCTGCAAGGCAGGAGATAAGATTATTTTGCCACGAAATGTCCATAAATCTGCTATTAATGCACTTGTTCTATGTGGTGCCATTCCCATCTATATCGAGATGAGTGTAGATCCTAAGATTGGTATCGCTTTAGGTCTTGAAAATGACCGAGTAGCACAGGCCATAAAGGACCATCCAGATGCTAAGGCCATTTTGATTAACAATCCTACTTACTACGGAATCTGTTCAGACCTAAAGGGGTTGACAGAAATGGCTCATAAAGCTGGCATGCTGGTTTTAGTAGATGAAGCCCACGGAGCGCATTTGCATTTCACTGATAAACTTCCAATTTCTGCTATGGATGCAGGTGCTGATATGGCAGCAGTCTCCATGCATAAGTCTGGTGGGAGTTTGACACAAAGTTCGATTCTTTTAATCGGGGAGCAGATGAATCCTGAATACGTACGTCAGATTATCAATCTTACCCAGTCAACATCTGCTTCTTACCTGTTGATGGCTAGTCTGGATATTTCGCGTCGCAACTTGGCTCTTCGAGGTAAAGAGTCTTTTGAGAAGGTCATTGAGTTATCAGAGTATGCTCGCCGTGAAATCAATGCTATCGGTGGCTACTATGCTTACTCAAAAGAGTTAATAGATGGTGTGTCGGTATGTGATTTTGATGTAACCAAGCTGTCAGTTTACACTCAGGGTATTGGCTTAACAGGTATCGAGGTTTATGACCTCCTACGAGACGAATACGACATTCAGATTGAGTTTGGTGATATTGGCAATATCTTGGCCTATATTTCGATTGGTGACCGTATCCAAGACATCGAGCGCTTGGTTGGTGCTCTTGCTGATATCAAGAGACTCTATTCACGAGACGGGAAGGACTTGATAGCTGGAGAATATATTCAGCCCGAGTTGGTGTTATCTCCTCAGGAAGCCTTCTATTCAGAGAGAAGAAGTTTGTCTTTAGACGAATCTGTTGGACATGTCTGTGGGGAATTTGTCATGTGCTATCCTCCAGGAATTCCTATCTTGGCTCCTGGTGAACGCATTACACGAGAAATTGTAGATTATATCCAATTTGCCAAGGAACGTGGTTGCTCCCTCCAAGGGACGGAAGATCCAGAGGTCAATCACATCAACGTCATTAAGAGAAAGGAGAACTAGATGGATTTATGGTTTTCTGAAGTTCATACTCCAGATGTCAAATTGTCCCTGAGAACAGCCAAGCAACTCTACGCTGGTAAAAGTGAATGGCAGGATATTGAAGTTCTAGATACGCCAGCTTTTGGAAAGATCTTGATTTTAAATGGGCACGTCTTGTTCTCAGATGCTGATGATTTTGTCTACAATGAAATGACCGTTCATGTTCCCATGGCTGTCCACCCAAATCCCAAGAAAGTCTTGGTAATAGGGGGTGGTGACGGTGGTGTTGCCCAAGTATTAACACTCTATCCTGAGCTGGAACAAATCGATATTGTAGAACCTGATGAGATGTTGGTTGAGGTTTGTCGTGAGTATTTCCCAGATTTTGCCGCAGGGCTAGATGATCCTCGTGTTACCATTTACTACCAAAATGGGCTACGCTTTTTGCGAAACTGCGAAGATGATTACGATATTATCATCAACGATGCGACAGATCCCTTTGGACATACGGAAGGGCTCTTTACCAAGGAATTTTACGGAAACAGTTACAGAGCCTTGAAAGAAGACGGCATCATGATTTACCAGCATGGGAGTCCCTTCTTTGACGAAGATGAGTCGGCTTGCCGAAGTATGCACCGTAAGGTTAATCAAGCCTTTCCAATCAGTCGGGTCTACCAAGCCCACATCCCAACTAGCCCTGCTGGTTATTGGTTGTTTGGATTTGCTTCGAAAAAATACCACCCTGTCAAAGATTTTGACAAGGAAGGCTGGAAAAAACGCCAGCTTTTCACAGAATACTACACTGCAAACTTACATGTGGGAGCCTTTATGTTGCCCAAGTATGTTGAGGACATTTTAGAAGAAGAGGAAGGAAAAAAATGAGTCGTTTACTAGTTATTGGATGTGGGGGAGTTGCCCAAGTTGCTATTTCAAAGATTTGCCAAGATAGCGAAACTTTTAAAGAAATTATGATTGCTAGCCGTACTAAGTCAAAATGTGATGACTTGAAGGCTAAATTAGAAGGCAAAACAAATACTAATATTGAGACAGCTGCCCTTGACGCTGACAAGGTAGAAGAAGTGATTGCCCTGATTGAAAGCTACAAACCAGAAGCTGTTTTGAACGTAGCTTTACCATATCAAGATTTAACAATTATGGATGCTTGTTTGGCAACAGGTGTTCACTATATCGATACAGCTAACTACGAAGCCGAGGATACAGAAGACCCTGAATGGCGTGCTATTTATGAGAAACGTTGTAAGGATCTTGGTTTTACAGCTTACTTTGACTACTCATGGCAGTGGGCTTATCAAGAGAAATTCAAAGAAGCAGGCTTGACTGCTCTTCTTGGTTCTGGTTTCGACCCAGGTGTGACCAGTGTCTTTTCAGCTTATGCCCTCAAACACTATTTTGATGAAATCCACTATATCGACATTTTAGACTGTAATGGTGGTGACCACGGTTATCCATTTGCAACAAACTTTAACCCAGAAATCAATCTACGCGAGGTTTCTGCGCCAGGTTCTTACTGGGAAGATGGTAAGTGGGTTGAAGTGGAAGCTATGTCAATCAAGCGTGAGTACGATTTCCCTCAGGTCGGACAAAAAGACATGTATCTCCTTCACCATGAAGAAATTGAATCACTGGCTAAAAATATTCCTGGAGTCAAACGAATTCGTTTCTTTATGACTTTTGGCCAATCTTATCTAACCCACATGAAATGCTTGGAAAACGTTGGTCTCCTTCGTACGGATACTATTAATTTCAATGGTCAAGACATCGTTCCAATCCAATTCTTAAAAGCCTTGCTTCCAGATCCTGCCAGCCTTGGCCCACGCACCGTTGGTAAAACCAATATCGGCTGTATCTTTACAGGTGTCAAAGATGGCGTTGAAAAGACCATCTACATCTACAATGTCTGCGACCATCAAGAATGTTACGCAGAAGTTGGTTCACAAGCCATTTCTTACACGACTGGCGTTCCAGCCATGATTGGGACAAAATTGGTTATGAACGGTAATTGGAAACAAGCTGGAGTGTATAACCTTGAAGAATTGGATCCAGATCCATTCATGGAAGCTTTAAATGAGTATGGTTTACCTTGGGTTGTGGTTGAAAATCCACAAATGGTGGACTGATGAAGTTAGAACAAGTACCAACACCAGCATATGTTATTGACTTGGCCAAGTTAGAAGCCAATTGCCGTATCCTAAATTATGTTCAAGAAGAAGCTGGCTGCAAGGTTTTGCTTGCCCAGAAGGCTTATTCCCTCTACAAAACCTATCCCTTGATTAGCCAGTATCTATCAGGTACGACAGCCAGTGGACTCTATGAGGCCAAATTGGCAAGGGAAGAATTTCCTGGTGAAGTCCATGTTTTTGCGCCAGCTTTCAAGGATGCAGACTTGGAGGAATTGCTGGAGATAACGGACCATATCGTCTTTAACTCAGAGAGACAGTTGCGTAAACATGGGGCCCGTTGTCGTGAAGCTGGTATCAGTGTCGGTCTACGCCTCAATCCTAAATGTTCAACGCAGGGTGACCACGCGCTCTATGACCCTTGTGCACCAGGCTCTCGTTTTGGAGTCACTCTAGACAAGATTCCTAGTGATTTACTAGATTTGGTGGATGGTCTTCATTTTCACACCCTTTGTGAGCAGGGAGCAGATGATTTAGAGACAACTTTGAAAGCAGTAGAAGCGCAGTTTGGTTCTTATTTACATGAAGTAAAATGGCTCAACATGGGTGGTGGTCATCACATCACAAGAGAAGATTATGATGTGGATTTGCTGATTTCAGAACTAAAGCGTATCCGAGAAACTTACAATCTTGAAGTCTATATCGAGCCGGGTGAAGCCATTGCGCTCAATGCAGGTTATCTAGCAACCGAGGTATTAGATATTGTAGAAAACGATATGGAAATCTTGGTTTTAGATGCCTCTGCGACTTGCCATATGCCTGATGTACTTGAGATGCCCTATCGTCCACCTTTGAGAAATGGCTTTGAGGCACAGGAAAAAGCTCATACCTACAGACTTTCTTCTAATACCTGTCTGACGGGCGATGTAATTGGTGATTATAGTTTTGAAAATCCAGTCCAAATCGGTGATAGACTTTATTTCGAAGACATGGCCATTTATTCTTTTGTCAAAAATAATACTTTTAATGGTATTGGATTGCCAAGTCTCTATCTCATGGACGAACAGGGAGACTGCAGCTTAGTCAAAGCCTTTGGCTATCAAGATTTTAAAGGGAGATTATCATGATGGACAGTCCAAAAAAATTAGGCTATCGTATGCCAGCAGAGTACGAACCCCATCATGGTACCCTCATGATATGGCCGACTCGACCAGGTTCATGGCCCTTTCAAGGTAAGGCAGCTAAAAAAGCTTTTAGCCAGATTATAAAAACCATAGCAGAAGGGGAAAGAGTCTATCTTTTGGTGGAGCAAGATTATCTATCTGAAGCCCAATCCTATCTTGGAGACAAGGTCGTTTATCTAGATATTCAGACAAATGATGCCTGGGCTAGAGATACAGGACCGACCATTCTCCTCAATGATAAAAGGGAAAAGTTGGCAGTAGATTGGGCTTTTAATGCCTGGGGTGGCACCTATGACGGTCTTTATCAAGACTATGAAGATGATGACCAAGTAGCCAGTCGTTTTGCTGAGGCCTTGGAAATGCCTGTTTACGATGCCAAACCTTTTGTGCTAGAAGGCGGAGCGATACACAGCGATGGACAAGGAACCATTCTCGTAACTGAAAGTTGCTTGCTTAGTCCTGGTCGCAATCCTCACCTGACTAAAGAGGAAATTGAGAATACCTTATTAGAGTGCCTTGGCGCTGAAAAAGTTATTTGGCTTCCTTATGGTATTTATCAGGACGAAACCAATGAACACGTTGATAATGTTGCTGCCTTTGTTGGTCCTGCAGAACTTGTTTTGGCTTGGACGGACGACGAAAGTGATCCCCAATACGCCATGTCAAAAGCAGATCTCGAACTCTTAGAGCAAGAGACAGATGCAAAAGGTCGTCCCTTCACCATTCATAAATTGCCTATTCCTGCAGTTCGACAAGTTGTGACAGAAGAGGATTTGCCAGGCTACATCTATGAAGAAGGAGAAGAAGAGCGATACGCAGGTGAAAGGCTTGCTGCTTCCTATGTCAATTTCTATATCGCTAACAAGGCTGTCTTGGTTCCACAGTTTGATGATGTAAACGACCAAGTAGCCTTAGATATCCTCAGTAAGTGTTTCCCAGACCGTAAAGTTGTCGGAATTCCAGCCAGAGATATTCTTTTAGGTGGTGGCAATATCCACTGTATCACCCAACAAATCCCAGAATAGGAGAAAAAGATGAGAAATGTAAAAGTTTCAGCTATTCAGATGCAATGCGCTAAGGATGTGGCAACAAATATCCAAACCGCAGAGCGTTTAGTACGTCAGGCTGCAGAACAAGGTGCACAAATTATTCTCTTACCCGAGTTGTTTGAACGTCCATACTTTTGTCAGGAACGTCAGTATGACTACTACCAGCATGCCCAGTCGGTGACAGACAATACTGCCATTCAGCATTTTAAAACCATTGCCAAGGAGTTAAAGGTCGTTTTACCAATCAGTTTCTATGAAAAAGATGGCAATGTCTTGTATAACTCTATTGCTGTCATTGATGCAGATGGTGAGGTGCTAGGTGTTTATCGGAAGACTCACATACCAGACGACCATTACTATCAAGAGAAATTCTATTTCACACCTGGCAACACAGGCTTCAAGGTCTGGGATACTCGCTATGCCAAGATTGGTATTGGTATCTGTTGGGATCAATGGTTCCCTGAAACAGCGCGCTGTCTTGCGTTAAATGGTGCTGAATTGCTCTTTTATCCTACAGCTATCGGTTCAGAGCCAATTTTGGATACAGATAGTTGTGATCATTGGCAACGTACCATGCAAGGGCACGCAGCAGCAAATATTGTCCCAGTTATTGCAGCCAATCGCTATGGCTTGGAAGAAGTCACTCCAAGTGAGGAAAATGGCGGACAGAGTTCCAATCTTGACTTCTACGGTTCCTCCTTTATGACGGATGAAACAGGAGCTATTCTAGAACGAGCTGAAAGACAAGCTGAAGCTGTTCTGTTAGCTACTTATGACCTTGATAAGGGAGCAAGCGAACGCCTAAACTGGGGCTTGTTTCGAGATAGAAGACCCGAAATGTATCAACGCATTACGGACTAGTAGGAGAGAAATGAGAGATTCATTCTGCTAGACTCGTTTTCACTAGCAACTATAAGGATACAATGTTATCTAGTAAATGTATTTTATATTTTAACCCTCTAAGGCTCTCTCGCGCTTTTATGCGAGGAGCTTTTCTGTTTAAGTTTTATCAATAAAACATGCTATAATAGTTGCAGAAAGGTTGGTATTTATGGCTAGGATATTGGTTATTGAAGACAATAGTGACATTCAAGAGATTTTGCGAACACTTCTTACTGAGGAGCATGAGGTAATTCAAGCCTTTTCTGGTACAGAAGGAATCATGCGTTTTGACCAAGGTGGGATTGATCTTGTTTTGCTAGATATCATGCTTCCTGGGAAAAATGGGGATCAGGTTTTAAAAGCCATCAGGGAACAAAGTCAAATTCCAGTCATTATGCTAACGGCTCTGAGTGATAAAAAGTTAATCAGTCAATATCTCTTAGACGGTGCCAATGATTACATAGTCAAACCTTTTGATTTGGATGAAGTCTTTGCTAGAGTTACTGTTCAATTACGCCAAAGTGCAGAAAAACAGCCTATGGAAATAGGAAAAACTGAAAATTTGTCACAAAACTTGAAAAATATCCAGTTTGATTCAGAAAGTTTTGAAATCAAAAATAGTCAGGAAATGATTCGCCTTGCCAAGAAAGAATGCTTAATTCTCCAAACTCTCCTTAAATACCCTAAGAAAATTTTCACCAAGGAAGAACTTTATGAATTGGTCTGGGAGGATAGCTATCTACCCGGAGATAATACCCTCAATACGCATTTGAGTAATCTTCGTAAAAAATTAAACCAGCTTGACCCAAATCAAGAATATATTGAAACCATCTGGGGAGTTGGGGTAAGATTAAAAGGAGACAAGCAATGACCTACATGATAATCTTTATCCTACTGGTACTCTTAATTATTTTATCGATTGCATTGATTCGCTACCATCTAGCACTTAAAAACTTGAGTCAACAGATTGAAGACAAGATTCTCACGGGTAGTATGAAAAGAGTCGGAATCAGTATTTTTTCCAAACATTTTTTACATCTCTACCAGCAGATTGAGAATCTATTTCAGGAAGTAGAGCAGTCTCGATTGGTTATGAAAAGGGAAAAGCAGACTCTGGATATGGCCATCAGCAATATCGCTCATGATATTCGGACACCTCTGACTATCGCTTCAGGCTACACCCAACAATTGATAAAAACTCCTGAAAACAAAGCAGAAACCCTACAAAAAATAGCCCAGCATCTTGATTTAGTTTCCAAACGTTTGGAGGCTCTCCTAGAATATCGTCGTTTGATGGAAGGAGCTGTCAAACCGAAACTGGAAGAAGTGGATTTTTCAACTTTTATTACCAAGAAGACTCTGGCTTATTATGATGTTTTTCAGGCGGCAAATATCACTCTTGATTTTAAGGTTGAAGCTGGTTTGAAAATGAGGACTGATGAAGACTTGCTGGATCGAATTTTACAAAATTTGCTTGGAAATGTCCTCAAACATGGCAAGGAAGAAGCACGCCTATCTTTGAGAAAGGAAAAGGAACAGCTTGTCTTAGAGATTGCAAACCTTGTCAAACAGCCCATCAAAAGAATAGAAAATCTCAGCAACCGTTTTTATTCTGAAAATCTATCTGATACGGAAGAATCCTCTGGTTTAGGCCTTTATATCACTGAGGAATTATGTCATCTTCTCGGTGCAGAGATGAAACTAAGCACAGATGGGCAATGGTTGTCGGTTTTCATTTACTTTTAACGAAAAGAGGCTCGGCAAAAACTAGCTTCTAAATCATAACCACCCGTCTAACGGATGGTTTGTCCCAGGGCTATAAGCCCAAATTACCGGCCAGCGCCTAAAGACGCTGGCTTTCACTTTGTTCAAACCTTATTGCTCTTGACTCGTCACTTACCACTATCCCTAAAGGGATCCTCATATTCTTTTACAGTTAATTTATCTAGTGCTATATCATGCTTTACTCGTTCTCAAATTGTCATACTCGTGAAGAAATCATTCACTGGATCATTTCTTTACTCTTGAATATATTTCTTAATTGTAGCTTCATTGAGTCCCACCGTACTCATATAATAACCTTCCGCCCAGAAATGCCGATTCCCAAACTTGTACTTGAGATTGGCGTGTTTATCGAACATCATGAGTGCACTTTAATCTTTTAAATCCTCCATGAAACTTGAAGCGCTTATCCTTGGTGAAATACTGACTAACATATGCACATGGTCTGGCATTAAGTGACCCTCGATAATTTCAACTCCTTTATAACTACACAAGCGATGAAATATTTCGCCTAAACTACTTCTATATTGATTATAGATGACTTTTCGTCTATACTTAGGGTTGAGCATAATGTGATAGAACAGTGCCACTTTGTGTGTGATAAACTATGAGCCTTTTGTGCCATATTTTTGACTCTTTCGCTTTACAATTGCCTTGAAGAGCTTTATTGTATCGTGTTTGGAGTTTTTTTGGTACAACCTTCGACGCGTACCTGCATAGCGGGCGGTTTTTTTGTCTCGCACCTAACAGAGCGAGACGGACTGAAAGTCACATAAGAAAACGAGTATCTCCAACTACGGAAATGCTCGTTTTTGATAGTTAGAAGTGGGGTTTTGCTCAACCTTCTTTTTTATATCTTTTACAATCCTGCGAAATCTTTGATTTCTTGTGCTGACATTGAAGAGTCGCAACGGACATTGATTTGTCCATCTGCAACATGAACAAAACCTGGTACAGTTGGAATTCCATAGCGTGAGCGGAATTCTTGCAACTCATTGAGTTGGCTTGGTTCTTCACTGTTGATGAAGTAAATGTGAGCTTTGGTTTCAGCTACGACACCTGACAATGTACCTGCAAATTTACGGCAGTAAGGGCAAGTTTTACGACCGATGAAGAAGGTTGCAGTTTCTTTCTTATCAAGAGCTTCTTGCGCACGCGCAACTGTAGTGACTTCAAGGTCTTTGATATTATCTAAAAATTGTTCCATGAGATTACCTCGCTTTCATTGATAAGTCTAGTATGCCATAAAGTTTCTAAAATTGCTTAGATTTGATACGAAAAAAAGATGAGATTGGTTGGTCTCATCTTTTATAGGGCTTTATTTTATAAAAGCATTGATTTCTGCTTCGATGTTAGCAATCTTAGCTTGTGATTCTTCGTTTGTTTCACCTACAACTGCAATGTAGAACTTGATTTTTGGTTCTGTACCTGAAGGGCGAACGGCAATCCATGAACCGTCAGCAAGTGTGTATTTCAACACATCACTTGGAGGAGTTGTTAAGTTTGTAACAGTTCCGTCAGCAGCAGTGGCAGTTTGAGCCTTGAAGTCTTCTACGACCGTAATAGCTGTTGCGTTCCATTCTTTTGGAGCATTGTTACGGAATTTAGCCATAATCGCTTTGATTTGTTCAGCACCATCGACACCAGAAAGGGTAACAGAGATAGTCTTTTCTGCGTAGTAGCCGTACTCTTTGTAGATTTCTTCGATACCGTCAGCAAGGGTCAAACCACGTGAACGGTAGTAGGCAGCAAGTTCAGCAACGACAAGAACAGCTTGGATAGCATCTTTATCACGTACGAATGGTTTAATCAAGTAACCGAAGCTTTCTTCAAATCCCATCATGTAAGTGTGGTTGTGTTTTTCTTCGAATTCTTGAATTTTTTCAGCGATGAATTTGAAACCAGTCAAGACGTTGAACATAGTTGCGCCGTAGCTTTCAGCAATCTTCGTTACCAAGTCAGTTGATACGATAGATTTACATAGGGCTGCATTTTCAGGAAGAGTTCCAGCATTTTTGTGGGCTTCCAAGATGTATTTAGCCATGATAGCACCGATTTGGTTACCTGAAAGGTTGAGGTAGCTACCATCTTTTTGAAGAACTTCCACACCAACACGGTCAGCATCAGGGTCAGTTGCGACAAGAACATCTGCACCAACTTGACGACCAAGTTCTTCAGCAAGTGCAAAGGCTGCTTGGCTTTCTGGGTTTGGAGATTTTACAGTTGAGAAGTCTGGGTCAGCAGTTGCTTGCGCTTCAACGACTTGAACAGAGTCAAATCCTGCTTGGGCAAGAGCACGACGAGCCAACATTTCACCAGTACCATGAAGTGGTGTGTAGACAATTTTCATGTCTTTACCGAATTCTTCAATCAAGGCTGGGTTGATGTTTACATCTTTGACTTCTTTGAGGTATTCTACATCGACAGCTTCGCCGATAACTTCAATCAAGCCAGAAGCTTTTTCAGCTTCCACATCAGCAACTTCTACCGCAAATGGATTTTCGATTGCACGGATATAAGTAGTCAAAGCGTCCGCGTCGTGTGGAGGCATTTGTCCACCATCTTCACCGTAAACCTTGTATCCGTTAAATGGTGCAGGGTTGTGGCTGGCTGTGACCATGATACCTGCGAAACAGTTGAGGTGACGAACTGCAAATGATAGTTCTGGAGTTGGACGAAGGCTTTCAAATACATAAGATTTGATGCCATGTTTAGCAAGAACTGCCGCAGATTCAAAGGCAAACTCTGGTGAGAAGTGACGGCTATCGTAGGCGATTGCGACACCACGTTCTTTTTCGTTTCCGCCTTTTGACTCAATCAAACGAGCCAATCCTTCAGTAGCTTGACGAACAACGTAGATGTTGATGCGGTTTGTACCAGCACCAATCAAACCACGCATACCTGCAGTACCAAATTCAAGATTTGTATAGAAGGCATCTTCCTTTGTTTTTTCGTCCATATTTTCCAAATCTTGACGAAGGTAGTCAGGAAGCTCCGCAAAATCAACCCATTTCTGGTAATTTTCTTGGTAAGACATTGAAATTCTCCTTTTTGTAAATTGTTTTAACCGTTCACATTATAGCACTTTTTAGCGTTTTAGTAAAACGGTAGCATAATTTTCAGAAAAGTGGTGTCATATGCCGGTTTATCAAGTCTTGAATGCCTTAGGGAAACATGCTATACTACTTGTATGATTATTTTACAAGCTAATAAAATTGAACGTTCTTTTGCAGGAGAGGTTCTTTTTGATAATATCAACCTGCAAGTTGATGAACGAGATCGAATTGCCCTTGTTGGAAAAAATGGTGCAGGTAAGTCTACTCTTTTGAAGATTTTGGTTGGAGAAGAGGAGCCAACTAGTGGAGAAATCAATAAGAAAAAAGATATTTCTCTGTCTTATCTAGCCCAAGATAGCCGTTTTGAGTCTGAAAATACCATCTACGATGAGATGCTTCATGTTTTTGATGACTTACGTCGGACGGAGAAACAACTTCGTCAGATGGAATTGGAGATGGGTGAAAAATCTGGTGAAGATTTGGATAAACTGATGTCAGATTACGACCGTTTATCTGAAAATTTTCGCCAAGCAGGTGGCTTTACCTATGAAGCTGATATACGAGCGATTTTGAATGGATTTAAGTTTGATGAATCTATGTGGCAGATGAAAATTGCTGAGCTTTCTGGTGGGCAAAATACTCGTCTGGCACTTGCAAAAATGCTTCTTGAAAAGCCAAATCTCTTGGTCTTGGACGAGCCAACCAACCACTTGGATATCGAAACCATTGCCTGGCTAGAGAATTACTTGGTAAATTATAGCGGTGCCCTCATTATCGTCAGCCACGACCGTTATTTCTTGGACAAGGTTGCGACAATTACGCTGGATTTGACCAAGCATTCCTTGGATCGCTATGTGGGCAATTACTCTCGCTTTGTCGAGCTGAAGGAGCAGAAGCTAGCTACTGAGGCAAAAAATTATGAAAAGCAACAGAAGGAAATCGCTGCTCTGGAAGACTTTGTCAATCGTAATCTAGTCCGTGCTTCAACGACCAAACGTGCCCAATCTCGACGTAAACAACTGGAAAAAATGGAGCGTTTGGACAAACCTGAAGCTGGCAAGAAATCAGCCAATATGACTTTCCAGTCGGAAAAAACGTCAGGTAATGTTGTCTTGACTGTTGAAAATGCGGCTATTGGCTATGATGGGGAAGTACTGTCACAACCGATTAATTTAGACCTTCGTAAGATGAATGCTGTCGCTATTGTTGGTCCAAATGGTATTGGGAAATCAACCTTTATCAAATCTATCGTGGACCAGATTCCTTTTATCAAGGGAGAGAAGCGCTTTGGCGCTAATGTTGAGGTTGGTTACTATGACCAGACGCAAAGCAAGCTGACACCAAGTAATACGGTACTTGATGAACTTTGGAATGATTTCAAACTGACACCAGAAGTTGAAATTCGCAACCGTCTTGGTGCCTTCCTTTTCTCAGGAGATGATGTTAAAAAATCAGTGGGCATGCTGTCAGGTGGCGAGAAAGCTCGTCTGCTTTTGGCTAAATTGTCTATGGAAAACAACAACTTCTTGATTCTGGACGAGCCAACCAACCACTTGGATATTGATAGCAAGGAAGTGTTGGAAAATGCCTTGATTGACTTTGATGGAACCTTGCTTTTTGTCAGCCACGACCGTTACTTTATCAATCGTGTGGCAACTCATGTACTGGAATTGTCTGAGAATGGTTCGACTCTTTATCTGGGAGATTACGACTACTATGTTGAGAAGAAAGCAGAAGTAGAAATGACTCAGGCTGAAGAAGCTTCAACTAACAATCAAGCAAAAGAAGCAAGTCCAATTAATGACTATCAAGCTCAGAAAGAAAGTCAAAAAGAAGTCCGCAAGCTCATGCGACAAATCGAAAGTCTAGAAGCTGAAATTGAAGAGTTAGAAAGTCAAAGCCAAGCCATTTCTGAACAAATGTTGGAAACCAACGATGCAGGTAAACTCATGGAATTGCAGGCTGAACTGGATAAAATCAGCCATCGTCAGGAAGAAGCTATGCTTGAATGGGAAGAATTATCAGAGCAGGTGTAAAGATGGAACATCTTGGAAAAGTATTTCGTGAATTTCGAACAAGTGGAAATTATTCTTTAAAGGAGGCGGCAGGGGAATCCTGTTCAACATCTCAGTTATCTCGCTTTGAGCTTGGGGAGTCTGACCTAGCAGTCTCACGTTTCTTTGAGCTTTTGGATAACATTCATGTAACAATCGAAAATTTCATGGATAAGGCAAGGAATTTTCATAATCATGAACATGTTGCCATGATGGGACAAATTGTACCCCTTTACTATTCAAATGATATTGCAGGTTTTCAAAAGCTTCAAAGAGAACAACTTGAAAAGGCTAAGAGTTCGACGAATCCCCTTTATTTTGAGCTGAACTGGATTTTGATGCAAGGTCTGATTTGTCAAAGAGATGCGACTTATGATATGAAGCAGGATGATTTGGATAAGGTAGCAGATTATCTCTTCAAAACAGAAGAATGGACCATGTATGAATTGATTCTTTTCGGGAATCTCTATAGTTTCTACGATGTAGACTATGTCACTCGGATTGGTAGAGAAGTTATGGAGAGGGAAGAATTTTACCAAGAGATTGGTCGCCATAAGAGATTGGTGTTGATTTTGGCCCTCAATTGTTACCAGCATTGTTTAGAGCACCTTTCTTTCGAAAATGCAAGCTATTTTGAGACTTATACAGAGAAGATTATTGGTAAAGGGATCAAGCTGTATGAGCGTAATATTTTCCATTATCTAAAAGGCTTTTCCTTGTACCAAAAAGGAAAGTGTAAAGAAGGCTGTAAGCAGATGAAAGAGGCCATGCGTATTTTTGACCTACTAGGTCTTCCAGAGCAAGTAGCCTACTATCAGGAACACTACGAAAAATTTGTCAAAGATTAATTTTCCCAAATAAGGGAAAAATGAAAAAGCTCCTTTCGGTTTTGATACAATAGTTTCAAAATTTGAGAGGAGTTTTTATATGAATCGCTATGCAGTACAGTTGATTAGCCGTGGAGCTGTTAACAAAATAGGGAATATGCTCTATGATTATGGAAATAGTGTCTGGTTGGCTTCCATGGGAACTATCGGACAGACAGTTTTAGGAATGTATCAGATTTCTGAACTCGTCACATCTATTCTCATCAACCCCTTTGGCGGAGTCGTTTCAGACCGTTTTTCTCGTCGTAGGATTTTAATGACGACAGACCTTGTTTGTGGGATTCTTTGTCTGGCTATTTCTTTTATAAGAAATGACAGCTGGATGATTGGGGCTTTGATTGTTGCCAATATTGTTCAGGCGGTTGCCTTTGCATTTTCTCGTACAGCCAATAAAGCTATTATAACTGAAGTGGTGGAGAAAGATGAGATTGTGATCTATAACTCTCGCTTAGAACTAGTTTTGCAGGTTGTAGGTGTTAGTTCTCCTGTTCTTTCCTTCCTTGTTTTACAATTTGCAAGTCTCCATATGACGCTATTACTAGACTCGCTGACTTTTTTCATTGCTTTTGTTCTAGTGGCTTTCCTTCCAAAAGAGGAAGCAAAAGTTCAAGAGAAAAAAGCTTTTACTGGGAGAGATATTTTTGTAGATATCAAGGATGGGTTACACTATATCTGGCATCAGCAAGAAATTTTCTTCCTTTTGCTAGTAGCTTCCAGCGTTAATTTCTTTTTTGCCGCTTTTGAATTTCTCCTCCCCTTTTCGAATCAGCTTTATGGGTCAGAAGGAGCCTATGCAAGTATTTTAACTATGGGGGCTATTGGTTCCATCATTGGGGCTCTTCTAGCTAGTAAAATTAAAGCTAATGTTTATAATCTTTTGATTTTACTGGCTTTGACAGGTGTCGGAGTTTTTATGATGGGATTACCACTTCCAAATTTGCTTTCCTTTTCTGGAAATTTAGTTTGTGAATTGTTTATGACGATTTTTAATATTCACTTTTTTACTCAAGTACAAACCAAGGTTGAGAGCGAATTTCTTGGGAGAGTACTGAGTACAATTTTTACCTTAGCTATTCTATTTATGCCTATTGCGAAAGGATTTATGACAGTCTTGCCAAGTGTACATATCTCTTCTTTCCTGATAATTGGAAGTGGTGTTATCATCTTGTCTTGTATATCGTTTATTTATGTTCGAACTCGTTTTGAAAAAGAGACATAAGTCTGTTTGAGTTTTAAAAATAATTCTAATCTGAGTGTTTTTTCCGCCCTTCTCGTTTGTGAGGAGGGCTTAGTTTATGGTAAAATGGTTTTATGAATAAAAGAATGAATGAGTTAGTCGCCTTGCTCAACCGCTATGCGGCTGAGTACTATACCAGCGATAATCCCTCGGTTTCAGACAGTGAGTATGATCGCCTTTACCGTGAGTTGGTTGAGTTAGAAACTGCCTATCCAGATCAAGTATTAGCAGATAGTCCGACCCATCGTGTTGGTGGCAAGGTTTTAGATGGTTTTGAAAAATACAGTCATCAGTATCCTCTTTATAGTTTGCAGGATGCTTTTTCACGTGAGGAACTTGATGCTTTTGATGCGCGTGTTCGTAAGGAAGTGGCTCATCCGACCTATATTTGTGAACTGAAAATCGATGGCTTATCTATCTCGCTTACTTATGAAAAGGGGATTCTAGTTGCAGGTGCAACACGTGGAGATGGTTCTATTGGTGAAAATATCACAGAAAATCTTAAGCGTGTTAAGGACATTCCTTTGACCTTGTCAGAAGAGCTAGATATCACAGTTCGTGGGGAATGTTACATGCCACGCGCTTCTTTTGACCAGGTCAACCAAGCTCGCCAAGAAAATGGAGAGTCTGAATTTGCCAATCCTCGTAATGCGGCGGCAGGAACCTTGCGTCAGTTGGATACAGCAGTAGTTGCCAAGCGCAATCTTGCAACGTTCCTCTATCAAGAAGCCAGTCCTTCAACTCGTGACAGCCAAGAAAAGGTTTTGAAGCACCTAGAACAGCTCGGTTTTGTAGTCAATCCTAAGCGGATTTTGGCTGAAAACATAGATGAAATCTGGCATTTTATCCAAGAAGTAGGAGAGGAACGGGAGAATCTGTCTTATGATATCGATGGGGTGGTGATCAAGATCAATGACCTAGCAGGTCAAGAAGAACTTGGCTTTACCGTTAAGGCACCAAAGTGGGCAGTAGCCTACAAGTTTCCTGCTGAGGAAAAAGAAGCTCAACTCTTATCAGTTGATTGGACAGTTGGCCGTACCGGTGTTGTGACTCCAACTGCTAATCTGACCCCTGTTCAGCTTGCTGGAACAACTGTTAGTCGTGCGACCCTGCATAATGTGGATTATATTGCTGAAAAAGATATCCGCAAAGACGACACGGTTATCGTCTATAAGGCTGGGGACATCATCCCTGCCGTTTTACGTGTCGTAGAGTCCAAACGGGTTTCTGAAGAAAAACTAGATATCCCTACAAACTGCCCAAGTTGTGACTCTGACTTGTTGCACTTTGAATATGAAGTGGCCCTTCGTTGTATCAATCCGCGTTGCCCTGCTCAAATCATGGAAGGTTTGATCCACTTTGCCTCTCGAGATGCCATGAATATTACAGGCCTTGGTCCATCAGTAGTTGAGAAACTCTTTGCTGCCAATTTAGTTAAGGATGTGGCGGATATTTACCGCTTGAAAGAAGACGATTTCCTCCTTTTAGAGGGTGTTAAGGAAAAGTCTGCTGCTAAACTGTATCAAGCCATTCAAGCATCTAAGGAAAATTCAGCTGAGAAACTATTGTTTGGTTTGGGAATTCGCCATGTCGGAAGCAAGGCTAGTCAGCTCTTACTCCAACATTTTCATTCAATCGAAAATCTAGCTCAGGCAGCTCCAGAGGAAGTGGCTAGTATTGAGAGTCTGGGTTGTGTGATTGCCAAGAGTCTCCAGACTTATTTTGCGACAGAAGGCTCTGAAATTCTCCTCAGAGAATTGAAAGAAGCTGGGGTCAATCTGGACTATAAAGGACAGACTGTTGTAGCAGATGCGGCCTTGTCAGGTTTGACCGTTGTATTGACAGGAAAATTGGAACGGCTCAAGCGCTCAGAAGCTAAAAGCAAACTCGAAAGTCTGGGTGCAAAAGTAACAGGCAGTGTTTCTAAAAAGACAGACCTTGTTGTGGCAGGAGCAGATGCTGGAAGTAAACTGCAAAAAGCACAAGAACTTGGTATCGAAGTTCGAGATGAAGCTTGGCTAGAAAGCTTGTAATAATCGTTTAAAATCAGAGTTTAGACAGTATAACTAGTTTGTTAATCAGGACAAAATCGGTCAAAAATTTATTAGTGAAATAGAAACAAATCAAAAAAGGAAAAATAAAAAATGTTTAATTACCCTATTCGCATTCATTACCATCGCAAGAATGGAGAATACGACACTTGCTCTTTTGTAAAAAGCCAGGACCAGCGAATTGATTTGCTAACCTACAAAGAAGATTATTTTGGCGCTTTATTTAGTTTTGAACACCCAAGTTCTCATGCCTTAGAAAGCTTGAATTTTGTGGTTCACACAGGTCAAACCAGTAAAGAATATGCCATCCGTTTTAATCACTATCCCCTCTTAACAGAGGTCTGGATTTTGGAAGGGGATGATAGAATTTATTATTCTGAAAATCCTGCTATTGCCAGTCCTTTCTATAAGAATCAAAATCCTTTTGCCTTTGACAAGGCTATTAACAGTGCTAGTTTTGATCACCATTGGGGCTACCAAGGTGAATTGGGTTGCCGTGTAGAGGACAATCAGGCTCGTTTTGCCCTTTGGGCTCCAACAGCGACAGAAGTACAAGTGGTGGTGTATGAATCTACATCAAATGATGCTCCTGTTTGGAAGACCTTTGAGATGGAGAGAGGCAATAGCTACTCCTATAATCATAAGGACAATACAATCGGTGTCTGGAGTTTGGATGTTGAGGAAGATTTGACTGGTAAGGCTTATCAGTATCAAGTTCAATTCCCTCATCACCAAACCTTGACACGCGACCCATACACTATCGCAACCAGTCCTGATGGCAAACGTTCAGCTATTCTGAGTCATGAAGAAAAGCAAGTTGCAAACTTCGAGGTCAAGCACGGTTCAGAGGCTACTTGGCGCTTGGCAAATCCATGTAAGGCAGTTATTTGTGAAATGCATATTCGTGATTTGACCAAATCACCGACCTCAGGTGTGGATGAATATCTTCGAGGAACTTTCTTGGGTGCTGCCCAGACTGGAACGGTTAACCAGTACGGTCAGTCAACTGCTTTTGATTACATCAAGAAGCTGGGCTATAATTATGTTCAGTTGCAACCAATTGCAGACCGTCACAAAGAATATGATGCGGATGGGAATGTGACCTACAACTGGGGTTATGATCCACAAAACTATAACGCACCAGAAACCAGCCTTTCAACTAATCCAGAGGATCCAGCTCAGGTCATTCGTGATTTGAAGACCATGGTTCAAGCTTATCATGATGCGGGTATTGGTGTCATTATGGATGTGGTCTATAATCATACCTTCTCAGTAGTTGATGCACCTTTCCAAACAACTGTCCCTGATTATTATTATCGTATGAATCCAGACGGTACCTTCCAGAATGGAACGGGTGTTGGAAATGAAACAGCCAGCGAACATGAAATGTTCCGCAAGTACATGATTGATTCTCTCCTATACTGGGTGCAGGAATACAATATTGACGGCTTCCGTTTTGATTTGATGGGGATTCATGATGTCAAGACCATGCAGATGATTCGTCAGAGTTTGGATGAAATTGACCCTAACATTATCCTTTATGGAGAAGGATGGGATATGGGAACAGGTCTTGCGCCTTATGATAAGGCCAAGAAAGACAATGCCTACCAGATGCCAAATATTGGTTTCTTTAATGACAATCAGCGTGATGCTGTCAAAGGTGGAGAAGTTTACGGTGCAATCAAGTCAGGTTTTGTCAGCGGTGCTGCGACAGAGCCAATTCTAGCCAAAGCAATCCTAGGCAGTCGTGAATTAGGAACCTATACACATCCAAATCAAGTACTTAACTATGTGGAAGCCCATGACAATTACAATCTTCACGATTTGTTGGCAACCCTACATCCAGACCAAAGTTCAGAGCAAATCATGCGCAAGGTTGAGACAGCCACAGCCATGAATCTGCTCATGCAAGGGATGGCCTTTATGGAAATCGGTCAAGAATTTGGTCGTACCAAACTAGTTGCGACTGGTGAGAATGGTGAGTTGACACATGATGATAGAGAGCGTGCTATGAATAGCTATAACGCTCCTGACAGTGTGAATCAAGTCAACTGGGATTTGATTAATGAGCGTCAAGACAGTATTGACTTTATCCGTCAGATGATTCGATTGAAGACAGAAACCAGTGCCTTTTCTTACCCTACTTATGAAGAAATTTACCATCATGTTTTTGTTCATTCAGCAAATGAACATAGTGGTTGGATTGTCTATGAGATTCATGGAGAAGAACACCTATTGATTGTCTTTAATGCAAAAGGAGATGCGTTCCAGTTTGAAAATGCAGGAAATCTAGAACTCTTGGTGACCAATAGTCCTTCTGATGAGGAAAACAAAGTTGGTGGTGTCAGTGTTAGCATTTTTAAAGTACTATAGATGTTAGTTCGTCTTTTGGTATCTCTTTTATAAATATTTGAAAAAACAAATCAGGAAATTCGTTTTCTGATTTGTTTTTTTAGCTGAAAACACTACTTTTATTAGTAAAATAGCGAACTTTATGATAATATTGTTAAAAAACAATTCGTTTTCAAAGCATTTCTGAAAATTTTCTTGATTTACAAGTGAACACATCAGTGAATTTATTGAAGACTTTCAAAAGAATTTTTAGCAAATATCGTAATTTACTTGAATCTTATCTAAAAAGATAGTATAATAAAACTATAGAAAACGCTTACAAAGGATAGGAGGGTGTATGGATAAGAAAAAAGCTTTAGAAACTTTTATGACAGGTGAGAATTTTCACCTCCAGCATTATCTGGGAGCGCATAGGGAAGAAAAAGCTGGTGAGTCTGGCTATACTTTCCGAGTTTGGGCACCCAATGCTCAGGCAGTTCACTTGGTAGGGGATTTCACCAATTGGCTTGAAAATCAAATTCCGATGGAACGGAATGAATTTGGAGTCTGGGAAGTCTTCACCAGTCTTGCTCAAGAAGGCCAAATTTATAAGTACAATATTACACGTGCAACTGGTCATCAGCTTATGAAGATTGATCCCATGGCCGTTCGATATGAGGCTCGCCCTGGTACTGGAGCGATTTTAACAGATATTCCAGAGAAAAAATGGAAGGATGGGCTCTGGCTAGCCCGTAGAAAACGCTGGAGCTTTGAAGAGCGTCCTGTCAATATTTATGAGGTCCATGCTGGTTCTTGGAAGAGAAATCCTGATGGCAACCCCTATACTTTTGCTCAATTGAAAGATGAACTCATTCCTTACTTGGTTGAGATGAACTATACTCACATTGAGTTTATGCCTTTGATGTCTCACCCACTAGGTTTGAGTTGGGGCTATCAGCTTATGGGTTACTTTGCTCTAGAGCATGCCTATGGTCGCCCTGAAGAGCTTCAAGATTTTGTTGAGGAATGTCACTTAAACAATATAGGCGTTATTGTAGACTGGGTACCTGGTCACTTTACTATCAATGATGATGCCTTGGCCTATTATGATGGGACGCCTACTTTTGAATACCAAGACCATAATAAGGCTCATAACTACGGTTGGGGAGCACTCAATTTTGACCTTGGAAAGAATGAAGTCCAGTCTTTCTTGATTTCTAGTATTAAGTTTTGGATTGACTTTTACCATTTGGACGGTATTCGAGTGGATGCGGTTAGCAACATGCTCTATCTTGACTACGATGACGCTCCATGGACACCTAATAAAGATGGGGGCAATCTCAACTACGAGGGATATTATTTCTTAAAGCGTTTGAATGATGTCATTAAACAAGCTCATCCAGATGTGATGATGATTGCAGAAGAAAGCTCATCTGCAACACAGATTACTGACACCAAGGATTCAGATGGTCTTGGCTTTGATTATAAATGGAATATGGGTTGGATGAATGATATCCTCCGATTCTACGAAGAAGATCCGATTTATCGTAAATACGACTTTAACCTGGTGACTTTTAGCTTTATGTATGTCTTCAAGGAGAATTATCTCCTACCATTCTCACATGACGAAGTGGTTCATGGAAAGAAGAGTATGATGCACAAGATGTGGGGAGATCGCTACAATCAATTCGCAGGCTTGCGTAATCTTTACACCTACCAAATTTGTCACCCAGGTAAAAAATTGCTCTTCATGGGTAGTGAATATGGGCAATTCCTAGAATGGAAATCTGAAGAACAGTTGGAATGGTCTAATCTAGAAGATCCAATGAATGCTAAGATGAAGTATTTCACTTCTCAGCTAAACCAGTTTTACAAAGACCACCGCTGTTTGTGGGAAATTGATACTAGCTATGATGGTATTGAAATCATTGATGCGGATAATCTAGACCAGAGTGTTCTGTCCTTCATCCGTAAGGGTAAAAAGGGCGACATGTTAGTCTGTGTCTTTAATATGGCACCTGTTGAACGAAAAGATTTTACAATCGGCCTTCCTGTTGCAGGTATTTATCAGGAAGTATGGAATACTGAGTTAGAAGAGTGGGGAGGTGTCTGGAAAGAACACAATCAAACTGTTCAAACGCAAGAAGGACTATGGAAGGATTATGAGCAGACCTTGACTTTTACCTTACCTGCTATGGGAGCTAGTGTATGGAAAATCAAGCGTCGCTTGAAATCTGATAAAACTGTCACAAGTAAAAACCAAAAAGGAGTAGAAAATGAAGAATGAAATGTTAGCTTTGATTCTTGCTGGTGGGCAAGGAACTCGTCTCGGTAAACTTACTCAAAGCATCGCAAAACCAGCTGTGCAATTTGGTGGGCGCTACCGTATCATTGACTTTGCTCTCTCAAACTGTGCCAACTCAGGCATCAACAATGTTGGAGTTATTACACAGTATCAACCACTTGCTCTCAACAATCATATTGGAAATGGTTCAAGTTGGGGTCTAGATGGGATTAATTCTGGTGTCTCTATCCTTCAACCTTATTCTGCAAGTGAAGGAAATCGTTGGTTCGAAGGGACTAGTCACGCTATTTATCAAAATATCGACTATATCGATAGTGTCAATCCTGAGTATGTTTTGATTCTTTCGGGTGACCATATCTATAAGATGGACTACGATGCTATGCTCCAATCTCACAAGGATAATAATGCTAGTTTGACAGTAGCTGTTCTAGATGTACCTCTTAAAGAAGCTAGCCGTTTTGGTATCATGAATACAGATGCAAATAACCGCATTGTTGAATTTGAAGAGAAACCAGCCCAACCTAAATCTACCAAAGCCTCTATGGGGATTTACATCTTTGATTGGCAACGTCTCCGCAATATGTTAGTCGCTGCTGAAAAGAGCAATGTCGATATGTCAGACTTTGGTAAAAATGTCATTCCAAATTACCTTGAGTCGGGTGAAAGTGTTTATGCCTACGAATTTAATGGTTACTGGAAAGACGTTGGTACTATTGAGTCGCTTTGGGAAGCGAACATGGAGTACATTTCTCCAGAGAATGCCTTGGATAGCCGTAACCGTCAATGGAAGATTTACTCAAGAAACTTAATTTCACCACCAAACTTCCTTGGGACAAATGCTCATGTGGAAGATTCCTTGGTTGTAGACGGATGTTTCGTTGATGGAACGGTTAAACACTCTATTCTTTCAACAGGGGCGCAAGTTCGCGAAGGAGCAGAAGTAGTAGATTCAGTTATCATGAGTGGAGCCATTATTGGACACGGAGCTAAAATCAAACGTGCCATTATTGGTGAAGGTGCAGTTATTTCTGATGGTGTCGAAATTGATGGAACAGAAGAAGTACAAGTTGTAGGATATAATGAAGTAGTGGGGGTAGCAACAGATGAAGATTGATAAATATTCTGCCATTTTAGGAAACACAGTTGGTTTTCATGATATGTCAACATTGACAGACCACCGTCCAGTAGCTAGTTTGCCATTTGGCGGTAAATATCGTTTGATTGACTTCCCGCTCTCAAGTCTTGCCAATGCTGGTGTTCGTAGTGTTTTTGGTATTTTTCAGCAGGATAATATTAGTTCTGTTTTTGACCATATCCGTTCAGGGCGTGAGTGGGGCTTGTCAACTCTTCTTAGTCACTATTATCTAGGAATTTATAATACACGCGTTGAGAGTAGCACGGTAGGAAAAGAATATTATCAACAGCTACTCACCTATTTAAAACGCTCTGGGTCAAACCAAACAGTATCACTCAACTGTGATGTTTTGATTAATATTGATTTAAACCAAGTGTTCCACCTTCATAACACAACGAAGGGACCTATTACAGTTGTTTATAAGAAACTTCCTAAGAAAGATATTTCAGAAGTGAACGCGATCTTGGAAGTGGATGAAACAGACCATGTTCGTTCTCACACGCTATTTGATAGAAAATCAACAGAAGAAATGTTCAATATGTCTACAGATATTTTTGTTATTGATACACCTTGGTTGATTGAACGCTTAGAAGAAGAAGCTAAGAAAGAACATCCAGAGAAATTGCGTTATGTTTTACGGGATTTGGCTGCAAAAGAAGGGGCTTTTGCCTACGAGTACACAGGCTACCTTGCAAATATTCATTCTGTAGAGTCTTATTACCAAGCTAATAAAGATATGCTTGAATCACAAAAATTCTACTCTCTCTTCTCACCAAATCAAAAGATTTATACAAAGGTCAAAAACGAAGAACCAACTTACTACGCTAACACATCTAAGGTAAGTACATCTCAGTTTGCTTCTGGTAGTATCATTGAAGGTCAAGTGGCTAATTCTGTTCTATCACGTAATATTCATGTTTATAAGGATAGCTTGATTAAAGATAGTATCTTATTCCCTCGTGTTGTTATTGGAGAAGGTGCTCAGGTAGAATATGCTATCTTGGACAAGGGTGTTGAAGTTGCGGATGGAGTTGTGATCCGTGGAACTGCAGAACATCCAGTCGTCGTTAAGAAAGGTGCTAAAGTAACAGAGGATATTCATTCATGAAAATTTTATTTGTAGCAGCTGAGGGGGCACCCTTTTCAAAAACAGGTGGTTTGGGAGACGTTATTGGCGCTCTTCCAAAATCACTGACAAAAGTAGGGCATGAAGTTGCAGTAATTTTACCCTACTATGACATGGTAGAGGCTAAATTTGGAAATCAGATTGAAGATGTTCTTCATTTTGAGGTGAGTGTTGGTTGGCGCAGACAGTATTGTGGAATTAAGAAAACAGTCTTAAACGGTGTAACCTTCTATTTTATTGACAACCAATATTATTTCTTCCGTGGTCATGTTTACGGTGATTTTGATGACGGAGAACGCTTTGCTTTCTTCCAACTTGCTGCCATTGAGGCAATGGAAAGGATTGACTTTATCCCTGATTTTCTCCATGTTCATGACTATCATACAGCTATGATTCCTTTCTTGTTAAAGGAAAAATATCGTTGGATTCAAGCCTATGAGGGCATTAAAACTGTTTTAACCATTCATAATTTGGAATTCCAAGGACAATTCTCAGAAGGGATGTTATGGGATTTGTTTGGAGTTGGCTTTGAACGTTATGCTGATGGTACCCTTCGCTGGAACAACTGTCTGAACTGGATGAAGGCTGGAATTCTTTACGCAGACCGTGTTTCAACCGTTTCACCTAGTTATGCTCATGAAATTATGACCAGTCAGTTTGGTTGTAATTTGGATCAGATTCTTCGAATGGAGTCTGGTAAAGTTTCTGGTATCGTGAATGGGATTGATGCTGACCTGTATAATCCTCAGACGGATGCCCTTTTAGACTATCATTTTAATCAGGAAGATTTGTCTGGAAAAGCCCAAAACAAGGCAAAATTGCAAGAAAGAGTTGGCTTGCCAGTTAGAGCTGACGTTCCTCTGGTGGGAATTGTTTCTCGTTTGACACGTCAAAAAGGTTTTGATGTGGTGGTCGAAAGTCTGCACCATATTTTGCAAGAAGATGTTCAGATTGTTCTTTTGGGAACTGGAGATTCAGCCTTTGAAGGGGCTTTCTCGTGGTTTGCTCAGATTTACCCAGACAAGCTATCAGCAAATATCACTTTTGATGTCAAACTAGCTCAAGAAATCTACGCTGCTTGTGACCTCTTCCTCATGCCGAGTCGTTTTGAACCGTGTGGCTTGTCTCAAATGATGGCTATGCGTTATGGAACCTTGCCATTGGTTCATGAAGTTGGTGGCTTGCGAGATACCGTTCTCTCTTTCAATCCAATCGAAGGAAGCGGTACTGGTTTTAGCTTTGACAATCTATCTCCTTATTGGTTAAATTGGACTTTCCAAACAGCATTGGACTTGTATAGAAACCATCCTGACGTTTGGAGAAACTTACAAAAACAAGCTATGGAGTGTGATTTCTCATGGGATACAGCCTGCAAGTCATATCTAGACTTGTACCAAAGTTTAGTTAACTAATAGATAAAATCGTATGATGACTTCATACGATTTTTGGGCTGTTTAGAGAGGAGAACTGATGTCTCAAGTAAAAGGCTTGTGTGTCATGGATGTTGATGGAACCTTAATCCTAGAAGAAGTGATTGATTTGTTGGGTAGAGAGGCAGGTTGTGAGGAGGAAATTTCGCAGATTACAAGTCAGGCAATGCGAGGAGAGATAGACTTTGAAAGCAGTTTAAGAAAAAGAGTGTCCTTGTTGGAAGGCCTTTCTATTTCGGTCTTTGATAAAGTCTTCAACTCTATTCATCTATCTCCAAATGCCCAAGAATTCATCTCAATTCTCCAAAAGAAAGGCATTTTAGTTGGTCTGGTGTCAGGTGGTTTTACGCAAATAGTTGAGAGATTAGCAAAATCCCTAGGTATTGCCTATTTCTCTGCTAATCAACTTGAAGTCAAAGATGGTCTTCTAACAGGAAAATTAGTTGGACAAATTATCAGTCCCCAGGTCAAAAAAGAGACTCTAGAACAATGGAGAGAGGAACTAAAACTTTCTAAAGATAGAACGATTGCAATCGGTGATGGGGCTAATGACTTATTAATGTTGAAGTCAGCAGGACTGGGAATTGCTTTTTGTGCCAAAGAGGTACTCAAAAAAGAAATACCACATCATGTTGACAAGAGGGATTTTTTAGAAGTTCTTCCTTTGATTAACTTTTTAGAATGAGGGAAAATATGAAGATTATAATTGCACCGGATTCGTTTAAGGAAAGCTTGACAGCTCAACAGGTAGCTGAAGCAATAAAAAGAGGCTTCCAACAATCGATAGCAGATGTAGAATGTCTCCTCTGCCCTCTTGGTGATGGGGGAGAAGGGACAGTAGATGCCATTCGACATTCTCTCGACCTTGAAGAACAATGGTTCCAAGTGACAGGACCTTTTGGTCAAAAAGAAGCCATGCGCTATTTTCAAAAAGGAGAGCTAGCACTCTTTGAAGTTGCCGACTTGGTTGGCCTTGGAAAGATTACTCTAGAGAAACGAAATCCACTGCAAATCCAAACTTGTGGTATTGGAGAGTTGATTCGCCACCTCATCGATCAAGGGATTAAAGAAATCTATATTGGCGTTGGTGGCACGGCCAGTAATGACGGAGGAATTGGGATCGCTGCTGGTTTAGGTTATCAATTTTATGATAGGGATGGAAATGTCTTGCCTGCTTTTGGTCAATCCTTATTGAACTTAGCTTCTGTTTCAACAAAAAATCGCTATGAAATTCCTGAAGATGTTCACATTCGTATTTTAGCAGATGTCGTGAATCCCTTATGTGGTCCTCAAGGTGCGACCTACATTTTTGGCAAACAAAAAGGCCTAGATCCTACTATGTTTGCAGTCGTAGATCAGGCGATACAAGATTTTTATGAAAAAGTCTCACCTGCAACATTGGAAATTAAAGGAGCAGGAGCTGGTGGAGGCATTGCTGGCGGTTTGTGTGCCTTTGCTCAGGCAAATATCGTGTCTGGAATAGATACCTGCTTGGACCTAATCAATTTTGATAAGAAAGTTTTAGATGCTGACTTGGTTATTGTTGGAGAAGGAAGGCTAGATCGTCAAAGTTTAGCAGGTAAAGCGCCAATAGGTGTTGCAAAAAGAACCCCTGTCGGAGTTCCTGTTATTGCTATTTGTGGTAGTCTTGCAGAAGATTTACCTTCCCTACCATTTGAAAATATCCAAGCCGCCTTTTCAATTTTGGAGAAAAGTGAACCTCTAGAAGATAGTTTGAAAAATGCTAGTCTTTATCTAGAGCATACGGCTGTTAATATTGGACACTTATTAAATATGCGTAAGATTTAGCCAAACCATTTCTTCCAGATAGATGTTTTGTCTGATTCTTCCTTTTTAACTTCCCAAAGTTTTGCAAAAGCAAGTCGAAGGTCCTTTTCTTCTACTTGTACTGGTGCATTGCTATGGATAATCAGTCCGAAAGGAGAAGAAGTATGCTCTTCAGATACTATGGTGGCTTGACTATTAGTTTCTTTAGCTTCTTTTAAGTAGAAAACTTGCTTGTCAAATTCGATAGTTGGTGAAATCTTCACAAATAGTGGCTCAGCCTTTTCCTGAAAGTTTTCTAAAATAGATAAAAAGCCTTTTTCTAGCTGAGGGCTATTTGCTGTGTCAATATCTGCATATCCAAGAACTCTTTCCTCAAAAGTACCAAGATAGCGTCTTTGCTCATCTGGATTTAATTTTGTTCCACCATGAGCTTTTTCAAGTAATTGTTTTGATAAATCTGTCATAAAAATAGTATATCATAAAAATAAAAAGAAAACATATAAAAGAAAGCGGTTGCTTAATAAAGTTAAGGAAAATTTACACAAAGATAACGTTTTTTCTTGAAAAAGGAGGGTTTTTAAGGTATTATAGAGGTGTAAAAAATTTAACTCATAAGGAGAGTAAAAAATGTCAATTATTACTGATGTTTACGCTCGCGAAGTCCTAGACTCACGCGGTAACCCAACACTTGAAGTAGAAGTTTACACTGAATCAGGTGCTTTCGGACGTGGTATGGTTCCATCAGGAGCTTCTACTGGTGAACACGAAGCAGTTGAACTTCGCGACGGTGACAAATCTCGTTACCTTGGTCTTGGTACAACAAAAGCTGTTGACAACGTAAACAATATCATTGCTGAAGCAATCATCGGCTACGATGTACGTGATCAACAAGCTATCGACCGTGCTATGATTGCACTTGACGGTACTCCTAACAAAGGTAAATTGGGTGCTAACGCAATTCTTGGTGTGTCTATCGCTGTAGCTCGCGCTGCTGCTGACTATCTTGAAATCCCACTTTACAGCTACCTTGGTGGATTCAACACTAAAGTTCTTCCAACTCCAATGATGAACATCATCAACGGTGGTTCTCACTCAGATGCTCCAATCGCTTTCCAAGAATTCATGATCGTACCTGCTGGTGCACCAACATTCAAAGAAGCTCTTCGTTGGGGTGCTGAAATCTTCCACGCACTTAAGAAAATCCTTAAAGGTCGTGGTCTTGAAACAGCTGTAGGTGACGAAGGTGGATTCGCTCCTCGTTTCGAAGGAACTGAAGATGGAGTAGAAACTATCCTTGCTGCTATCGAAGCTGCTGGTTATGTTCCAGGTAAAGACGTATTTATCGGATTTGACTGTGCATCATCAGAATTCTACGATAAAGAACGTAAAGTTTACGACTACACTAAATTCGAAGGTGAAGGAGCTGCTGTTCGTACTTCTGCAGAACAAATCGACTACCTTGAAGAGTTGGTAAACAAATATCCAATCATCACTATCGAAGATGGTATGGACGAAAACGACTGGGATGGATGGAAAGCTCTTACTGAACGTCTTGGTGGTAAAGTTCAATTGGTTGGTGACGACTTCTTCGTAACAAACACTGCTTACCTTGAAAAAGGTATTGCTGAAGGCGCTGCTAACTCAATCCTTATTAAAGTTAACCAAATCGGTACTCTTACTGAAACATTTGATGCTATCGAAATGGCTAAAGAAGCTGGTTACACTGCCGTTGTATCACACCGTTCAGGTGAAACTGAAGATTCAACAATCGCTGACATCGCAGTTGCAACTAACGCAGGCCAAATCAAGACTGGTTCACTTTCACGTACAGACCGTATCGCTAAATACAACCAATTGCTTCGCATCGAAGACCAACTTGGTGAAGTAGCAGAATACCGTGGATTGAAATCATTCTACAACCTTAAGAAATAATCGTTGATTTAACAACGTTTCTAGCCCCTCGGAATTTATCCGAAGGGCTATTTTCTGTTCAGGGGGCAAAACTTTTAAAAAATCTTTTTCATAACTTTATCCAGTACATTGGATTGCTTCATCTTTCATGTTCTTTGTGACGTGGGTGTAGATGGAAGTAGTGACTTCAGAGTCGGAATGACCAACCTTGTCCGTGATTGTTTTTAAAGGAATTTTATTTTCTGATAAAATATTGGAGATCGCAGACAGAATGTTTTTATAGGTGTTCAATTTGATTTATTTTTTGTGTAATCCTCTTATTTTAAGATAAATACCAATGACAAATGATTTGCTTATCCGGTATATTACAAAGGAAGATAAGCTAGTAGTCACATAAATTTTAATTCAAATTCTTTAAAGCTATTTACTAGGTCAGATATTGCATGTGATTTGATCAAATAATACTGATAGTTTATTTACTCCATCTCTAATTTATTACATAATTTATTTTATGTATTTTATAAACTATCTAGAGCATTCTTTTGTTCATCATTGACGATATGGGTATAGAGGTCAGTGACTTGTGTACTGGCATGTCCTAGCTGGTGACTGACCAAAACTTGCGATTTAGTGGCATCATAGAGCCTAGTTGCTAGGGTATGTCGTAGTTTATGAGGTGTTACACGGACTTTGAAGTCCTCAGAGTACTTAGCAACCATTTTCTCAACGCTGGAAGCATCGATACGATTAGGAACACCTCTGTAGAGAGTCAAAAAAAGGGCTGTATCTGTTTTCTCCGTCTTATAGCGTTGATTCCGAATGGCCAGATAATTTTCTAAATAAGGTTTTGCAAAGGCAGCGACATTGACAGAGTCACGTTTGCCACCTTTTCGAGTGACATCGATAATCATCATTTTTAGGTTGAGATCCCTTAGATCTAGATTAACAGCTTCAGATAAGCGGACACCTGATGCCAAGAGAAGGGCAATAATGGCCAAATCACGTTCTTTATTTTTATTAAATGATGAAAGAGCGCGATTTGAGAGCTGTTGTGGGTACTCTTGGTCAATATAAGTCAGAAAGCCTTCTGTTTCATCACCCAGAAAGAGTTTTTGCTTGATGTTTTCAGCTCTGGCAGCAAGCGTTTCTTTCTTTTTTTTTGTTGAAACTTTCTTCATTACATTGCGATAGAAATAAGGTTCCCCCTGGTCGTTTTCGACTTCCTCGGTTAGATACTTATAAAGACTAGAAAGTGCTGACAAAGTCCGATTGATGGTTGTCTGAGAAACTCCTTGCTTGGTTGTATTAGCATTCAGCAAAGGACGTTCACGTAGGTAAAGGATAAAGGATTCCATGTCTTTCTTAGACATATTTTCCAAGACAGATAAAGGGATATCAGACATTTTATCAGCATTTGATATACCAGACTCCAAAACCCAGCTAAAAAATCGATCGTATTCCTTGAGGTATTCGTACAAGGTTGTAAAACTGTAGGGAACGGCAAGCTTAGATTGATAATATTCTAAAACATACCAGGGCATGATTTGTTTTAGTTTGTCGATTCGTTCCAGTAAAATCTCACGTTTCATGTATTTTCTCCATAAATAAGTCTACTAGTAGTATAGCATAGACTAATAGATTTTTCAAGAAAATTATAGTTTTTCGGAAAGATGTTATAGAAGTTTTTTTAAAGTGATAAAAAGAATTTGAAATAACTAAAAAATTTTTTCGACAAAAATTGTCTATAATGTACTTTATTCCTGAGAAACTAACACAAAGACTTGGTTCTTATGAAAAAAGAACCAAGTCTTTGTGTTTGATATGAATCTACTAGAAATTTTTCAAAGTCATTCTTATAATTCAATTTCTCTAAAAAATTTCAATTGCCATTTTTGTGTTGATTGAGCCGTTGTATTTAAATTTGCGCACCAAGGCGGATAAAATCGCATGGACATTTTTCCTTTGCTGTTTTTTGTCGAGAGAATTTTCTTACGAATAGCAACTTCGTTTGGAATAATAAATAGCCCCTTTTTATCATTATCGATGACAACGATAACAAGTTCAGTTCCCAAATCTTCATTGGTATAAGGAATATTCATGTTATTTTTGTCTTTTTTCCAAAAAACTGTAAAATATCCTTCTTTTTTCGGTGTTCTTTTTGCTAAGCGGCATCTTTTATATCCTTGCTCATCCTTTATTTTGATAAGAATACCTTCGTATTTTTCATTCCACTTTTCTTTAATGAATTCAAACTCACCATAAAACTCATATAGAACATCTAGTATTTTCATTATGATGTATGTCCTCCCTTATCAAAATCAACAAAATATTCTTGATACATTTATTACATAATAAAAATTATGTAAATACAGTTTATAACAGCAAATCTTTTACTTTCCCAATTTCACTTTTTGGAATCACTAGGTGAATCATATCACCCAGATACATTCTGGTTGAGCCGTTAACTGTTTGTCTCTTGCCGTTATGGACTTGGGTTGTAATAAGAATATTGTGTGGTAGGTTGAGTTCATGAACCTGTTTTCCAGCGATTTTGTCTGATACAGGAATTTCAATGAGGGTGACTTCTCCTTCATCTGTTGCTTCTTCAGGCAGCATTTTTTCAAGCATGGCCTCATAGACTGGCGTCCCCTTGAGCAGATCCATGATGATGTAAGCAACTAAGGTGACTAATCCAAGTGGCATGAGATTGCGAATATCTCCTACCATCTCAGTTACGAGTATCATAGCGGTTAAGGGGGCCTTAGATATTGCTCCAAAATAGCCACTCATTCCTAGAATGACAAATATAGGAAACTGCTCTTGACTGACAAGTCCAAGATTGACGCAAATAAGACCAACTAGGGCACCGAGTAAGGAACCAAGCGCTAAAATTGGTAGGAAAATTCCTCCTGGAAGGCCACTTCCATAACTAATCATGCTCCAAACAAAGCGGATCAAAAAGTAAGCTAATAGAACTTGGAAACTAAAATTTTGCTCAGTTAGGGAAAGGACAACCTGATTTCCACCACCAAGGATTTGTGGTAAGAAAATTCCGACTGGTATGATGAAAATGAAGGCTAGAATTGGATAATAAGCTCTATCCAAACGCATTTTTTGACCAAGCCAATCATAAACTCTGCCGACGTTTAATACAGCTTTCTCATAGAGAAATCCAGAAAGTCCTAGAAAAATTCCCATAACCAAGTAAATCCAATACTGATCTAAGGTCATGAGAGGGATATTATCTGGCATATCCAGTACGGGCGTTAGGCCAAATATGAGTAAAGAAACAAAGTTTGCTACGAGACTAGCTGCTAGAGTGGAAACCCAGAAAAAGCGCGAAAAATGATGATAGACTTCTTCTACAACAAAGAGGAGACCTGCTATTGGAGCGTTAAATGCTGCGGCTAATCCTGCGGCTGCACCACTAGCAATCAGGGAGCGTTCCTCTACCGGACTAGATTTTAGCCACTTGGCAATACCTTTTCCACCAACTGCTCCAAGTTGAATACTGGGTCCCTCACGCCCCAGCATGAGTCCACTGGCAATAGCAAGAATACCTAGCACATATTTTTTCCAGAGAACGCTCCACCAGTTGATATTCATCAATCCCTTTAATTCTGCTTCGACTTGAGGAATTCCTGAGCCTTTGATATCTTTTTCTGACCGAGTTAATTTCGCACTGAGCCAGCAGATGAGTATGTAAAATAAAACCAGTACAAAAAGATTGCGCACTAGGTGCGCTTGATCTTGATAAAATCCTTGTATCAGGTGGAATCCTTTTTCAATTAAGAAACGAAAGGATCCAACGATAATTCCAACAACGAGACCAACAAGGATTCCTCGTCCAACTTGGGATAATATAGTACTTGAGGCAAAGGCAAATTCTTTCTTGGAACTGAGTGTTTCTGACTGTTCCTCCATAATCATTCCTTCTAACTTAACTTTCTTTTTCTCTTGAAACCAGTGATTTTACTGGTTCAAAGCTGGTTCGATGAATTGTGGTAACTCCTAGTTTTTCAAGTCCTACCAGATGTTTAGCTGTTCCATATCCTGCATTAGCAGCAAAATCATAGCCAGGGAACTGCTGATCGTAGTCCTTCATCAATTCATCACGTGTCACCTTGGCTACTATGGAAGCTGCTGCGATCGAGAGAGAATTAGCATCGCCCTTGATGATGGAGGTTTGTGAAATTGGTAATTCCAACTTCATGGCATCTATCAAAAGGTGCTCAGGTTGAGGACTGAGTTGGGAGATTGCTTCCTTCATAGCCAGTTTGGTCGCTTCATAGATATTGACTTGGTCGATGACCTGATTATCCATGATACCAATCCCGATTGACAAGGCTTGGTCTTGAACTGCTTTGAAAATCTCCAGATGCTTCTTTTTAGGAATTTTCTTGCTATCGTTGAGACCTTTAATCTTACAATTTTGAGGTAAAATAACGGCTGCCGCGACTACAGGGCCAGCAAGAGGACCACGGCCGACCTCATCAACACCAGCAATTAAGGTCAATCCTTGCTTATAAAGTTCTTTTTCATAAGAAAGCATGGATTCCAAACGCAAATTTTCATCTAATTTAGCTTGAATGGCTTTTTTACGCTTGCTGATTTCCTTTTGAACTCCAGAGCGACCATCCTTTTCAAGTTCTAAAAAAATAGGGCTTTCTAAATCCTTGACTGTTGCAAGGAGTTCTTTTATTTCTTTAATCGTCGCCATCGAGGTCTTCCAATGTATCTAAGGTATAGTTACCGAGTTTACCATCACGGACTTCCTTCACGAAGAGACTGTAGAAACGGTCATAGTCGTCTCTGAAACCGAGGGCGCGGGTCATGTCCATAATAATAACAGGAGCTTCTTCTTCAATTTTCATTTGTTTGAAGCGTTCAGCCAGCTTTTCTGGATAATGTTCTTTGAAATAATTGATACCAAAAATGGTCACCTCATCCATAGGAAGCAACTGGTCTTTGATAGCTCCAGTCAAGGCTAGTTTAAGAGCGACAGTTTCGTCTTCGAACTTAGGCCAGAGAATCCCTGGTGTATCCAAGATTTCCAGGTCTTTATTGGTTTTGAGCCATTGTTGCCCCTTGGTCACACCTGGTTTGTTACCGACAACGGCAATCTTCTTACCAGCTAAGCGGTTCATGAGAGTTGATTTACCAGCGTTTGGAATACCGATAATCATGGTACGCAAGGTTTCAATCTTAATCCCACGTTCTTTCTGGCGAGCAATCTTATCAACCATGAGCTTTTTAGCTGCGTCTGTTACGACTTTTACAGTCACTTGTTCTTTAGAGTTGATAGCCAGAGTCTGAATTCCTTGTGATTCAAAATACTGACGCCATTCCTTGGTTATTGCTGGATCGGCCAAGTCTGCCTTGTTTAAAATCAAGAGTTTTGGTTTATCACCAACAATCTTGGTCAACATAGGATTTTGACTAGATAGAGGTAAGCGTGCATCCACCAAAATCGTCACAAAATCAACAAATTTTAAATTTTCCTGCACCTGTCGACGCGCTTTAGACATGTGACCAGGAAACCATTGAATAGTAGCCATTGAGTTTTTTTCCTTTCGTATCAAGGGTTTAGAGCCCCTATTTTATTTTACTATCGCTTGAACATAAAATGAATGATGTTCAAACAATTTTTGTTTTATAATACAGAAATCTACTTTATATTATATCATGACTTCTATAGCCCTTCAACCTCCCTGAATAGAAAAAAGCCATCAAATGATGACTTTTCATAGGGATCAAAAAACTTGTCCCCTTTATATTTTAAACAACGGATTTAAGAAACCGTCTGTGTTTTGTAACAACTTCTTGTAAACTTTCCACTTGAGACCTTCGGTATGCTTGAAACCACCTTCTTTCAAGTCTTTCTCAACAGCAGTGTTAAATAAGTCTTGGAGTTGAGCATAAGTTGAAATTTTAGAACCGTCTACTTCAATCTCAACAAAGCCTTTCTGTGCTTTCGCATACACTTCATGATACCAATGTTTCTTCCACTCTTCGAGGTTTTGGAATTGATTATTAGAAACTTTCTTGATAATGAAATCATCACCTAAAAGCCCTTTATTTTCTCTGTTGGCATCACCTTTTAACTTGTTAGAAACATAAGGGATAAAGCCATTTTCATAACCATAGTAACCCCACATACGGAAAGTATTGTGTTTAAAGGAAATAGAACCTACGGTGCTTCGACTCGTATTCCCGCCAAAGATACCTGCCATCATATTGACAGTTTGATAAGCACTATCAAAACCTTCCGTACGGAAGCGACCGTTATTTGGCATACCATGAAGAGTTACAAAGTTATTATCTACCAACTTGTCAATGCTATCAATTGGTAATTTCTTCTCTTCTTCCGTCAAGTCACGCAATTTGTCCCACTGGTGTGGTTCTCCAATTAAACGATTTCTATCCGCATTGGTGCGCCACTCTTTATCCATCTTCTTGAACCACTTAGAGTTATCAGATAACTTTTGATTAATAACAGCAGTAGCTTCTAAGTAATCCAACATCATCATAGACTCATTGTAGTTTTTCATATAACTATCAATCTTGTCTCGACTGTCTAACTTAGCTGGGTCATAGTTATAAAGTTGCTCTCCATCATTTTTACGCTCATAAGCCATATTGATACCGAGCGCACCATATTCACTATTTGGAGTAGACTTATCAGGAGTTTGTAACATACCTTGAGCGAAGGCTTCTAAATCAGTACCTTCACGGTGTCTATGACCTCCGTAGTAAACCATTCTATCGTTAACGTGAGTCGTTTCATGGGTAAAGGCTGAAATACCAAAGTCGTCTAACATTTTCGTAACCATGAAATATACTTGATCGTCTTTATACGGGTCGCCATAAATCTTAGCCATCGCCCCCATAGCGCCATTTACTTGATGCCAACGATCAGTCGGGCCGAATAGCTCACGAATAGGAGATACCACTGCACCACCTCGTCCATAACCTTGACGATTTGCATCGGGAATGCCGTCATACCACTGACTGTCCCACACAGGAGTCGGTACCATATTTTGACTCTTAAGGAGTTTATCACGTACACTCGGAAGAGCTAAACGAGACCAAAAGTCTAGGTATCTTTGTTGTGCTTTTGCTACTAAATTAATCTTAGGTTTTAAAGACTCTCTCGCTTCCTCTGTATTTTTACCATATCTCTCAAATGAACTATAAGCTAAAGTGTTATAGGTAGAAATCATAAATATATGAGCTTTCTTCAAATTGAGCAATGGTAAAATCATACGACCGTGAATATCATTATTTAAACCATCAAATACACGGTGACGCTTATCTTTAAAGACTTCTGTGCTTGTTTCAGGTTCTACTACATAAACGTTTTTCGCAGAATGAATAAACCAGTCATTCAAATCTTTATCTTCTGTAAATAAACGCATGTTATAGTCTAAGAAGCTACGTAAATCACCTTTACCAGTTGCACCAGCAATCACTTCTTTGTAAGCATCTTGTGTACGGTCACCTTTTAAGAAATGCTCTCTTGACCCAATTTGAATCAAACGATCTAATACACTTGGTGTCTTACCATAAAAGTCAGGTTTAAACATCATAATATCTTTGATACTCAAATCACCATATTTGATATCATAGTAACGATTAAGATAAGTCAGTCCCATCATAATTTTAGCTTTGTTATCTTCAACTTTCTTAAGTAAAGCACGCTCAACTACTTCCCCACCGTTTAACTGATGATCTTCATTTTCTAAAATCTGACTAACAAGTTTTTCTAAGTTTCCTTTTACTTCTTCAAAGCTTTCTTCGAAATACAAGCCTTTAATATACTCAGTTTTCTTATCTGGTGTGTTCTTCCAAGGTTTATCACGCTGATCCATCAAGCTACGAACTTCATCTGAAAGTAAGGTAACACTAGCTAACTTCTCTTTAATACCGCTTGCTAACTGGTTACGATTCTTCATAACCATATTTGGAGTATAGACAATGTTTTGACCTGCCACATCATACTCTTTTACTTGAGCTACTTTAGAGTCCGTTTTAGCAGTTACAGCTAACTCTTCTTTTGTACCATCAGCATAGTGAACCATAATCTTATCAATATCCGATAAATCAGTTACAAACTGCCCTGATTTCATACCCGTTACAGACAGAACGGTTTTCTTAACAAGATTGGACTCATCTGTTAGCTTATTCCCTTGGTTTACAATCCACTCTTTGTTATAAAATGGTTGCAATTTTTCCAAGTTTCGATAAGCTACTTCTCTTGTCTCTTTATAGTCCTGAATAGCTTTATAATCAGAATCTCTATCGATGATACGATTTAACTTGTTTACGACAGGATCTTGAATAGTAAAGGTGTTGGCTGTGATATTCATCTTAGCGATTTTAGCATCTGCTTCTTCTTGAGAGATACCAGTAATACGATTTGAATGTTTGTAGGAAGATAAACCACTTGCAACACCATTTACATAATTTACACGTTTGATATTATCTAATCCAAAATATTGGTCATTATCATTCAAGGCTGGTGAACCATAGACAATTTCACCATTATTTACTTTAAGCATTGTTACGACATCTTCAATGACACCCCAGTTAAAGTTGTTATGAATTACACCTCCACTTTCGCCATGCTGAATCAAATTCATAGTACCTTTTATTACAGCATTTCGGAGAAATCCTTTTTTACCTACTGTCATCGAGTCAATACCATGATCTAGTTTACCAATTAAACCACCATATTTAGATTTATTGGCACTAATCTTAGCATCAACGTAAGCTTTATCAACGTTACTTATCCAACTTTCGCTGACAAGTCCACCAGACCACCAGCCTTTATCTCCAAGACTGTTAATCTTGCCAATAAAAGCTACATTGCGCATATTAGCTTCGTCTAACTTATTGACAGCACCGGTTACATCGTTATTTCCTGTTACTGAACCTACTACTTTGATATTCTCAAGTGTAGACTTCTTAAACATATTACCAATAGGTGCAACTTTATCAGCCCAAGGCATGTTTATATTTACATTACCTAAGTTAAAGTTTTTGAGTGTAGCACCTTCAGCCTCATTAAACAAAGGTCTTTCTAAGTTATGAATCGTGTACTGATGATTCTCTACACTTGATAAAGTACCTCTAAACTTAGCCATAACATAAGCTTTACCTGCTGGCTTAACGTTAACTGCATTCAAATCTGCACCAAGTTTAAACTCACCAGTAGGATTTGCTTGCATGTCTTTTGCTAAATCATGGAAGTTGTAATAAACCTTATCCTCGGTAGCCCTCGGTTTTTCAAGATAATAAGTGTAAGTGTCTCTTAACTTACCGTCTTTATCACGTTGAACTAAGTCAGGTGCTTTTGCCGTTATCTTGTAAAGCTGCTTACCTTCCTCAATGACCTCTTCAATCTTATCAATTGCTAAACGAGTCACTTTGTTTTCTCTGGAGGTTACTTTTAAGTAATAGTTGTTAACATTACTTGGAAGAGAGGTTAAATGATTACTATCGCTTTCGACACCGCTTTCGTTTACTTGTACGAGACTGGTATTTGCAATATCTTTCAACTCAACTTTCTTTAAATCTAAGCGTAAAGGTTTATCTTCCAAAGTCGATACTTCTGCACCCTTACCTACATCATAAGTCATAGTGGTTGAAATCGTATAATCTTTGTAATAGTCTAAGTTCTCTAATACTTGAGATAAGTTATCGGTTTTTAAATCAAGCGTTTTTACAATTTTTCCACCTTCTTTGATAGTCGCTACAATGCGTGTAATTGTAGCATTGTCTTGATTTTCTAGATTGTAGTTAATTGTAGCAGACTTAGCTAAAACATCCTTAGATACAGTGGTCAGAGTCAAAACAGGAGCCGTTTTTTCTTTGGGCTTTTCTTTGGTACCTTTTACAAGAATTTCAGGCTTCATTTCTTTCAAAATAGTTACTGTTTCAACTGGGTCACTGATTTTTTTGCCATGTAACTCTTCATAGCTAGTAACAATTTGACGTTCGCCATCCTCACCAACTTGTTTAATAGAATCATCACCTATAAATTTGCTAGAATCAGATTCTTCTGTGATAGTTTTAGGAATAGTCTCTGTACGAATATCAGTATGTAAAGCAGGAAGCTCTTCTCTCTCTGGAGCAACGTCAGGAACTGTAGCTAGTGGATCGGTATACTCTGAGATTTCAATAACCGGCGGATCAATTAAGTTTCCTGTTTCATCTACTCCTGTTGTACCTACAGATTCCGTGTATTCTGACTTCTCGGACTTGGGTGCTTCTTCTGGAACTGTGCCTACCGGTTCAGTGTATGCTGGTTTTTCATGAACTTCTGGTTCCCCTTTGTCAGTCACAACTGCTTCGGGTAAGGCTGGCTGAACTTCTGGTTCCCCTTTGTCAGTCACAACTGCTTCTGGTAAGGCTGGTTGAACCTCAGGTTCCCCTTTGTCAGTCACAACTGCTTCGGGTAAGGTCGGTTGAACTTCAGGTTCTCCTTTTTCAGTCACAACAGCTTCGGGTAATGTCGGTTGAACTTCAGGTTCTCCTTTTTCAGTCACAACTGCTTCGGGTAAGGTCGGTTGAACTTCTGGTTCCCCTTTGTCAGTCACAACTGCTTCTGGTAAGGCTGGTTGAACCTCAGGTTCCCCTTTGTCAGTCACAACAGCTTCGGGTAAGGTCGGTTGAACTTCAGGTTCTCCTTTTTCAGTCACAACTGCTTCGGGTAATGTCGGTTGAACTTCAGGTTCTCCTTTTTCAGTCACAACTGCTTCGGGTAAGGTCGGTTGAACTTCAGGTTCTCCTTTTTCAGTCACAACTGCTTCGGGTAATGTCGGTTGAACTTCAGGTTCTCCTTTTTCAGTCACAACAGCTTCGGGTAATGTCGGTTGAACTTCAGGTTCTCCTTTTTCAGTCACAACAGCTTCGGGTAAGGCTGGTTGAACCTCAGGTTCTACCAGATTACCACCAACTGGTGCTGTATATTCTGGTTTCTCTGCTTTAGGTGCTTCATCAGGTACTGTGCCCACTGGTTTAGTGTATTCTGGTTTCTCTGCTTTAGGCGCTTCGTCAGGCACTGTACCCACAGGTTGAGTGTATTCTGGTTTCTCAGCCTTAGGCGCTTCGTCAGGCACTGTACCCACTGGTTGAGTGTACTCTGGTTTCTCAGCTTTAGGCGCTTCGTCAGGCACTGTGCCTATCGGTTCAGTATATTCTGGTTTTTCATGAACTTCAGGCTCAACCAGATTACCACCAACTAGTGCTGTATGTTCTGGTTTCTCTACCTTAGGAGCCTCATCTGGAACTGTACCTACTGGAGCAGTGTACTCTGGTTTTTCATGAACTTCGGGCTCAACCAGATTACCACCAACTGGTGCTGTATGTTCTGGTTTTTCTGCTTTAGGCGCTTCATTAGGGATACTTTGAATTTCAGATACTGGAACATTTTTTGTCCCCTCATTCTTATGTTGAATTTCTGAAATTGCATCATCATCAAGCGGTAAGTATCCAATATAACGATATCCAGCAATTTGAACTACTCCTTCATGACTTGGAGCTTTCAAAGGATTGCTTATATCGAGAGCTTGCATACTAGAAAGACTAATCAGTCCGATAGTAGTAACTAAGAACAAACTACTAACTTTTTTCTTTTTATGAACCAAAAGGACTAAACTACCAACAGCTAATAGACCTAAAGCTGTAAGCACAGAAGTCGATGAACCTGTCGCAGGAAGAGTTTCCTGCTGATAAATAAGAGCATAAGTTACCTCATTATCAGTAGGAATTCCTGCTTGAATCTTGCTTTGTTCTTCCTTTGTAAGAGCGCTTTTTTCAATGTAATGATAGGTAGAAGCATGAATGACTGACGGTGCGACCAAGATACTTCCGAGTAAAACTGAACCAACAATCCCACAGATTTTTCGGATTGAAAACCGTTCTTTTTTAAATAATGACAAGCGTAATCACCTTCTTTAATTTTATTTCCTAATAGTAAACACTATTTTTTATTTTCAAAAATTGAACTTCTAAAATCATCAGTTTGATTTAGATAGGCCTTAAACACTGCTCTCTTTAACTTATGAACTGCACTATCATATTCTGGATTATAGTTGTCCCAAGAATAACGATTCTCATCTGCATCCTTACGGACAGCTTCGTCCATTAATCGTTGCAGTTCTTCTACACTATGAATCGTCTTTCTTGCAAAACTTGCCCAAGATTTGGTTGGATCGTTGAAGGTCACCTTTTTCAAGTTTCCAAACTGACCCACCCGTTCTTGGTACATAGCTGTCTTAAATTCTGCCCAAGTTTTATACTTACCTTCAAATACCTTTTCCAAAACAAGATCATCTGTCACCAATCCTCGTTCTTTACCATAAAGATTGATAGTTTTCCCTTGTTGTTTAGCAATTTCCTCGTATTGGTTTGAGATATAAGGTACCATTCCATCCTTAAAACCTTTGGCAGCCAAAAGTTCATAAGCTATCCTACGTCCCATCAAATCACCCGGAGTTCCCTTACTGCTCAGAGCCGAATAGATTGGGGCAAAGAGTTTAATCGTATAGTAACCATTTCTTTCATATTCCCCAGACTTATATTCACGAGCTGACAAGATATTATTTTTAATTAAACTATCAAAGGTAGTCAATTTTTTGGCATCTTCTTCTGTCAGATTTTGTACAACGTTAGTAGCGTAAATCTCATTTCCATCTGCAGGATCTTTCACGTATTTATTCTCGATTTTTCTCAGAGCCGTCATTTTCTGATAAGCATCTAACTGTTTCACAATAGATTGCCCTTCGAGATATTCCAACATGTAAACGACATCAAACATATTGTGGACGTAGTTCTGAAGATCTGCTGCGTCATTAAATCTTGTAGTTGGATCAAGTACTTGCAATCGCTGGCCTTCTGTACTATCTGATGTTTTATGTTTCAAGATAGAGTTGATGGTAATGGTTGCATCACTTGGTTGATCAGGAGCTTGCAATAAGCCTTTTGCGAAGAACTCCGGTCCTAAGCCACTTCTTCGACCATAGCCACCAAGGTAAATATCCTGATCTGAATCATGTGTCATCTCATGGGTATAGGTGATAGCTCCATCCTTATCTAACATACGATAGGACATATAGTAAACGCCATCTCCAGTTGCATAAGCACCATGGTGATTGTGAACTACTTTATTCCCCACTGGACCAAAGAAATTCTTCATCGCCGGATTAGTACTATCAAACTGAGCCTCAACTGTAGCTTTTCCAGATGTTGTATCATCTCCAAACTTATAGGCATCATAAAGTAAAATTGTACGATAGAGCTTTTCACGTCCTTCTTTATCTAAAATACGATACCAATAATCATAGTGATCTCGCTGACGTTTGGCTGTTTCACGTGCATTATCTTCAACAAACTTATTGAGTTCATCTCCAGCCTTATAATCGCTGTTGCGGTAGCGATCGTAAGCGCCAAATCCTAGGCTAGACAAGGTTGAGATGACAAATACAGATCTTTCTGGCAAGGTGAGGAGAGGCAAGACCATATTGCGGTATTTCCAAGTACTACTAGTAATTCTGTCATAAACACCGATAGAATACTTAGTCCCTGCTTGCTCTTGCTTGGCTTTGACCTCTGCAATAGTGGATTTTTCTTCGACAATGAAAGCTTTGGTCTGTTTTTTAAACCAGTCATTATTGCTAGTGTTTGGTAAAAAGACTTTTCGGTAATTTTCTAGCGTGCTAAACAAATCTGTCGTTCCATGATGGCTGGAAAGACTGATAGCATAAGTATCGACATTGTTTTTAGCAAGAAGATTGTTAAAGCCAGATTTACCTAACTCAATCAGAGTATCTAATGGTGAAGTATTTCCTTTACCAAAGAAGTCTGGACGATACATCACCAGGTCTTTGACATTCACTTGACCATAGCTAAAGTTATACCAACGTTCTAAATAAGTTAAACCGAGTAGCAAGGCTTCCTTATTGTTCTTGATTTTATCTACAAGATAGCCTCTGGTAACTGGGGTGTCACCAGCAAGTCCAGCATCTGCTGATAAAAGTTTTTTCAAACTGTTTGCCAAATCTTGTTTTGTTTTGACGAACTGGTCTTCCAGATAGAGCTCAGTTTGCTTGACATCTGGAGAAATTCCGAGTGTCTTTCTGATGGCATCCGACTTATAGTCAACCTTTTGTAAGTCAGGTAAGACTTGCTTAATGATAGAGTCTTGGTCATACAAGAATTGATTTGGAGTGTAGAGGAGTCCTGTATCCCCTAAGCTATATTCTGCTAGCTTGGCAAAATCAGTCTGGTACTTGAGATCGAGCTTCTCAGATGAATGGTCCTGATAGTGAAGCAAGAGCTTATTTGCAGTCTGTTTGTTGGAAACAATATCTGTGATTACTTGGTCATCCTTCATCATAACTGCGGACAAGAGTTCTTTTTGATATAAGAGACTGTTCTCCTTGACCAGATTTCCGTATTTCACGATGGTCGACTTGTTATAGAAAGGTAACAATTTTTCAATGTTCTTATAAACCAAAGCACGCTTAGCTTGATAATGCTTCACCTTAGAAAAATCACTTTCTTTACTACCACTTGTTGAAAGGGGCTCCACTGTTGGAGGAGTGAGAGGATTGATTTCTGCTTTTTTATTCGTCACTTCAGAAGCATCTAGCATTGTTCCTCTTTCTTCAAAGGATTCTTTGCTGACGACTTCATCCCTAACCAAGGTGACATTGTATACTCTGTTCGCCTTGCTGCTGAATGTGTCCTTCACCTTCATTCCATTGTAGTGGTAACCGGTAATGGCATTCCCGTTGGTTACATTGACATCACTTAGTACATTGGTCAATCTTCCTGCATGCTGTTCCTCATTCGTCTTTCGATCCCACAAATATCCAGCCACACCCGCAACTCTACCAAAGTGCTTGACATTGTTGATATCACCTTCAGCATAGCTATCCTGTATATGCGCATCTTGGTCTACTAGACCTGCTAGCCCACCAACAGTCTGATCTGAACTATTGGTGTTGGATGAAATGGCTACTGTCGCTTTTGACTTAGTCAGTGAAGATTTGCTTCCTGTCAAATGACCGATCAGACCACCGATATTATAGGCAGCAGTTGTTTCATAGGTATTGACAATTCTTCCCTTGAAACTGCTCTCTGCGATGCTTGATTGGTCTGCCTTAGCAAGCAATCCACCGATACCACGTTCTCCAGCCAGAACACCATCGACATGAACTTGTTTAATCTTTGTGTTATTCTGAGCTTCATTTGCCAGTGAACCAATATCATTTTTCCCTGAAATAGCAACATTTTTTAGACTTAGTTTTTCTACTGTAGCACCACTCAAGTTTTCAAACAGAGGTTTTTTCAAATTATAGATAGCATACTTCTTACCATCTTTTTCTCCAATCAAATGACCAGTAAAGGTTCCCTTGATATAGGATTTATCATCAGGACCAAGCTCCACTTCGTTAGCATTCAGGCTAGCTGCTAAATGATAGGTTCCAGAGAGATTTTGGTTTATAGCTTTGACCAGATTACTAAAGGAAGTAAAGTTTGTATTTTCCTCTTTAGACTTCTTATCGAGGTAGAAGGTGAAATGGTCGACATATTTATTGTTCTGCTCTTGCTGGAGTTTCTCAGCCTTAGCTGTAATTTTATAAACTGGCTGACCATTTCTTTCCTCTTCAGTAATTGAAGCGACTGGTAGATAGACATCTTTAAATGCCGAAGATTTTACCTTGACAAAGTAATTATCCGTATTCTTTGGAATTCCATCCAATGAGATATGTTGTTTATAATTCCCATTCGTCTGGCTGTACAACTCAATATCCGAAACATTTCTTAATTCGAGTGTTTTTTCTGGATCTGTTTCTTTCGGCTTCTCAATCGGAGTTTCAGGTTTTAATTGCTCAATATTCCCCTTATATTCAGGAAGTGGATCTACCTGTTCCGGCTCACCTTTGTCAGTTACAACCGCTTCTGGTAACGCTGGGTGAATCTCTGGTTCGCCTTTGTCGGTTACTACAGCCTCTGGTAAGACGGGTTGGACTGCAGGTTCACCTTTGTCAGTTACTACAGCTTCGGGAAACTCTGGTTGAACTGCAGGCTCCCCTTTGTCGGTTACAACTGCTTCTGGTAACTCTGGCTGAACTGCAGGTTCACCTTTATCGGTTACAACAGCTTCTGGCAACTCTGGTTGAACTGCAGGCTCCCCTTTGTCGGTTACAACTGCTTCTGGTAATTCAGGTTGAACTTCCGACTCACCTTTGGCGCTTACAACTGCTTCTGGTAACGCAGGTTGGACTGCAGGCTCGCCTTTGTCACTTACTACAGCTTCTGGTAAGGCAGATTGGGTTGCAGGTTCCCCTTTATCGGTTATAACAGCTTCTGGCAACTCTGCTTGAACTGCAGGCTCCCCTTTGTCGGTTACAACTGCTTCTGGTAACTTTGGCTGAACTGCAGGTTCACCTTTGTCACTTACTACAGCCTCTGGTAAGACGGGTTGGACTGCAGGTTCACCTTTGTCAGTTACAACAGCTTCTGGCAACTCTGGTTGAACTGCAGGCTCCCCTTTGTCGGTTACAACTGCTTCTGGTAACGCAGGTTGGACTGCAGGCTCGCCTTTGTCACTTACTACAGCTTCTGGTAAGGCAGATTGGGTTGCAGGTTCCCCTTTATCGGTTATAACAGCTTCTGGCAACTCTGCTTGAACTGCAGGCTCCCCTTTGTCGGTTACAACTGCTTCTGGTAACTTTGGCTGAACTGCAGGTTCACCTTTGTCACTTACTACAGCCTCTGGTAAGACGGGTTGGACTGCAGGTTCACCTTTGTCAGTTACTACAGCTTCGGGAAACTCTGGTTGAACTGCAGGCTCCCCTTTGTCGGTTACAACTGCTTCTGGTAAGGCAGATTGGGTTGCAGGTTCGCCTTTTGCGCTTACAACGGCAGAATTTGAAGATTGTTTCTCTTCTTTTCTTGGATTGGTTAATTCTGCAGAGAGAGTTTTTTCAACTACTTGAACTTCTGTCGGCTTAGTTGAAGAAACAGATGTTTGTTCCTGCATAGCTTGTACTGTTGATGGATTCTCGACAAAATTCGGTGTAACACTATAATCCACCTTTTGTTGATTTTTAGGAGTAGCTACTGATTTCTCTTGATTACTTACTTTAGATTCAGAAGTTATGTTTCCCTCTTTGATATATCCAACATATCTGTAACCTGAAATATCTTTAGGAAGAGGTAATTTTTCTCCTGAGATTAATTCATAGTCAGTATTGTAATTCAGTAAGAGATTATTTTCTAAAGCATGAGCTGAAACTAAGACACCATTTCCTATTCCTGCAACCAATACTAAATGTAATACTGTTTTATTCTTAACTTTTTTCTTAGAAACGGCAAAAATTAAAATTCCCAGAGCTGCTAAGCTAGCACCAGCAACTAAGGCTTGCATCTCATTCTTGCTTCCAGTATTTGGCAATTCCCCCAATTGATTCTGGGAATTTAATTTATAAACAAGATAATAAGTCTCATCATCATTCTCCACGTATGTCGGAATATCATAGACAAGCTGCTTCTTTTCTTCTGATGATAGTTCTGACTCTGTCACATATTTATAGTGAACACCTTTAGTCTCTTGAGCTTCTACAGCTGAACTAGCTAATACAGACACAAAAAATAAACTTGAAATCGTTGCAGATACAAGTCCTACTGATAATTTTCTAAATGAAAAACGCTGCTGTTTTTCACCAAAATACTTTTCCATTATTCCTCCTTGAAATAAAATTTAAAAATATGTAAGGCAAACTTTATTATATTAGCTTGTTATCTTATAAAAAGGTAACATACTTTAATTATACTCTTAATTTACCAAAAAGTCTTAAAATTGCGTTACGTTTTCATACTTTGTTTTATATATAAAATACCAAGCAATAATGTTTGCAATTTCCTATTTTCTCTTTTTGGATAAAATGTAACCTACCATGAAATTTCCACGGTAGGTGCTACTTATATCACTAATCGTTCTAAAAATGGTTTGAGGCAGTTGAGGAGAATTCCTTCTATCCAGCTTTCTTGTGCTGAGGAGAGATGATCTGTCTGGAGACTTTCTTTTAGAAAATCTCGGACTTGTTCTGGTGCGATTTCAAACTCAAAGGCTTTCATTTTATAGAAAAAGTCGAGCAGATGGTCGGATAGGTATTCAGTTGAAAAGGGGACTTCTCCACTTTTTCGATATTCTAATAAGAGTCGAGCAAATCGGGATTTTTCTTCAGGAAGCTCACGAAAATAGGAATTGAGGAGCCAGGTCTGCTTCTGCTTTCTTTCACTTGGATCCTGAGCAGCAATTCGTTGGTCTTTTTCCAGCTCTTTTTGGTATTGTTTGGCCTTGATAGCCCTTTCTGTTCTATTTTTACCAAAAAGAATTTTCTCCCACTTGCGTTCTTCTTGGGTTAGGGTTTCTGTAAAGCCAAAGTAATCTTGATAGGCACGCTCTGCTGGTCCCATTGCTAGAACCAGATTGTCTGCATACTGCTTGGCGATTTTATCCCTCTTCTTGCGCTCTTTCTCTGCTTGGATACGGAGTTCTTGTTCGTAGTCAATTTTCTCCTTGCCTAGTTTGACAAGGTAGAGTTGGTCATCCGATTTCCCAAGTAAAAAGGGTTTGATACACTTTTCAAGGACTTCTTCCATCCGAGCCTTTTTCTTTGGCTCCGCCTTGGTCCAACTTCCTCCTTGAAAGACTTCTAGGAAGAGCTGGTAGTCTTTCTCAGGTGAGAACTGATTGCCACGATTGGGTTTAAAAACACCTTTTTCCCAGAGCCACTTTAGAAGACGCTCGTCAAAGTCACTTTTATTGACCTTGATTTTCTCCTTTTTCTGGGCTTTTCTGGTCAGATTTTCAACCTTTCTGAGCAGTTTTTCTTCCTCTTCCAGTTGCTGGTCAAGGGTCAATCGATGAAAATGACGAACACAGTCGCTACCAATCGGAAAGAGGCGTTGGCCTGTGACACCATTAAAGAGTTCGTAGGCGTACTTGATGGCATTCCCACAGACACAATTGCTACGGCCGATACCGTTAAAAATCAAGGAAACTTCATTCCATTCCTTGGTAGCTTGTTCCCAAGTATCAGCTTTTGAAGCCTGTAAAACCGCATCGTGTAGGGATTTTCTAACTGGAAGTGTCATGATGTCTCCTTTCTAGATTATACTTTTACAACTTGAACTTCGTCTTTACCAAGTAAAATCAAGTATTTTTCAATATATTCAATCGAATAGGCTCGAGACAAAGCCTCTCCGTATAGGGCTAACTGACCATGATAACGGTCTATGAGTTGACTTGGATCATCATAGCGGTCTGTCTTATAGTCGAACAGAACGATTTTATCCTCGTAAAGTAGATAGCCATCAAGAATACCACGGACAACGAAGTCTTCCTGACTCTTTTGGTCTCGTTTGAGCATGGAGAAGGGTTGCTCGCGGTAGAGATGGTTGGTATTAGCAAGAATTTCCTGACCAAGTGCTGTGTCAAAGAATGCAAGAATTTTAGCAAGATCGATCTTGTCTCTGACAGCTGTGCTGGTTTGAACTTGTTTGAGAGTTTCTGTCAGGCTAGCAAGTGTTGGTCGCTGACTGAGGTCAATTCTCTGCATGAGTTCGTGGGTAACACTACCAATCTCAGCTCCAGTTACCTTTTCTTTAGTTGAAAAATCTGGTAGATCAAAGCTAATTTTCTTGTCTACTGACTGGCCTTGACCAGCAATCTCGACACCTTCCATACCCATAACTGGTTCGTAGAATTTCTTGATTTGACTTGGGGTTTGAACACTAGGAAGTTCAATGGCTGCGCGGTGAAGAGTATTATAAACTTCCACCTCTTTCAGCATTTCAAGAGCTTCTTTGATGGTTTCTGACTGGCGATTGTCTGCTTGGGAGCTATCTTGGAGAGGGTTCTTGTTTTTCAATTCTCCGATAGCTTCTCTAGTCAGCTGATCTTCACCAACAAAACGATAACTAAAGTTGAGATTATCCTTTGCAAACATTTTACTGATAGCCCAAATCCAATCTTGGAAATTCTTGGCTTGAAGTCTAGTGTTGCTATTTAGTTTTCCATTTTTAGCTGCTGGGTATTCTTTGGCTTCCAGCTTTTCACGAGAACCTTTACCGACAAGATAGAGCTTTTTCTCAGCCCGTGTCATAGCAACATACAGTAGACGCATTTGCTCAGAATAGCTTGCCAGCTGTAATTCTTCTTCGTTCTGTCTATAGGTCAGACTAGGAATGGAGAGTTTGATGGTTTTAGGATAGTGATCTTCCACTGCTCCTGTCTCCATTTTGGCAATGTATTTGACACCAAGACCATTCTGACGGCTGAGAATGACCTCTGACATAGAGTCTTGCTTGTTGAAATCTTGATCCATATTGAGGATAAAGACGTAAGGAAACTCCAGCCCTTTACTCTTGTGGATGGTCATGAGCTCTACTGCATCTTTTGGCGGTGCGACGGCCACGCTTGCAAGATCGTGTTGGGCTTCTAGGACCTTGTCAATCATGCTAATAAAACGTGACAAGCCCTTGAAATTACTCTTTTCAAACTGGTCAGCTCGCAGTGCTAGGGCATAGAGATTGGCCTGTCTAGCAGGACCATTTGGCAAGGCTCCAACATAGTCATAATAAAAACGGTCGTTATAAATCTTCCAAATCAAGTCATAGAGGGAGTGTGTTTTGGCATACAGGCGCCAAGAAGCCAAGATATCCATGAATTGCTTTAGTTTCTCAGCTAGAGCCGTGTGAATCAAGCCTTTTTGACTACTTGCCAGTTTTTGTGCATTGATCAGTTTTTCATAGAGATTTTCTTGGACTTTATCCTCTGCTTTCTGAAGGGACAAACGTGCTAACTCGTCCTCATCAAAGCCAAACATTGGAGACTTCATAAGGGCAACCAAGGCATAGTCTTGAAGAGGATTGTGAATGATACGAAGGGTGTCTAGCATGACTTGCACTTCTAGGGATTGGAGATAATTGTTTTGCTCTCCGTCAGTTTTGACAGGAATCCCATACTCAGACAGGGCGAGGAGAATCTGGTCATTACGACTGCGACTAGAGGTCAGAAGGGCAATTTCCTTAAAGGCAACACCTTGTTCCTTGTGGAGTTTCAGAATCTCCTTGATGACTAAGCGCATTTCGCCTGTTAGTTTCGTTTCTGTTTGACTATCTTCTTCCTCACTTGTATCGTCCTTATCATAGAGGAGAAATTCTGCCTTGTTGTCTGGATTGGGGGTCAGTTTAGTATTGGCAAAAACAAGCTGGTGCATGTTATCATAGTTGATTTCGCCGACCTCTTGGTCCATGAGACGTTCAAAGACATGGTTGGTTGCTGACAGCACTTCTGAACTACTACGGAAATTTTCCTTGAGGAGAATCAGCTTGCCCTCTTTTGGATTTTGCGCATAGCGTTGAAATTTCTCATTGAAAATCTGCGGATCTGCCTGACGAAAACGATAGATAGATTGCTTGATATCTCCCACCATAAAGCGATTGTTGCCATTAGATAGCAATTCCAACATCCGTTCTTGAATGTGATTGGTATCTTGATACTCATCGACCATGACTTCGTGGAAACGTTCCTGATAAGCTTCACGAACTTGCGGGAAATTTTCTAAAATCTCAATGGTGTAATGGCTGATATCAGCGAATTCAAAGGCATTTTCCTGGCGTTTACGCTGACGATAAGCTTCCACAAAATCACTCATGAAGGTTTGGAAAGTCTTAGCTAGTTCCCAGGTCTCTCCATGATAACGTTCTTGATAGTCGAGAATGGTTATCTGGTCTGACAGTTGTCCTAGTTTAGCAAACTGGGTCTTTCTCTCTTCGTTGTAGGCATCGGCCAGTGGCTTCAGATCAGCCTTACGACTCGCATTGGTCAGAGCTCGGCCGTTTTTCTCTTTCGAAATTGCGACAACACGCGAAAGCACCGCTTGATAATCCTGACTATCCGACTCTTGATTTAAGGAGCCAATTTCATCCAGAATAAACTGGACATTTTCTAGATAAGCAGCCTTTGGAAACTCCTTGGCATCATTATCCAGATGATAACGGAAGAAACTTTCCAAGTCCCAAAGAGCTTGCTGGATTTGTGTGGTCAGTTTTTCTTTTTCACTGCTAAAATCAGCTTTCTCAAAGCCTTTGAGGAAAGACTCACTCAGCCATTTCTGAGGATTGCTGGTGGATTGGAGGAAGTCATAGATTTTATAGACCTGTTGGCGCAGACCCCGTTCGTCCTTGCCACGCCCAGCAAAATTTTTCAGCAAATGACTAAAGGTCTCTTTTTGTTTACCTTGGTAATGGGCTTCAAAGACCTCATGGAAGACTTCATTTTTTAGAAGGAGTTGCTCGCTTTGGTTTTGTAAAATACGGAAATTAGGCGCAATATTAATTAGATAACCGTGTTTGCTAAGGAACTTTTGTGTAAATGAGTCCATGGTACCGATGGCAGCGTTGGGTATGTCTGCCAACTGACGACCCAAGTGTTGTTTGAGGTCAACGTCATCGCTTTCTTGGATTTGTTGGCTGATTTTTTTCTCCAAACGTTCTTTAAGTTCAGTCGCAGCCTTGACGGTAAAGGTTGAGATAAAGAGTTGAGAAATTTCGACACCACGCGCTAACTGATCCAGAATACGCTCGGCCATGACAAAGGTTTTACCAGAACCAGCCGATGCTGAAACCAGGATATTCTGACCAGAAGTGTAGATAGCTTCGATTTGCTCGGCAGTTTTCTTTTGTTCCTTGCTCGAATTTGCTTCTACTTCTTGCAGTTTTTGAATCTCCTCCTCAGTTAAAAAGGGAATACGCTTCATCGATTCAACTCCTCTCTTATTTTTTCAAACCAAGCTTGCTTGAGTTTTTCTCCGACCAGACGCTTGCCGTCAGCCAAGTCCAACTTTTCTAGGAAACGAGCTTGACCCAAGTGATAATTGGCTTCAAAGCCTGTGATGGCTTGGTGTTGCTGAACATACGGTGCAATACTTCTGCCATTTTCAGTATAAGGGTTAATGGCGAACTGACCTTCTAAAATCTTCTCAGCTGCCTTCTTGTACAGATGGGCATTGTAGTCCAGTAGGAGCTGGAATTCCTCATCTGTTAGCTGGTTAGCTTTGTTTTTGTTGTAAAATTCGCCCAAATGACTGCTTTCTTTTTCTAAAAAGAGTCCTTGGTATTTCATAGACTTGCTGGCTTCTACTACTGCACCTGCCAGACTTTTAACGGCCATCAGAGATTGGACAGGCTCAGCCATTTCTAAGTACATGGCACCGAAAAAGTTCTGCTCCCCTTCTCTTTTTAAGGCAGCTAGATAAGTTGGCAACTGGGAATTAAGACCATTAAAGAAATGAGGAAACTGGAACTGAGTCAGACTGGATTTGTAGTCTACTACTCCTATCGCCCCATCAGCTTTCAATCGGTCAATGCGGTCAACCTTACCTCGTACAAAGACACTGCGCCCATTATCCAATTGAATAAAGGCCTGCTCTTTACCCCCGAAGTTCGCCTCTTCTTTGATGGTTTCGATGGCTGGATTGTGTCGGAGAATATGTCCAGTCGTCCGTGCAACATCAAGCAAAACTTCCTTGGTAAACTGGGCTTCCAAACTTTCCTGATAAATAGCTTCAAATTCCCGTTCCTGACTGGTTTCTTGGATAGCTTGTTCCAAACGTTGGTCAAAGGAATCTTCGTCAGGCAACTGCAAGGCACGTTCAAAAATGCGGTGCAAGAAATTCCCGTGACTACGGGCATCAGGACGTAGGCGTAATTCCTCCTGCAAGCCTAGAACATAACGGAGGAAATAACTGTATTGGTTACGGTAAAACTCTGTCAAACCAGAGGTAGATAGGTAAAACTCTTGATCAGCAGGATAGAGAGCTTGTAAGGTGTCCTTAGCCAACTGCTTGCTACTTGGACTGGTTAGGAGGGCTGGATTTTCCAAACCTTGCTGGTCTAGTTTTTTACCCATTACACGCGCCAGAACCTTGACAAAGGTCAAATCTTGCTCACTATCACTTGTCTCGCCCTGCTGGTGATAGGCAACCAGACTAGACAAAAGACTGTGATATGAGCCCATATCTTCCTTAGACAGCCCTTTATGATTCATCCTCTTCTCTTTCCGACTAAATCCAAAATGGACCAGCTCTTGAAGATAGGCAGATTCCTTACTTTCACTTTCATTAAAAAGGCTTGGAGCCGACAAGACCAACTCTTTACGAGCAGAATTGACCAAGGAAAGCATAGTATAGCGATTTTTTTTGAGATTTTCACTGCTGGCAATCAGCAATTGAACGCCTTCTTCGGTCGCTTGGTTTAGGTTTTGTCTTTCTTCATCAGTCAAAAGACTGGTGTTTTGCGCTATTTTTGGTAAATGATCCTGCGTCAGCCCAATGGCGTAGACAAAGTCAGCTGTCAGAGGAGCAATCAAATCATAACTCTGCACCAAAACGGTGTCCACTGTTGCTGGAATGGTGCGATACTGAGATAGGCTCATTCCAGAATGGAGCAAGGCTAGGAAATCCTCAAGATTAACCTGTGATCCAGCAAAAACAGTCGCAAATTGTTCTAAAACATGACAGAATGTCTTCCAAACTTCTGCTTGTCTTTCTTGTTCTAGGACTTCCATGGTAGCTGTCAAATCTTGCAACTGCTTGGGCACCGCTCCTTCTTTTAGAAAGACCTTCCACTTTTGCAAGAGATTTTCAGCCTTTTGTTTTCGGCTAGCAAAAAGAGTCTCAAGAGGTGTTAAAATACGCAGACGAAGAGCATTTAATTGCTCTAAATTAAATTTTCCATGGTGGGATTTGGTAAAGGTTTGCTGAAAGGCTGTCAAGCCATTGATACCAAGATAGCGGATATATTGCTCAAAAGCATCAATTTCAGCTTGACTAAGGTCCGTATACAAACCTGTTCTGAGAAGGTTAATCAAATCCTCCTGACGAAAACGGTAGCGTTTTAAAGCCAAGATAGACTCGACAAACTGTGTCAAGGGATGATGCGCCATGGATTCGCTTCTACCAAGATAGAAAGGAATCTGATACTGGTCAAAAATGGTTTTCAGCGATAACTGGTAAGAAGTTACATCGCCCAAGAGAATACGAAAATGCTTGTAACTCAGATCTGGATTGGCATGTAATTTCTGACGGATGCTACGGGCTACCAACTCCAACTCTTCCTTTTGAGTCAAACAAGACCAGATTTGTAAGTTTTCACGGTCCTTATCATCGATTTCTAAGGAAAGTTCTGAGAAGTCATAGGACGATTCCAATAAACGAGAGGCCTTGTCAAAACTATCCATCTGCTCCTGAGTTTGAGAATAATCCTGGGCAGGAGTTTGGTATTTAGAGAATAGATGATGGAGAAAGTCCACACTGGCTTGGTAGAGATTACCCTCGCTAAAAGGACTGGTATAGGCTTTCTTACTAGCATAAACCCCGATAACAATCTCAACACCCTTGCCATGAAGTAAGTCCACAATCCGCTCTTCCTCAGCAGAAAAACGGGTAAATCCATCAATAACCAAGGCGATTTGAGTGAAATCACTACTAACTTTGTCATTCTCAATAACCTCAATCAAATGGGACAACTGACTTCCCTGAGCCAACTGGCCTTGATTGAGATAAGCAGTTACTTTCTCAAAAATCAAGAGTAAATCGGCTCTCTTGTCCTCATCCGTCAAACTCTCCAAGTCCAAAAAACTCATCTGAGCTTTGGTCATCTCGTGGTAAAGATCAATCAACTGCTGGATAAATTGAGGATCCTGCTTGATAGCTCCATAAACACGTAAATCCTTAGGATCAAGTTCGGCAAGACATCTGTAAAAGACCATCCCAAGGCCAATATCATCAAGACTGGTCTTTGTAGGCAAGTCATTTAAAACCAGGTAACGAGCCATTTGAGCAAAGCGCGTAACGGTAATAGCAAAAGAAGCCTGCTGGGACAAGCATTCCAGCACGGCACATTCCTTTTCAAATGAAAGAGAGTTAGGAGCGATGTAGAAAACCCGCTTGCCAGCAGCAACCAGCTCTTCCGCCTCTCTGGTCAAGATTTCTGTCAAAGAAGTCCGAATATCAGTATACAGTAATTTCATCTCAGCCTCGTTTGGTTTCTCAAAGTTTCTTACTCTATTATAGCAAAGTTCGCTTCACTGTCCAAATCCAAAATTCTTGTTGACAATCATTTAACTAGCAAATCAATCAAGCTTCGTCATCCACTTTCATATGATGAAATATATATAGGAAAAAGTCTTTGGAAACTTCAAAATGCCCATAACGAAGCCTAGAAGTATAGTTTTTCCATTCAGGATGTTGTCTGGCTATTTCTATGGAGCAATCTTTGACTGGTAGATAATACTCGACATTTCGTCTAAAGGGAAAGAATCCTTCAAACTGCTCTACTTGATAGGCTTTGTCATCTATAATTTTACCTACGGCCACAAAAGCCTGTAACTTATCTTGACCATTCATATCGTATTTGGGGCTATAGTATAAAAGATAATCGCCTTTTTTCATACGGTTTAAGGGGCCGCCCTTTCCATGACAGACCTGGCAAAAATTCCCCTCAACTCCTCTTAAAACATGATTCTTTGAAACAATTCCGACCCAATATCTAGGCATTTTTATCCTCCAACTCTACTAACATGCGATTAAAACTTTCTCTATCGTTAGAAAGTTTTTCAAAAAATTCTTCATCAACCCCTTCTACTAAGGGTAAAGCTTGATTGACCTTCTCCACACCAGACTTCGTCACTAAAACCAGTTTGGCTCGACTATCCTTTGGATGTTGATCGCGTCTAATGTAGTCTTTCTTCTCTAGTAACCGGACAATCTGAGAAACCGTCATGACATCCATACCTGTGAAACGAGCAATATCAACTTGTGTTACATATTCCTCTCTATTCGTCAGAAATAAGAGCGAAGTCAAAACGATAAATTGGGGCAAAGTAAGACCAACTGATTTTAAAACTCTTTTTAAATTACTTTCCCACTTGTTGTAGACTTTGATGAAAAGAAGACCTGTGGACTCTGTTTCATCATTCTTGTAAATTGAATTAAAGTGATACTTTGACATTATTTTTCCTTAAATATTAAGTATACATATTATAAGATAACTTATTTTATTTTTCAAGAAAAGGGAGCTTGAATGTTACAATTCTGTCAGACATTTTATGTTCTATATGCTATAATAAAAGCAAAACACCTAGAAAAGGAAGTCTTATGATTAAACTACTAGCCTTGGATATGGACGGAACCCTCCTCAATGAAGCCAAGGAAATCCCACAAGCTCACATTACTGCTATTCACCAAGCCATTGAAAAAGGTGTCAAACTGGTTCTTTGTACGGGTCGCCCGCTTTTCGGTGTCCTCCCCTACTATAAAAAATTGGGGCTTGATCTCCAGAATGAGTATGTGATTGTTAACAACGGTTGCTCAACCCACCAGACTAGCGATTGGAGTTTGGTTGATTGGCAAGAACTCAGTTCAGCAGACATCGAATACCTCTATGATCTAGCTGAAAAAAGTGATGTTCAGTTGACTCTTTTTGATGAGGAACATTATTTTGTCCTCGGTGGCAAACCCAATCAAGTCATCCAAAATGATGCCGACCTAGTCTTCTCAGACCTGACTGAAATTTCTCTTGAGGAAGCGACTAGTGGCAAGTACCGTATGTTCCAAGGGATGTTTTTGGGGACAAAAGAGCAAACAGATGATTTTGAGCAGCGTTTTGCTGGGGAACTCTGCCAACGATTTAGTGGCGTTCGTTCGCAGCCTGTCATTTATGAAGCCATGCCACTTGGTACGACAAAGGCTACCGCTCTTTCTCGACTAGCAGATATTTTGAAAATTGATCCATCAGAAACCATGGCTATGGGCGATGCCAATAACGATATTGAAATGCTCCAGTTTGCAGGGCTTGGAATTGCAATGGGAAATGCCAGCGATTATGTCAAATCTCTTGCGGATGTCGTTACAGCAAGCAACGAAGAAGACGGCGTTGCGCGTGCCATTGAGAAATATATTTTATAGTAAAAAAGCCCAGTTCATATCAACTGGGTTTTGATATTTAAGAATTCCTAAAACTTTAGAAACTCTTTAGAAATCCTTGAGCTTTCTTTGATTTCTATGCTTTATACTAAAGTTATCAAAATAAATCAAAAGGAGAGAATCATGAAAACAGTACTTGACATTCATGGATTGTCCAAAAACTTCGACAAACAAGCTATCCTTCAGGATCTTCATCTAACGATAAGAGAGGGAGATATTTATGGACTTATCGGGAAGAACGGAGCTGGGAAGACCACTTTGATAAAAATCATTACGCAACTACTCTTTGCGGATAAAGGAACAGTTTCCCTCTTCTCTAGCCATTCGGAAAATGAATGGAGCAAGTCTCTATCTCGAGTAGGTTCAGTTATCGAATCACCTGTAGCTCATAATCACTTAACAGCCTATCAAAACCTGAAATATTACTGTATGATTCGTCATGTTCCAAATGCTGATCAAGTCATTCGAGAAACGCTGGACTATGTAGGCTTGTCAGATACAGGTAAAAAAGTCTTTCGTGATTTCTCGCTAGGAATGAAACAAAGACTTGGTATCGCCATTGCCCTCCTATCTAAACCAGACTTCCTGATCTTAGATGAACCTATCAATGGTCTCGACCCAATCGGTATCAAAGAATTTCGTCTGATGATTCAACGGCTCAATCAAGAAAAAGGGATAACCATTCTCATCTCTAGTCATATCTTGTCAGAACTCTACCTCGTAGCTAATCGCTTTGGAATATTAGATCAAGGCAAGATTATCCGTGAAATCAGCAAAGCTGAATTTGAAACACTAAGCGAGGATTACATTGTTCTTAAGACAGCTGACCAAGAGAAAGCTTGTCAAGTATTGAAAGAACAAATCCAGCTCCAGTTCAAGGTTGTGAATCCAGAAAATGAAATCCATATCTTTGGTCAGGAACAAGATGTCAAACAGATTCTTAAGGAATTAACCTTGGCAGATGTCGCCATTGACGAGATTTACTATGCCCGTCAAAACCTAGAAGAATACTTCACTCAATTGGTCCAATAGGAGGAAAATCATGATACATACCATTCAAGCAGACTTTTACCGTCTTTTCCGTTCCAAAGGTTTTTGGATTACAGAATTCATTCTCTTTGCTCTCATGCTAATGGGTGCAAGTATAGGAGCTACTGGTCATCTGATGGCAATCCAGACAGAAGAACCAGAAATTCCAACCCATGGTTGGGACGGTGTACAAGCACTTATTAACGCTTCTAGTCAAGGTTCAAACCTCGTTTTTCTCTGTATCATCCTAGCCTGCCTCGTTCTTGGAGTTGATTTAATCGGTAAACTCTATAAAAATAATTTAACAGTGGGTGTTTCTCGTACCGAGTTTTTCCTTGCCAAAGCCTTTGTATTGACTTGTATTGCACTTTTGCAAGTCATCATCTGTCTTGTGATTGCATTTATTCCAGCAACTATCTTAAATGGATTTGGAACTATGCCTGATGGCTTTATTGGCAATCTACTGGTAACCATTTTCCTTCAATTCCTTTGCCTCCTTGCTTGGCTTTCCATTGTTTCCTTCATTCTCTATGTTAGTCATTCTTATCTTGCGGTATTTATTGGTTATTTGGTCAGCTCTATCTTACTTTCTATGCCAATGCTCATCTTCCCAAATATCAAAATTTTGCCATATTTATCATTGCAGTTTTTCTATGCAATGACTGCTAATAGTGAATCCATTTTCTATACACTTATAGTTACTTTAGCTGTTATTGTAATTTTTAATATAAGTGGACTGACAGTTTTCAAAAAGAAAAGTCTATAAAAAACTTCAAGCAGGTAGAGCCTGCTAACTCATGATAGAAAAAGAAGTTCACCTTGAAGTTTACCTTATAATAAAGATGAACAATACAAATCCGTGGTCTTTATAGTAGATTGAATCTAGAATTGCACAATATCGCTTCTAAAATATTTTTAGAAATTACTTTAAATTTCTTAATCAATTTGTTTAGATTCTATTTCAATCTACTATACTGTAGCTCTTCACAATACCTTAGATTGGGTGGTAGAAAAACATGTCACACATGTTTTTTTTCAAATCATGACCACCCGTCAAACGGGTGATTTGTTCCAGGGCTATAAGCCCAAATTACCAGCCAGCGCCTAAAGACGCTGGCTTTCACTTTGTTCAAGCCTTATTGCTCTTGACTCGTCACTTGCCTCTTAAAGAGGCTTTAGTATCACTTACCACTATCCCTAAAGGGATCCTCATACTCTTTTACACTTAATTTATCTAGTGCTATATCATGCTTTACTCGTTCTCAAATTTTCATACTCGTGAAGAAATCATCCACTGGACCATTTCTTTAATCTTGGATATTTTTCTTAATTGTAGCTTCATTGAGTCCCACCGTACTCATATAATAACCTTCCGCCCAGAAATGCCGATTCACAAACTTGTACTTGAGATTGGCGTGTTTATCAAACATCATGAGCGCACTTTTTCCTTTTAAATAACCCATGAAACTCGAAACACTTATCCTTGGTGGAATACTTACTAACATATGCACATGGTCTGGCATTAAGTGACCCTCGATAATTTCAACTCCTTTATAACTACACAAGCGATGAAATATTTCGCCTAAACTACTTCTATATTGATTATAGATGACTTTTCGTCTATACTTAGGGTTGAGCATAATGTGATAGAACAGTGCCACTTTGTGTGTGATAAACTATGAGCCTTTTGTGCCATATTTTTGACTCTTTCGCTTTACAATTGCCTTGAACACCTTTATTGTATCGCGTTTGGAGTTTTTTGGGTATAACCTTCGACGCGCACCCGCATAGCGGGTGGTTTTTTTGTCTCGCACCTAACGGAGCGAGACGGACTGAAAGTCACATAATAAAAAAGAAAGGACGAAATTTGTCCTTTCTTGAGTTTAGCTTATCTGCACCTCTACAGTTGACAAAGAGCCTTCTTTTTATATCTCAGTCAATGGTGTTGCGGTATCTGGTGAGGTATCGTAAACCTTAAAGTCTACTCCTACACCTAGATCAGCTTGCGCCAGCTGATTGACCATGGTCATATGAGCCAGTTCCTTGATATTGTTCTCCTTAGATAAATGCCCAAGGTAGATCTTCTTAGTGCGGTTTCCTAAGGTCCGAATCATAGCTTCAGCACCATCCTCATTAGAAAGGTGACCAAGATCCGATAGGATTCGTTGTTTGAGTCGCCAAGCGTAAGAACCTGCTCGCAAAATCTCCACATCATGATTAGATTCTATGAGATAGCCATCCGCATTTTCAACAATGCCAGCCATACGATCACTAACATAACCTGTATCAGTCAGCATGACAAAACTCTTGTCATCCTTCATAAAGCGATAGAACTGCGGTGCGACTGCGTCATGGCTAACACCAAAACTCTCGATGTCGATATCTCCAAAGGTTTTGGTTTTGCCCATTTCAAAGATATGCTTTTGCGAAGAATCCACCTTGCCAAGATACTTGCTGTTTTCCATAGCCTGCCAGGTCTTTTCATTGGCATACAAATCCATACCATACTTACGAGCCAAAACACCTACTCCATGAATATGGTCAGAATGCTCATGCGTAATCAGGATGGCATCCAAATCTTCTGGCTTGCGATTAATTTCAGCAAGTAGGCTGGTAATTTTTTTCCCAGACAAGCCGGCATCCACTAAAAGTTTCTTTTTTGGAGTTTCCAGATAAAAGGAATTGCCACTGGAACCCGACGCTAAAATACTGTATTTAAAGCCTGTTTCACTCATTCTAGTCTTCTACTTCATCCTCCCATACTTCTTCTTTCACTGCATCCTTATCATAAGGGAGCACAATGGTGAAGGTTGATCCCTTACCGTATTCACTCTTAGCCCAAATAAAGCCCTCATGTTGTTTGACAATTTCTTTAGCAATTGCTAGTCCTAGACCCGTACCACCTTGGGCACGACTTCTAGCGCGATCCACACGATAAAAACGGTCAAAGATACGTGGTAAATCCTGCTTAGGAATACCCAATCCTTGGTCTGAGATGGATAAAATCATCTGATCATCGGTTGTCTTCATGGTCACTGTAATTTTCCCACCATCTGGAGAATACTTAATAGCATTGTTAAGAATGTTGTCAATCACCTGTGTCATTTTATCTGTATCAATCTCTATCCAGACTGAAGTAATCGGATAATCCCTTACCAAATCATATTTCTTCTCTTCATCTGGTCCCCTCATCTTATCAAAACGGTTAAGAATAAAGGTAATAAAAGCAGTGAAATTAATCAGCTCTACATCCAAATGACTGGTTGCATTATCAATACGTGAAAGATGGAGAAGGTCTGTCACCATCCGCATCATACGGTTAGTTTCGTCTAGAGAGACCTTGATAAAGTCTGGTGCAACAGGTTCTGATAATGCTCCTTCATCCAAGGCTTCAAGATAAGATTTCACACTAGTTAGAGGAGTACGTAGCTCATGACTAACGTTGGAAACAAAGAGCCTCCGTTCGCGCTCTTCCTTCTCCTGCTCCGTCGTATCGTGTAAAACAGCAACCAGACCAGAGATAAAGCCGGACTCACGACGGATTAAAGCAAAACGTACACGAAGACTCAGATATTCACCATTACCATCCTGAGAATCAATCATAAGCTCAGGAATCTGGGTGATCAAATCGCGAAGTTCATACTCATCTGCAATCTTAAGCAATTCTAAAATGCTTTTATTAAGAACATCTTCTTTCTGAACACCTAGCTGTTTCTTAGCCATGTCATTAATCATGGTAATCTTGCCACGACGATTGGTTGCAAGGACTCCGTCAGTCATGTAAGACAGAATACTATTTAGTCTCTTAGTTTCTTGTTCAAGATTTTCTTGAGTCAGTCGAATCACTTCTGACATATCATTGAGATTATTAGTAATATTTGTAATTTCAGAACTTCCCTGTAAATCCAATACTCGAGAATAATCTCCTGCAATTAAATCCTTTACCTTTTGATTGATTTTCTTCAACCGAATATTATCCCGACGATTTTCTAGTAAAAGCAAGGTCACGACTAAAATAAAGCCAAGTAGAATGAGGACAAAGATAAAATCACTAGTTAAAACTGTGTCTTTAATTAGTTTAATCATTATTTCTCATATAATAACCAACACCACGACGTGTTAGAATATACTCAGGACGGCTTGGTGTGTCTTCAATCTTCTCACGCAAACGTCTAATAGTTACGTCGACTGTTCGAACATCTCCGAAATAATCGTAACCCCAGACCGTTTCAAGCAAGTGTTCACGTGTAATCACTTGACCGATATGAGAAGCCAAGTGGTACAAGAGTTCAAATTCACGGTGGGTTAAGTCTAGTTCTTCACCGTATTTCTTAGCAACATAGGCATCTGGAACAATTTCTAAATCTCCAATTTGGATAGGCTGAGGTTTGCTGTCTCCTTCCTGCTCATCTACTGGCATAGGCTGAGAACGACGCAGAAGTGCTTTAACACGCGCCTGCAACTCACGATTCGAGAAGGGTTTTGTCACATAGTCATCCGCCCCAAGCTCTAAACCGATAACCTTGTCAAATTCGCTATCCTTAGCTGAAAGCATGATAATAGGCACACTACTGGTCTTGCGAATAGTCTTCGCAACTTCTAAGCCATCAATTTCTGGAAGCATCAAATCCAGAATAATAATATCTGGATTTGATGCTTCAAATTGCTCTAGCGCTTCACGACCGTTAAAAGCAGTTACAACTTCGTAACCTTCCTTGGTCATATTAAACTTGATAATATCCGAGATTGGTTTTTCATCATCTACAATTAATATTTTTTTCATATGTTCACCTTTTTCTCTACTATTATACCAAAAAAATAACAAGAAGACACAATAGCTAGTCTTTGCTACTGTCTATATTGGCTTTTGCATAAGCCTGCCAGATTTTTTGTTGGGGTTTGGCAAGTGGATAATTCTTAAACTCTTCTGGTGAAAGCCAGCGAACTTCCCTATCTGAAAAGTCATGGAAGTCACTTACCTGACCTGCTACAATTTGAACATGCCACTTGCGATGACTAAAGACATGCTTGACAGTCTCAAAATAAACATCAAGCCAATCAACTTCTAAGTCATAGTCCTGCTGGAAACTCTCTTCTGGACTTGGACCAAAGTTCACGTTTTCTTCCGCAACCTGATGAAAGAGGTCAAACTGTTCTTCTTGCGAAAAGTTATCAACTTCTATCAAGGGGAAATGCCAAAAACCTGCCAATAGCTTTTCACTTTCATTTTTTTCAAGTAAAAATTGCCCCTGAGTATTTTTGACCACCAAGGCTTTAAGATAAATAGGAACAGGCTTTTTCTTTGGAGCCTTAATTGGATAACGGTCCATGCTTCCATTCTGATATGCCGCACTAAAATCCTTCACTGGACTCTCTTCTGGCCTAGGATTTACAGGAGCCTCAATATCAGATCCTAAGTCCATCAAGGCTTGATTAAAGTCACCTGGCCGTTCTGGGTCAATCAGAATTTCCATCATTGCCTGAAAAATTTTGCGATTACTTGGAATCCCAATATCGTGATTAACTTCAAATAGACGCGCCAAGACCCGCATGACATTACCATCTACAGCTGGCTCAGGCAAGTTAAAAGCAATACTGGAAATGGCTCCTGCTGTGTAAGGTCCAATTCCTTTCAGGCTGGAAATTCCTTCATAGGTGTTTGGAAATTGACCACCAAAATCAGCCATAATCTGTTGAGCAGCAGCCTGCATATTACGAACTCGAGAATAATAGCCCAAACCTTCCCAAGCCTTCAACAAACCTTCTTCAGGTGCAGTTGCCAAACTTTCCACGGTCGGAAACCATTCCAAGAATCGTTTATAATAGGGAATAACCGTATCCACCCTGGTCTGCTGGAGCATGATTTCAGACACCCAGATATGATAAGGATTTTTACTTCTGCGCCACGGTAAATCTCTTTTGTTTTCATCATACCAACTAAGAAGTTTCTCACGGAAAGAAATGATCTTTTCCTCCGACCACATGACGATACCGTATTCTTTCAAATCTAACATATCTCTAGTATAACACAGAAGATTTCACCTGTCTTTTTATCTGATTTATAATATTTTCAATAGATAGTATATGATTTTTCTTTCTACTTAAATATTTGATATGATTACAACTGAAAATCAATAAAATATCATAGAATGCGATTATCCACCTTCAGGGTTTGATTTTGAGACAAATAAACCATAAAGACTCATCTCTCTTATAAAACAATGAAAATGCAGGTTGATATCATCCTAAAACAAGTGAAAAAATGAAAAATAAAAGCCTATTGACCAAGCTAGAAAGCTTGATACAATAGGCTTTTTAAAGGCTGATTATTTAACAGCGTCTTTAAGAGCTTTACCAGCTTTGAATGCTGGAACTTTAGAAGCTGCAATTGTGATTTCTTTACCAGTTTGTGGGTTGCGACCTTTACGTGCAGCACGCTCACGAACTTCAAAGTTACCAAAACCGATCAATTGAACTTTTTCACCAGCTGCAAGGTAGTCAGCTACTGCTGCAAATACAGCTTCAACTGCTGCTGCTGAGTCTTTCTTAGTCAATTCTGTAGCTTCTGCTACTTTAGCGATCAAATCTTGTTTGTTTGCCATGTTAACGATTCCTCCAATTTATTTTCTAATTAACAAGTATAATCATATCCTAAAATCTCTTTTAGGTCAAGTTAAAAACGCTATTTCTTCCCATTTTATTTATTTTTTTAGGAGTGGTAACGTACCAAAATAGCCCAAGCGTTTTCACCCGTGTGAGTTTGAATAATAGATCCTGTTTCCAAAACTGAAATTGGCTTTTCAACGTAGGCTTGTAAGTTTTCTTTCATCTCTTTTGCCCAATCAGCACTACCAGAATATGAAATTCCAATCTCTGCTACAGAACGTTCAGAGAGAGATGCTGTCAACTCATCCAACCATTTTTTAAAAGTTTTAGCTCCACGACCTTTAACAATTGGCTGCAATTCATGGTCCTTCATCTGCATGACAACACGGATATTGAGAAGTGAACTCAACAATCCGGTTACACGGCCAATTCGTCCACCTTTGACAAGATTTTCCAAAGTTGAAACGCCAATATAAAGTTCTGTGTGGTTTTTAACCTCTTCTACATGAGATAAAATGGTCTCCATGTCTTTGCCTTCTTGAGCTAATCTCGCAGCCTCAACAACTTGGAATTTCAAGGCTTGATCTGTAAAAGAGCTATCAAGAACAGTCACATCTGCAGTAGATAGGCTAGCACCTTGACGCGCTGCTTCTACAGTCCCCGAAAGAGCATGGGACATATGAATAGCGATAATCTGACTACCATCCTTGCATAGGTCTTCAAATACTTCAGCAAAGACACCTACAGGTGGCTGACTTGTTTTCGGAAGATTCTTAGCTTCTTGCATCAACTGAAGAAATTTACCTTCTTCTTTCAAATCCGCATCAGAATAAACAACATTATCAATCATTACAGATAATGGAACAATTGTTATATCTAATTGTTTTACTAGTTCTGGTTCAATAGTAACAGATGAATCGGTTACAATCTTAATTTTTGTCATAGTATCAATCTTTCTATTTTAGGATTCAGATTGGCTTTCTTACTTCTAATTATATCAAAAAAAGATTAAAAATCCTAATGGAGTCATTCAAATTTTCCTTAAAAATTTGATATAATCTACTTATAAGAAAAGAGGTTCCTATGATTAAAAAAATTTATCCCGTTTTAACCATTTTACTAGGTGCTGCCATTTATGCTTTTGGGCTAACTTATTTTGTAGTTCCTCATCACCTCTTTGAAGGAGGAGCGACAGGTATTACCCTCATCACCTTTTATCTTTTTAAAATCCCTGTTTCCCTCATGAACCTGCTGATTAACATTCCCCTTTTTATCCTAGCTTGGAAAATATTTGGAGCAAAATCCCTCTATTCTAGTTTGCTCGGAACCTTAGCCTTGTCTGCCTGGTTGGCTTTTTTTGAGCGTATTCCCCTTCATATTGATCTGCAAGGTGATTTACTGATTACAGCCCTTATAGCTGGAATTCTATTAGGAATTGGGCTCGGAATTATCTTTAATGCTGGTGGGACAACTGGCGGAACTGATATTGTAGCTCGTATTCTCAACAAATACACTCATATATCCATGGGGAAACTACTCTTTATCTTAGATTTTTGTATTCTTATGCTTATCCTCCTCATCTTCAAGGATTTGAGATTGGTTTCTTACACGCTATTATTTGATTTTATCGTTTCTCGTGTTATTGATTTGATTGGCGAAGGTGGCTATGCTGGTAAAGGCTTTATGATTATCACAAAACGTCCTGATCAACTTGCTAAGGCGATTAATGATGACCTAGGAAGAGGTGTTACTTTTATTTCCGGTCAAGGCTACTATAGTCAAAAAGATTTGAAGATTATCTACTGTATTGTCGGTAGAAATGAGATTGTGAAAATGAAGGAAATGATTCATCGAATTGACCCTCAAGCCTTTATCACGATCACAGAAGCCCATGAAATCCTTGGAGAAGGCTTCACCTTTGAAAAAGAATAAAAAGAGGTAGTGTAGTGACCTCAAAAGTTAGACTAAATCATCTATCTTTTGGGTTACAGACAACCTCTTTTTTAATTACTCAAACTCTTAAGACCAATTGCGAGCTACTTCTTCATCTGCCTTTAACTGATCCACTAATTGATCAACTGAGTCAAATTTGGTCATATCTCGAATGCGATCGAGCCAATAAACCATGACGGTTTCCCCATAAATATCTTGATTAAAATCAAAAATATTGACTTCAAAACGTGCTTCTTCTCCATCAAAGGTCACATTTTTCCCGACACTAGCCATAGCACGATACTTCTGGCGTTGAATCTCAACATCAACGACATAAACGCCATCTGCTGGCATATAAGTACGGTCTAAAAGCACCAAATTAGCTGTCGGATAACCAATCGTACGACCACGAGCATTACCATGAACCACCATACCTCTCGACGGAAGTGGCGCCCCCAAAAGTTCTCCTGCTTCTTTCACATTTCCATCTAAAATAGCTTGACGGATACGTGTTGAACTAATCTTTCCTTTCTCATCTTCTACAGGTGGGACAATAATGACTTCTCCATCAAAGTAATCCTTTAAATCTTCTGCTGTTTTTTTGTCAGAACCAAATGTATAATCAAAACCTGCAACAATAATTTTGGCATTCATAGCCTTGATATAAGTTGCAAAAAATTCTTCTGCCGTGAGACTAGCAAATTGGCTACTAAAATCAAGGAGATATAATTCTTCTACACCTTCGCGTTTTAATTTTCTTTCACGTTCAGCAGGGTTCAAAATATGTAAAAATAGGTCAGGATGATAAGGCTCTAAAGCGATCTTTGGAGATTCATTAAAGGTCATAACGACGATAGGCAATAAATCCTTTCTCGCAGCCTTATTGGCAACACGAAATAATTCTTGATGCCCCTTATGTATACCATCAAAATAGCCGAGAACAACGACTGAATCAGATGGTGTGCCAATATCTTTTTGGTTTTTTATAGGAATAGTAATAATCATAAAATAATTATATCATAGCGATAGCTATTTCTGGAACAGAAAATCTGAAATGTCGTTTTTTTAACCTGAAATAGCCATTTTTGCAAAAGGCAGTACTGTTCAAAAAATAGTACAATAAAAAATGAATGATTGAATTGTACGCTATTCCTAATTTATTCTTATCGCATCACAGTTCATAATCATTCTTAAGTGAAAAACTATAATAGTTGAATAGCCTGCACTAATATCGTAAAAAGCCAGCATTTTCTGACGCTGACTTTTTAACTGTGAAAATTCTTTCTAAACTAGATTGCTTCTGTAACAAAACTACGGCTTTCAAGTACCTTAAGCATGGCATTAGCTGTATCTAGAGCTGTAAAGAGGGGCACTCCGTGTTCAATGGCTGAACGGCGAATCTGCTCACCATCTTCGTCAGCAGTTCGTTTGGTTCCTACTGTATTAATGATAGCTTGAATTCTTCCTTTACGAACAAAGCTTGGAATATCCTTATCGTCATCACCAATCTTACCAACAGGTTGGGCTTGCAATCCATGACTGGCAAAGAAGGCTGCTGTCCCTTCTGTCGCGAGGATACCATAGCCAATATTTTGGAAACGACGAGCCAAGTCCAAGGCTTCTTCTTTGGTATCATCAGCGATGGTAAATACAACGTTACCAAAAGTTGGCAAGTGTAAGTAAGAAGCTTCAAAGGCCTTATAGAGAGCTTTTTCCAAAGTCGTATCAGAACCCATAACTTCCCCTGTTGACTTCATTTCAGGACCAAGTAAGCTGTCTACCTTAGCTAGTTTGGTAAAGGAGAAGACAGGTGCCTTGATATGAACGCGAGTGCTTTCAGGGTAAAGTCCATCTTGGTAGCCAAGTTCTTCAAGTTTTTGACCAAGAATGAGCTTAGTCGCTACTTGAGCCATAGGGATATTGGTCACTTTAGAAAGAAATGGAACCGTACGACTGGCACGTGGATTGACCTCAATAACGTAGACTTTTTCATCCTTGATAACAAACTGGATGTTCATCATTCCAAGGCAGTTAAGACCGATTGCTAGGCGTTTTGTGTAGTCTGCAATGGTTTCCTGAACCTTTTGCGACAAGGTTTGTGGTGGGTAAACGGCCATTGAGTCACCTGAGTGGACACCGGCACGTTCGATATGTTCCATGATACCAGGGATAAGGACATTTTCACCGTCTGAAATGGCATCAACTTCACACTCTTGTCCAACGATATAAGAGTCGACAAGAACTGGGTGGTCTGGACTAGCCTTAACAGCAGTTCGCATGTAAGAACGAAGGTCTTCTTCGTTTTCAACGATTTCCATGGCACGTCCACCAAGTACATAAGATGGGCGGACAAGAACTGGGAAGCCAATCTTGCGAGCTGCAAGGACTGCTTCTTCTTCATTGGTAGCCGTTTGTCCTGGTGGCTGTGGAATATCCAGGTCTTTTAGAGCTTGCTCGAAGAGGTCACGGTCTTCGGCACGGTCTAGGTCAGCAACCTGTGTCCCCAAAATGGTCACACCTGCTTTTGCCAATGGCTCCGCAAGGTTGATAGCTGTTTGACCACCAAACTGAACGATAACCCCTTTTGGTTGCTCCAAGTCAATGACATTCATAACATCTTCGAATGTCAACGGCTCAAAGTAAAGCTTATCTGATACAGAGAAGTCTGTAGAAACGGTCTCTGGGTTTGAATTCATGATGATGGCTTCATAGCCAGCCGCCTGAATAGCCTTAACTGAATGAACAGTTGCGTAGTCAAACTCGACCCCTTGACCGATACGGATTGGACCTGAACCTAGGACAAGTACAGATTCTTTATCAGACTTGATAGATTCATTTTCCCAACCATAGGTTGAATAGAAATATGGCGTTTCAGAATCGAACTCTGCCGCACAAGTATCGACCATCTTATAAACTGGAACAATCTTGTTTTCCAAGCGAAGTTGACGAACGTGCTCAGCAGTCGTTTCCCAGAGTTCAGCAATCTTACGATCTGAGAAACCATTGAGTTTGGCTGTTTTCAAAATTTCTAGATTTTGTGGATGGGCACCTAATTCTTGCTCAATTTCAAAGATATGCAAGAGTTTATCCAGATAGAAGATATCAATCTTAGTCAATTCAGCAATCTCTTCAGGTGTATAACCACGACGAATAGCTTCTGATACATAGAAGAGACGATCGTCTTGGGCTTTCACAACCTTTTCAATCAAGTCATCATCTGAAACACTGGCAAGTTCTGGAATCTCGTTATGATGAACCCCAATTTCAAGGGAACGACAAGCCTTAAGGAGAGATTCCTCGATATTACGACCGATTGCCATGACTTCTCCAGTCGCCTTCATCTGGGTACCAAGACGGCGCTCACCTTTTTCAAACTTGTCAAATGGGAAACGAGGAATCTTAGCAACCACGTAGTCAAGGGCAGGCTCAAACATGGCATAAGTTGAACCTGTAACTGGGTTAATAACCTCATCCAAGGTCAAACCTACTGCAATCTTAGCAGCCAATTTTGCAATCGGATATCCTGTAGCCTTAGAGGCAAGGGCTGACGAACGTGATACACGAGGGTTTACTTCGATGACATAATACTTGAAACTGTGTGGGTCCAGGGCCAGCTGAACATTACATCCACCTTCAATCTTAAGGGCACGAATAATGCTCAAGCTTGCATCACGAAGCATTTGGTTTTCATAGTCTGACATGGTTTGCGCAGGGGCAAATACAATGGAATCCCCTGTGTGAATCCCAACTGGGTCAAAGTTTTCCATGTTACAAACAACCAAAGCATTGTCAGCTGAGTCACGCATCACTTCGTACTCAATTTCCTTGAAACCTGCGATTGAACGCTCAATCAAACATTGGGTAACAGGTGACAATTTCAACCCATTTTCAGCTATTTCACGCAATTCTTCCTCATTGGCACACATACCACCACCAGTACCACCAAGGGTAAAGGCTGGACGAACGATAACTGGGTAGTCAATTGTTGCTGCAAAGGCAACTGCTTCCTCAACTGTATTTACAATTTCTGATTCTGGAATGGGTTGTTCCAATTCTTCCATCAACTGTTTAAATAGGTCACGGTCCTCCGCTTGGTCAATGGCAGATAATTTGGTACCCAGAAGTTCAACACCAAGCTCATCTAGGATACCATTTTTAGACAATTCCATGGCCATATTAAGACCAGTTTGACCACCAAGGGTTGGTAGCAAGGCATCTGGACGTTCCTTACGAAGAATACGCGTTACAAACTCAAGTGTAATCGGTTCGATATAGACCTTGTCCGCAATCTCCTTGTCCGTCATAATGGTTGCAGGGTTTGAGTTAACCAAAACAACCTCATACCCTTCCTCTTTCAAAGACAAGCAAGCCTGGGTCCCAGCATAGTCAAACTCAGCAGCCTGACCAATAATAATCGGACCAGAACCAATCACCATAATTTTTTGAATATCAGTACGTTTAGGCATAGTTTATGATACAAAGCCCGTAAAGAACACAGTGAAAATAGGAAACTCGGTGCAGACGCCTTCAGCGTCAAGACGATGTTTATCTTTTTCACACAGTTCTTAGGGCGTGTTCACTTCCGCGAACAATGTATCTTCTCCTTTCTATTCGTCGCCTCACTGAGCGACATTAAATAAATTCTCCGACGATTTTTTAGCGAAACGATACTTTTCGGTAAAAAATCTAGTGCAGGGAGTTTTTAGTTCGCCTAATAGCGACTAAAAGAAACGACCTGCCTTTCTATTCGGCAACTCTCTGGCTGCCATTAAATAAGATACAAAGGACGAATAGAAAGCGATTGAATTTTAGGAAACCAAGGAAGGATTGACAATCCAAATTGGTTTCTCTAAATTCCAAGCTTTCCGTCCGAGTTTAGTTACATAAATTCTCCGACGAGCTTTTACTCGTTCTTAGTTTGATTGTTTAAAAGCTTCCATCATCTCTATAAACTCGTCGAATAGGTAGCTTGCGTCGTGTGGACCAGGGGCTGCGTCTGGGTGATATTGGACAGAGAAGGCAGGTTGATATCTGTGACGCACACCTTCAACTGACTTATCATTGATTTCTTCGTGGGTAATGATCAAGTGCTCTGGCAAATCTTCACGGCTAACTGCATAACCATGGTTTTGGCTAGTAAAGTCTACTCGTCCTGTTGCAATTTCACGTACTGCATGGTTAAAGCCACGGTGACCAAATTTCATCTTATAAGTCTTAGCACCATTTGCCATTGCAAAGAGTTGATGCCCCATACAAATACCAAAGATTGGGATTTTCCCTTGCACACCGCGAATCATGTCGAGTGCTTGTGGAACATCTTCTGGGTTACCTGGACCGTTTGACAACATAACTCCGTCAGGATTGAGATGGAGAATTTCTTCAGCCGTTGTCGAATAAGGAACAACCGTCACATTACAGTTACGCTTAGAAAGCTCACGTAAGATTGAGTGCTTGAGACCAAAGTCCACTAGCACCACGCTCAAACCAACTCCTGGAGCTGGATATGAAGTTTTAGTAGAAACCTGCTTGATATTATCTGTAGGCAAGACTGTTGCTTGGAGCTGGTCAGTTACATGGTCCATGCTGTCCCCAACATGGGTCAAGGTTGCACGCATAGTGCCATGCTTACGGATAATCTTGGTAAGAGCACGCGTATCAATACCTGAAATACCCGGAATTTTCTTGGCTTTCAAAAATTCATCCAGCGTCATTTGATTTCGCCAGTTGCTTGCTCTACGTGCTTCTTCGAAAACAACGACTCCCTTACAAGTTGGAATGATGGATTCATAATCATCACGGTTAATTCCATAATTTCCTACCAAAGGATAAGTAAAGGTCAAGATTTGTCCATTATAAGACTGGTCTGTAATGGATTCTTGGTAGCCGGTCATCCCTGTATTAAAGACAATTTCGCCTGTTACATCAATATCTGCTCCGAAGGCCTTGCCTTCAAAAACTGTGCCATCTTCTAATACTAGAAGTCTTTTTGTCATATTTTCACCTCTCGTGGACGCTCACTGGCGTCTTTTAACGTCTTGTGTTTTAGTTGGCGTTTCTACTCGCCAGTACGGATTCTAAGATTGCCATTCTAACAAAGACACCATTGGTCATTTGTTGGACAATCCGTGATTTTGGTGCTTCAACCAAGTGGTCTGCGATTTCTACATCACGGTTGACTGGAGCTGGGTGCATGAGGATTGCTGTTTCTTTCAAACGGTCATAACGTTCTTGAGTCAAGCCATGTTGGGCATGGTAGTCTTCTTTTGAAAAGACAGCTCCACTATCATGGCGTTCATGTTGCACACGGAGAAACATCATGACATCCACCTGATCAATGATTTCATCAATGGTTACAAACTGTCCATAGTCTGCAAACTCTTGACTTCTCCATTCCTCAGGTCCAGCAAAGTAAAGTTCAGCTCCCAAGCGTTTCAAAATCTGCATATTGGATTTGGCAACGCGTGAATGGTCCAAGTCACCTGCAATCGCAACCTTGAGACCCTCAAAGTGGCCAAATTCCTCATAAATAGTCATCAAATCCAGCAAGCTTTGGCTAGGGTGTTGTCCCGAACCATCTCCACCATTGATGATGGAAGTCGTAATCGTCGGACTAGCAATTAACTCTCTGTAGTAATCAACCTCTGGGTGGCGAATCACACAGACATCCACTCCTAAAGCAGACAGAGTCAAAATGGTATCATAAAGTGTCTCCCCTTTATTAACTGAACTAGTCTTCACATCAAAGTCAAGTCGTTCCAATCCCAGTTTAATCTCTGCCACTTCAAAGGACTTATGCGTCCGTGTAGAATCCTCAAAGAAAAGATTGGAAACAATCGGGTGGTCTTCATAGGGAAGCTGGGCTCCATTTTTAAACTCAATTCCTCGCTTGATCAATTTCATCACTTGATCGACAGTGAAGTCTTCCATGGACACCACATGGTTCAATGCTTGTTGATTTTCTGACATGGCTACTCCTTTAGCTTTCTAAGCTTCTTCAGTAATCAGAACTCTGTCTTGGCCATCAAGTTCTGCCATCTCCACGATGATTTCTTCAGAACGACTGGTTGGGATATTTTTTCCAACGTAATCTGGACGGATTGGCAATTCTCTATGTCCACGATCGACTAGAACTGCTAAACTCACGCGCGCAGGACGACCATGACCGACAATATTATCAATAGCAGCGCGAATGGTACGACCTGTATAAAGCACATCATCCACCAAGATAACTTCACGGTCTGTCACATCCACTGAAACCAAAGAGGTATCTTCTCCACTTTTAATATCATCACGGAAAGGTTTGGTATCCAATTCCACAACAGGAACTGAAAGATTTTCTAGTTGCTCCAAACGTTCTTGAATTCGGTGGGCGATAAAGACACCGCGAGTTTTAATACCAGCCAAGACGATCTTATTCAAATCTTTGTTACGTTCGATAATCTCATAGGTAATACGCGTAATCGCTCGTTTGACGGTCAATTCGTCTACAACTTCTTTTGTCTTCATGACAAACCTCCAAAAAGAAAAGTCTCCTTAAACAAGGAGACTTGAAATGTATAGCCAAGCGAGCCCTACTGCAAACAGTATAGACTTCACCCTTCTACTTTATCGCGCTCCTTGCCTGCCTCACGGGACAGGTTTAAAGGAATATTTAGTTATCAAATACTATAGCACAAAGTAGACCTAAAATCAAGCAAAAACTTTTGAGCCCCCATCTTATAAATTGCTAAAATCATATAACTGTGGGTACTGGTCACACTCTGGATTTTTAGGATGACAAATAGCTCTTCCAAAATAAATCATGGCCTGATGGGCAGCTAACCACTGCTCCGGTGGCAAGATATCCATGACCCGCTTTTCCACCTCAAGAGGTGTCGCTGATTTTTTGACGATATCGTGGTGTTTGCTAATACGCTCCACATGAGTATCCACTGCAAAAGCTGGAATCCCAAACCCCACACTCATAACAACATTGGCTGTCTTGCGACCAACACCTGCCAAACTCTCCAATTCCTCACGTGTCTGAGGGACTTGACCATCAAAATCGTCTAGTAACTGCTGGGCACATTTTTTAAGGAATTTAGCCTTGTTCCGATACAGGCCCAGGCGAGAAATGTGTGAAGCAATCTCACTCTCTGTCGCTACAGACATGGCTTGTGGCGTTGGAAAGGCAGCAAAGAGACCTGGTGTGGCCTTATTTACTGCTGCGTCTGTTGTCTGAGCTGACAACATGACCGCAACCAAGAGTTCAAAATTATTGGTAAAATCAAGACTAGGCTTAGCATCTGGAAACAGAGCAATGATTTCTTCTAGCACTTTTCGTGCTCGTTTTTTTGACAAAACCATTATTCGTCCCCATCAAATAGTCCTTGTAAGCCAGCAAAAGGACTGTTTTCTTCTTTCTTAACTGCTTGTTGAGCTTGGTATTCTTCCTCTGTCATGATTTGCCAGTCATTTCCTGACACAAATCCTTGACCAGCTTCTTCTTCAGCTGTCAAGACCTTGATAGGGATATTAAGCAGGATATTGTCTGACACGCTCTCAGCAAGGTCAAGTTCTCCATTTTTGATAGGCAAGACCAAATCATCATCTAGAACTTCTTGATCTAGCTGGTTAGTTGCGCCTTCCATGAAAACTTCCGTGACTGGATAAGATTCAACTAACTCAACTGGCTCCATACTGCGACTTGAAGCAAGAACAATGGTATAAGATAGTTGATAATCTAAGAAATACATACGGTCTTCATACTGTACTTTCCCAACTGCAAGGATATCTTTTACATCTAAAATTTCTTGATTGCGTGCACGCAGATCTGCGGCTAAGTCTAACGTTTGTTCAAAATGCAAGCCCTCAGACTGCTTACGAATTTCTTGAATATTTAATTTCATACTTCCTCCATAAAGATTTACTCTCTTGATTATACCATGAAAAGGCTACAAATCAGCCCACCAAACTTTGTAATTAAAATTTAAATTTTTGACATATTCACTATTATGTTTTTGTTTTTCAATGCTATACTATAGACAATAATACATCAGAGCAAGGAGGATGCTCACATGGAAGATAAAGAACTCATTACTAATGCTTACCACTCGTATTTTAGAGGTATTTTAGAGATTTGAATTTCCAGTTTTCTGTTGACAAAATATCCTGAAAGGTATAGGATAGAGGTACCAATACTCGGAGGTAAGTGAGACATGAACAACTAAGTCTATCAAATAAAGAACCTTTATTTAGTAGATCTTGTTTTTGTCTCTTTTTGTGTGCTCTTTTATGCTCTTTCTTCTGGCATTTTATACTCAATGAAAATCAAAGATCAAACTAGGAAGCTAGCCGCAGGTTGCTCAAAGCACTGCTTTGAGGTTGTAGATAAGACTGACGAAGTCAGTTACATATATCTACGGTAAGGCGACGCTGACGTGGTTTGAAGAGATTTTCGAAGAGTATTAATAGAGTTTTTTGACATAGACTTTGGGCTCTACTAGGTAAAGTAGAGCTTTTTGTTATGCACTATCAACATTCTAGAAAGGGCAATCATATGATAAAAATCAATCACCTGACCATCACACAAAACAAAGATTTACGAGACCTTGTCTCTGATCTCAGCATGACCATCCAAGACGGAGAGAAGGTCGCTATTATTGGCGAAGAAGGAAATGGCAAATCAACCTTGCTTAAAACTTTAATGGGGGAATATTTGTCTGATTTCACTATCAAGGGAGACATCCAGTCTGACTATCAGTCACTAGCCTATATTCCTCAAAAACTTCCCGAGGAGCTGAAAAAGAAAAGTCTACACGACTACTTCTTTTTAGATTCTATTGATTTAGACTACAGTATCCTCTATCGTTTGGCTGAGAAATTGCATTTTGATAGCGATCGTTTCGCTAGCGACCAAAATATTGGCAGTCTATCAGGGGGCGAAGCTTTGAAAATTCAGCTCATCCATGAGTTAGCCAAACCCTTTGAGATTCTCTTTTTAGATGAACCTTCAAATGACCTGGACCTTGAAACAGTTGATTGGCTAAAAGGTCAGATTCGAAAGATTCGGCAAACCGTTATTTTCATCTCCCATGATGAAGACTTTCTTTCTGAAACGGCAGATACTATTGTCCACTTGCGACTGGTCAAGCACCGAAAAGAAGCTGAAACTCTAGTAGAGCATTTAGACTATGAGAACTATAGTGAGCAGAGACAGGCTAATTTTGTCAGACAAAGTCAGCAAGCTGCTAACGACCAGAGAGCCTATGACAAAACCATGGAAAAGCATCGCCGAGTCAAACAAAACGTAGAAACTGCTCTTCGAGCTACCAAAGACAGTACTGCTGGGCGACTATTGGCTAAAAAAATGAAAAATGTTCTCTCTCAAGAAAAACGCTTTGAAAATATAGCTCAGTCCATGACCCAAAAACCACTTGAAGAGGAAGAAATCAGACTTTTCTTCTCAGACATTCAACCATTACCGGCATCTAAAGTCTTAATCCAACTGGAAAAAGAAAATTTGTCCATTGACGACCGAGTTTTAGCTCAAGAACTACAACTAACTGTCCGTGGGCAAGAAAAAATCGGTATCATCGGCCCAAATGGTATTGGGAAATCAACTCTGTTAGCCAAATTACAGCAACTTCTTAATGATAAAAGAGAGATTTCGCTTGGTTATATGCCACAAGATTACCACCAAAAACTGCAATTAGATTTATCACCAATAGCCTATCTCAGCAAAACTGGGGAAAAAGAGGAACTGCAGAAAATCCAATCTCACTTAGCCAGTCTCAATTTCAGTTATCCAGAAATGCAGCATCAAATTCGCTCCTTATCTGGCGGGCAACAGGGAAAACTCCTGCTTTTGGACTTAGTCTTGCGCAAACCAAACTTTCTCCTTCTGGATGAGCCAACACGAAACTTTTCTCCAACTTCTCAACCCCAAATCAGAAAACTCTTTGCAACCTATCCAGGCGGTATCATCACTGTTTCTCATGACCGTCGTTTCTTAAAAGAGGTCTGTACGAGTATCTATCGTTTGACAGAAAATGGTTTGGAAGTCGTTGATTTAGAAGATTTATAAATTTGCAACATAGCATATAGGCTGAGCAAAAACGCAATTTCAGGATAAAAGAGAGTAAATCTTCCCATAATAAAACGCATAATATCAAGTTTTTTTGTACTGATATTATGCGTTTTGTAATTTTAAAGACTTTTTGCCCAGCCTCTCTTCTAATCTACACTTCAAGATTGTAGACAAAAATAAATTGATAGTTCTGTAGATCTACTTTTATAAAAACTTAATGCATATAGATAAATCGAAGATAATGTTCTTGTTTAGGACTATTTATAAATTTTATCAACTAAATAGACTCTTCATCAAGATTAGATACTAGTATTCTAAAATAGACATTTTCTTTTTTATAGTAGATTGAATTTGAACTAGTCCACCGAGGTATCTAAAACATTGTTAGAAATTGGTTTGAATTCCCTAATCAATTTGTTCAGTTTTTATTTCATTTTACTATATCAAGATATGTAAAAGAAACCTAATCACTTACCTTTTTCTTTAAAAGATTCATATATTTTTTTATATAAGTCTTTTATATCTTTTTTCTGAGAATTCAACTCTTCTTTACCATAGTCAAAATTTGCTACTACAAATCCCTCGTCAGCATCAGAAAAAGTAAAAAACTCTATTTCAATTAGTTTATTATGCTTAGAGTCCTCTATAGTGTCTCCTAAATCATTATTGAATTTCTTCACTTCTTCTTCACGAACTCCGAACCCCGTAGCAGCTCCATTTGCAATAATGTTTGAAAATACTTCTTCTGAAGACGCTACTTCTTTCACAGTTATGAAGTATGTAGCTTCTTCCGTTTCTACTTGTTTCACTTTATTCCATTTTTCTGTATCACTAGAAGAAACCGTAAAAACGGTTAACTCCACCGTTGGTTTATTAGTATTTTCTTTTTTGATCATTTGTTTTCCAAAGAAGAAAATAGCAAGTAGCCCAGCTACAAAGATCAAAGCGATATAAATTATCTTTTTCATACATTATCCCCTATATCTTTCATATCAATGATCACATCAACTTTTTTATAGACAGCTGGATCGTGAGTCGCTATAATAACATATTTGTCTTCATCTCTTTCATTTAATAATAAACGAATGATTTCTTTTCCAATCTCACCATCTAAAGCTCCTGTGGGTTCATCTGCTAAAATAATTTTACGTGGTTTCATTAACATTCTGGCAATAGCTACACGTTGAGCCTGCCCTCCAGACAATTCATATATTTTTTGATGTAAATAGTCGCTCGACAGCCCTACTTTTTCAAGTACATCAGTTATTGTTTTTTTGTCTTTAGTGATAAGGCTCAGATTATCATATACTGTTTTGTTATCTATTAAAGAATAATTCTGAAATACATATCCAACAGTATTTTTAAAAAAAATTCTTTCTTTTATCTTCCAAATATCTTGTTTATCAACTAAAACATTCCCACTGTCAATTTTTTCTAATCTTCCTATAATATTAAGAAGGGTGCTTTTACCGGAGCCAGAACCTCCAATCAATGCATAGCTTTTTCCAGATTCAAATATTAAATTTAAGTCTGTAAAGATCTTCTTTGAGCCGAAACTCTTTGAAACGTTCAAAAGGTCAATTGTCATGATTCATCTCCTTTTAAAATTTTAGTGTAGCTTTCAGATAATTTCCTAAAACTCATTATGATTGACAGCATCAAAACTAGTATAGAAGCAAGACCAATATATAGCAGCTCTATTTGCCCTGTCATAAGAAATGTAAATAGGATAACCATTGTAATAATCATCATAAAGTACTTGAGACTTGAAATTGCTATATATGTTTTTGACAGACCCAAAATAATTTTTTTCACATATTCATTTTGTTTTAGGGCAATATAAAGTTGGACATATTGATAAATGAGTATAAAGACAATACTGTAAATTATCTTTTGTAAGATTTGTGAAAGTAAAATTTGGTGCTCTAAGGATTGAATCTTTAATTTCACAATTTGGTAAACATCTACTGGATTCATTGAGAAATTCAACGGGACAGTCATCTCATTTATTTTTTTTACCGCTTCAGGACTAAAAAGAGATTTATATAGTATGTTACTAGCCAAAGAAAACTTATTATTTTCCATCATTTTGTCCGTATCTAACACAACAACTATATTATCTTTGCTATCTGCTACATTTGCCAGCGGTAAAATATCTTTCATTTTAAGATTATTATCAGCATCCTCATTAAAATAAAAAATTTTTTCCCCATCAGGAATTATTTGAACTGCAAGCTGTTCTCTTGTATAGTCTGTTCCAATAAATTGTTCTGCTACAACTGTATTCTCAATAGATTTCTGGTTTTCTTTCCATTTCTCAGGAATATAGATGGTTGCTATCTTATTATCTAAAAGATGATAGTTTGTTCCATTCACTTTATTTTGTAGGTTAGCACCTGTTTGATTAATATAAATCAACTCTTTATTTATTTCTGGATTCGTTATCCCGTCATTTTCTAATTGTTTAGAAAAATTTTCTATAACATGTGAAGTTTTCATGAAATCTGGAACATAGGCCGAAGATCGTTCTATATATAAAAAATCTAAGTTTTTTAAGGCAGCAACTATCTGTAGATACTTACCATCTGAATCACTAACTTCTCCATTTTTAGCAGAGTTACTTTCAATTCCAAGGAATTCAATCCTTCTCCAGTCTTTTACTGTGTCCCATGGTACTAAATTCTGTATCTGGATGTTGATACTGGATTGACTACTCTTTGTTTCTTGTAAAAAAATTCCTGATACAACGATAATAATCGAAATAATGGCAAGCCATACGACAAAAATAAGCTTGTTTTTTGCCTTGTTTTTGATAATTTCAATGGGCTTTTCAATCTGAATTGTCAACCAAAATAAAACAAAGGTGATGAGATCAACGATTTGAAATAATATAAAATTCGTTAAAAGCAGAGAGAAAAATAACTTAGAACTATAAGTGAAGAGACCATTCCCCAAAAAAGAACTGTAAGAAATCATCAATAAAGCCATCATAATCAGTTCAAAAATAAGAGAAATGCCATACTCTCTTCTTAGATCGTATACAGGCAATCCCAAAGAACGTCGTATCACTCCTTCTTTAATCTGCTTCGTTCTAACAACAAATAACACAACTAATAAGGTTAAGTAAATTGACCCCATTAACAGTATTCTTAAAGTTCCAGTAAATTGTAAGATTCCTCCTATATACCAAGGATAAGCCATATAGACTGTTTGTAGTCCAGTCATCGTAAGTGGTTTCAAACTGTCTATATTTATTTTTCCAAGGGTGTAATACATCCCTATTATTGGTGCTGACTTTAATTGTTCATTATTTACATCATCGACATTTACATACTTCAACTGACCAGAACTCTGAACCACCGGCTTGTAAATGGTAACATTTTCCGTTTTTGATAGGTCACGAATCATTTCGTAAATTTCGTTATTAGAAAGATTACTTTTTCCTTGGATAGAAAAAGCACCATCAATTGGTAAAGGTATGGGAGTTTCGGTATCGCTGATAGTGATCAGACCAATTGCAGCAATCAAACAAAAGAAGAATCCAATGATACATAATTTTAATTTCATAAGCACTTCCCCTATCCTTTCATTGGGACTATTGTTTTCATAAATTATTTTTAAAATCTATAATAATCTCAATATGCATTTAAGCGAAAATTGTTTCAAGATTTTTTCTTGAAATGTCTATCTATAATCTTTTTTATCGCGAACTTTAACGTTCCCCAAATATTCGTTACTGAAGACTCTGAACTAATATTATTTGAAGAACTAACAAAGTAATTCGAATAACCATAGCTATCACTTACACCATACTTCCATAAATCAATAATCAGATATAGAACTGGGATTGCTGTAGTTGCACTACCAACACTAGCTGTAATAGCAAAGCTAAAACTTAAACAACTTGTAGCAAGCAAAATGAACTTCTTCTTAGTAAATTTTTTGTATTTTACTTCTCCTTGAATTATAATATTTGAAAAAACTCAGTAATAATTCTCTATTCTAAAATCGAACACATTTATTTGTAAGTGTTTACAACATTAATTTAATACTAATATTTTAGTTTGTCAAGTATCTTTAGTATATTTTTTTAGGAAAATAGGGGAGATATCTGTAAAATAAGAATTTGGAAAATAAACTCATGTCAATCTACGTTCTTCAGTAAATGAGCATAGTCATAGTACAATCCAAAAATGAACGTTCAACCCTAATTACTTCTAGGTTAGAATTTTTAATCCCTCTTTCTAACTACATGCTTCTTGGATATTTCTGGACTTCCAAACTAGAGTCAGGTCTAATATAATAGTTTGAATTTAAAACAGTACAACATGACTTCTAAAACATGAAATTAATTTGAATTTCCCAATCTATTTGTTCGCATCTTATTTCAATCTGTTATAAATTCCCTCAACTTACTAGTTTTCATTAGGATGGGAAAAAACTACTTCTAACTATCAAAAAACGAGCACCTCCTCAGTTGGAAATGCTCGTTTTCTTATGTTGCCATGGTTTATAATTACAATGAGAAATGGGAAACAGCCTTGAATGGCAAAATCTACTAGATCTCCGACTACCAACTTTTTTATTCTACTGGTTTTTCTTGATTTCCAGTACTTGTTGTAGATTCTGTTGTTTCCTTTTCTGAAGTTGATTCATCTGGTTTAGAATCTCCTGTGTTGCTTGGTTTGTTTTCCTCCCTTGCAGTTTCACTGTTAGATTCTGCAGCTGCGTTTGGTTGGCTCTCAGCACTGATCTTATCACCATTTGCTTCAGCATTTGTTGCTGGAGTTGCATCTTCACTCGCACTTGATTTTGACTTGATTTCTTGATTCAAGACCAGAATAGCTTTTGTCAATTCAAGTAAAGCAGCTTTATCTTTACTCTTGGCAGAAAGTTGATCTAGTAGAGCATCCACTTTATCAAAGTCTGCATCAGAACCCTTATTGTTTTCTAAATAAGCGTGAAGTGACATGAGAATATCGTAGAGTTTTTGATAGAGTACAAGTGTCTGAGGGTCTTGCTCAGCATTTTCCTTCTCTTGTTGAAGGGCACTAGCGATACGAGTCAAGACATCTTTCGCCTGACTGTTTACTTCATCCAAGTCTGCATCTGCCTTATTTGTAGCAGCTTTGAGATTTTCTACTTCTTCTGCCAAGGATTGTCTGATACCTTCTTCTTGGATTTGTTCCAAGAGTTGAGTTGCCTTGCTCAAGAGGCTTTCTACTTCTTCCTTGCTAACATGATTGACATGTTCTTCAGGCATAAAGTCTCCGTACAATTCTTTCAAAAAGCCATAAATAGCTGTCTTGGCAGTTTGATTATCAACTTTTTCAGTATCTAGAACTGTCTGACTTGATTTCGCAGTAGTTGGCTGAGCTTTCAAAGCTTCTTCCACTTCTTGTTTTGCCTGATAGATGCTTGGGAATAATTTGTTCAATTCTGCTGCCTTAAGGAAGGATTGAGATTGATACAAGGTCCAAGTCAACTGAGCTACTTTGTTTCGAAGTTCATCACTCAAACGACCGTCATTTACGTGTTCGTAGAAGTACTTGATGTATTCTACAGTTGTAACACCTGTTCGATCATTAAAGTCTTGAAGAGCTTGAAGTTGTGATTCAACCGCTGCTAAACCAGCCTCATCTTTAGCCAACTTAGCTTCCTGGAGTCGAACGAGAAGGTCTTTCTTAGGAAGTCCATAAGAATCTGTATCTAGTGTATTGATTTTATCAATCAAGGCCTGATATTTCTTATCTAGAGCGCTTGTTTTAACAGGCTTGACACTTTCATCAATATGGATATATTGCTTATCAAAGAGATCCAGTGTTGCAAGATAACCTGCTGTAGAGTTAGTTGCCAGTTTCTTCATGTTTTCAGTAAACTGACCTAAAGCTAACTCGATCTGTCTTTGTTCGATAGGTTTGTCTTTATAGATGTTTCTGCTTTCAGCTAGAAGTTGATCTACTTTTGCCAAAACTGCCTTCTCATCAAAAGCTCCAGGTTGGTAGTTGGATTGTAGAGCTGGAATTTTATTTTTCAAAGCCACTTCATAGCCCTTGGTTTGAACCTTGATGTAGTGATTGTGGTCACCATGAGGGATCACAAAACTACCATTTTCTACCTGCAAACTATAAGGAGACACACCATCACGTAAGGCAGTCGTATAGAGTTCATTTAAGAAATCAAGTTCTGGATTTCCAGTTTGAAGAGGAATCCGAACGTGTTCCTTACGAACAGCGTAAGGATGAATATGAGTTGGATCGTAGGCTTGGTCTGGATTTCCAAAGACAAAGAATCCGTTGGAAATTCTAATAGCTTCAAGTGGCACACCATAGGTCTTAGAAATATAAGCAATTTTTTCTTCATCGCTAGCATCTCTTGAGAAAGACTCTACCGTTTTAGCAAGAGGTTTTACAAGTTCTGCATCATGATGTGTTTTCAAATGATCCTGAGCTGCCTTAATTTGGTCTGCTGTCAAATCCTTCTTGAAGAAGTAATGATTATGGTCACCATGACTCATGATAAATCCTGATTCATCTTCTGCAATAATTCGATTAGCATCAAAGCCGTGACTATCTTCTTCATGTTCCTTATGTGAAGCACCTGGATTGGTTGGAAGAGATGGCGAAGGTGTTGCTAGACCATTGTTTGAATGAGTCGGTTGTCCAATTTGGTTCGATTTTAGAATGTAATGGAAATGATCGCCATGTCTTACAATATAAGCTGTAGCTGTTTCTTCAACGATATCTTTTGGATTAAAGATATAGCCATCAGAAGTTGAAGAGAGTTCCTTACTTATCGTTGAAGAAGAAGGATTGTTTGAAAGACTTCCTAGTCTAGACGCTACTTCATGAGGTTTTTCATTTGTAGAGACCGTAGAACCAGTTCCACCGATAGGCACCATTCTAGCAATCTTTTCTTCTAAAGCAGAGAGCTTGCTGTAAGGAATAAAGTGATAATGGTCGCCATGCGGAATCGCAACTCCATTCGGTGTACGACTGACAATCTTAGCAGGGTCAAAGACTAAGCCATCTGATTCACTGTAACGTTGGTCGCTAGGTGAATCATAGAGTTCTTTCAATAGACTTTGGAGATTGTCAACTTTGCTTTCTGGCTTGCTAGTTGATCCGTGTGCTACAGATTGCGTGTTATTGTCACTAGCCACTGAAGAATAGCTTAACTGACTCGGTTGCGTATTTTTGCCCGCTAGATGAGCTTTGGATGCTGCTAATTCACTAGCAGATAAATCACTTTTTGGAATGTAGTGATAGTGACCACCGTGAGGAACGATATAAGCATCACCGGTATCTTCGATAATATCAGCTGGATTAAAGACATAACCATCATCTGTCGTATAGCGTCCTTGAGATCTTGCTACAGAAACATCAGAGCTGACCTTCTCCTTATCTTTGACATGTTCTTGTTTTTGACGGTTGATTTCATCTTTGGTTCGAACATTATCAGCATGAGCTACATCTTTCAAATAGACATAGTATTTTCCATCGACCTTGATGATATAACCACCCTTTACCTCGTTGACAATATCTCCATCCTTAAGTTGGTAATTTGGATCCTTCATCAGAAGTTCTTCACTAAAGAGGGCATCATAAGGAACTTTCCCGTTATAGTAATGATAGTGATCACCGTGTGACGTCACATATCCCTGATCTGTAATCTTAATAACAATTTGCTCGGCCTGAATTCCTTCTTTTTGGCTAACCTGATCTGGTGTCAGGTTTTCAGTTTTCTGACTTGACTGACTGCCATCCACATAAGAGACACGATTATTGTCCTTATCTTCCTGCGAGAGATGCTGATTTAGCGCATAAGCACACAGACTCAAGGACACGATGACAGCTGATCCGACTGCTATATACTTTTTACTGAATTTCATAAATTCCTCATTTCAATAAATGATGAAGCTTTTTCTTAACTTCTTTTTCTCGGTTAAACAGTTTTTTCTAAACTGGTTATTTAACCAATTAATTAACCAGTAAATAGTTTACCTTTTTTAAGTTTATCTGTCAAGATTTTTATATCATTTTAAAAAATAAAAGCCAGTATTGCTACTGACTCTTACATCATTTTGATTTAATAGGATAAACTTATGCTTCTGGTTTCGTCGTTACTGACTCACTACCTTTTTAACAAAGCAAGTAATTTTTCTGCTTCTGCCATGATACCATTATTATCCATGGTTTGAAGACTCAAGTTATTTCGTAAACCAGCTAGGGTTTCTGTCGCATTGGCTTTCAAACCAGCATCCGTTACTTTATCAAGTAAAGTTTCTACTTCTTTAAGCTTGGCTTCTACTTTTTCAGTCTCTACTTGAGGGACTTCATCTTCGTCTGTTTTATCTTTAGACTCCTCCGCTGTCTCTTCTTCATCAGTACTCGGTTTATAAAGATTATCTACTGAAGGATTTAAAGCAGCGTGATTCTCTTTTTCATCAGATTCAGGGCGAGTTGGCTCACTTACTTCATCATGTTCCTTATTTTCATTATGTTTACCGTCTTGGTCTGCCTTATTTTTACGAACATGGTCGCTGGCATTTCCCCAACCATTATCTGAGTGAGGACGTTCTTCAGGATGTTCAACATAATATTTTACAGTCGCAAAGAGATCCTCAAGGCTATAACCCTTAGGTGCTTCATAGAGTCCTTCGTCAAACCAACCAAATTTAATATTATGGTAATGGTCGTAATGAGGTATAATTAAGCTACCATTTTTAACTTCAACAGTATGTTGTAGATTGTAAGGAATATGATCAAGTGGGACCTTCTTAGCTGCTTTCACTTTATTATAGATTGCTTCTACTCCTTTAACCTCAGTATTTCCTGAACCCTGATTCTCTGTTGAAGGAGGTGTCAAACCTTTCTCTTTAGCATAAGCCTGGGCTGCCACTCTTTCAGCTTCAGACAAGCTCTCTTTCTTAATCCAGTGACTATGGCTCATATGTGGAGTTACATAAGCATCTCCCTCATCACTGGTAATATCACGAATGTCAAAGATATAGCCATCTTCTGTTGTATACTTACCTGCTAATTTCGCTAATTTAATTTCATCGTCTGTATAAGCAATTTGAGAATTTGGCTTACCAAGACGTTCTGGATGGGTAATTGGTGCTAGGAATGCCAATAAATCATCTACCAATTTTCCTTTATTAGAAGATTCATCATTCAAGCGCTCTGCTAATTTGTCTAAGGCTTGGAAATCAGAAGTACGACCCTTATTTTCATACAAGGCTTTATGAGCCTCGGCCAATAAATTATATGCTTTATCATAAAATTCTTGGTCACGAGGAGCGACATTTTCTTTCTTCGCAACTAGGGCATGTGTCTCTTGAGTTTTCTTAGACAAGAGATTTTCAATAGCGTCAACCTTATCCTTAGCCAAGTCTTTAGCTAGAACATAACGACTGACTCCCTTATCCTCGAAAATATAACCGTCGCCAACTTTTCTAACAACCTGATTGACATCAAGTTCAGTCGGTTTATTTTCCACTGGTGCTAGAGGTTTGGTAGTAGGAGCTGGTTTCAGAGGAGTAACACTTGGCAAGACACCGCCATTTTGTCCCTTAACAACTATCATACGAGCCAATTTTTCTTCCAGCGGTGACATTTGTGAATAAGGAATAAAGTGATAATGGTCTCCATGAGGCACTGCAACACCGTTAGCTGTACGTTTGATAATTTGTGCCGGATCAAAGACTAAGCCATCCGATTCCACATGTCGTTCTGACAAAGGTTTGGCATACAATTCACGTAAAAGTGTTGGAATATCTTCCCCTTGATTTTGATGATAAGTTGGAGTGACAGTCAGATTAGGAGTCTCTGGCAAACTTGGTTGAGTTGGTTTAGCATTATCACTACTTGGTTTACTTGAACTTATAGCAGAATGTGAGCCCTGTTTACCATTCCAATAAGCTTGAGCAGCAGCTAATTCTCCTGCTGACAAATCACTCTTAGGAATATAGTGGAAATGATTGCCGTGAGGGACAACAAAAGCATCACCTGTATCTTCAATCACATCTGTCGGATTAAAGACATACCCATCATCCGTTGTATAGGCGCCTCCAGTTCCTCGATTTGGTGCCTGCGTATTGAGATTAAAGTTTGGTTTAATCGTTGAACTTGGTGTTGAACTTGTTTTCTCAGGGCTACTTGGCTTCGTATTATCAGAATGACTTTGAACTGGCTGACCTCCAATTGGCAGATTTCGAGCCAATTTTTCTTCCAAGGCAGACATTTGTGAATAAGGAATGAAATGGAAATGATCTCCGTGAGGAACTGCCACACCATTGGCAGTACGTTTTGTAATCTGTGCCGGGTCAAATACCAATCCATCAGACTCCACATGACGTTGGCTAAGTGGCAAGGCGTACAATTCTTGAAGGAGACTAGCTAAATCCTCATTTTGACTCTCAGGAGCTTTGGCAGAATCTTGAGAAGCCTCAGATGGACTCGTTCTCATACTAAATCTTCTTTCAGCTCTGCTTGAACGGTATTCAACCGTACTTAATTGACCGCCTTTTCCAGATAAGAAGGCTTGGGCAGCGGCTAATTCACTAGCAGACAAGTCACTTTTAGGAATATAGTGGAAGTGATTGCCATGAGGTACGATATAGGCATCACCCGTATCTTCGATGATATCAGATGCATTGAAGATATACCCATCATCCGTTGTATAACGTCCTTGAGCTCTGGCTGCAGCAACAGCATTATCTGTGCTTGCATTATGATTATGACTATGTTCCTGCTTCTGACGTTTAATCTCTTCTTTTGTACGAATATTGTCCGCATGAGCCGCATCTTTAAGGTAAACATAGTATTTCCCGTCTACCTTAATCACATAGCCACCCTTGATTTCATTGACAATGTCTGAATCCTTCAACTGATAATTCGGATCTTTCATGAGGAGTTCTTCACTGATGATGGCATCATAAGGAACCTTCCCATTATAGTAATGATAATGGTCTCCATGAGAGGTCACATAGCCTTGATCCGTAATCTTGATAACAATTTGTTCGGCGTTGATTCCCTCTCTTTTACTGACTTCATCTGGTGTCAAATTTTCTGCCTTTTGACCAGCCTGATCACCATCTATATAAGCAACTCGATTCGAATCTTTCTTAACTTGTCCAGCTTGGTAACGACCAAGCTCGTAGGAACAAACACTTAGGGCAAGAACTGCCACTGAACCTGCTACATATTTTTTATTGATTTTCATTCTTTCCTCATTTCAATTCTTCTGCTAGAACACTCATATTTTCTTCAAGATTTTCTAGATAAGTCTTGTCATTTTGTGGGTCAGCCTCTAAAGGATTCAGAGTTTTAAGACCCACACCTGTTGATTTGACAAGAGTTTCAGCTACTTTTGAAGAAGCGTTACTTTCTGTAAAAATCGTTTTAACCTTATATGTTTTAACAAATTCCTGAATTTCAGTTAGTTGTCTTGGACTTGGTTCTTGTTCAGGAGAGATACCTGCAATACCCAATTGATTAAGTCCAAATCGCTTAGCTAGATAAGAAAAGGCTGTATGTTGTGTTACAAAGGTTTTCTGACTCGCTTTTTCAAATTTAGGTTGGAATTTCTTAGTCAATTCCTGAGCTTTTTTGATAAAGGCTTGCGCATTTTTCTGGTAAGTTTCTTTATGCTCACTATCCACCTCTGAAAGTTTGTCAGCGATAATTTGCGCTTCTTCGCCAGCTTTTTCTGGATCTAGCCATGTGTGAGGGTCATAGAGCGTTTTTTCATCAACTCCATCCCCTGCTTCCACATCTTCTAGCCCTGGGACGCGGTCTAAAGTCATTCCCTCTGAAGCCTCTAAAACCTTGACTTTAGATTTTTTTAGATTGGGATCTAAACTTCCTGCCCAAGATTCGAGCGTATGAGAATGATAAACAAAGACGTCTGCATCATAGATGGCCGCGATGTCATTTGCTGAAGGTTCAAAGGAGTGAATCCCACTACTTGACTGAATCATCCGAACATCATTCAAATCACCAGATATCTCTTTAACCATAGAGTAGATAGGATAAAAACTGGTCACAATTTTCATCCCTTTTCCTGTTTGGCTTTCCTTTTGACCACAAGCCCCTAAACACAAAAGAAAGACACTTAACAATACTAAAAATAAACTTTGTTTTTTCATGGATAACCCCTTAACTATTTAATTAACTGGTAAACAGTCTACTCCTAAAAATTTAATCTGTCAAGCTATTTTTAGAAAAATTTTGAAATTTCTTTCACATATAAAAATCTGCTGAGTTTCAACAACTCAACAGATTCTCACTTTATATACTCAATGAAAATCAAAGAGCAAATTAGGAGGCTAGCCGTAGGTTGCTCAAAACACTGTTTTGAGGTTGTAGATAAGACTGACGAAGTCAGTCACATATATACGGCAAGGCGAAGCTGACGTGGTTTGAAGAGATTTTCGAAGAGTATTATTCTTCTATGGTAGAATGTTTATAGCCATAAGTAAAATAAATAATACTTCCTATCAACAAAGCAATGAGGAAAGCAACCCAGGTTTCCACATTATACTGCAACATAAATGATAGACAAATAATGATTGATAAAATCGGTAATAAGGGTACCAAGGGTGTTTTAAATTCTCCAGATTTGGGCATCCCCTTTTCTTTCCGTAAACGAATCAGGCCGTAAGCTAGCATAATCAAGTAGGCTAGGGTACAAATATTTAAGAAAGCTGCAATACTAGCTAGTGGGAACATTCCTGCTGCTACTGCTGAAGCTAGACCTGTCAAGATAGTAGCATTTTTGGGTACCTTACTTGTCTTGGTTAGTTCTTTAAATACAGCAGGCATTAATCCGTCACGTGCTAAACTGTAAATCATACGTGATAGGGCATAGGTCATCGAGATACAAACCGTAATCAAGGTCAAGATAGCCACTAATGACACATAGTTAGCTGCCCAACCAATCCCAACGCTACGAAGAGCAAAGGCAACGGCATCGTCGACATTTAGATGACTATAGTGAACCACACCAGTCAAGACAAGCGTCACCAAGGCATAAAGAATGGTTACGATAGAAAGCGATAAGACAATTCCTCTAGGAATATTTTTTTGAGGAGTCTTAACTTCATCTACAGCCATAGAGATGGATTCGAAGCCTAAAAATCCAAAGAACATCAAGGAGGCACCAGCCATAATACCAGTACTAGCGCCATATATTTGTCCAAAACCATAAGGAGCAAAATTGCTCCAATTATCAAGTTTGATATGCCAAATTCCTACTAAAACAAAGAGAGCTAAAGCGGAAAATTTCAAAATAACTAAAATAGAATTAAATCGTAAAGCTGCTTTAGCATTGAGTAAAACAAGCGATGTCACTAAGGCCAATACAAGAATAGGTAATAAATCAACCAACGTCCCTGCTTGAGGATTAAAGGTACCATTTAAAGCACGAGGAAGGGCTATCCCGTATTGAGAGAGCAAGCCTTTAAAATAAGCTGCCCAACCCGAAGCCACACCAGATATGGCTGTCATGAACTCCATCATGGTTAACCAGCCAGCCAACCAAGCTGGAAATTCTCCTAAAATAGCATATAGATAACTGTAGGCACCACCCGTAGCAGGTACTCGTGAAGCGAATTCTGCAAAAAAGAGAGCTGATAATCCCACACACAAGGCAGAAATAACAATTGAAATCACTAGCGCTGGACCAGCAAGTGTTGCAGCTGCAGTACCTGTAATTGTAAAGACGCCTGTCCCTACCATGGCTCCGATACCCAGCAAAATCAAATCCCATAACTTCAAATGCCTGTGCATCTCCGTTTTATCCAAACTTACATTCTTTGTTCTAAATATATTCATATTTCTCTCCAAAATAAAATGATGATTCTATTTTACCATAAATATAGGAGATTTGTGAATATTTATAAAATGTTTTTCTAAAAAAATCTGACTACATACTGTAATCAGATTTTTATCTATTCTAGTTCATTTCTTTAAATGCTGCTTCTGCATCCGCGTTGCTGATAACACCAAATTGAATCTTTCCAATCTTTCCTTGACTATCAATCAGGTATTCTGTAGGAATGCTTCGAATTTGATAAGCTTGGAAGGTAGTTGCTTTGGTATCATAAAGTACTGGGATATCCTTATAACCTTGATCTTGGAACCATTGTGGGAATTGCTCAACAGTTTTTTCACCTTGAATTCCTGGTGCAATGACACTAAGAATTTCGAAATCGCGATCTGGTTTTGCAGCCAATTCCATCAACTCAGGCATACTTTTCTTACATGGACCACACCATGAAGCCCAAAACTTCAAGTAGACTTTTTTACCCTTATAATCAGATAACTTAACTTCTTTACCATCCATGGATTGCAAGGTGAAGTCTGGAGCATCTTTTCCAACAGCAATTTGTTGTACGGACGTTTGTTGTTGCTGTTTTGGGGATTGTTGTGGAGCTTGAGTTTTTTTAGTCTCTTCCTCACCACAGGCCATCAATACAACTAATGACAGAAGGCTTAAACCAGCAAACATTATTTTTTTCATCTTTTTCTCCTTTATTCAAAAATTCCAGCTAGAACATTTACTTGTCCTAATAGTAACAAGATTCCCATTAAAATAATAAGGAAACCACCAATTTTCTTTAGTAGCATCATATGACGTTTGATTTTACTAAAATAAGGCATTACTACACCTGAAGCTAGAGCCAAAACCAAGAAAGGAATGGCCATCCCCAGAGTGTAAATAAGAGTATAAATAGCTCCTTGCCAAGCACCATTGCCTCCAGAAGCCGCAAGCGCTAAAACAGAACTTAAAACCGGACCAATACAAGGTGTCCAACCAAAGCTAAAGGTAATACCAAGTAAAAATGCTGACCAATAACGATTGGATTCTGATTTCTTGAAAGTAAAGCTTTTTTGAACCTCTAATTTCTTAAAATGAAAAATTTCCATCTGGTGAAGTCCCAAAATGATAATAATTGTTCCCATAACATATCGAAACCAATTTGCATAGAGAATATTACCAAAGTAACCTGCACCAAATCCTAGGATAAAGAAAATGAGAGAAATACCTGCAATAAAGCAAAGTGTTCGAATCAAACCTGACCAGAGAACCTTTCTCCCAAATAAAGAAAAACTTTTTGCGCTTTCCTGATCATCCAATAAAATCCCAGCATAAACTGGCAAAAGAGGAAAAATACAAGGAGAAAAGAAGGACAAGACCCCTGCTAAAAAAACGGAGATTGAAAATATTATCGTTTCCAATAAAGAACCAACTTTCTTAAGAATTTAAACCTATTGTACTATAAATGTTAAAATTTGTATCAAGTTTGCTACGGTTAGCTGTATTCACTATGACGTTATAATGAATTTGACCTAAAATAGTACACCATGGTTTCTATAGCAGATTGAAATAAAATCTAGAGAAATCAATTAATTATAAAACATTATTAGAAATTGAATTGAATTTCGCATTCAAGGTGTTCGGTTTTTTCATTTCACTATAGATAAAAGAAAAAATTGAAGAAAATTGTCCAAAGAGCCACTTTTTCTTCAATCTACTTTTACTTATTTTAATAAGTTCCTTCTTCACCTTGACTAGTCAAGATAACAGGTCCATCTTTTGTAATGACAAATTGGTGTTCATACTGACATGACAATCCACCGTCAATGGTCTTATGCGCCCAACCAGTCTTCATATCTGTATCAATTTCCCAGTCACCAGTATTGATCATTGGTTCAATGGTCAGCACCATTCCTTCACGGAGACGAAGCCCACGACCAGCAATACCATAGTTAGGAACCATTGGTTCTTCGTGCATAGTTGGGCCAACACCATGACCAACCAAATCACGCACTACACCGTAACCACGACTTTCAGCGTATTCTTGAATAGCCGCACCGATATCACCGATACGATTTCCAACAACAGCTTGCTCAATCCCCTTATACATGGCTTCTTTAGTTACATCCATCAGATTTTTCACTTCTTCGGACGGTGTACCTACAGCATAAGCCCAACATGAGTCTGCTAAACCACCAGAATAGCTCTGAGTGTATTTTTTCATTTGTTCAACATTGTTAAAGTTTAATTTTGAGACATTCAAATCAGATTTGGCAATTGGACCTCCCAAAACCATGTCAACCTTGAGCAAATCACCATCTTTCAAGATATAATGACGAGGGAAAGCGTGAGCCACTTCATCATTAAGAGAGCAGCAGGTAGCATAAGGATAGTCCATCATGGCACCGTCAACCCCAATCTGAAGCGGAAGGAAATTTTCTTCCTTACAACGACGGCGAACATACTCTTCTACTTCCCACATATCAACGCCAGGCTTAATCAAATCACGTAAGCCGATATGAATACTTGCTAGAAAATCACCAGCCTTGTCCATAGCTTCGATTTCACGAGCTGATTTTAATGTTATCATTTTTTCTCCTAGTTTCTAATTAATTTTAACAGTCACATTTGCTTTTGAAACAATCTGATGACCATGATAAATATCGTAATCAATAATGGCTGATCGTCTAGTATGATGGATAATGCGTGCTTGAATGCGCAGTATATCATCTATCTGAACAGCCTGCAAAAAGTAGACTAGCATCTGCTCGATAATGAGATTGCGCCCACTATTCACAACTAAATCTTGGGTCATGTGAGTCAAGATTTCTGCCAATACACCATTAGCCAAAACACCATTTTTCTCTAGCATAAAGGGTTCCACTGTAATGACTACTTCATCATGGTGATAAGAAAGTTTTTGACCAATCTGCTCTGAAAAAGTTGGTAAAGCAGAGACTTGGGATCGACTCATCTTCTCCATGACATCTCGTCGTGTCACAGCTCCAAGCAAGGTTTGATTATTCCGAACAACCGGTACCATTTCAAAGTCTTCTGCGATCATCCGTTGACTCACATTGGCAATATTTGTCGATAATCCAACTAAAAATAGACTACGAGACATGACCTTGTCAATTGTGGTGCTTGGTGACTTATCACCAGCGTCTCTCATGGTTACAACACCAACAACAACCTGATGTTGATTAATAACTGGAAAACGACTGCTTCGATTCTTACGTACCAAGTCCAAATAATCTTTAACGGTGTCGGTCTCTCTCAGAAAACCATATTCATGACTCGGACGGTAAAGTTTCTCAACTGTCAGAATATCAGTCTTGATTTGAACATTTGACAAGGCTTTATTAATCATGGTCGCGACAGTGAAAGTGTCATGTTTGCTTCTTAAAACTGGAATCCCTTTTTGATTGGCCAGTTTAAGCACATCATCATGAACATGAAAACCACCTGTAACCAAAACGGCATTTTCATTTTCCAGCGCTAGTAATTGGATACGGGTCCGGTCTCCGACAATCAAGAGTCCCCCATCATGAAGGTAAGACAAGATATTTTGTTCAGTCATAGCACCGATTGAGAACTTACTAAATTCTCTTTCTAAACCTTCTTGCCCAGCCAGAACCTCAGAAGAAGTCACTTCTGCAATTTCAGCAAAAGTTAATCTTTCAATAGCAACTTTCTGAGATTTAACACGGATAGTACCACTTCTTGGACGAGTCTCTACAATTCCACGATTTTCAGCTTCCTTGATAGCGCGATAGGCCGTTCCATCACTGACTCCCAGATGGTTGGAAATACTACGAACACTAACCCTCTTTCCGACAGGTAATTCTTCCAAATAGCTTAGAATTTCCTGATGCTTACTCATTGAATTCTCCTTTTACATACCGAAATTCAAGATAATCCCGCATTTTTCTTGTGTAGCGATCACTTCCCTTAAACTGACGGAACAAACTAAATCCAGACTTAAGGGCAACCTTTTGACTTGCTTCATTTTCGAGGTGGGTAATAATGGACAATTGTTTTAAACCAAATTCTTCAAAAGAAAGTTGACAAATTTTTCTAACAACCTCTGTCATAAATCCTTGCGACCAAGCATCTTTTCTCAAAAAATAGCCAAGCTCTGCTTCTTTTTTGATTTCATCTAACTTCTCAAATTTAATAGAACCAATCATTTGTTGATTTTTCTGGTCACAAATTGCCCACACTCCCAAAGGGGACTTCATAAAGTAATTGGCCAGTGCATATTGACTTTCTTCCAGACTTGCCTGAGTTGGGAAAATAAATTGAAGATTTTCTGGATTTGAAGCTATCTGGTGGAAGTCCTGACTATCACTAAAAAAGAAAGGACGCAAATACAAGCGATCCGTTTCAAAAAAAGAAAACATTGCTAATTTGGTCCAAATATTCATAAACACCTCTACGGTTTAATCCTCAACAAGTGTAATATCCGCTCCTAGATTACGTAATTTTTCAATAATATCAGAATAACCACGTAAGATAAACTCGATATTTGTAATTTCAGTTTTACCTTCAGCCATGAGCCCAGCAATGACTAGTGCAGCCCCAGCTCGTAGGTCGGTCGCTTTAACACTTGCCCCACGCAAATCACGTCCACCTGTATACAAAATATGACCATTTGTTGTCGAAATGTCCGCATCCATCTTTGCTAGTTCAAAAACATGATTTACACGTTTTTCGTAAATCGTATCGACAATTGTACCACGACCATTCGCTCTTAGTAAAAGTGGGGTAATCGGTTGTTGCAAATCAGTTGCAAAGCCTGGGTAAGGAGCTGTCTTAATATTGATTGCTTTCAAATTAGACTGCTCTTCGACAAAAATGCTGTCTTCAGATACAGTCATTCTCACTCCCATTTCTTCCAGCTTAGCAATAAATCCTTCTAGGTGTTCGTAAAGAACATTATTTATACGAATCCCCTTGCCGACTGCAGCAGCTAAAGAAATATATGTTCCAGCTTCGATACGGTCTGGAATCACCTGATGACGGGTTCCATGTAATCTTTCAACACCATCAATAATGATGATATTAGTTCCTGCACCACGGATATGGGCACCCATATTATTCAAGAGGGTAGCTACATCAATAATTTCAGGTTCACGGGCTGCATTTTCAATAATAGTACGACCATTCGCTTTAACCGCAGCAATCATCGTATTAATCGTCGCACCGACACTAACTGTATCCATGTAAATACTTGCACCGTGAAGTCCTGTATCTTTGGCAGATAACTTCATGTTATCTCCCTCGTAGCTAACAGTAGCCCCCATAGCTTCAAAAGCCTTAAGGTGTAGGTCAATCGGGCGAGGACCAAGGTCACACCCTCCAGGCAAGCCAACTGTGGCTTCACCAAAGCGACCTAAAAGACTTCCATAAAAATAATAAGATGCACGAAGACTATTGATTTTTCCATAAGGCATTGGAATATTTTGAACACCTCTTGGGTCAATCTCCAATACATCGTCATAACGCTTTACAGTAGCTCCCATCAATTCCATGATTTCGACAAGACTGGCTACATCCGAGATATCTGGAACGCAATCCAAAGTCACCACATCATCAGCCAATATAATAGCTGGAATTAAGGCCACAACGCTATTTTTAGCACCACTAATAGTGATTTCACCTTGTAGTGGTAATCCACCATTGATAACAATTTTTCTCATTCTAAGTTTTTAATACTCTTTCAAGATTTCTAATAAGGTCTTTAAAATAAATTATATCATAAATGCAACCTTTTTTCCATCCTTTTCAATTTTATAGTTGCTTAGTTTTAAACAAAAGCTATGATATATAGTACTGATTTTAAGCAAGGAGCATTAGATTACATCAAAGAGGGACACCGCCATGTCGAAGCATCTAAAGTTTTTGATGTTGGCGTCAGAACTCTCTTCACGTGGGAAAAGAAAGACGCAAACAAGGACACTTAGAGCGGAGAAAGCGAGTCGTCAAAAAGCGGAAGATTACTTTAGAGGAATTGAAAGCCTTTGTAGAGGCTCATCCAGACACTTTTTTACGGGAAATTGTGGCACATTTTGATTGTGTTGTTCCTTCAGTATGGGCAGCTTTAAAGCAGATTCATGTCACTTTAAAAAATGACGACTAGCTTTAAGGAAAAAAATCCAGAGAAAGTCGCTGAGTTTCTTGATATTTTGGATAACCTAAAAGATTTACCAGTCGTATATATTGATGAAACAGGAGTCGACCGCTACTTCTATCGTCCTTATGCACGGGCTCCTAGAGGGGAAAAAGTCTATGAAAAGATTAGCGGACTTCAATTGTTGCAGGACAAGTAGACGGAGAGTTTATAGCTTCTATGATTTACAAGGAAAGTATGACGAGTAATTTCTTTGTGGAGTGGTTCAAAACGCAACTTCTACCTGTTTTGAAGAGCCCTCATGTCATTGTCATGGACAATGCTAGTTTTCATCCTAAGAACATTTTGGATGAGCTTTGCATTCAAGATAAGAACTTTTTCTTACCTCTACCACCTTATTCACCAGATTTGAATCCTATTGAGCCAGCTTGGGCTATCTTGAAAAAGAAAGTGATGGATTTATTAAGGGAAGTTCCAAATATTTTTGAATGTTTGAAACGCTTTTTTAAAACTAAATGACTATAAAAGTAAAAAAGCTTTAAATCAAGGAGTTTAGACTATTGATTTAAAGCTTTTTGCTTATTCCTAATCTTTTGTAGAATACTATTAGCCATGTACAAAAAAATCCTATTTCTATAAATGTGTAAGAAACTATTACCTTATTAGCTAAGTACCTCACCAAAACCATCCTTCATTATCGTCAATGGCTTGGGCTTCTTTGCGTTTTCGTGGACCTGTTCCGTACATTTCTGCTTCGATCTCTTCCTTGGTTGGCATGATAGAAGCTAGGATGATATAGATAATCACGCCAAGTCCAAAGTTTGCGACTGTAAAAATAGCAAATAGAAAACGAACAAGGGTAACATCAAAGTTCCACTTGTCTGACAAACCTGCCAGAACTCCTGAAATCATACGATTTCGTCTCATTTTATAAAATTTACTGTTCATGATATTTCCTCTTTCTGCTAGGTTAGTCATAGTATATCACGGGTAGGCTCGGCTTTCATCAGTCCTCAGGCTGATTTACTAGTAGCAATTTACCTCGACAAAGTCCACAGCGATAGCGTTTGGTATCAATCCTTCGCTTGCGATGATAACTTTGCTGGCAGGATTGGCAACGATAGAGCTTGCTTGGCTTGGCGTTACTATTGGGCAAGGATGGAACAAAGCGTAATCCATCCACTGCTTTCAAAAGTTCCTTAAAATCTAGATCCTTGTGTTGATAGCCCTTCCCTTGAAAATAGAGGTGATAATGACAGAGTTCATGTCGGACAATTTTCCTAAAAACATCCAACCCCAATTCCTGATAAACTTTGGGATTAAAATCCAAATGCCCATCTTTTGGGAAAAACCGCCCACCTGTCGAACGTAGACGCCTATTCCACTGGACATGATGGATAAAAGGTCTGCCGAAGTCTTCTAGTGAAACCTGTTTAACGTAATCAGTCAGTTTCATTTGGAGCGAGAAGCGACAGATTGACTTTTTCACGTTCAGTATCGATTTTCTTAACCCAAACCGTTACCAAATCTCCGACTGACACCACTTGGCTTGGGTGTTTGATAAATTTGCGACTCATATGCGAAATGTGAATCAAGCCGTCTTCGTGAATTCCAATGTCAACGAAGGCACCAAAGTCAACTACATTACGCACCACACCCTCTAGCTTCTGACCAACCACTAAATCCTTGATATCTAGGACATCTTGGCGAAGCACAGGTGCGTCAAAGGAATCACGGAAATCTCGACCTGGTTTGAGAAGGTCTGCAATGATATCTTTAAGGGTTTCTGGACCAAGGTCTAGCTCTTGCGCCATATCTTTGATTGAAAGGGACTTGAGTTTACTTTGGACTTCTTCATTCAAGTCTGTAATGTCCAAACGTTTGAAAAGTTCCTTAACGGCGGCGTAATTTTCTGGGTGAACTCCTGTGTTATCAAGGATATTGCTACTTTCAGGGATACGGAGGAAACCAGCTGCCTGTTCAAAGGCCTTGGCCCCCAGACGAGGAACTTTCTTGATTTGGGCGCGTGAAGTGATTTTTCCCTCTTCCTCACGGTATTTGACAATATTTTCAGAAATAGTTTTATTAAGTCCAGCGACATGGGAAAGAAGAGCTGGGCTGGCTGTATTGACATTGACACCGACTTGGTTAACCACTGTATCGACAACAAAGTCCAGACTTTCAGAAAGTTTCTTCTGGCTGACATCATGCTGGTACTGGCCGACACCGATTGACTTAGGATCGATTTTGACCAATTCCGCAAGGGGATCTTGCAAACGACGGGCGATAGAGATGGCTGAGCGTTTTTCAACGGTCAAATCTGGAAACTCCTGACGAGCAAGTTCGCTGGCAGAATAGACAGAAGCACCACTTTCATTGACGATAACATAGCTAACTCCTGAGAAATCTTTCAGAACTTCCACCACAAAAGCTTCACTTTCACGACTGGCCGTTCCATTTCCGATAGCAATAATCTCTACACCGTATTGACCAATCAAGTCTGCCAGATCTTTCTTAGCTTCTTCGATTTGACGAGCAGAGGCTGGTTTGACAGGATAAATGACCTGAGTTGTCAGCATTTTCCCAGTTGCATCAACGACAGCTAGCTTGGCACCTGTACGAAAGGCAGGGTCAAATCCAAGAACCACGCGCCCTTTCAATGGAGCAACCAAGAGGAGATTGCGCAGGTTGTCAGAAAAGAGTTGGATAGCTCCTTCTTCTGCTTTTTCAGTCAATTCTGTCCGAATACGGCGCTCGATAGCAGGCAAGACCTTTTTCTTAACCGATTGCTGAACAACTTCATCAATATAGGCGTTTTTCACCTTAAAACGAGTTGCAAAGAAGGCAAGGATACGGTCCGTCGCATGTTCAAAACCGACCTTCAAGACACCTAGCTTCTCCCCACGATTGAGGGCTAAGGTACGATAACCTTGCATATTTCCAACCGTCTCTGAAAAATCATAATAAATCTGAAAAACCTGCTTTTCATCAAGACTTTCATTCTTGACTTGAGAAGTGAGTTTAGAGTGTCTCAGCACCTCCTGATAAGTCATGGCGCGCAGTGTCACATCTTCCGATAAGGCTTCGACCAAGATATCAACTGCACCAGCCAAAGCTTCCTTACCAGTCATAAATCCTTCACAGACAAACTTCTCAGCTTCTTTCTCTAAGTCAGCTACATTCTGCAAAATCAGGCGAGCAAGAGGAAAGAGTCCTGCTTCACGGGCAATTGTTGCCTTGGTTCGACGTTTCTCCTTGTATGGAAGATAGAGTTCTTCAACATCTGCTAGTTTTTCGGCAGCTAAGATAGCTTCTTCCAATTCCTTTGTTAGCTTTCCTTGTTCTTGAATCTTAGCCAAAACAGCTTCCTTACGGTAATTGAGGTTGGTCAGGCTTTTATCCAAGTCAATAATGGCCTTAATCGCCACCTCATCCAGACTACCAGTCATGTCCTTGCGATAACGCGCGATAAAGGGAATAGTCGCCCCTTCGGCAGTCAAACTTAGAACAGTATCAATTTGCTTTAACGTCACTCCCAAATCTTGGGAGATTTTTTCATATTTTTTATCCATGAATCTATTATACCACAAGCTAAACATTTCAAATTAGCTCTTACAATTTTAAAACATAAGTTGGTGAATAAATTTGCTTCATTTCAATATTCTATTTATTGAGAAGGTTGCAATTTAATTCTAATAGTTTACAAAAGAATCTATGAGTAATTTCACTGTTTTTATTTTTTACAAAACGCTTTATAAAGCTATTTGTTGAAGTTAACGAATCAATTTTCAGAGCAAATAAAAATCGCAAGCCTAAGCCTGCGGTGGGGATAATCTTTTTTGAAATTTTTAAACAAAAAAGGAGCATTTAAGCTCCCTCCTTTGAAATAACGGACACTTGGCTGGTCGGTGTACCCAGCATCTCAGATACCTTTTTCAAGGTGCGGCAGGAACCTTTCTGCCCTCAAATGTCTCTCGTTAACTTTATTCTAGCACTATCTACTTTTTTGGTCAAGCTTTCTCAATCTACCAGACTTGATACGACTTTGTAACTTGAAATCTTGTAAGCGATACATGGTCGGAACATAAAAGAAATCGCCGCTTTTATGTAACTTGATGGCAACAAGAACATTATCATCAAATCTTTTTACGTATTCAAAACTAGCATCTTTCTCTCGTGGATTGACCCCAACGAAATCTGGGTTCCTTAGTATGAGTTCCAGGTCTTCAATATGATGAATCACATCATTGTGATGGCGTTTTATCATATGGCTTCTCAAACCGTCTTTGTTGACCTTTATGTCGCTCGCTTCAAGAACAATATCAAAAAATTTTTTACTTCATCGGTAACCTGACCGATTTTTTAGTGTTCCATCATTTCCTCCGTTATTCCACAACTATTATATCACAATTATGGTGTATATTAGGATATATCAAGCTCTATTATTCGTTAGATACTCAATTTTAACTTTTTCCTTTTCCCAAAAATAATAGTATAATAGAGGTAGAATTTAGAATCGAGGTACACCTATGGCTGTAAAATTTACAAAAACGGACGACTTGGATAAGATGTTTGAGGAGTTTGCGAAACTCCCTGATTTGAAACAAGTTACTTTCCCTGATGACAAAGAGAAAAAAGCCAAAGCAGAAAAGAAAAACTAGATGACTGCTTTCCAAGAACTCCCATCTAGTGTGCTTCAGACTGGGGCTATTTTTCTCTCCATTATCATTGAAGCCCTTCCCTTCGTTCTGATAGGAAGCATTGTCTCAGGGTTAATTGAGGTTTATATCACACCTGATAAGGTGTATCATTTTCTCCCTCGAAATCGTTGGGGGAGAATCTTTTTTGGTACCTTCGTCGGGATACTTTTTCCCTCTTGTGAATGTGGAATTGTCCCCATTATCAATCGTTTTCTGGAAAAGAAGGTCCCCAGTTACACGGCTGTTCCTTTTCTTGTAACAGCACCTGTTATCAATCCTATTGTCCTCTTTGCGACCTATTCTGCCTTTGGCAACTCCTTCCATGTCGCTCTGTTACGAGCTCTTGGTTCCATTCTTGTAGCTGTGATACTTGGGATTTTTCTGGGATTTTTCTGGCAAGAACCGATTCAAAAAGAAAATCGGTTGGCCTGTCATGAGCATGATTTTTCTCACTTAAGCCCTGCAAAAAAAGTTTTTCAGGTCTTTGTGCAGGCCATTGATGAATTTTTTGATACGGGACGTTATTTGGTATTTGGCTGTCTCTTTGCTTCTATAATACAGGTCTACGTTCCGACTCAGATTCTGACCTCTATCAGTGCAACCCCTATTTTTGCCATCCTGCTCTTGATGCTTTTGGCCTTTCTTCTTTCGCTCTGTAGTGAGGCCGATGCCTTTATTGGGGCCTCTCTACTCTCGAGTTTCGGTTTGGCACCAGTTCTGGCCTTTCTCGTCATTGGCCCAATGCTGGATATCAAAAATATTCTCATGATGAAACATTACTTGAAAACACGATTTATCAGTCACTTCATTACGATTGTGACTCTTGTCGTCTTAGTCTATTCTCTCTTGATTGGAGTCATCCTATGATTCGATTTTTAGTTTTAGCTGGCTATTTTGAATTGACCATTTATCTTCATCTGTCAGGCAAATTAAACCAGTACATCAACATGCACTACTCCTATCTGGCCTATATTTCCATGGTACTTTCCTTTATCCTAGCAATTGTTCAATTGTATATCTGGATGAAGCAAGTTAAAACCCACAGTCATTTGAACGGTCGATTGGCCAGGGTGACAAGTGTTGCGCTTCTGGCTATTCCGATTGTCGTCGGTTTAACTTTCCCAACTGTTAGCTTGGATTCTCAGACTGTTTCTGCCAAAGGATATCATTTCCCCTTATCGGAAGGAACGGATCAAGCCATCCAGACCAGTGAAGGGACGACAAGCCAATACTTGAAACCAGATACCAGTTCTTATTTTTCAAAATCAGCTTATGAAAAGGAAATGAGAACGGCGGCGGATAAATACTTGTCCCAAGATAGTATTCAGATCACTAATGAAAACTATATGGAAGTCATGGAGGCTATCTACGACTATCCAGATGAGTTTGAGGGTAAGACAGTCCAGTTCACAGGCTTTGTCTATAACGACCCCAGTCATGCCAATAGTCAATTTCTGTTCCGCTTCGGCATTATTCACTGTATCGCAGATTCTGGTGTCTATGGATTGCTGACAAAGGGAAATACCCGTCAGTATGAGAACAACACCTGGATAACAGCCAAAGGAAAACTGGTCAATCACTACCATAAAGAACTCAAACAAAATCTCCCAACCTTGGAAATCGACAGTTTTACAAAAGTCGATAAACCAGAAAATCCCTATGTGTATCGAGCTTTTTAAGGAAAGTAAGATAAAAACGAACAAGTTCTTCTTCTGAATGACAGAAAAAGAGCCTGTTCGTTTTTTGTTATCTGAGTATTAATGATTTGTAGATTTAAATCTTATACCATTTCCAGCAATACAAGTACCTCATAGAGAATAAGAGAACCACTCATTAATTAGACTAGCGATTTCTTTAGGTGCTTCAGTATAAAGCTCATGGCCAAAGTTCTCTAGAAGAATAGTATCAAAATAGTCTGGCAATTCTTTTAGGTTTTCCTCTCTCCATGTAGCTTCATTAGGATAGCGAGGACTGATAAACAAAGCATCTCCCACTTCTCTCTTAAAAGCTTGGATTTTTCTTCGTAGGCGGAGTATCGCTTCTATATTTTCATATTTTATAGCTAACTCATATCTATTATACTCCGCATCCCAGTTATAGGACTGTCTTGCGGCTTTCTCCATATTTTCTGACCAATGCTTTGCTTCGGATTTTTCTTTAGAAATAAGAAGATTTAAGTCCGAAACGACTTGAGATTCAATATAGTTTTTAGTTTCCTCTAACTCTGTATCTAAAGGTAAAATCTTATCTAAATCTAGATAGCCACCATCCAAAAGAATCAGTTTTGTCACTTCATAAAATTCCGATGCAAGATAACGCGCCAAATCTCCTCCAAGAGAATGACCTATCAGACAGATAGATTCTTCCTCTACAATCTCATTTTTAAACCATGATTTCAATTCTGTTTCATCTCGAAGACGCTTTTCATATGGATTTAGAAAGTAAACCTGCGAATCTAGTTCTTGAAGAAAATCCTTGCTATGATAGACATTGCTTCCCAAACCGCCAATAAAATATTTTTTCATTCTCTACTTAATACTATGCTTATTCATCTTTTGCTCAAAGATAGTCGTGATAATTTGACGCAATTCTTCGCGTTCTTTTTCTGGAATCTCACCACTTGTTTGAGCTGCAGCGTAGAGTTCAGGGTGTTCAATTGAAATACGTTTAATCGTACGTGTCGTAGCATGTTTTCTGACAAAAAACGGAATTCGCTTAATCAAGTCTTGTGGTACTAGCGCAAGAATCTTCTCAGCAGTTTCCTTGTCACTAATCTTAGACGTCGTAAGTCCCTTCTTAATCATTTCCTGTTCTTTTTCTGTAAAATCTTTTAATTCCATTCGTTCAGTCCTCCTATTTTCTTTAAGTTAAATTATATACCAATTGTAGCAAGACGACAAATAGTCTGTTTGTAAAATGCTCTCTATACTACAATTTTCCTGTCACTCTTAATTGCTCTTTAGTAAAAAATCACAAATCCTTTTGGAGAAATCACAAGCTGATTCTCTAATTCATGGCAATTGCTTGCTAGTGATACTGTTTCTTTCTCTACAACACAATCTTCTGTTGATTGGTTGAATATAGCTTTGAGAACCTGTCCTTCGTATTTCCATTCCAAAGCTACTAGATCTGGTTGGATTTCTTTTAGGCTATACTTGCCATGCGGAATGATTTCTGACGCATATTTTCTAATATTAATCAGCTTCTTCATGAAGCTCAGCATATCATGGTCACTTGATACGCGTTCCCAAGGCATACAACGACGACAATCTGGGTCTGGACCTCCGGTTAAAGCTACCTCTGTTCCGTAATAGATGCAGGGGGTTCCTTTTTGTAAAAAGAGAAAGGCTAGAGCTGATTTGACAAGTTGAACATCCTCATTTGCCGTCCACAAAATACGTTCTGTATCATGCGAATCTAGGAGATTAAACATAACTTCTGAAATCTGCTGCTTGTAATACATAGATTGGCCATTGATTTCATCGATGAACTGGTCTGTCTTCTTAATTCCTCGTAAGAAATACTCTTTGATGCTATCAGATAAAGGATAATTCATGACCGCATGGAACTCATCTCCATTTAGCCAAGGCTGAGCAGTATGCCAGACTTCTCCTAAAATATAAAGATCAGGCTTTTTAGCTAAAACTGCCTTGCGAAAATCCTTCCAAAACTGATGGTCAATCTCATTAGCCACATCCAAACGCCAAGCATCGATATCAAACTCTTCAATCCAATAAGTCGCAACCTTTAAAAGATAGTCCTTGACCTCAGGATTGGCTGTATTTAGCTTAGGCATATAGTCCTCAAAACCAAAAGCATGATAGGGTAACTCTCTCCTATTGGCTAGCTTATCAGTCGTCACTGGGAATTGTTGGATATGGAACCAATCCTTATAAGCGGACTCCTCACCATTTTTGACAACATCTTGCCATTGAGGCGATTGCGAACCAATATGATTAAATACAGCATCCAGCATGATTTTCATACCACTCTGATGAGCTTGCTCGACCAGCTCCCGAAAGGTCTCCTTGTCTCCAAAATGACAGTCAATTTCAAAGTAATCTGTCGTATTGTACTTATGATTGCTCGTAGATTCAAAGATAGGACAAAGATAAAGTCCAGTAATGCCCAAGTCTTGCAAATAATCCAGATGGTCTATAATACCTTGTAAATCACCACCAAAGAAATCATCACTCTTAGGTGTGAGAGATGAGTCCCAGTCTAAAGTCCCTTCTGGGTTTAATCGAGTATTTCCATTAGCAAACCGCTCAGGAAATATCTGATACCATACCGTATCTGAAATCCAGTCAGGAACCAGGCATGCATCAATCTCATGTATATAAGGCAACTTAAATCCATTTCCAATAGCATGAAGATTTTCTAGAGAATTTTCCACGCAGCCTTTATCGCCGTACAAAATGCTCTGGCCCTCTGTATCCGTGAGTTCAAAGAGATACTGGATACGTGCAAAGTCAACGGACACTTCAACTTGCCAATAGTCAAATAAGGCATCAGAAGTTATCTTGGCCATTTCTTTTGTATCCTGATAAAACTCCTCCATAAAGATAAAAGGATCACCGTAATGCAAGTTGATACTTCCAATGTCCCCTTTCTTAGTTCGAATCCGAATATGAAGTTTCTTATCCTTATAAAGATAGGCATATTCCGACTCTGGTCTGTGGTAAATGGCACTTAATTCCATCAATTTGTCTCCTAAAGTTTTAATTCAATTTTACGCAAACGTTTTCATAATTGTGATTCTAGTATACTACTTTCGTATTTTATTTTCAAGGCTTGTCCGTAGATTCTAGTGGTTTGGTTCTATAAATAAAAAAGCAGCCAGTCTTACAACTTGCTACTTTCCAAATGATGATTTACAAATGTCTTTCCAGCCACTCAATTTTTTTAAAATCCTTATTGTTATTGTGCTCATTTCGATAAGAATCTTGGGAAGAAGCCTTGTAAATACTTAAAAACTGTTCCAAACTTGGAATGCGAAAAGTGATGTTTTCGAGATGAATCAACTCTATATCCGATTCCGAAACTCCTGCAAAATCAGGTAAAGAATCGATACTTCCGAATTCAATACTCAGACCATCTTTTTGGAATTCATGCTCATGAATATCTATTAAGGCGTAGCCTAAGTCTTTCATCACTTTCATTATCTTGTCCCACTCATAAATTCTGAGATGATCAGGTGCTTCCCAACCTCTAGGATCACCAGGCACATGAATGTCAATGTCAGACGGCCTCCATTCTTCATTTGAACGGTATTCAAAACCCAAGGACCCCATGAGCGTCGGAGTGATTCCGACTTGGTTTAAATGAGAACAAATTGTTCGAAATTCATCAAATAGAGAATTCATTCCTCCTCCAATCGTTGATATAGAACTTAATTTCGTTGTGAATAATAAACTAATTTTTATCTTTTACTCTTTCGGTTTTGAAAATACTTCTACTCGCTGAGCTAGGACTTTGATTTCTACAGGTAGGTTATCGGATTTATCGCCATCAACATCTGACTCCAATTCACTATCTGAAGAGATCTTAATATTACGCGCTCTGATATACTCAATATTATCATTGCCGACAACATCTCCTTTTAGTAAATCAGGAATAACGGATAATTTAGAGAATATAGAAGCATCTTTTAGAATCAAAATATTGGCATAGCCATCTTTATTTTCTTCAAAGATTTTTTTGTCAGCGAAGTAATTTGTCAAGAGAACCAAAACATGACTAGCTTCACCAACATAATTTCCATTTTCTGTCTCAACCTTAATGTTAAAGACCTGATCCGTCATGACAGACTTCATAGTATTTACAGCATAGGCTAAAATACCGAATTTTGTCTTGTCCTCGATTTCAACATTGTGAATCGCCTCAGGAAGAGAACCGATACTAAAGATATAACCAAAATAATTGTCATTCGCTTTACCGATATCAATCTTATTAGTTAAGTTAAAATCGAGTTCATCAATCGCCCCATCGATGTCTTGATTGATTTCCAATAGTTTTGTAATAAGGTTACCCGTACCGCCTGGGATAATACCCAACTTAGGAACGTAGTCTCTCTCAGCAATACCCGAAATGACTTCGTTGACAGTCCCATCTCCACCAAACACAACCACTGCATCGTACTGCTCACTAGAAGCTTCCTCAGCAAAATGTGTTGCATCCAGCGCCTTTTCGGTAATTTTGGTTTCCACGTGCTCAAAGTATTCTTTTGCTTTATTTTCCAGCTTATCTTTGTAATCCAAAGCCTTCTCGCCACCAGAAGTAGGGTTGATAATTAACATTGCCTTTTTCATTGATTTTCTCCTTAATATTCGTTAGAAATCTTTATATTTCATTATATGAAACTAAATGTACCCCTATTATACAATGAAAACTCAGAAAAAAGAAATCTGACGTACTGGAGATTAATACGCTTTTATTCTATTTTCCCATCTAATGACTACATCCTTTAAGGGGTCATCTAAGTAAGAAAAGGCTTTTTCCTTGATCAAATCAGAGATACCGTAAGCTGCCAGTGAGATGGCATTTCTTATCTCATCTTCGAAATCTCTACTTTCAAGAAAAGCAATAATGGCTTGAGGGACAGTTTCTTGACATGTTTCGTTAAAACGATAGTTAGGGCGGATTTCATCTAAAGTTTGAGATAGATTGTAGCCGTATTCCTGCTCAATATAATCCTTAATCTGTCTTTTGCACTCTGTAGGATTGTCATTGATTGGTTGCTCATAATCTCCACAATAACCTCCAAAGTAATAACGACACAGAAAGATAGCATCAGTTGTCGCCATGGCTCCTTTGATACCTTCTGGATGATTATAGGTGACTTCTGCTGAAAGTCGTGCAAGCTTTCTAGTTGATGGTGTCATACCTGTTCTTGCACAAAAGCCACAGTCCATAAGCCAAGCACAAGGAGAAACACGCATAGCAGAGCCATTTCCAAAGCTATTATAAGGCTTACGATTGTCACTATTGATCCAACTACTAAACCGAGCACCGTAGCCCGCATCGGGATACATTTTGCCGTATTTCTTCATAGCATCAATAAAGTCATCCTCCAGACCACCATTAATGATGGCTTCTGCCACAGCACAGGTCATAACCATATCGTCTGTGAAAAAACAATCTTTCCGAAATAAAGGAAAGTTCTTCGTTTTGATATTGTTCTATTCGTAAACAGAACCGACAATATCTCCAATAATAGCTCCTAGCATAAGATTCCTCCTTGTGAACTATTAGTTTAGACTGATTTTTCTATTTCCCATACTCGTTTATTTTATCAGCATATTCAGTCAAAAGATTCTTTGAATAAATTTTTTCAGCCTTTGAATTTCTAACTTCTTTCCAAAGAATAGAAGCTATTTTTAACTTGTTTGAGTAGTTGCGGCTATTTTCATCTGCACAAAAATCCTTTAAAAACTGGTTCCATTGACAAACTGAATGATCATACTTGGCATAATCTGAATTTCCATAATAAACTTTTAGCATATCTTGGATTGTAAAATTCAAATCGTGTTCCCTTTTTACTTTTCTCCAAGCAGTCGCCATATCAGCAGTAAATTTAAATGGCGAAACATCTGTTAAAGTTGAGAAATATTCTCTAAAGTGTGCATTAAAGGAGAATCCACATTCAAGTAAGGGCGTATCTAAGGCAACGACTTCTACTCGTTTCTTTTTCCCTTTTATTGATGATTTTTTAATCAAATTACCCTTAAAGTACTGCTCAATAATATCATTAAGTTCCTGTTTTGTACCTCTATATTCAAGCCCTAATGACTTGCATATCTGTGAAAGTTCATCACGATACCAGTAGTATTTATTAAACTCATCAAATGATGTGACTTTATTGAACTCAGGTCTGCTTTCTATCAATATTTTACCTCCTTCCTCAAAGACAATTTATGTTGTCATCTCAAAATAAAGGAGTTTTAGTTTCTTTATTTTGAGGATTAGCAACGTTTCACTAACAAGCTTACACATTCAACGGTTCGGACTCACCGTATCATCCGTGAAAAAACAATCCTTCCGAAATAAAGGAAAGTCCTTTGTTTTGATATTGTTCCATTCGTAAACAGAACCGACAATATCTCCAATTATTGCTCCTAGCATCCGTTTCCTCCTTATGGCATATCAGATTCGTTAAACATTTCTAATGAATCACTCTTTAAAAATGGCACCACCAAATAAATCCACTCATAAGGTAGGTAAGCTGATAAATAGCCGTGGTTATAGCCCTTTGCTTCATACAAAATTGTATTTGAATGTAGCTGATGAAATAATTTCGCTGATTCTTTCACACAGTTCAATTCTTTTTCACCATAGATATACAGAACCTGAGCCTTGCTAGCAGAAATCATATCTTTCAGCTTGTAATGCCCCATATAGGTTTTGTAAATGGTCACCAATGTTTTAATAGGCGTCCTTGGCAGATCCTCCAAATAATAAGCTTTTATTTCCTCTGGATAAGCCAGTTTAGGATAGAGTTTGTTCATCATGCTTAACTGAAGTTTGCAAGAGAATTTATTGAACATCAATTTACCAAATAGAGACACTAGAAAGATTCTGATTTTAGCTAACCTTGGTTGAGGAATACAGAGGCTTCCGTCTATGATGGCCTTCTCAGCAATTTCACTATCTAAAGATAAAAGCTCCATGGCAATTTGACCACCAAGTGAAACACCACCGATTGCAAACAATTTCCCACCACAGTTTGCTTTGATATAGTCTAGAATCTCCAAAGCAGAATCTTCAGTAGAAACATAATCAAGTTGATATTCCTCTCCGTGGCCATTCAAAGTGGGTAGAATAATACGGTATTCTTCTGACAGGATTCGTGCTTGACGAAGATAATTCCACCAAGAACTGCCACCACCATGTATCAGTAAAATAGGAGGCAAATTCTTATTACCAAATTCATGGAATTTCATGTTTAAACTCCTTACTGTAGGACCTTCACTAGCTAATTTTCCTTGTTCAATCAGTTTGAATAAGCAGTGATACCGCCTCAACGTGTGTTAATATTCTTCTTTTATATTAATAAACAAAAGGCAATGAAAATCATTTTAAAATGATACTGTGGAACGGAAAGATTTTCGCCAGTTCCAAAAGAAACGACATTCATCATTCCACTTGAAATTACAACAGAAAATTCTTTAACAGCGATTATCTAGATAGACCGATTATTACCTTCAATAATGGATATGCTGATCTAAATTTTAAAATGTTGTTTCCTTACTAATCCTATTACTCGCCAATATAGTATAAATAAAATAACCAATAAAAATGATAATAAAAATAACATTAATTTTTAACACAAAATAGAGATTTAACAAATTTGCGAACGCATGAAATAATATACAGTATCCCACAGATTTCGTTTGACGGTAAAGAAGCCCTAAAACAAAACTTAAAAATAATGTATATATAAAAAATAAAATAAAAGGAAATCCTTGATGACTTTCTCCAACTATAAACCATAAAGGCAGATGCCACATTCCCCAAATTGATCCTACCATCAAATTAGATTGCCAATAAGTATATTTTTTATCAAGTAATAGCTGTAATATTCCTCTCCATCCTAATTCTTCATGTCCACCACCAAAAAAAATTAGTTGTATAAAGAATAAAGGCATCAGATAAATTGATACTCCATTTAATTCTAAGGAAGATACAGAAAATAGTATCAAAATTGCTAACAAATGAATAATGAAATAAATACTACTGTTTTTTCTTTTATTAAATACAAAATGTTTAAATTTTATATTATTCCTTTTCAAATAAAAGCCACTTGCAATAGCTGGACCAAGTGCACCTACTATATGTAACATTCTCCCTATAAATGTTTCTAATCCCAAAATATGAGATTGAGTAAATATGGCAAGAAGCACCCAAGCTATATAAGTAATTCCAAATGTACAATAAAGATAATTTTTTAAATTCTTTTTGTCAATTTCTGTCATTTTATCTTCCTTATCTTGATTATTTTATGAATAATATTTTTACTGCTTCTTAGTTGCTCTCGATTATAACTACCTATATTCTATCACAAAAATACAAAAAAAGCCTTACAATCAAGGCTTTTCTATACTTTCACAAAAATCCTAATAAATTTCCATTCAACTTCTTCTAAGCATCTTTTCTAAAAAATAAATTGACAATCTCATCTTCTGAAAAGCCTAGCTCACCAAGTTTTTCAAACAAAATTTTCACTAGCTTGTTAGATTCTTGATATCTTAACTCCTTTATTTCTTGCTCGCTTGCTATGACAAAATATCCTAATGTTCCACAGCTAATAACCAAATTCTGTTCTTCGAGAACTTTCATTGCTTTTTGGACAGTTGCCGGATTACACTTCTCGTTTTCTGCTAATCTCCTTATTGAAGGAATTTGTTGTTCAGATGCATAATCACCTCTTAAAATAGTCGTTCTTAATTTTGATGCAATTTGTAAATATAGATGGTGTTTCATTTAATCTTTTTATTTTCACTTTTCCTAACAAACTTCCAATATGCAGAATAGGGGATGACTGTAGCTAGTAGAAGATAGTATTTATTTGCAAACATATCTGCTTCTCCTTTTGCATTGAAATGAATCGGAACTTTTTCTGGGAGAAATCTACAAATAACAACTATTATAGCTAGCATTACTAATAACACCAAAATATCTTTTATCAGTCTGTTTTTCATCTTATTTTTCTCCTTTAACTAGATAAAATTTTTCTTGCTTATTGTTAAATAAACACCCATTGTAATAGCCAATAAAACTACTGATACTAACTGTAAAACAAATATAATCGGAAGATTAAACAGCCAATTAATCAAAAGTGGCGTAATAAGCGCAATCATACCAATAATTCCAGTTACAATAACAGGAAGACTTTGTTTGACAACTATCATCTCACTGTACCAATCATAGTTAGGATATTTTTTATTTAATGCAATTCCGATTACAGTTATAAAAAAGGAGTAACATATAGGAACAATAATTAGATTCATAACTTGAATAGGATTCATATCAAGTTTCAGCATAAATACATATACAGAAATCATATATCCAATCAAATGAAGTGTAAGGTTGACAGCTATCTTAGCATTTAAAATCATTTTCACTTTAACCGGAGAACTTTTCAAAATCCAAATATTTTTACCTTCTAAAGATATGGATGAAGCTGCTGGACAACTGAGTGAAAGCATAGATGAAATAAAGACAGGAGCTAAGTTTGAAAGATACTCATTTATATCTTCAATTCCTGCAGAATTTCCTATTTGCCCTACAGAATTAAACAGGAAACATATACTAAAGACACATAAAAGAATCACTCCAAGCCCAGCATTCAAGACTGCCATATAAGAACTTAAAAATCGTCCAAGCTCTTTTTGATACAAGGCAAAAAACACAGATTTTCTTTCATAAGATACTTTGTCATTAGCATATCTTGATTTTGTATTGGCAAGTGTATTAAGTAGTCCATACTTCAACGAAGCAATTTTGACAAATAGATAAAAGACGACTATTGAAAGAACTATATAAAATCCCATCCCATAGTACATTGGAAAATTGTAGTATGACATAAATAGTCTAGAAATTGGATACAGTCCAGTAATTTGCTTAGCCAGAGTAACCCCAATACTAATTTCATCACCTGATTGCAAAGCTGATAATGCAAAATATCCAATTATACCTAACATCGCAAATGAAAAAATAAGAGAGATAACATTTTTTCTTTTAAAAAAAGATGAAGCGACAACAATAACGATTCCCATGCATGTCGCTATACACATGGGGATCAAAGGGGCAAAAATTATAGAAGTAAAATACAATATAATCTGTAGGAGGTTTAAACTTCCGTTCAAGCCCCATACAATTCCACCCGGAAGCATAAACATCAAGCCTATTAAAAAATTCAATAAGTACATAAACATGAACTTGCTGGTGATAATATACGAACTTTTAACAGGTAAGGATAGGAGAATTTCCATATCTCGACTACCAAATAAAATGCCATTCGAATAAAAGACAGTCAAAAATAATATTGAAAAACTTGATACAGAGACCATATATGCCGGTATCAAGTCCTGCTGTCCGACGTGTACCAATGTTTTCGCTGTTAGTATATTATAAACAAAGCAAAATAAGGAAAGAGTTATTATGCCAAAACTCGCAATAGCCATTGAACTTTGTTTTTTATTTCCTGAATCTCTAATCTCGTTAATAGGAAAGAAATTAATCAATTGCGCCTTAAGCAGTATCCAAATGTTACTCATTGTCCTGCACCTCCATGAAAAATGCCTCCAATGATTCATCACCTTTGACGTCTCCTGTATTGCCACTTGCAATTAACTTTCCATTTTTGACAATGGCAATCTTATTACATAATTTTTCCGCAACATCCAATACATGGGTTGAAAAGAAAATAGCACCTCCATCTGAAACACACTCATGCATAATTTTCTTTAGTAGGAAAGTTGCTTTGGGATCTAGCCCAACAAAAGGTTCATCTAAAATCAACAGTTTGGGAGAATGTACAAGTGCAGAAATAATGGCTGTTCGTTGCTTCATACCATGTGAATATGAAGAAATAATCCCCGAAAGATGCTCAGTCATATCAAATAAATCACCGTATTTTTGGATTCTCTCCCTGCGTATTTTTGTAGGAATTTCAAACAAGTCAGCAATAAAATTAATATATTGAAGTCCTGTCATATGTTCATACAAATCTGGATTATCTGGGATATACGCCATCATTTTTTTACAAATAACAGGTTCTTCTTTAATAGAATGACCGTTGATAATTATACTTCCGTCTTCAAAATCATGGATACCGACAACTGCCTTTATAGTTGATGTTTTTCCCGCACCATTTGCCCCAATAAAACCATAAATATCTCCAGGCTGTACTGAAATAGACAGGTTATCCACAACCTTCTTATCTCCATAACTTTTACTAAAATTCTTTATCTCTAACATATTTTCGTCTCCATTGACAATTTGTCAGTAATATTTTGAAATAATACCGATAGCTTGTTTTGATTTAGCTATCGGTACGTAGTTCTCTTTACAAACATTCTATCTTTTTTAATTGCTAAAGAGTCCTTTTGTATTTAGATTTTGTTCCAGCATTATCTTAAATGCATTCAAGTAATCTTTGACAGGTTCTTTCTTTGAAGTTTTTATACCTATGTTATTTGAAACAAAAACATAGGCTGTCATCAGAAATTCTGCTGTTTCTGATGGATATTTTACAGAAAATACTTTTTCTGAGATGCCTTGATTTATTATCCTCTCAAAATATATAGTCAGTTTTTCAATGAGCTTATGAGATAACTTATCTAACATATAACGATTTTCTTCAAGATCAACCGTCTTTTGTAACTCAGTTCCTTCCGCTGAAACGTTATCTGTAGAGATTATTGTGGCATCTATAAAGGCTCTTATTTTTTCAATAGCAGTTTTGTCGTCATCATTGACAATCACATGAATATCTCTCAATAATTTCTCTGAATAACGTTCCACAAGATAATACAGAATATCTTCTTTGTTCTTAAAGTGATAGTATAACAAACCTCGTGATATATTTACCTTATCGACTATATCCTGAGTTGTTGTGTTCGCATATCCTTTCTCCATAAAGAGGAGCATAGCAGCATCCATAATCTCAGCCCGTCGAATTTCCGGATCTTTTACATCTCGCATTTTATTCCTCCTGATTATAAATCATACTACTTTACTGACAAATTGTCAATTATAAAATTACCTTTTTGAGGATACCAAAAAAACCTTGACACCAAGGCTTTTTCGTCAACATTTTTTCTAAGCTCGTACAAGCAGTGATGCTGCCTCAACATGATGCGTCTGCGGGACTAAAAAGGTTTGGGGAACCTTTTGAGGATTAACTGCGTTTCACTAACAAACTCACACACTCGACGTGTGCTGAGAGCTTTCTTCTATACTAATAGACGAAAGGGTGTGAAAATGATTTTTAAATGATACTGTGGAACGGAACAGTAGCCCTAGTATTGACTACTGTCGTTTCTATTCATATTGGCTATTCTAGGACTGAGATGAAAAAATCTATAAATGCTCAGAATAAAATTGAACCCGCAAATCTCCCCAAAACAATGGTGAGTCATGTACTTGTATTATTCCGAAAAAATACACCTCTGGTGCAGTGAGACAAATTGGTGTATCTTATAGTGGCTTCGTAGATGAAAGCTATACTCTACTATCACTCTTTGATGATGTAGAACAAATTGAAAAAGATAATAGACTTCAGACAGCTATTGATGTTGTCAGAGAACAGTTTGGTTTTTTAGCCATACAAAAAGGAACCGTCCTAACTGAAGGTTCCAGAAATATTGAACGCAGTAAACTTATCGGTGGTCATTCCGCGGGTGGATTGGAGGGATTAAAATGAAACAAGAAAAAAATACAGTACAATTTTCAGAAATCCGTAGCAAAGGATGTAATGATATTGAAATGCTTGAAAGATTTTTACATGGAATCGTTGAAACAGCAACTTCAAAACTTCGTCAGAGAAAACTCAAAACAACTGAAATATCGATACGACTAGTACATGCTAAATCTGAAAACCGATTACCATTGGAATTTACATTTAGCATTAAGCCAACAAGCTCATCTGTGATAATCTATACTGAGGTAATCAATCGCTTTAAAGAATGTTACACAGGTGGGGGAATTCAAGGTTTTACGATTCAATTTGATAAAAATACCCTTGCCTCTGCATAGAAAGGATTTGATATGATTGACCGTTCATATTTACCATTTCAATCAGCAAGAGAGTACCAGGATACAAAGATGCAAAAATGGATGGGCTTTTTCCTATCTGAACATGCATCAGCACTCTCTGATGATACAAACAAAGTAACGTACATGTCTGACTTATCACTAGAGAAGAAATTATTACTCCTCAGTCAAGTATACGCCGGGCAGCTACGCACACGCATTCAAGTGATTGAAAAAAACAAGCGTGTTTCCTACACTGGAACAATACCAAGTCTGACCAAAGATTTCATTTTGATAAAAACTACAACAGGTCACATCAATTTGAAATTAAAAGACATTATTAGTATTGAACTTGTCGAGGAGGTGCTCTATGAATCAGCTTGAGTTTCAGCGTAATCACCTACAAATGGACTATTATAGCGAGAGCTACCAAGATTTTGAACGTGACTTCTACCGCTACTCTAACATGAATATTCCATTGACCTTCCTAACTGATGATATCCTAAAAACAATGGCGACTTCACGTAAGAATTACTTTGTCCTCAATAAGGAAAAGTCCAGAGATAACCGCGATCACTTCTTCATATTTGAAGTAAGTACCGTAGATGAGAATCCGCTAATCTATCATTATACATATAAGAAAACTACAATATATTTAGCAGAAAAATAGGAGCAGTTCAATTGACTGTTCCTATTTTTAATATTCATAAAATCTAAAGTCTTTATACTCTTTAACAATGGAGTCGCCAACCAGAACAGACTATACTGACCAGCGACTACCTTAAATTTAATGTTTCAGATTTATTTTCTTATCTCTAATTTCATAAACTACATCTGCTACATTTTCGAGTAATCGTTTATCGTGGGTGATAAACACGATAGTTCCGGTGTACTCCTTCATTAGTATTTCCAAAGCCTCTAAACTTGGTATGTCAAGGAAGTTACTGGGTTCATCCATTATTAGGATGTTATATCTACCCATGAGCATTTTAGCAAGCAACAATTTTATAATTTCTCCACCGCTTAAAACAGATAAACTTTTTCCAATATCGTTCTGTTTGAACCCCATAGATGCTAGCACTGAACGAATTTCTGATATATTGTAGTCACAATCCTTCTGCATAAACTCCATAACATTCTGATTACTGTTGTACTTGTAACCATTCTGTGCAAAGTAACCTATTTTTGCCTTAGGCGAAATAGAAATTCCTTCTTCATGGTTTAAGATCATTTGGATTAAAGTTGTTTTTCCGATTCCATTACCACCAGTTAACGCCACTTTTGCTCCTAACGGAATTTGAAAAGATGCATTTTCAAACAGAGCCTTATCCCCAAATACTTTATTAATTTCTGCACCGACTATAGGGTATGGATTATGGAGCTCCAATGCTTTACTTTGCCTGAAACGAATTCTGCGAATGCCTTCCGGAGCTTCTACTTTTCCTAAGGCCGCAATCCTGTGCTCTAGGGTTTTAGCAGCATTATACATCTTTTTTTCCTTACTTCCTATTGATTTTTGATGAGCTAAACGCCCTCCGTCTTCAGTACTTTTTTTCTTTGAAGAACCTTTTGCCTTCTGTTCTATTTTACGAGCCTGTTTTCGCTTTTCCTCCGCAGCCCTTTCCAATCGGGCACGTTCCGCAATAAATTGTTCGTATTCTGCAGCTTGGCTCTTACGTTCTTCCTCTTTCTGACGAAGATAATCAGAATAGTTTCCCCAATACTCAGTGATTTTGCCATCTTTCAGTTCCCATATTTTATCTACTATTTCATCAAGAAAATAGCGGTCATGGCTAATAACTAACAGTGCACCTGTAAAATATTTTAGCTGTCCTATTAGAAAATCAATTCCTTCACGGTCTAAATGGCTCGTAGGTTCATCCGCTAAAATACCATGAACCTGTGCCGATAAGGCCTGTGCTATTTTAAGCCTTGTTTCTTCACCACCGCTCATAGTCTGTATATTTAATTGCTCAACACCTAGCTTGCCTACAAGTGCAAAATCTTTTTCCTCCTGCAGAGTTACTTCGTCCAACTGGGGAATATAGGCAAGTTCACCCAGACGATTCATTTTACATCCTGGGGGAGTTAATTCTCCTAAAAGTACCCTGAGTAAAGTGCTTTTTCCAGCACCATTTGCTCCTACTAAACCAATACGGTCATAATCATATACTTCTAATTCATTTATATCTAAAACATCGCGTCCTTTGAATTCCACACGAATGTCTTTTGCTTTTAATATTAATTCCATAACATTTCCTCCTGTCTATAATCGCATGCTTTCATTTGCTTGTATGCAGGGAAAACCCTGCGATTTTAGCAGGAAGAGTTACATGAAAATAAGATACATAAATATTCCTCCAATATTGTTTATTTTAAATCTAATTTTCTAACCTCAGTTATCATTTGGCAAACTATAGCAATGCCAATAATTAAAATACCTGATAGTAAAAACCAATGATTTACACCGATTTTATCAGCAAAGAATCCAGAAAGAATTAACCCAATTGGCATAGCAAGTGACATGATACTTCCGATCAAAGAAAATACACGTCCTAAATATTCAGGCTTAATTTTCTCCTGAAAAAGAGCTGTTTGCACACCGCTATAAAATGGCACCGAAAGCCCCATTATTGCACAGCAAACTACGAATATTACAAATCCATTTGGAGGAAGTATTCCCGAAACGGCTAAACTGGTCCCCATTATAAAAAATGAACTTGTTATTAGTAATACATGCTTTTCGAAGCCCCCTAATCTTCCTAATAATAAGCCTCCTGCTAGCATCCCAAATGCAAAGGAAATTTCCGTAATAGAAATATGCACAGGCGTTCCATTAAAGCGTTCCATGCTTATTAAAGGAAATAGTGCATTGATTGGCATATAAACAAAAGTATATAGTGTTCCTAAGAGTAATAAGGCAAACAATCCTTTGTTTTGTCTCAGAACCACAACTCCTTCTTTCATCTCCCTTATGAAATTTGGTTCTAAACTTTGCACTTGATTACCCAGCTTAGGTATACGTACAATTGCTACCGTAATAGATGCAATCACAGCACCCAATACGTCGATGGCAATAATAGCATTTAAATCCCAAACGGAGTATAAGAGTGCTGCAACTGCCGGACTAACAATATAGCTTATAGACTGCAAAGACTGACTATAGCCTGCGCATTTCGTTAGCTGTTCTTCTGGTACTAAAAGTGGTGTAACCGCATTGAGTGCTGGGGTATGAAAAGCTGTTCCAATGCTACGGATAAACAATACTATCATAATCATCCAGACAGGTAGCTCCATACAGAATGCAACAATAGCAAGCACTGCACCAGCTGCTGCGATAATTAAATCGGCACCAATCATTATCTTCTTCCTATCATGACGATCCACTAGCACACCAATGGCAGGTCCCAAAATCGCATAGGGTAAAAAACCTACTAATGAAGCCATAGACAAGACCATCGCAGATCCTGTTTTTTCTGTAAGGTAAAAAATAATCGCCATTTGCAGGATGGCACTAGTGATTAATGATACTGCTTGCCCTGCCCATATTGCATAAAATTTTCGTTTCCAATTGTTGTATTTTTCCATTTATATTATCTCCTGCATATTATTTTGCTTGAATTTCTATTTTGAATAGCATTCTAGGCAATAAAAAATGCAGGCCAAACCCCACAATGTGGCTTTTGGTCTGCATACATACAATTTGGAAACATTCATATTAAAGACATAGTTAAATAAAGGTATAGTTAAATAACCAATATCCTCACCGTAACTAATGAATGCTCAATATCGTATAAATAAGCACAACAAAAAAGCCTATCATCGGGTATAGATTCTGCTTTTTTTATTGCCAGCTTATCTTAAACGCATTGAGGCTGTCATAGTTTCGGTTCCTCCTACATCTTTGTTTATATCAATTTATAGTATAACACAACAAGATGATATGTTCAATATAAAAGTTATGGAATGAGACTCATACTTCCAATTCGATGCCAGATTTAAAGGATATGACGAAGTTTTCTTCATAGACTGTAACGCTCTGGATTATCTTCCTTAGTAGCAAGCGATTAGCTTTCACAAAATCTTCTGTTTGTAGTTTTAAAAATTCATCAGGATTTTCTAACTCAACCTCAAAATATTTCATTTTACATTCCCTCATTTCATTTATTGATAAATTGAGTTTGCAAAAAAGAGTGGACAATTTTTGTCTACTCTTAACCTTTAAAATAGTTTTTTTTAATCGATTTGAAGTTGCCTAAATTATTACTTATTCGGTAAAATGAAGTATTGCTTTCAACAGATTTCCTTCAACTACACTTCACTTGATTCAAACAAGGTGGGTACATTTCTATTCCCACAAACTCCTTGTCAATGGAAACAAACACGTACCCACAGGGTAAATGGAAATAGAAACTGATAATTTCTAGCTATCACTTCTACTCATTCCAAAAATTTTCTCACTCTGATACTTACCCACCATAAAGCAAAAAGCCTTGCAATCAAGGCTTTCATTATCCCTTTCGTTCAAAGGTTTCTAAGCTTTTACGAGCAGAGCGACACACTCAGCGGTTCGCTATCTCCGTTCTGTCTGCGTGCTAGCACTTGTCAATCACGGACAGCTATCGCATGGGCGGAAGTAAATGCTAATCTTCGTCGTTTTACTCCTTGACTAGCAAACTTACCGCCTCAACATGATGCGTTTGTGGAAACAAGTCCACCGGCTGGACTTTCTTCAATTCATATCCTAATTCTTGGTAGAGTTTGATATCACGCGCCATGGTTGCGACATTACATGAGATATAAGCGATGCGATCTGCTCCTGTTTGGCTACTTGCCTTGATAAAGCTTTCGGTTAAGCCCTTGCGTGGAGGATCAACCAAGATAACGGTTGGTTGAATCCCATCTTTGAGCCAATTTTTCATAGCATTTTCAGCCGTATCACAGACATAGTGGGCATTTGAAATATTGTTCAGTTGAGCATTCTTCTTGCTATTCTCAACTGCTTCTGGAATCACTTCAACACCATAGACTTCCTTGACGTGTTTGGCAACAGAGAGGCCAATCGTCCCAATCCCCGAATAGGCATCAATAACCACATCATCTTCTTTTAATTCAGCAAAATCAATGGCTGTTTGATAAAGTTTTTCAGCCATTTCAGTATTGACTTGGTAAAAAGCAGGTCCAGCGATTTGGTAGTCATTTCCCAACATCTGGTCAGTGATATAGTCTTGTCCATAAAGTGTGCGCCATTCCTTACCAAAAATTGCATTGGTATTCTGCTCGTTGATATTTTGCATGACAGACACAATCTCTGGGAACTGCTTGATGAATTGTTCAATCAATTGGTCCACACGAAAAACTTTGGGACGAGTTGTCACCAAAATGACCATGATTTGTCCTGAATAGTGGCCACGACGCACCACAAGATTACGAATCAAGCCAGCTTGTTCCTTTTCATCATAAGGTTTCAGGTCATAACGACGGAGCAAGTCGCGTAGAGCTACAACTACCTCATCAATCACAGGATCTTGGATAAAGAAATCTTCTAGAGGCATGAGGTCATGGGAATTCTTACGGAAAAATCCAGTTTCCAAAACACCATTAACACGACGAACAGGGACCTGTGCCTTGTTACGATACTTGACTGGATTTTCCATACCAAGCGTTTCAGCAACCTCTACATCCGTAATACCAGCAATCTTGTATAGACTGTCCTTGACTTGCTTAGTTTTAAATTTGAGTTGTTCTGGATAGGAAAGATGACCTAAATCCGCGATTCCTGAACGAAGGTAAGCCAAATCTAGATTGTGATTACGGTGTGGTGACTGGACAAGGTATTCTTCAACTTTCCCAAAACCAATCTTTTTATTAACCTTGAGGACACGCATAAGGATTTTTTCAGTCGGTAAAGCATTCTCTACAAAAAAGACCAAACCATCTACCTTCGCCACACCTGAACCTTCATGGGTCAAGTCAACAATTTCAACTTCTACAATATCATTTTTCTTTAACATTCTCTTCACTTTCTATTGGCCGACAAAAAAGACGGCAACGTTACAGTTACCATCTATTATACCATGAAATTTCTTAAGAACCAAAACTCTTGAAGAAGTTGACAATGGCTTGCCAGAGGGAGCTTAGAAAATTACCGCCATCCTCTAGCGCTTTATCAGCATCAAAGTTAAGGTTAATATTTTTAAAACTGTCGCCAGCTTGTGAAACAATACTTTGTTTAAGGTCATTCAGGGTTTTAGTGAAGTCTGCATTGCTGAGGATATCACTTTTTGAGAGATTCAAAGCAAAATTGATGATGATATTGATCTGGTTTCCTGTTATGACCTGATCAAGTTTGTAATTTTTTAAGGTATCTTCAACGATTTTGCGGACATCTTCCTCTGTCAGATTTCCCTTGCTTTCTTTAGCTTTGGCGAGTCCTGACTTGATATCGGCTAGAGCAACGTTCAATTTATTAGCATCATAGCCAGACTTGTCCTTGTTTTCAGCATTGATATCGGACAAAGCCTTCAACTCTTCTTGAGCCAAATCTTTGTTGGCTTGTGGCACCTTGGCTCCATTAGCTTCTAGCGAATAGTAAATCCCGGCTAAGGCACTCTCACCTGTAACTGGAATAGGTGCTGCTACAGTGATTTTGGCGTGTTCCACACCCAAAGTTACGGCCGCATTGCGGTACATATCCTGCGTCACCTTAGTGATATTTTCTGGTGTTTCAATCTTGACCTCAAGTGACGATTTGTCACCTAGCTTTTGAATCTTGGCTGATGAATACAATTGTAAGCTAGAGTCATTGGCAACATTCATAATCTTAGAATAGACATCAGGTGTCATGGTCTTGAGTTCTTTGGTGTCTGTTGAGGCATTGTAGCCTAGTTTTTTAAGGGTTTGATTTTTTTGGTCTTCAGACAATGATGAACCTAGGACATATTCAGGTTGAACATAGGTTTCATCGATGACTTTTTGAACATCTGTTGCTGCATGGGCGCTATTCATAGCTGTTACTGCCCACAAGACCGCAGCACTAGTCAGAAAGAGTTTCTTTCTCATTGGGAATTTCCTCCTTTACCTTTCTAGAGTAATATATCTATCTTAAAGAAAACTTATAACAAAAACACCTGGTCTAGCCAGATGTCGAAAAGAGAGTGAAAGTTTTGATGATGTAAAGGTTGAGTTGCACCTGTCTAGAATAATAATAGTTTCCTCCATTTACATAGAGTTCAGCACCGTGAAAAATGGAAATGGGGTGAATATAACTATAAGTCTTTCCAGTGGTATTGCCAAGCAAGGGAGCAACAGTATCACGAGAGTACTGTTTAGCCAGAGCCAAGGTATTTTCCTTACCATTTTGGGCGATATAATCGATATAGGCAGGACCAAAATTATAGGCTTGAACAGCCGTCCAGACATCTACCCTCTTCTTCTGGGCCAGATAGAGATTGTCTGTCAGAGTTTGAATGCCTTGCCGAATGCTAGAGGCATTATCATTGATGGTGTTGGTTGAGCCACTTGCAGACTCACTAGACTGCATAACATCGCCTTCTTTTCCTTTTGTTTCGGTATAAATCATAGCGAGCACAAGCTCTTCGTTTGCTGGGGTATCTTTTTCACTCAAGATTTCTCGCACCATGGGTTGATAGGTCAGGACCTGCTTGACATCTTGGTGAACGCGGTAAGCTTTATAGCCAGCAAAAAGGAAGACTGCTAGTACAAGCACTCTTCGAATTCGTTTAAACATTATTTACTTTGGATATCCTCGATATTTTTGATTAAGATAGAGTAGGTTCCATTGTCGTTTTGGATAAACTCAACAGACTCGGCGTCTTGATAGACGTTATTGGGAACGATGAGCTCAATTCCATTTGACAAGGAAAGTTTTTGGTTTTCAAATTTTTTAAGCTGACGACTGGCATCAATTTCATCAAATTGAACAGGTTCTGGGACAGCTTCTTTAACTTGGTCAATAAAGCTCAAACGAGCCGTCAGATTATTGTCAAAAAGGTCGTTGGCCAATTTTTCAGGTGACAATTCATTGCTTTCTTCCAGGTTATTGAAAATCGCTGATTTCACCTTAGATTGAAATTGAAAATCATCTGTGTTAAAAGTTTCAGCAATTCTCTGGGCTGTTTTTTCCAGTTCTTTGATAGATTTCTTAGGTGAAATCTTAGGGGCTACGGCAAGGAGATTTTCTGAAAAATAGTTCAAGAAAGTCCCATTGTACTTGATTCGTTTTTCAATCAGATGGTACTTGCGGCTCTGAAGATTAACCACCAAGGCCTCATCAGCTCCTGTTCCAAATCCAGGTAAGTTATTTTGAGTTAGCTTGATTGGATTATCAACCTCTCCCCCGAGGTGGGTCAAGGTCTCACGCAGGGCAATTCGTAAGAAAGCGAAATGTTCTACACCTTCTTTAGAAAATTGCACAAAAATCAAGTCATTGGTCTTAAGATTTTCTGAAATGCTAAACTCCTCTTTCCAGAGATTAGCCAGCGTCACTGATGTCTCCAACAAATCGTCTGTAATATGATTGAAGAAGGGATTTTCTTCCTCGAAAATCCCAGTCTTGGCTTCATCTGAATACACACGTTCGATTTTTTTGCGCAGGTATTCTTCGATTTTTGGAGTAATATTGAGAAACTTATCCGCTAGGAACAGCTCCGTATCATCCGGACTGAACTGATGAATAATAGCTTTCTTAATATAAATGTCCATAAAAGTTTTAGTCCTCGTATAATGGGAAGGCATCTGTTAATTCTTTAACTGCACTTCTCACTTCTTCTAAGACAGCTTCATTTTCTGCATTCTTAAGGGTTTTAATGATGAGCTCAGCCACTTTACGACTTTCTTCTTCACCAAATCCACGTGCAGTGATGGCTGCTGCTCCGATACGAATACCACTTGTCTTGAATGGTGACAAGCTTTCGTAAGGGATTGAGTTTTTATTTAGGGTAATATTGACTTCATCCAGCAAGTTTTGAGCAACTTTTCCGTTTTCTACAACTTTAGTCACATCCACTAGGAAGAGATGGTTTTCAGTCCCACCAGAAATGATACGGAAATCAGGATCTTGCAAAAAGACATCCGCCATAGCCTTGCTGTTCTTGATAACATTGGTAGCGTATTCCTTGAAGGCTGGATCCAAAACTTCTTTGAAAGAAACAGCTTTAGCTGCCACAACATGCTCCAAAGGTCCACCTTGAATACCAGGGAAAATAGCTGAATTGATTTTCTTAGCTAGGTCTTCATCATTGGTCAAAATCAAACCGCCACGTGGTCCACGAAGGGTTTTGTGGGTTGTGGTTGTTGTGATATGTGCGTATGGTACTGGGCTAGGGTGAAGACCAGCAGCAACCAAACCAGCGATATGAGCCATATCTACCATGAGTTTAGCCCCAACAGCGTCCGCAATTTCACGGAATTTTGAGAAGTCGATAATTTGAGAATAGGCTGAAGCACCTGCTACAATCAGTTTTGGTTTTACTTCTTGGGCTTGCTTCAAGATAGCATCAAAGTCCAAGAGTTCTGTTTCAGGATCCACGCTATAAGAAACAAAGTTGTAGGTTTGACCAGAGAAACTGACAGGAGCTCCGTGGGTCAAGTGTCCACCAGCAGCCAAATCCATTCCCATAACCGTATCGCCAGGCTCAATCAAGGCCATGTAAGCCGCACAGTTAGCTTGGCTCCCTGAGTGTGGTTGGACATTGGCAAATTTAGCACCGAAAATTTCTTTTGCACGTTCAATGGCTAGAGATTCTACCACATCTACCACATCCGTTCCACCATAATAACGGCGCCCTGGGTAGCCTTCGGCATATTTATTCGTCAAGATAGACCCTTGAGCTGCCATAACAGCCTTGGAAACAACGTTTTCCGAAGCAATCAACTCGATATTGTTTTGTTGGCGTTCTTCTTCTTTGGCAATAGCATTCCAGAGATCAGCATCATATGCTTTAAAATTATCTTTGTCAAAAATCATAGGTCTTCTCCTTTATAATGTGACAGGTCCTTTAGTTTAAGAAAATAAACTAAAGGATGCGAATAAACCGTTTCTGCATTTTATCACAAGTATAACCAACTTTTTCATAAAATGCATGAGCACCCAGACGGTGATCAGCAGAGTTTAAGCGGATAAACTCATAACCACGTCTTTTGGCTTCGTCTTCCAACCCTTGTAATAAACTTTTACCGATACCTTGACCTTGCGCTTGAGGTGAAACTGCTAAGGCTAAAATATTAAAACCTGCTTTGGAATAGAGTGATTCATAAACCTCAGCGTGAACATATCCCAGTAAAACATGACTAGCTATATCCTCATAGCCAAGAAGGAAATGATGGGAATCCTGAGACAGTCTAGCTAATTGACTAGCCGTGTCCTCTGGACTAAAAGAATACCCCAAAGCTTTTTGGTTAATCTCACATATAGCTTTCACATCTGTTTCTTGCAAATCTCTTAGCATTTTATTCCTCCTCAAAAGAAATCTCTGGCAACTGAGCAAGAATATCTTCTCGCTTAATGGCCCCTTGGCGTAAGATTTTCACCTTGTCTCCCGATAAATCCAAAATAGTTGAATCCTGTCCAGTTAGAAAAGCATCGTCTTCCAAACCCAGAACCTCTTGGTCAAAATCCTCTAGAATTTGATTAAAAGTCACGCCACTTGCCTGACCTGAGATATTGGCAGACGGCCCAATCAAGGGACCTGTCTCTCGAATCAAATCAAGGGTAATGGGATGACTAGGCATCCGAAATCCAACAGTTGCCAGACCAGAATTGACCCAATAGGGAACTCGGTCATTGGCTTCGAGTATAATGGTCAAGGGACCTGGTAAAAAGTTCTCTACAAGTTTTTGCAGATAAGATGGCTGATTCTTAGAAAAGTTCAAGATGTCCTCTAGAGAGGCGATATTGAGGTTAAGCGCCTTGTCTCTGGGACGACGTTTGAGTTGGTAAACATGGTCAACTGCTTTTTCGTCTAAGGCCTTAGCAAAAAGACCGTATACTGTCTCTGTAGGCAGAACGACAGCTCCACCATTTTCCAACTCTTGTCTAATCTTGTCCATCATCAACGACAACCATCCTATCTTGACCAAACTGGTCCTTGAGTGTTCGTACTCTTTTTTCAGGAAGATTTTTCCTAAAAAGCTCAGGAACACTTTGACCTTGTTTGTATCCAATTTCAAGGTAAATCTTACCACCGTCTTTGAGATAGGCTTTTGCATCTTCCGCAATTCTACGGTAAATAGCTAGGCCATCCTCGTCTGCAAAGAGAGCTAAATGAGGCTCCGAATGCAAAACATTCAAACCTACCTCTGACTCATCTTCACGAGAGATATAGGGTGGATTGGATACAATTATATCATATTTTTCAGAAATTTCTGCAAAACAATCAGATTTTTTAAAAAATATATTAAGTTTTTGATTTTTAGCATTTTCGCGAGCTAAATCTAAAGCATCTTGGGAAATATCCACTGCTGTCACTGACCAAGCTGGTCTATTTTTTGCTAAGGCGAGAGCAATAGCTCCACTACCTGTTCCAATATCCAGGACTGAAAGATTCGTCTCAGGATTTTCAGCCAGGATAAGCTCCACTAACTCCTCAGTCTCTGGACGAGGAATCAAAACCCGCTCATCAACTTTTAGCTGCATTCCATAAAAATCTGCCCGACCTATAATATACTGGGCAGGTTTATGAGCTACTAACTGCAGGTAAATTTCTTCTACAAATACTTCTTCCTCTTCCGTCACTTCCTGCTGAAGAGCAAAAACAAAGTCTGTAAAAGAGAGATTTTTCAGGCTACGATAGACAAAAGAGAGGCTTTCAGCTTCCTCTCCTTGTCTTATCAACTCTTCTTCAAAATCTGAAAATAATTGAGCTAATTTCATTATTTGTTTAATTCTTCTAATTTTTGCGTTTGGTCATAGAGCACCAAGGCATCCACAACTTCGTCCAATTTACCAGATAAAATCGTATCTAGTTTTTGGAGGGTTAAGCCGATACGGTGATCTGTGACACGGTTTTGTGGGAAGTTATAAGTACGGATTCGTTCTGAACGGTCCCCAGTTCCGATTGTCGACTTACGCTCAGCGTCTTGTTCATCTTGTGCAATTTGTGCAAAGTGATCAGCGACACGCGCACGGATGATTTTCATGGCCTTTTCACGGTTCTTCTGCTGGGTACGTTCTTCCTGCATCTCCACCTTGATATTGGTTGGCAAGTGAACGATACGCACGGCAGTCGCAACCTTATTGACGTTCTGTCCACCAGCACCAGAGGCGTGATAGATGTCGACACGAAGGTCTTTTGGATCAATGTCGTATTCAACCTCTTCAACTTCAGGCATGACAAGAACTGTGGCAGTTGATGTATGGACACGACCTTGACTTTCTGTCACAGGGACACGTTGCACACGGTGTGCTCCAGATTCGTACTTGAGTTTAGAGTAAACAGATTGACCTGAAACCATGGCAACGACTTCTTTAAAACCGCCGACACCATTTATAGAGGCTTCCATAACTTCAAAGCGCCAGCCTTGGGCTTCCGCATACTTTTGATACATGGTTAGCAAATCTCCAGCGAAAAGTGCTGCTTCGTCTCCACCAGCGGCGCCACGGATTTCAAGGATGATGTTCTTGTCATCGTTTGGATCCTTTGGAAGAAGCAAGATTTTCAGTTTTTCTTCGTATTCTTCTTTTTCAGCCTTGGCATCTTTGAGTTCTTGCTTGGCCATTTCTTCCAAGTCAGCATCTCCACCTGATTCCTTAATCATCTCTTCAGCATCGACGATGTTTTGAAGGACTTGTTTGTATTCTCGGTAAGCCGTCACTGTATCACGGCTTGAAGCCTCTTCTTTTGAGAGCTCCATGAAACGCTTGGTGTCCGAAACCACATCTGGGTCACTCAGCAATTCTCCTAATTCTTCATAACGGTCTTCTACAGCTTGTAGTTGATCATAGATGTTCATTTTTATTCATTCTCCTTATTGATTTCAGGCGCAAAATAATGTTTACGGCAAACTGAGATATAAGTTTCATTACCGCCAATCTGGATCTGTTCTCCATCGTAAACGGGCAATCCATCCTGAGTACGCAATACCATGGTCGCCTTTTTCTTGCAATACTGACAGATGGTCTTGATTTCGTCAATCTTGTCTGCTAAGAGCAAGAGATACTTGGAACCTTCGAACAGTTCATTGCGAAAGTCATTTTTCAAACCAAAAGCCATGACAGGTATGTCTAACTCATCGACAACACGAGCCAGGTCGTAAACATGGTGACGCTTGAGAAACTGGGCTTCATCGACCAACACACAGTAAGGTGTTTCTGGTAGGTCTCGGATATAGCCAAAGATATCCGTCGTTTCCTCAATCGCAATGGCAGGGCGTTTCATGCCAATACGACTCGACACATAGCCAACACCATCACGCGTATCCAGAGCCGAGGTCATAATTACAACACTTTTTCCCTGCTCCTCGTAGTTATAGGCCACTTTGAGAATCTCAATCGTTTTACCAGAATTCATGGTCCCATAACGATAATATAACTGTGCCATGTTTCTTGCTTCACGTCCATTTCTAAATTTTTGCTACATTCTAGTATATCATAATTTTCTGAAGCTTTAAACGGCAAAATGTGGTAAAATAGAAGAAATCAAAACTAGTGGAGGAAACCATTATGCCATTTGTACGCATCGATTTATTTGAAGGACGCACGCTCGAGCAAAAGAAAGCTCTGGCTAAGGAAGTAACGGAAGCGGTTGTCCGTAACACTGGAGCCCCTCAATCTGCTGTTCATGTCATCATCAACGACATGCCAGAAGGAACTTACTTCCCACAAGGGGAAATGCGCACCAAATAAGCTAGCTTAAGCAGAATTGCTTAGGCTTTTTCAATCTCCAAGTAGCATCCATTGAAGAAATAGTCTAAATTTGTTACAATTTGAAAAGAGACTTGGAATATTCCAAGAAAAGAGCAATTAATTAAAGGAAAACATTATGATTACACGTGAATTTGATACCATCGCTGCTATCTCTACTCCACTAGGTGAAGGAGCTATTGGTATTGTCCGCTTGAGCGGAACAGAAAGTTTTGCTATTGCGCAAAAGATTTTTAAAGGAAAAGACTTGAGTCAGGTTGCTAGCCATACCCTTAACTACGGTCACATCGTTGACCCTCAGACAGGAAAAGTCATGGACGAGGTTATGGTTGGGGCTATGAAATCTCCAAAGACCTTTACTCGTGAAGATATTATCGAGATTAACACCCACGGTGGGATTGCGGTGACCAATGAAATTCTCCAACTAGCGATCCGTGAAGGAGCTCGGTTGGCTGAGCCTGGTGAATTTACCAAACGTGCCTTTTTAAACGGTCGTGTGGACCTGACTCAGGCTGAAGCCGTTATGGACATCATCCGTGCTAAGACAGACAAGGCTATGAACATTGCAGTTAAACAATTAGACGGTTCCCTTTCTGAGCTGATTAATAATACCCGTCAAGAAATCCTCAATACACTTGCCCAAGTTGAGGTTAATATCGACTATCCTGAGTATGACGATGTTGAAGAAGCGACTACTGCTGTGGTCCGAGAAAAGACAATGGAGTTTGAGCAATTGCTAACCAATCTCCTTAGAACAGCCCGTCGCGGTAAAATCCTTCGTGAAGGAATCTCCACTGCCATCATCGGACGCCCCAACGTTGGGAAATCAAGCCTTCTCAACAACCTCTTGCGTGAAGACAAGGCTATCGTAACCGATATTGCTGGTACAACACGTGATGTTATTGAAGAATACGTCAACATCAACGGTGTTCCCCTAAAATTGATTGATACAGCTGGTATTCGTGAAACAGATGATATTGTGGAACAAATAGGTGTTGAGCGTTCGAAAAAAGCCCTCAAGGAAGCCGACTTGGTTCTACTGGTGCTAAATGCCAGTGAACCACTAACCGCCCAAGACCGCCAACTCCTAGAAATCAGTCAGGAGACTAATCGCATTATTCTTCTTAACAAAACTGACCTGCCTGAAGCGATTGAAACATCGGAACTACCTGAAGACGTTATTCGTATTTCAGTCCTTAAAAACCAAAACATCGATAAGATTGAAGAGAGAATCAACAACCTCTTCTTTGAAAATGCTGGTTTGGTTGAGCAAGATGCTACTTACTTGTCAAACGCCCGTCACATTTCCCTAATTGAAAAGGCTGTTGAAAGCCTACAGGCTGTTAACCAAGGGCTGGAACTAGGTATGCCAGTTGATTTACTTCAAGTTGATTTGACTCGTACTTGGGAAATCCTCGGAGAAATCACTGGTGATGCTGCTCCAGATGAACTCATCACCCAACTCTTTAGCCAATTCTGTTTAGGAAAATGAGTAAAATCCATGATCGTTCATTCGGTCATGGATTTTATTGTCTTCATTAATAATCTGGTCTTAAAACCCCTGTTACAGTTGCCTTGGTTGCTTCGTAGTCGCCATCTACGACAACCTTGATAATGCGTTTGGCATCTTCTTCTGGTGCTGGAACAAGAGGTAGACGAGTTGGTCCAGCTTCAAATCCCATATAGTTAAGAACGGCCTTAACTGGAGCAGGACTTGGATAAGAGAAGAGAGCATTAACCTTAGGAATGAACTTACGTTGAATTGCTGCGGCTTTCTTCATATCGCTTTCTGCAATGGCCGTAAACATCTCGTGCATCTCATCCCCATTTGTATGAGAGGCAACAGAAATAACCCCATCCGCACCAAGATTCATGGCATGGAAAGCATCTCCATCCTCACCTGTGTAAATCAAGAACTCCTCTGGCTTGTGCTCAATCAAGTAAGCCATATTTGCCAAACTCGTACATTCTTTAACACCGATAATATTTGGATGGTCAGCCAAACGAAGCATGGTTTCTGGAGTTAATTCGACAACCACACGCCCTGGAATGTTATAGATAATAATTGGTAGGTCAGAAGCATCTGCAATGGCCTTAAAGTGCTGATACATTCCTTCTTGGGAAGGTTTGTTGTAGTAAGGCACAATAGCAAGACCAGCTGCGAAACCACCAAATTCTGCGACTTCTTTGACAAACTCGATCGAGTCACGAGTATCATTGGTACCGACACCCGCAATCAAAGGAACACGTCCATTGACAACTTTCTGTACAGCTGCAAAGAGTTCCAACTCTTCATCGTGAGTCAAGGTAGGACTTTCAGCTGTCGTGCCAGCAAGAAGAATTCCATCCGTATGATGGTCCAATAAATGCTCAATCAAGGCTGGAATAGCATCAAAGTTGATGGAACCATCCTCGTGGAAGGGGGTAATAAAGGCTGTGATGATTTTACACTCTTTTAAATCTTGATAAGACATGAGAAACACCTCTCTATTTCAAAGAAGGAGTTCATCTGAACTCCTAAATTATATGACTATTTTAATTCAAATTTCAATTCAGCTGTTGGACGAACCAAGCCACGTTCGTGAAGAGTTTCTGCAATCTGAACTGAGTTCCAAGCAGCACCTTTGAGAAGGTTATCTGAAACAACCCACATGTGAATTCCTTTTTCAGCATCCAAGTCTTTACGGATACGACCTACGAAGGTATCACGTGAACCAACTGCATTGATGGCTTGCGGATAGATTTGATGAGCTACATCATCTTCAAGAACAGCACCTGGGAAGGCTGCGATAGCTGCTTTGACTTCTTCAATTGGAGCCACTTCTTTTGTTTCGATATAAACTGACTCAGAGTGAGCTGACAAGACTGGAATACGCACACATGTTGCAGATACTGCAATGCTATCATCTTCCATGATTTTCTTAGTTTCCTTAGTCATCTTCATCTCTTCGTAAGTATAATCATTGTCTGTGAAGACATCAATTTGTGGGAGAGCGTTGAAGGCGATAGGATAATGTTTCTTGTCACCACCTGAAGGCAAAATTTCTGCGTGTAAATCACGTGGTTTCACTCCATCATTCAAGACTTCACGAAGTTCACGTTGTGTCTCAAGAATCGCTCCCATACCAGCACCTGAAACGGCTTGGTAAGTTGAAACGATGATACGGTCCAAGCCCCATTTTTGGCGAACTGGCTCAAGAGCCACCATCATTTGGATTGTTGAACAGTTAGGGCAAGCAATAATCCCGTTGTGGGCATCAAGTGCGTGAGCATTGACCTCTGGAACAACCAAAGGAACGTCTGGATTTTGACGGAAGTAAGATGTATTATCAACTACTACCGCTCCAGCTTTAACTGCATATGGTGCATACTTAGCTGATGTAGAACCACCTGCTGAAAAGAGAGCAATATCAACTCCTTCAAAAGCAGTTTCAGTCGTTTCTTCAATCGTAATATCTTGGTCTTTAAATTTCAAAGTCTTGCCTGCTGAACGTGCAGAAGCAAGTAAACGAATTTTATCAATTGGAAGTGTTGATTCTTCCAACATCTTTATCATCTGAGCACCGACAGCACCTGTCGCGCCGACTACAGCAACTGTATATCCCATAAGTAACCTCTTTCGGAATTTTCTAAAAATTTCTATAATAGATGTATTATACTACTTTTTCCATGAATTGCAAAGCTTTTTCATCATTTTTTAGAAAATAAAAATCCCCAGTCGCTAGACTAGGGACTAAGAGGCATCTTCATGTGATGAGCAGGTTCACACAACTCATCAAGGTCCGCTCCTGCGTTATGACCTCCTTATGCTCAATAGCAGTCCGAAGACTACCTATCGACTCATCGCATCTACTATTCTACTAAAGAGAATGACTTTTGTCAACAGACAAAACTCTTTATACTCTTCAAAAATCTCTTCAAACTTCGTCAGCGTCGCCTTACCGTATGTATGGTTACTGACTTCGTCAGTTTCATCTACAACCTCAAAAACATGTTTTGAGCTGACTTCGTTAGTTCTATCTGCAACCCCAAAGCAGTGCTTTGAGCAACCTGCGGCTAGCTTCCCAGTTTGCACTTTGAAAAATTTGGGGCAGATTTGGGGCAGACATAACAAAAACCCTTGTAAATCAAGGGCTTTTGTGTTTATTTAATGCTAATTGCCGGGATTGAACCGGCGACCTCATCCTTACCATGGATGCGCTCTGCCAACTGAGCTAAATCAGCTTACTTAAAAAGTATACTACAGTTAGAAAATCTTGTCAAGTTTCCTTAGATATTTTCCATAAGAAAAAGCCAGGTAATAGCTACCTAGCTTGTCCTGTTCTATTTGCTTAAATCGATTCGACGACCAATTTTACCAATGATAATCGCACCAATAATCAATGAAGCAAATTCACCAATTCCTGTTGTGAACCAAGTAAGGAAAAATGGTAATTGCGCTACGATATTCAACTCGGCAGCAATTGTAAACATGGAAATTGAAAAGAGGATTGAAAAGAAAAAATGATCTTTTCTGATTAATCCATTGAAGAGGTAGTCTTTACTGTATTTTGCAAAAAGCCAAACACCTAAACTGAGGAATACCAAGGTTGATCCACCACCAACAAAGACATCTAGCAGTCCGAAGCTAAAGAAATTAGCAATCATACAACCGATGGTAACTCCGATGATGTACTTAGGATTGTAAAAAGCCATAAAGTTCATCATTTCTGAAATACGGAACTGATAAGCACCGTAGCTAATGGCATTTAGGGGTGGTGTGACAGTTAAAACGACATAGATAGCTGCAACGATTGCAATATCTGCTACATCACGAACAGTTAATTTTTTCATCTTTTCTCCTTTGGCGGGTTGTCCACGTAAAATATGCTTGGTGAAAGAAGCTAAGCACCAAGGGTTGATTCATTCAACCTTACTAGTATAGCACAATAGCCTGCTTTATGCTATACTAAAAGCATGAAAAAACGCATTCAAAGTCTATTCATGAATGAGCTCTTAGCCTATCTTTTTTTTGGAATAGCAACTACTCTTATTTCTATTCTATCCCGATTAGTCATTTATCAACTAACTCATAAAGAACTCCTTGCTACTGCCCTAGCAAATATTATCGGTATCCTCTTTGCCTTTATCACAAATGATACGATTGTATTTAAGCAGGCTAGGCAGAATTGGCCAAGACGTTTAGTGAAATTTACTCTTGCCCGCCTTTCTACTTTTCTTTTAGACTTATTTTTAACTTTTCTCTTTGTAACCCAGTTTCCTAATATTATTGGACAATTTGTAAATAATAATATAGACAAGGTTAATACTATCGAAACAGCTATTTCACAATTTTTGATAATTATTCTTAATTACATTTTTAGTAAGGTATTTATTTTTAAAAATAAAAAAATTTAAGCATATAGCTTGCAAGCATTTCTTAATTAATATATAATAAAGAGCAAAAACTTTGGAAAGGAACTATGAAAATGTTAAAAGATCTTAAAGCATTTTTGCTTCGTGGTAATGTCGTAGACCTTGCTGTCGGTGTGATCATTGCCTCTGCTTTTGGTGCAATCGTAACTTCATTCGTTAACGATATCATCACTCCACTTCTATTGAATCCAGCCTTGGAAGCTGCGAAAGTACAAAACATCGCTGAACTTGCATGGAATGGTGTTACATATGGTAAATTCTTGAGTGCTATTATCAACTTCCTTGTTGTAGGTACTGTTCTCTTCTTCGTTATTAAAGCTATGGAAAAAGCTCAAAGCCTTACTAAAAAAGAAGAAGCTGCTGAGGAAGCTCCAGCTGCTCCAACTGAATTGGAAGTACTTCAAGAAATCAAAGCGCTTCTTGAGAAAAAATAATCGTTTAAAAGGATCTAGCACAAAGCTAAATCCTTTTTCTTTACTCTTTCGGCAACTTACCTGCTTTCTCTAGCATTTTCTTGATCAAATAAGGCATCTTAACATTTTCACGACCTTTTTTCTCAATCAGTTTTTTCACAAATTCTGGCATTTGTAAATCTTGAGATTCGGCCAAAATATTTTTCGTCTCATCTGAAGGGACTAACTCATCAAATGTTTCTTCTTCTGGGAGAAATTCCTTAAATTCTTGATGTTCATTAGTTCTGACTGTATTAACCAAAGCATCAATCAAACGAGAATCCGTATTGGGCATTGGTGGTCGATGGTAGGTCACACCCAATTCTTGACACAAGTCATAACATTCCACATCATTATCAAATAAAACTTCAATATGCTCGCTAATGAAGCTGATAGGAACAAAAATATAATGGTCTGGATGTTCTGTCTGTTCTCTGAGATACTCCAGAACATCTGGTTTAATCCATGGAATACCGATATCACTCTCACTCTGCCAGGTATTGGTATATTGTTCTGAACTCAAGCCTAGTTTTTCAGCGACTAGCTTGCTATTTTCAAAAATTTGGTCGATATAGGGGTCACCAAAATCCAAGGCAAAAATGGGTACACTATGGGCTGAAAAGATGACTTTAAAGCTATCCTGCTTTACTTCTTCTTTTAAAATATTACCAATTTCATCTGCCCAATAGTTTAGCAAGTCCTCTTCTTGATACCAGTCCTTAATGACCAAAAATTGAATTTGCTTGCTTTCTAAAAATTTCTCATAACCCATGACAGAGTAAAAAGAATAATGGGGCTCCAAAATCAGGCAAATACACTGTTCAATGCCGTCTGCTTCCATCTGACCAATCACATCTGGAATAAAAGGTCTGGAAAATTTATTGGCAAAATAGACACTATACTCATTCCCCAGTCTAGCTTCTACTAAGGCAACTTCTTCACGGGTAATTCTTTGCAGAGGCGTGCCTCCAATAAGTACATAATTATCATAGAGTGTTTGAATCTCGTGGTCTTGAGGTCTCACTCCGCGACGAATATTTGTGAAAAAATCAGCTACACCTTCAAAGGTAATCTCTTCTGGCGAACCGAAAGTCATCATTAAAATTGCTTTTTTCATAACTGCTTCCTTGTGATGTTTTTATCAAGTTTATTTTATCATGAATTCACCAATAAGTAAACGCTAACATAGAAAATTTTCCCAACTTCCGTCTTTTGTTTTTCTCTTCTTTCTATGATACAATGGAAAAAATGAATTCAAAAGGAGTTTTTTATGACTTATCCAAATCTCTTGGACCGCTTTTTAACCTACGTTAAGGTCAACACGCGCTCTGATGAACACTCTACTACTACTCCAAGTACACAGAGTCAGGTTGACTTTGCGACAAATGTCCTCATTCCTGAAATGAAACGTGTTGGATTACAAAATGTTTATTATCTACCAAATGGTTTTGCTATTGGAACCTTGCCAGCCAATGATCCATCTTTAACACGTAAAATTGGCTTCATCTCCCACATGGATACTGCTGATTTTAATGCCGAAGGAGTCAATCCACAGGTAATTGAAAACTACGATGGGGGTGTGATTGAACTTGGAAATTCTGGTTTTAAACTAGATCCATCCGACTTCAAGAGTCTTGAGAAATATCCAGGACAAACGCTTATCACAACCGATGGAACAACCTTGCTAGGTGCCGATGATAAGTCAGGAATTGCTGAAATTATGACAGCCATTGAATATCTAAATGCTCATCCTGAAATCAAACACTGTGAGATTCGTGTTGGTTTTGGTCCAGATGAAGAAATCGGTGTTGGTGCTAATAAATTTGATGCAGAAGATTTTGATGTTGATTTTGCCTACACTGTTGATGGAGGACCACTAGGAGAACTTCAGTACGAAACTTTCTCAGCAGCTGGTGCTGAATTGCATTTCCAAGGTCGTAATGTCCATCCTGGTACTGCAAAAGGGCAAATGGTCAACGCCCTTCAGTTAGCAATTGATTTTCACAATCAACTTCCAGAGAATGAACGTCCTGAGTTAACGGATGGTTACCAAGGGTTCTATCATCTTATGGATGTGACAGGTAGTGTCGAGGAAGCGCGTGCAAGCTACATCATTCGTGATTTTGAAAAAGATGCCTTTGAAGCGCGTAAAGCAGCTATGCAGTCTATCGCTGATAAAATGAATCAAGAACTTGGCAGCGACCGTGTCACCCTAAACTTGACAGACCAGTACTACAATATGAAAGAAGTCATTGAAAAAGATATGACTCCAATTACCATTGCTAAGGCCGTTATGGAAGATTTAGGTATCACACCTATTATTGAACCAATTCGCGGCGGGACAGACGGCTCTAAAATTTCCTTTATGGGAATCCCAACTCCAAATATCTTTGCTGGTGGCGAAAACATGCATGGACGTTTTGAATATGTTAGCCTTCAGACTATGGAACGTGCAGTTGATACCATCATTGGTATCGTAGCTTATAAATAATTGATAAAAAACCGAGCATATCCAACTACGGAAATGCTCGGTTTTAGTATTTTATACTCGTCGAAAATCTCGTCAAACCACGTCAACATCGTCTTGCTGTACTCAAGTACAGCCTGCGGCTAGTATCCTAGTTTGCTCTTTGATTTTCATTAAGTATTAAAAGTGACATCTTTCCCTGCCCCTTTAGTTATCTCCCAATTTTCTCGTCTACTTGATTGTATTTCACTTAATACAAGGAAAACAATCTAAAACTAATTGTTACAACCTTCTTGCATCCAATTCGAATACACTATTTAAGGGCATTTTACATTAATTAGTCTTTTTTTCTTTTGACCATTCCAATCATTCCTAAGAACATGCCCATAATTCCTACAGATGCAAAAGCAGAACCATCTTCACTTCCTGTTTTAGGTAGAACTTCTTGACGATTTGCAGGTGCCTGATAAGTCTTATCTTCTAACATAGGCGGAACTACATATGACTTATCATCATTTTTATCTACGATTTGATTCATAGTTTTTTCAGAGGCAGTTACATCACTAGTAAATCCTGATTCTTGATGACTTGCAGCTTCTCCACTAGGAACTCCTTCCTCAACGTTCGAAACTCCATGAGTAACTCCTTCAGAACCAGTCATACTACCAGTAAACTCTGGTAAGTTATGAATAGCTGCTTCAGAACCCGACACACCACCAGTAAACTCTGGTAAGTTGTGAATAGCTGCTTCAGAATCAGACACACCACCAGTAAACTCTGGTAAGTTGTGAATAGCTGCTTCAGAACCCGACACACCACCAGTAAACTCTGGTAAGTTGTGAATAGCTGCTTCAGAATCAGACACACCACCAGTAAATTCTGGTACCTTATGGTCAGCTGATACGATTTTAGCTGATTCTTCTTTCTTAGTTCCAACCAACACAATTTCATCTTGCGCAACTTCAATAACTTCACGAAGTTTTATAGTACGCCTTCCATCTGGTGCTACTTCAGTCAAGATACGTTCCTTACCTGCACGACCTACCTGACTCACTCGAGTTTCACCTTTTGGAAGACTTGAATCTTCTTGTTTAACTGTCTTGAAGTTAATTACTTCTTCTACTACTTCAAGACTTGGTTGAGGTTGAACTAGTTCCTTATCTCCATCCGTTGGAACTATGGAATATTTCACTTCCTCTTTCGGAGTCGCTTGAAGCTGGTTGATAGAAGTTAGAGCTGCTTGCAAGGCTTTGTCTACTGCATCTTGTGTCTTGGCTTCTTGGATAGCTGTAAGTGCCTGTTCTGATAACTCGACGAGATGCTTCTTAGCTTCTTTATCGCTACCTAGTTCCTTGCTCTTGTTTTGGATAGCCTCTGCCAAGCTTGCCATAGCCTTGTCGTAGTTAGGCTCTTCTGGCTGGGATGGTTTCACTTCCTCTTTCGGAGTCGCCTGAAGTTGGTTAATAGAAGTTAGAGCTGCTTGCAAGGCTTTGTCTACTGCATCTTGTGTCTTGGCTTCTTGGATAGCTGTAAGTGCCTGTTCTGATAACTCAACTAGTTTCTTCTTAGCTTCTTTATCGCTACCTAGTTCCTTGCTCTTGTTTTGGATAGCCTCTGCCAAGCTTGTCATGGCCTTGTCGTAGTTAGGCTCTTCTGGCTGGGATGGTTTTGCTTCCTCTTTCGGAGTCGCTTGAAGTTGATTGATTGAAGTCAGAGCTGCTTGTAAGGCTTTATCTACTGCATCTTGTGTCTTAGCTTCTTGGATAGCTGTAAGAGCCTGTTCTGATAACTCAACTAGTTTCTTCTTAGCTTCTTTATCGCTACCTAGTTCCTTGCTCTTGTTTTGGATAGCCTCTGCCAAACTTGCCATGGCCTTATCGTAGTCAATCTTAGACTCTTCTGGCTGGGATGGTTGCTCTGGTTTTGGTTCCTCTTTCGGAGTCACATGAAGTTGGTTAATAGAAGTCAGTGCTGCTTGCAAGGCTTTATCTACTGCATCTTGTGTCTTGGCCTCTTGGATAGCTGTAAGAGCTTGTTCTGATAACTCGACGAGATGATTCTTAGCTTCTTTATCACTACCCAGTTCCTTGCTCTTGTTTTGAATGGCCTCTGCCAAGCTTGCCATAGCCTGGTCGTAGTTAGGCTCTTCTGGCTGCTCTGATGGCGAAGTATCTTCTTTTCCATAGTTTTCTTCCTTATCAAGGATAGCTTGTAAGGCTGTGGCTGTTTTCAGAATTTCTTGAGCATTGGAAGAGCTTGCTGAAAGTTGCTCAGATAATTTATCTAAGTTTGATTTGAAAGCTTCACGAGCCTCTGGAGTGTCCTTTAAGCTTGTCTGATCAAATTTATCTAACTCATCCTTCCAGTTCTTCATAGCCTGAACTAATTCTTCTTTGGTATAAAGAGCGCTTTCTGCTCCACGAGTGATGAACTTATCAACTTGAATACCAATATTTCTAGAGGTATCATTTCGTTTTGGATCCAATTGCAAGGTTACAGCATGCCAACCTTCTTCGAGTCCAGTCAAACGAACAAGAGTCTGATCACCTTGACGTGTAGTTGCTGTACCACTGAAGTATTTCTTACCATCTACAAGAGAAGCATTTCCTTGACCATCTTGATACTCAAGTTCTTTACCATCTAGAGTAACCTTATAGACACCATGACTAGGGTCAACAAAACCTTTAACTTCAATACCTGTTCCATAGAAGTAAGCTGTTACGCTAGCATTTTTCTTTTGTTCTTCAGTCAAACGACCAAATGAAGCCCAAGATTCAGTATTTTGGTATTTACCTGCCGAATTGGTTTCATGATGCCAACCTGGGCTATAATCAAGTTGACTGGCCTGATCATCATGACTTACTTGATCTTTTTGAAGCAAGTCAGCTTTCATTACTCGAACAGTTGCTTCAGCTGCAAATCCAAGCAAGGCATTGTCTGATGCACTTGTCATTTTCACTTTAAAGTCAAAAATTGAATCAGCTTGCTCGGTAAAGTCAATTGTCGGAATTGTCAAAGTCTTTTCTGTTTCACCATCTTGGAAGGTCAAATCAGCCGTTGTATCCTTATAAACCTTACCGTGAACCCCTGTTCCTGGCTCAGTCACGACATGAACTGTCGCAGCTCCTTTGCTACCACCAACACGTTTGATGGTTACAGTAACTGGTTGGCCTTTTTGAACTTCATAGGTTGTTTCTTTCAACTCAAACATACCCTTACCAGCATTATTAAGCGTATAGATACCCTCAGTTGCAATAGCTTTGCCAGTTTTGTTAACGAGTTTGATGGTATGTTCACCTGGAGCCAAGTCATCTGTCTCATAAACCATCTGGCTACGTTTACGAGCTGCATTATTGGTTTGTACATCTGCAACCTTTTGACCATCAACGTAAACCGACATTTCACCGTGGTTTGGATCCACTGTAGATACGACATAAGCCTTAGTTCCATTGAAACGGTAAGTCACGCTTGCATCTTTTTGGTTAGTCCACATAGATGTTCCGCGGATACCTTCAGACTCGTCATACCAGGTTGTATTTGCTTTGTCAGCTGTTGTATTTGAATGGTAATCCAAACCTAGAGGATAACCATCTGTTTTTTCGATACTACTTGGTGTCTTATAAACAGAGAAGTTTGTCAAAATAGGGGTTGCTTGTGAATTCGTGATAGTCACACGAATCTTTTGGGCTTCTACAGGTTGACCTTGGACAAGACGACGATAACCAACAGTCGAACCCTCTCCATATGGAACCCAGCGACCATTGAGCTCAACTTCAACCTTAAATCCTGAGATACGTTGACCTTTAGCGATATCTTCTTTGAGTTCGACTACGTCAAAGCGTCTCTTTTGACCAAGGTCGACAGTGAATTCACCTGTCTTCGCATCATTTGACAATGCCCAACTAGTATCATCCTTACCATCTGTTAGGTTACCTGCTTGGTACAAATGATTCTTACGGGTAGAGCTTGCCGTTACAGTTGCTCCCTTGGCGAAATCAGTCGCATACATTTGGTCCAAGGTTGCTCGGAATTCTTTCAAGCGAGCCACGTCTGCTTCTGCGAATTTACCTTCTTTATTTGGTGGAATATTGAGGAGAAGTGGCGTTCCACGACCAACAGACTTGAAGTAGATATCCATCAAATCTTTGATTGATTTTGGTTGTTGATTGTCATGGTAGAACCAACCTGAACGAATAGAAACGTCTGCTTCACCGACTGAGTACATATCTCCTTCTGGGTCTCCATGGTTGAGATAGTCATTCTTCACATCGTCAGTGATCTTAGCTTTCTTAACCTTATGCCAAACTGGATCTCCAGCGATACCACGTTCATTACCGATCCAACGGACGCTTGTTGGTTGAGCAGAGAAGATAGCGATATCCCCTTCAGCTTTCTTGATGTACTTGAACCACTCGTCAAAGGTGTAAGTTACTTTTTGAGCTCCGCTACCACGCGCACCATCCATCCATACTTCGATGAATTTACCATTGTTTCCGTATTTAGGATTGCCAAGGATTTCCTTGAGTTGGTTGAGATAGTATTCGTTATACTCTTTTTCAGTTGAAACATGATATTTAGGGTTATTAGCATCCCATGGTGATAGGTAAACACCCATATTCATGTCATACTTAGTCGCTGATTTAGAGATTTCTTCGAGAAGGTCACCCTTACCGTCTTTCCAAGGACTTGCCGCTACGCTATGTTTTGTATATTGAGAGGGATAGATTACAAATCCATCATGGTGTTTTACAACCATGATTGTTCGCTTGAATCCCGCATCCTTCAAAGTCTTAATCCACTGATCTGTATCAAGATTAGTTGGGTTAAAGTTTTGAGGATTTTCTCTACCGTTCCCCCATTCAGAGTTGGTGTAGGTATTCATTCCATAGTGGATGAAGGCAGCCAATTCTTCCTTGTGGTAGTCCAATTGAGCCTTGCTTGGTAGTGGTCCATAGTTTCCAATTTCTGTTTCTTCGTCTTTTGGATCCACTACTGGAGTTGCTGGAGTTGCTGGTTTTGGATCTTCTATTTTTTCGTATTCAAAAATAACTTGGTTCACTCCTTTATGTTGGATTGTTGCTTCTTGGCTTGCATTGACTGCACGGTAGCCTGTAATTTCTTTAGCTTGGAATCTATGAACAAAGGAAACTTCGTATTCTTTACCATCGTTATTGTCAACAGTTGCAGGCGCTAATTCTTGGTCTGTACCTTTCAATCGGTAACGAAGATCGAAGGAACCTTTATTGACTTTATAAACAACCTTAATGACACGAGTTCCTGCAGGAGCCTTGCTCACAACACTATAATCCTCTCCCCAAGTATCTTTCAGTTGCTTGTTGACAGCTTTACCGTCAATCGATACAATCTCATATTTTTCTTTATTCTTCTTGTAGAAGTCAGTTTTCTCAATTTCTGTTTTATAGTTATAGTCAAACTGAGTTCCAACTTCCGTCTTTTCAACAAAAGTATCGTTTTCTTTGACTGGATTATCTTTTTGGTCTAGATGTTCTACAACAACTCGTCCATAGTCAACACCTTCAAGAAGCGTCGCAATACCATTTTGATCGAAAGAGTATTTATTTTTGCCAATAACAGCTGTCTTATTTCTAATCATTTCTCCTTCTGGAGTAAAGTAGTAACGATTACCATTATCTCCTTGGTACCAGCCTTTGACTCCATATTTATCAATGATTTCTTTGACCCATGCTAGTTGTTCAGGCGATAGGACAAGTCCTCCTCCAAAGCGATCTTTTTCAGCGATATTCATATTATCAACAGTTCCATGTTGGTGAATTCCAATAACTTTACCATCACCATTAATAATTCCACCACCAGAAAGACCAGAAACAGAAGTCAGGCGATAAGTGATGCCAACTGCTCCTTTATCATCAAGCTTTTCAGTACCCTTAACAACACCATCAGCCTTATACAACTGACCAGGGATGATTGGTTCCTTCAATTCTGGAGAAGTGGAATCTGTCGGATATCCTATGGTACTAACTGGTTCACCAGCTTTATAGTTACGATGTTCTGCAAGAGGAGTAAAGGTAGCTTCCTTATTTGGACTTGCAATCGAGAGCGGTACTGGTGCTACTACTAAAGCTAGGTCATTCTTCACTCCTTCACCAAACTTTTCTTTATTCCAGAAATGAATATCCTTTTCCTTGAACAAAACGGTATTTCCTGACGCTGGCAAAGAATTGTTCTTAGCAGTATTTGAACCTACATTGTAATAAAACTTAGTAGTATCACCACCACGAATAGAGCCGGCATTGGTATCTGCATCCTTGACTAAGAAATTATGTGCTACTGTCAACATAATATTTGGAGCTACAAAGATTCCAGATCCCGAATTGAGATAACGTTGGCTACCTCCACCTGCTAAAGGTGAACTGAAAATTGTATAAACCATAGCAGCTGAGGTAGCTGGCTGGCCTTCATAATTGATACGTTTAAGGTCTTGGCCACCATTGATAATGGCTCTATTTTCTTTTTCGCCTTCAGTTGGAGCTACTTCCGTAGGTTTCAATATACTCTTAGTCTCTACTTGTGGACTTTCTCTTTCTGAAACAATAGCTGCAGTATCTACTTGTTTCACTGGGGTATCAGGATAAGCACGATCAGAGATTTCTTCAGGGAGTACATCACCAGCCACTTCAGTAGTTTTGGCTTCCTTAGCCACTTTCTCGACGTCAGGTTCTGTTTTTTCAGTTACTTCTTCTTTTATCGCTTCTACTTTTTCATGATCTACATCTGCTGTATCTTTTGCTTGACCGTCCACTTCAAGTTTCGGTTCTGTCACAAGTTCACTAGCCGCAACATTCCCAGATGCAAAAAAAGCAAGACCGACTGCTACAGAAGCAACACCAACAGTCAGTTTACGAATACTAAAGATTCGACCTTTTTCTAAAAAATATTGTTTCATCAAATACTCCTAATCTTCTAGAGCAGTCAGCTACTGCCCGAGCCCAGTTTTAACTGGTAACAGTCTTATGTTTATTTACTTTTCAAAAACTCCTTCCCATAAGCACTTTATTTAGACAATTACAAGCACTGAGAAATCGCTTACATTTCTTTGGATAAAATAATGCTTCTAATAGCTATTTTTCATCATACTAAGTATACTATATTAGAATAAAAAAACAAAGTTTTTTATGGTTTTTACTGCTTTTCACTTTATATTTTGTGATAGTCTATGGCTAAGGACAGACGAGTATAAAGTTCCATTAATATAAAAAGAGATAGGATTTATGATATGTACCTAAAAAATTAGACAGAAAAAATCTAACTTTTAAAAGTCGGTACCTAATTTTATTTCCATTACCTCTTTTTATTTTTAAAAATTTAAGTTCTCAACTTCTCTATTATTCTCTATTATTCTCTCTTTTTCCCTATCATCAACAAGCCTAGAAACATCCCTACAAATCCTACAATTGCAATACTGGACTTATCCTCACTTCCTGTTTTAGGCAGGAGATGCTGCTGTGCCGCAGGTGCTTGATAAGTATGTTCTTGCGCCATAGCCTGCACTGCAGTAGACGGGTCAGCCTTATATTCTGTCACCTTATGCACTGCTGCTTCGGCCTCGTTGACACCATCCGCAAGAGTTGGTAGATCCGAACTAGCAGACTGTACTTCATGAGCGCCTCCTTCATAAGATGGAAGTTCTGATTTAACAGCTTCTACCGCATTAGCGCCTCCTTCATAGGATGGAACTTCTGATGTTGCGGCTTCTACCGCATTAGCGCCTCCTTCATAGGATGGAAGTTCTGATTTTGCGGCTTCTACCGCGTTAGTGCCTCCTTCATAGGATGGAACTTCTGATTTTGCGGCTTCTACCGCATTCACACCGCCTTCGAATTCTGGGACTTCATGAATAGTTCCCGGTGGATTTTCTTCGACCTCTATTTCTGGAACTTCATGAATAGCGGCTACTTCGCCGTTTACACCACCTGAGAAGTCTGGCACATCATGAACGGCTGCTTCCTCACCGTTGATGCCACCTTCAAAGACTGGATTCTCATGAACTGTACCTTCACCATTGACTGCACCTGTGAATTCTGGAACTTCATGGATTGCTGCTTTTGCACCATTTTTTCCACCAGGAACTCCTGCCCCTTCAAGACTTACAGACAAATTATGCATGCTCTCAATTGCACCATCAATGATTTCTGTAATTTCCTGACCAATATCTTCCTTACTAGCTGCAAATAGCAATGTTTTTGAATCGTACTGAGTCAAGAAGGTCGCAAAATTTCCATTTGCCAGTTTTAGAACTGGTGGCTGATTCACCAATACTTCAGAATCAAATTCTAAAGCGATGACATTTTTGCTCATCTCTACAGCATTTTTCACAGTTGCTTTCGTTGGAGCAATCCCATCCTTACTTAGGAAATCCCAGTTGAATTTCTTATAGGACAAGGTATATTCATTTTGGTTGTTATCTGCATGCTCATAAAGCAAACCAAATTCACCATTTCCAAGATCTTGTAAGGAGTTATAAGCAAATTTACCACTTTGAATTGGATTATGCTTGAGCCAAGTTAAATCTCCATTCGCTTCCACACGTGCTACGTGCACCAAACCATTGTATCGTCCAGGTCCACCTGCATTACTGAGGACGATATACTCCTTGCCATTTTGTACAGTGTGTATAGCTGACATTTGAACATAGACATCTTTGACATCCGCATAGCGCTTCACATCTTTTTCCCAAGTTGCTCCACCATCTTTACTTGTAGCAACTTGAAGATCACCTGTCAATCCGCGCATGAAGAGTTTGAGATCTCCATTATTCAACTGAACAACGGTTGACTCCGTATTTTGAGCACCTGAATTATTCATAGTTGAAGAGTGAATTGTTTGGTTACCTACCGGACGGTTATCATTGACAGCTTCCCCTGCATGCCAAGTTTCACCATGATCATCTGAGTAAATGACGCGCGAAGACTGAGAACCACCTAGGTAGGATACATTATTTGTCGTGTAGGCAGGGATAACAAGACGTCCTTTATGAGGTCCTGAGTGTAAGGCAATACCTGTACCAGGTCCTGTTCCTAAGAAATGCATCCAATCCTTACGAATACCGTATGTAATATCTTTTGGTGCAGACCAAGTTTTTCCATCGTCATCACTATAAGACATCCAGAGATAGTTGGTGTTTGAAACTCTAAAGATATTCTTGTCGCTATAATCGAAGTAGACATTACCAATCAGTTCTTCACCTTTATACAAATCACCCTTATCACTATAGGCTGGTTTCTTAGGATCAACTACAACACGGTATTCTGTCTTTCTATTTTCGGGGTCAAAAACCTCACCATTTTCACGAATTGTATAATGTCCTGCTTCACCTTTTTTATACAGAACTTGGTAAACCTTATCCCCAATTTGCTCATAGGCTTGCGGTGCTTTTCCTGGTAAATCTCTAACCGCTTCACCTTCTACAAACATATCAAAAATAGAGAAGATTCGCTTAGTTTTCGGATCTTGGACTAGGGCCATGTCGATATTAACTGGTGATCCCGCATGAGCTCTTCTAGCATTCTCATTATCACGAGGATTTGAGATGACGATTCTATCTCCCCATGTTTTGCCCTTATCATCACTACGACGAACAACCATACCGATATCGCCCCAGTCAGAGTGATGCAAGCGTCTCTCATCTGCACCAGCAATCAAGGTTCCCTTATCCGTTTTCAGCAGGGCTGGAATACGGTAGCTTGCAATACCATCTTTATTTGGCTTGCGGTTCTCACCACCTTCAAAAACATCCAGTTTATCCGTAACTTCTGCTCCTTCAGGAAGTTTCTTCTCCAACTCTCCTCTTTCAAAGAGCTGACTACGTTTTTTAACTTCTTCTGGTGAAAGGGTCCGATCATAAACCGTTAGATTACGGACTTTAAGATTAGCGCCCCAGAAGTTTTTGCCTGTACGTTTTGTTGTACCGATTTGCACATGGTTGACATCTGGCATATCTTGGATGAAACGACCAGATTGAGGACTTGTACGAGACAAGACACCATTTACGTAGAGGCGCACCTTACCATTTGGTTGGTCTGCATTGGGTCTCTCAACTGTAAAGGTTACAGAATTCCACTGACCTGGTTTAATCTTCAAAGGAGCATTTTTATAATCACCATAAAATTGGTTCCCATTGGCATCCCGACCTTCAATGATAGCTGTGTTATCAAGAATGGCCATGGTGAAGTATTCATTTACTTTGGTATCACTAGAAACTGAAAAGAGGTTGTAAAAACGTGGAGCAGATGCATCTGGCTTAAACTCCATATGAATAGTCGCATTTTGAAGTTTTTTAAGCTTGCCGAGCTCCCCCTTCATATCAACTCTTTGCCCGTTTGAAGGATTTGTTTCAACATCTTCCTTCTCTATGACAGTATTGGCATTTTCCAACTCTCTGGCATAAAAATCACGCGGAATGTTTCCAACTTCTTCTTTGTCTTCACTCTCTGTAGCTGGATTTTCGTTTGATGCTTCTGTTTCTGCTGGTTTTTCAGACCCTGGGTTTGCTTGCAACTCTTCACGGCTCACTTCAGTTCCCTTATCCGTTGCTGTTGACAATTTGTCTGCGAGTTCCTTATCTAGATTCGTCAGATTTCCTGTCTCTACTTCCTTAGGCAATTCTGGCAAAGATTGCCCTGCTGTTTCACCACTCGTTGATGCTGCCTCTTGAGCCAAAGCAGGTGTAGCACCAAAAACAACCGCTCCAATCACTACTGAAGCTGCCCCTACTGCAAATTTTCGAATTCCGTATCGTTGTTTTCTATCAAAATGTCTCTGATTCATATTTTACCTCTCATTTTCTAATTCGGTAAAGCGCTTTCTTTTTGACTTAAAATTTTTAGCCACTAGGACTAGACAATTCCAAAAGAAACTAAACTATTTAATGGAAATTTCCATTATTTTTAATTTAAACAATCTTGCATAGCGTACAGTTCAACTTTGCAATACGTCATGAAAGACATTTTACTCCTTTCATATTTTATCTTAACCTTATTATATAATAAATATTTTCAGTTTTAGACTTTACAATAGACAATAGATTCTACTTTCAAAAATAGTTAAAAATTCTAAATTATTTGAAACTAGTTTCAATCATAATCCAATCAAAACAGAGTCTGAATGACAACATCCAATACGAGTATAAGATCTAATAAACATTTTTCATAATAAAACGCATAATATCAAGTTGAACTGCACCCCAAAAGTTAGACAGAAAAAATCTAACTTTTGGGGTGTTTTTATTATGAAATTAACTTATGATGATAAAGTTCAGATCTATGAACTTAGAAAACAAGGATATAGCTTAGAGAAGCT
>NZ_VFSH01000004.1:0-48723 GCF_006385785.1 Streptococcus shenyangsis
AGCTTCTCTAAGCTATATCCTTGTTTTCTAAGTTCATAGATCTGAACTTTATCATCATAAGTTAATTTCATAATAAAAACACCCCAAAAGTTAGATTTTTTCTGTCTAACTTTTGGGGTGCAGTTCACTGAAACTTTGATGATATACGTTTTCTTGTGAGAATATTTACTTCATTTTTTCCTAAAATTCAATGTTTACTCAGTATTAGGATTATGAAAGATCGATGTCTAAATCTAGATACATTTTTTCTGAAGACAGATCGTTTTGACCACTAAGCAAGAGATTTTCAAAAAAAGCTGTTAAAAACTCAGGACGTCTCTGTAAAATCTTTGCATTATCTAATACCAAGGCATCACGAAAATACTTGGCATGTTGCTGAAACGGTGTATTATCAATATTAAAACCAAACTCACGAAGATACTGAATCAAAAATACCGTTACCGTCCGAGTGTTTCCTTCACGAAATGGATGAATCTGCCAGATTCCTGAAATAAAATGCTGGATTTGTTTAACCACATCCGCCTGAGTTAGTGTCGCATATGCAACTTGTTTTTCCTGATTAAAATCATAATCCAAGGTCATTTGAATCATGGAGTAATCAGAGTAGACAACACTTTCACCATTCAAAACAGGTTCATTCTTTGTGATATTGGTCTGACGAAATTGCCCCACCGGAATAGAGGGTTCAAATATATCTTGAAACAACTCCTTATGAATAGCAAGTAAGGTCGCAGGACTGAAGCTAAAGCCTCTTCGAGACAATAGTTCTACAATACGTAGAGAAACCAAGTCTGCCTCTTCCGTACTTGCATCAATAGTATGGTGATAAGCCGTTGCATCCTCATAAACCTGCTCATAAGTCAGTTCACCCCGAGCCTGTTTCTCAGCCAAAGATTCCATATAAGCTGATGGCACTAGATTGTCAACTTTCTGCAGACCAAAACCTATCCGCCATAAATCACGTTTAGCTTCATAAGACAAGTTTGGGTTGTCAATGTTGTAAGTTGGTTGCATAGAAAGTTCCTTTCAATTGTTTTTCTGTGTCATCGGTAAATGGTGAAATGGGTATGGAATTGGCGTAAATTATAAAAATCCTTCACAATAAGTGCTATGAAGAGACATAATGAAAAAGTTGTATTCAAGATTCCATGCACTCATCTGAAATGTCCGTTGGACGAATGGTTTGATTAAACGAATAAATCTTGCGCACATACTTATCAAATTCATTGGTATACACCACTCTGAACTCGTTGGTCTGTTCAAATCCAAACTCAATTCCCCCAACACCTGAGGAGAATGCTGCAATGTTGTACTTATCAGGTCGGTTCTAACGTAGAGGGTTTGTTGTGTAGTAAGCTGCTTTCTAAAATGTTAGTTATATTAGTAGTATTTTGATAATTGTAAATAATTGTATTTTATCTTTTTATTGGATATTAAAATATCTTTTTGTCCCTATGTTTTTACTTACTCCTGTGGATTTATCAACAATTTCCTCTTATACAATTAGGTACTTTCATCATCAATGTTTGTTATTGATTATTCTTTTTGGTTTTGCTCTTATTAATGCTTTCACTTGTTCTGATAGATGTATCAATGATTTTCTCTCTTCGTTAATTTTCTCTTCTACAATTTGTATACTTTTATCATCGATGTTTGATATTACATAGCCTTTTACATCATTAAATTCTTCTTTAGAATGAGCTAATGAATTACGTTTATCTATCATTTGCATCCAATCATTTAATAATGATGTGTTGTGGGTTATATCACGTTTACTAAGATGATTATTTTTAAAATCTCTATAGAGAGATTTATAATTTCTAGAATCTGTTAAGTCAACATTTAATATTTTTTTTAACTCATATTCTATCTCAGCATTTTCACTCATATACTCTCCTCTAAGAGCATTTAGTTCATCCCACTTTGATAGACTAATTTCAATGGCTTTCTGAAATTCACGTTCAATTACTTCATCGCTGGGAGAGGATAAGTTGATAATCATAGTATTATTTAATAATCCTAGATTATCTTCCTCATTAATTTTTGTTATTACTGTCTCCTTTATCTCATCATAATTTTTTGAATAAAGAATAAAAAATTGCTTATATTTTTCTCGACTTCTTACATCGTTTAAAAATTCAATACCATTATCAATACCATTCTCATATTCTTCTCCTAAATTAAAATCGGATATAAAGAAATCGATTCTTTTAGAAGTATCATCCAAAACTTTTCTGGCATCTCCAATACTTTCACATAAATGACAATTATCTCCTAATAATTGATAACCTTTATCTTCTATAGCTTTTTTTACTATTTTTAAATAATCGTGAAAAGCATCTTCCATCTCATCTTCTAACCAAATAATACTAATATCTCTACGCATTTTCTAATTATCACCTAATTCAATTATAAAGCTTGTTTCTTCCGTATTTGAAACCACATTAATTTCCCATTTAAATTTTTTACAAGTTTGTTTAATTATATACATCCCAACTCCTGTTCCATTCTCTTTAGTAGTAAATCCTAATCTAAAAATATCGTCCTTATTGACTATTTCAGAAGATAATGGCTTATTAGAAGATATAACTAATTTATTTTCTTCATCGATGAATTTAAATATAATTTTATCTGCTAGTTGATCCATAGCATTTATAATAAAATTATCTAGTATCATACCTAAATCAAAAATATGTACTCTGGAAGTATGAGGATTATTTGAAAAATCAATTATAATCTCTAAATTTTTATAAGAAAGACTGTTTAAGTAACTCTTTATATAACTTTTGACATTAATGTATTTCCTTCCTTTTACTTCAGAAGTATTTAATTTGAGTACTTGATTTTTTATTGTAAATAATTTTCCAGAAGATTTTTTTAGACTAACAACATACTCGCTCACTCGTTCAAAATCATCTGTCGATTTAAAATCTGCAACAATTTTTTTATTTACTGAATCTATGTTTTTATACACTCCAGTTAATTCATGAGCCAACAAATTTTGTTGCGCAGAATTATTGCTTCCAATTAAAACATCCTTTCTTTTACTTTCCTCCTCTGCTACGTCTCTAGCTATTTCTGCTTCCTTTTGTTTTATCTCTGCTAATTTTTGGGCTAACTCAGCCTCCTTACGTTGCTGTTCTGCAATTTTTTTATTTTCTTCTGCTTGCTTTCTTTTTTCCTCTGCAAGTTGTTCTTTTCTTTCTAATTTCTTCTTTTCTTCTTGTCGAATTTTTTCCACTTCTTTGCGAACTACACCACCAATACTAACACGTTCACTTATCAACTTATTAACAATTGGTTTTAACAGTTCAATCAATAAAGTTATCCTCTCATCATTTCCTGATAATCCTTCACGATTTGAAGTTGAAATATCCTCCAAGTAATCATTGTCTAAAATATCAAATGAGATTTCCCCTTCTATATAATTACTAAATGCTTGAGTATTATTTAATTGTGGCATAAAATCTGACACTGCTAATTTATCTCTAACATACAGTCTTAGCTGATTAGCCTTATAAACAGTATTTCTTATAAATCTATTATTGGGATCGTTTTTTGTATTTTCAGACGCTTCCACCATATTAATTGTACTGTGAATCCCTATCCAACCAGTCAATTCATAATTAAATTCCTTTGCATCTCCTTGTAAAGTTAAAAACTTCCTTTTCCCTTTCAAATTTATTTTAGTAATGTCTGATGGATTTAATTTTTTTACCTTACGTAATTTGTTGGATACTTGCTCTAAATCTGCATTTATTTTCACTGAGTCATTTAGCAATTTATTTTCAACGATACCTTCAGAAGTTTGAAAAAAAGCATACAAATTTTTAAATCCAATTACTTTAGAAACTTTTGAAAATTCTATCTTCTGTTTTACTCTAGTCTTGTACGCCACTTCGATAACTGCACCAATATTGTTTAACAAATAATAATTAGCCAAAGTCATCTTCAAAGAATCTAACTTTCCCTCTGCAAATCCAGATAAATTAACTCCTACTGATTTTATCAAAGTTCCTGACTCAAACGAATCCCAAACACTTTTATTTTCAATAGATACATCATTAATATCAACACGAATTAATTCAGGAATATCACTATCAGATGCATTTGTGGAGTCTAACATCCAAGCTGTTTCATCTCCTCCCTTCTTAGAAACTATATAATATTTTTTTGACAAAAATAATGTTGCTAATTTTCCTATACCTTTTCTTCCCTTTGTCTTCTCGGAGAATTCTTCGTTTGATATACGTCTATTTCTACCAATCAAGGCGTATTTAGTGGATAAATCTTCATAGCTCATTCCACTACCATTATCTAAAATTTCTAATATCGAATTCTCTTTATCGATAGATTCTATATAGAGCTTAACATTTGTTGCACCAGCATCTAAACCATTAGCTATTAATTCAGATATTGCACTCCAATTATTAGTATACATTTGCTTTCCTAACAAGTTTAAAGCAAAATAAGAGAAGTTGAATGGGATACTATTAGTTTCTATCATAATTAAACGCCTTTATAATTTATTTTCCTTGAAAAAATTTTTTATTCTATTAGCCAGATGAATACTCAAAATAGGAGGCACAGCATTTCCAATTTGAGTATTGATAGCTTGCAATCCACCTACAAATTTATAATTATCTGGAAAAGATTGAATTCTTGCCCCTTCTCTAGCCGTCAAGGCTCTGTTTTGTTCAGGATGAATGCAACGAAGAGAAGATGGTGTTGATAAATTATTTGTAATGGTAGTAGAAGGTCTATCCCACCACAATCTACCGTAAGTATTGTTATAGCCAGAAGTCAGGTATAAATCTTTATCTAAAATACCATCTTCTACCATTCTATTTATATCATTCTTACCTTGTCCTTCCTTAAGTGCAGCTATAATTTTCTGCAATCTTTGTCCATGATTACGACTTACATGATTAAATAATTGATCTTGATTACCTCTCATTAAAATTTGATAATCTGTTTGCGGATCTTCCACATATTGGTCCGCTCTGTCATTATTTCCTAAACTAGGTAAATCTCCAATAGCATCTCTTAAATTGAAGGGATTTTCAGAAGTACACTTTTCTGGAAAACTCCATTCAAACTCAATATTTAAATCATTTCTTACACCAATCAAAAAGACGCGTTCTCTATTTTGTGGAACACCGTAATCCTTAGCATTAAGTAATTCTGTATAAACGCTATATCCATGAACATCTCCAAAGCTAGATAAATCTTTAAAACTTTCTTTTACATTTCGAATAATTGGGCCATTTTGCTCGTTTTTCATGGTTAGCAAACCATAAACATTTTCAAAAACAAACATTTTAGGTTGGATAAATGAAAGTATCCTTCTATATTCACGATACATTTTTGCTCTCTTATCATACTGTCTCTTGCCAACCGTACTAAAGGACTGACAAGGTGGGCCACCAATAACTATATCAACTCTTTTTGAACTGATTCCTTTGGATTTTAAAAATTGTTCATCTATATTAGCAATGTCTTCCTCAATCATAGTAACTCTAGGATAATTTTGTCTGAAAGCTTCTGCTGCATCATGATTGAATTCATTTGCAAATCTAATGTTAAAGTCATTTCGGGAAACAAATTTATTATTTTTAATTGTATTCTGAAAGCCAAAAGTCAATCCTCCAGCACCAGAAAATAAATCTACAACTTCTATCATTTCTTACCCTTTTCAAAAAATATTCTCAGTTTCCATTATACCAAAAAAACACGGCTCATCACCGTGTTTCTGTGTTTATTTAACGAGTTTCTTCATCTCATCGATACGTGCTACGGTCGCATCGTATTTAGCTTGGTAGTCGGCTTGTTTGTCGCGTTCTTTTTGGACGACTTCTGGTTTGGCATTGGCTACGAAGCGTTCGTTAGAGAGCTTCTTGCCGACCATATCCAATTCTTTTTGCCATTTAGCGAGTTCCTTGTCGAGACGAGCCAGTTCTTCTTCGACATTGAGGAGGTCTGCCAGTGGCAAGTAGATTTCTGCTCCTGTGATGACGCTTGACATAGCAAGTTCAGGTGCAGGAATAGTTGATGCGATTTCCAAGTGTTCTGGATTTGTGAAGCGTTTGATATAGTTGACATTGCTGTTAAAGAAGGCTTCCAAGTCGCTATCGCTTGTCTTAACAAGGATGGTAATTGGCTTGCTTGGTGCTACATTTACTTCTGCACGCGCATTACGAACAGCACGAATCAAGTCTTTGAGGCTTTCCACACCTGTGTGAGCAGCCAAGTCTTCAAAGGCTGGGTTAACAGTTGGGTATTCTGCTGTCACGATAGAGCCTTCTGAGATTTGTCCAAAGATTTCCTCTGTCACAAATGGCATGATTGGGTGAAGGAGACGAAGGATCTTGTCCAGAGTGTAAAGGAGAACAGAACGTGTGATGACTTTCTCTTCTTCGTTATCGCTATAAAGGACTTCCTTGGTCAATTCAACGTACCAGTCCGCAAACTCATCCCAGATGAAGTTGTAGAGGATGTGGCCAGCCACACCAAACTCAAACTTATCAAAGTTAGCAGTAGCTTTTCCGATGGTTTCATTGAGGTTGTGGAGAATCCAGCGGTCTGTAACGTTTCCAGCTTCCTTGTTAACAACTTTTTCCACATTGGCAGTTGCTTGCTCAAGAGTCAAGCCTTCATTGTTCATGAGGATGTAGCGAGAGATGTTCCAGATCTTGTTAATGAAGTTCCATGAAGCATCCATTTTCTCGTAAGAGAAGCGGACGTCTTGCCCTGGTGCAGAACCGTTTGAAAGGAACCAACGAAGGCTATCTGTTCCGTACTTATCAATAACATCCATTGGATCAATCCCGTTACCGAGAGATTTCGACATCTTACGGCCTTCCTCATCACGAATGAGACCATGAATCAAGGCATTTTTGAATGGCGACTTGCCAGTAAATTCCAAACCTTGGAAAATCATTCGAGATACCCAGAACGGGATAATATCATAACCAGTCACCAAAGTTGATGTTGGATAATAACGTTTGAAGTCTGCTGAGTCGACATCAGGCCAGCCCATGGTTGAGAATGGCCAAAGGGCAGAACTAAACCAAGTATCCAATACATCTTCGTCCTGAGTCCATCCGTCACCTTCTGGCGCTTCTTCACCGACATACATTTCACCCTCAGCATTGTACCAAGCAGGGATTTGGTGACCCCACCAGAGCTGACGAGAGATTACCCAGTCGTGGACATTTTCCATCCATTGAAGGAAAGTATCGTTGAAACGAGGTGGGTAGAATTCGACCTTGTCCTCTGTGTCTTGGTTGGCAATAGCATTCTTGGCCAATTGGTCCATCTTGACGAACCATTGCGTTGACAAGCGTGGTTCGACCACAACACCTGTACGTTCTGAGTGACCAACACTGTGGACACGTTTTTCGATTTTAACGAGGGCACCGATTTCTTCCAGCTTAGCAACGACCGCCTTACGAGCTTCAAAACGGTCCATGCCTGCAAATTCAAAGGCCAAGTCATTCATAGTTCCGTCATCGTTCATGACGTTGACTTGTGGCAAGTTATGGCGTTGACCAACCAAGAAGTCGTTTGGATCATGGGCAGGTGTGATTTTCACGACACCTGTACCAAACTCAGGATCAGCATGCTCATCTCCAACGATTGGGATGAGTTTATTAGCAATTGGAAGGATGACGTTTTTATCGATCAAGTCCTTGTAGCGTGGGTCTTCTGGATTGACCGCAACGGCAACGTCCCCAAACATAGTCTCAGGACGAGTTGTCGCCACTTCAAGAGCGCGTGAGCCATCTTCCAGCATGTAGTTCATGTGGTAGAAGGCACCTTCCACATCCTTATGGATAACTTCGATATCAGAAAGGGCAGTGCGAGCTGCTGGGTCCCAGTTGATGATGAATTCACCACGATAGATCCAACCTTTCTTGTAAAGGTCCACAAAGACCTTACGAACAGCTTTTGACAAACCTTCGTCAAGAGTGAAACGCTCACGAGAGTAGTCTACAGAGAGCCCCATCTTGCCCCATTGTTCCTTGATAGTAGTGGCATATTCGTCTTTCCATTCCCAGACCTTGTCGAGGAATTTTTCACGACCTAGGTCATAACGCGTAATACCCTCACCACGTAAGCGCTCCTCAACCTTAGCCTGAGTCGCAATCCCAGCGTGGTCCATACCAGGAAGCCAAAGCGTATCAAAACCTTGCATGCGTTTTTGACGGATAATGATATCTTGCAACGTTGTATCCCAAGCGTGACCAAGGTGGAGTTTCCCAGTTACGTTTGGTGGTGGAATCACGATTGAATAAGGCTTAGCCTTTTGATCTCCTGAAGGCTTGAAAACATCTTCGTCAAGCCATTTTTGGTAACGACCAGCCTCAACCTCGGCTGGATTGTATTTAGGTGAAAGTTCTTTAGACATGTGTTTGTCCTTTCTCTATTTTGTTCATTTTATTTTGAATTTGCTTAGCAGCTTCTTCTGCAGACAAATTCGTATTATTTATTTTAAGGTAGTGGTACAACTCATTCGGTTGATGTTGGGAATTTAATTGAAGTGTTTCAGCGGTCTCTAAAATTTCTCTTTCAGATACCTCAATATGTCGTTTTAAGGGTTTGTGCTTTAATCGATTCTCCGTTCGATTTCGATGTAAGCGCTCCTCAAGACTTGTTTCCAACTCCACAAAAAGAATCTCTTGATGATAGTCATCCAACAAATCCTGAATTTGCTTCAAATACAGCAGCTGGTACTGATTTGAAAAATCAATTACGTCTGTTAAAATTACTGATCGCTGATTTCTTGCACTTGTTCCAAGAAAAGAAAAGGTGATCCCACGAACAAATTCCCACATTTCCTCTGTAAAGTCCTGATAGATTTCTAGTGCAAAATCGATGGCTTGATGGTTATAAAAGAGGGTAGAATCCGTCAGTCGAGATAGTTCTTGACCAATGGTCATTTTCCCAGAAGCCGGAGCCCCAATGATGAAAAGATGCATCAAATCACCTCCCACTCACTTTTCAGCAAACCATATATCAGACTGTCACAGCGGTTTCTTTGAACATCCTTTCTGTCTCTTATTCGAGCTTCGAGGGTAAATCTAAGCTTTTCTGCGACTCGTTGACTTTGGACATTGGAGCCAAAACAAGTTAGCTCAATCTTGTGAAGACCTAATTCTTTAAAGCCTAGGTCAATCAAAGCTCGCGCTGCTTCTGGTACATAACCTCGTCCCCAATAGTCTGGGTGCAAGGTATAGCCAATCTCCAGTACATTGTCTTCGTGCCGATGGTTGAAATCAACAGAGCCGATGACTTTATCGGTTCCTTTGACGACAATTCCGTAGCCAGCTGGGAGATTTTCCTTTTGATTGCGCTCGGGTAGAATATGCTCCAGATAGTAAATCTCATCTTCCAAGGTCTTGACGGGTAGAAAACCTGCTGGGTAGGCGACCTCTGGGAGACTAGCGTAGGCATAAATATCTTCGGCATCCGCCACCGTACGGACGCGTAAGACAAGCCGTTCGGTTTCTAATCGTTCTGGCAGTTCAGTTCTTGTCATCCTTATACCTCGCTTTCTACAAAAAATCATCCCTGCCATCTACATGACAGGGACGAATGTATTTATCCGCGGTACCACCCAATTTCGGGCAAGGCCCGCAACTCTCGTCTTTAAAACAAAAAGACACTTTTATTTCAATTTTTCATCCATTAGCAACTAGTTTTGACACATTTGTGGACTTCTCAGCACCGCCACTTTCTGTAAAATGTGGGATTCAAAACACCTCTAATGGCTCTATTGTAGCAAGATTTTTTCGGAAATGCAAGGAACAAGAAAAATTACTTGAACTTGATGCCGTTTTCTTTCAATTTCTTAATGGTAGCTGGGCCGATTCCTTTCAAGGCAAGGAGTTCTTTTTCAGTCCAATTTTTGAAATCTGAAGCAGACTTGATTCCTTCATCATAGAAGGTTTTAGCACGGTCAAGTGGAAGTCCACCCAAGTTTGCTGCAAAATCTTCTACAGAATTGGCTACTTTTTGAGCTTGCTCTTTGGTAGCTTCTACTGCTTGTTCAACTTTTTTAGAAACAGCCTTACCAGCTTCGCTTGCTGACTGCTCAGCACGTTTTACGACTTTCTTTGTCTCTTCTACAACCTTAGTCACAGTACTTGAAAAGGCACCTGCTCGACGGAGGCTATTTCGTAATTGTTTTTTACGATTGAGTTTCTTTGACATGATAAAATCCTTTCAATAAAAAACCCCTGCTCTGACAAGGATTTAATATAAATATTCTATCAAGATTTTAGTAAAAAATCAAGAATCTATCTCATTTAATAATTCCGCTCACCAAACAATCCCTCTGGTAAATCATGGAATCCCTTACCTGCTTTGAAGTTTTCAAACTTACCAAGCAAGAACTGATAAGCATCCAAACGACTTTCGTAGCGAATCATGGCATCTTTGGCACGCTCGTCCTGGTCTTCTTCGTAAACTTTTTGACTTTCCTTGTGCGCCATGTCGTTAATCATGATTTGGGTATTGACCCAAGCTTCAAATTCCTTCATAAATTCTTGTTCGTAACTCATTTTTTCTCCTTATTCTAATCCACGGAAATAGTCCGTATCAATCTCACGGTAGGGCTGGATATCCTGAACGTATTCTAGCACACCTTGGAATTCTCCCTCTTCATCGTGCACTGCAGCATAAGTGATGTGGACAAACTTGCCTCGCGACTCTGACTTGAACCACATTTCATACTTGTCTTTGCTTCCCTCACGAAGTCCCTTCATGATGGTCTTGACCTTGTCCAAGTACTTAGGTGGATGGCAAAGTTCAACATTGCGCCCAACTTGGGACGGTGTCCGTTTGAAAATCATCTCGTCAGCTGGTGTATTGTCATTGTAATACTGGAAAATATCATCTTTATTGACAAAGGTAATCTCCATAGGGAGATGATTGAGGATGAGATTGGCCTGCTCGACTGAGAGATAGCCATTACCAAAAGCCTGTTGACTATGGCGGTCCAGCACTGCTTCCTTTTCCTTAGGGGTAAAGGTAATGGTAAACTGCCCTTCTGGCGTATCAATAACTTGTTGCACTTGGCCTTCAGCTGTATCTAGTTGCACGGGCTCCTCTGCACTCTTTTCCTCAACGAAGCTCTGTCGTTCTGGAACCCATTTCTCAGACGGGCGGATGATGGCATAACCATAGGCATCGCTCTCCCCCGCAATCTGAAGCCAGTCATCCTGAGTAAAGGACTCAAGGAGAATCATGAGAAGGATGGACTCTTCCTTGAAAATCATACTTTCAAACTCTGTCGCAAAAGCTTCAAAAGCTTCTTTTACAGTGCTAATCGACACTTCTGGTAATGAGTTGGCTGTCGCTAAAACTGTTTGAAAGAGTTCCCTGATCTGATCATCCACTCCCCACATAACTTTAGGAGGTGAGTCGTGTCCATAGCGCTCCATGATAGGAAAGAAGAGTTCTTCCTTACGCTGGTAGTGGATGTCAAATTGCCCCAAAAGTCCCATCTGACGCACCAAACCCTTTCGCATCTCCGCAAGCATTTCTTCATCTTCCATAGACTCATAGGTATCTAACAATCTACGAATGCGAATTAAAGCTGCACGGAGAGCCAGATTTTCTTCTTTGAAAATCCGAACTGGGTGGCCTGGATGCTCAGTATCCTCTACTTCGACACCTTTGATAGCATTTTTAAAAAGATTGGCATGGACATCACAAAGTTCCATAACATCTTCAAAGGTGACACCTGAGTCTGAGTTCATCAGCTCGTGCTCCATGAGAGAAATCTCGATGGCTGAAACACCTGTAAAAGTCGCATCAAAGCGCCCCTGAACTGATTCAGGAGAGGCGCCATTATGCAATTCTAACAAAATATCCCGTAGGACATGAATCCGTTCATCTGCCATTAGTCTAACCCAATCACTTCGTAGCCATTCGCTTCCAGAGTGCGAACAATCTTGTCCATAGGAGTTCCTTCAAGCTTAGAACCCTGCTTAAGCGATACTTTGCGACCGACTGTGTTGCGCATCAAAGGATTGGCAAGGGGTTTAAAACCCAGCTCCACTAGGATTTCCAAGACTTCTGGATGCTTGTCCACCACTTCTGCAACGGGAATTGACACATCGATGATATTATCCATGACGACCTCCATTGAATGTTCTAAAATGATTTTACTGCTTTTATTATACCACAAGGAAAGAGATTAAAAAACTAGCAGTAAAGTTCCTGCTAGTTATCTGCGACTTGGATTAGTATCTAAATAAGCTTAAAGAGCCAATCCAATATCTTAAATAATAGCTTGTAAAACAGCAATTGGACTGCAAAAGAGATGATCATCCACAGGAATTTCATAATTCCAATAATCGGTTTGATAAAAATAATGGCAAGAAGTCCCCAGAAAAATTTCATTTTTTATCCTCTGACTTGATGAGCCACCGAGCCGTATCCATTAACTTGTCTGCAATAAAGAGTTTCCCAAAACCGACAACGGAATGGTCATCTTTCTTTATCGTTTTCATTACTTTTACACCTTGCATGGTCAAAAAGTAATTCCCGTAAGTTTTAGCTAGAGTTTTTATAAGTCCCATATTACTCACCTTCGATGATTTCAGCTTCTTTTCGGATAGTATCAATATCTATTTGATACTGCCCTTCATTATAATTAACTAATTTGGATAATTCCTTTTGCAGTCTTTCCCCCATCGGCTTCATGGTCGCAAAGGTTAAGCCACCAGAAAGGACACCTCCTAAAATAGGAATCACTTTTCCCATTCCCTTAGCCAAGCCTCCCTTTGTCAAGCTGACTCCAAAAATTTTCAAAACTTTTTCCAGAATAGGATACCAAAGTGTCTTTGTCAAAGCTTTCTGCGGAATCGTCTTCATCACATGCTTGGCAACTGTTACACCTCCAGAGCGAAGTAAAGCCCCTGCTCCATTTACCCCTAGCATGACACCGAGATAAAGCAAGAGTGTATTTTGAGCATCCTCGCTCAATTCATCACGGGATTCCCAAAGATCATCAAATCCATAAATATAGCCTAGTTCTTGGGCCAACTTTAATGAAAAAGCATAAAACTGAACTACATCTGTTGGAATAGTGATTGCCATGGCAATACCACCAGGTAAACCTGCCAAAATCGAAGTCCCGCTTGCTCGTAGAACATTGTCCTTAATACAGGTCTTAGCAACTCGATCCAAATTTTCCTTTGTTAACAAAGAGGTCGGACCTTTTTCCAATAATGTAGCAATATCCTTTCGATCTAACTCTTTAGAAAACTTGTCAACTAAAAATTTTTCTCGATCAACTTTGACCATGGGTAATTTCACCACTTGTTGCAGCACTTGCATCGCTAACTCTTGTTTGCCCATCTCTATCTCCATTTATCATTCGTATTAAACTTTATCATATCATACTATAAGGTATTTACAAATTTTTTAAACTGTTTTTTGCAATTACAAATACAGCTATTGATATCTAGAAGAATCCAAGCACCAAAAAAGAGGGTTACCCCTCTTCTTTAGTTTTTATCCAGATTGCGTAGCATCTCGTCAATCTTGTTTCCATACTCGATGGACTCGTCTTTGACGAAGGTCAAATCTGGGATTTTGTATAATTTCAAATTGCAACCAAGTTCACGTTTGATGGTCCCAGTTGCTTTTTCAAGCCCGATTTGAGCTTTCTGATTATCCGAAGCAAGGTTACTCAAAATGGTGTAGTAAACCTTGGCAACAGACAAGTCTCCTAGCATCTGAACATCTGTGATGGTTACCCCTTGGACACGCGGATCACGGACTTTCTTTTGCAAAATCTCATTGACTTCACGCTTGATTTCCATGCCCACACGATCCGTACGGAAATGATTTGCCATGATATTCCTTTCTCTACTTTGAACCAAAAGCTAGGCCAGCAGACCTAGCTATTTCTATTAGATAGAGAAACTAGAGCCATTTGAATCTAGGAAACAAGCCTTAGATAGAACTGAGGGTTCATCAAGGCGCTGTTGACGACGAGTCAAATGAGCTATCGTTTCTCTATTATCTCTTGATTTCTTCCATGACATAAGCCTCAATAACATCATCCATCTTGATATCATTATAACCGTCAATCATCAATCCACCTTCACGACCGTTTGTAACTTCTTTAACGTCGTCTTTGTAGTGTTTCAAGCTTGCGAGTTCACCGTCATAGATAACAACACCGTCACGGATAACACGGACTTTAGAGTCACGGGTAACCTTACCGTTGATAACCATAAATCCACCGATAGTTCCCACTTTAGATACCTTGAAGGTCTCACGGATAAGAGCTTCACCGATGATTTTTTCTTCGAATTCCGGATCAAGCATCCCTTTCATAGCTTCTTCCATCTCTTCGATAACTTTGTAGATAATGCTGTGGAGACGGATTTCTACATCGTCAGCATCGGCTTGTTGACGAGCTTGTGGTGTAGGACGTACGTTAAAACCAACGATAAAGGCATTTGAAGCTTCTGCAAGGGTCACGTCTGATTCGTTGATAGCACCGACCGCAGAGTGAACGATGGTAACTTTGACACCTTCCACGTCGATCTTTTGAAGTGAGGCAGAAAGGGCTTCAACAGAACCTTGTACATCGGCCTTGATGATGACGTTAACTGACTTGAGTTCACCAGCTTTAAGGGTATCAAAGAGATTTTCAAGGCTAACACGTTGTGTAGCTTGACGTTGTTTCATGAGGGCACGTTTGGCACGCTCTTCACCTGCTGCACGCGCAGATTTTTCATCCTCATAAACGGCAAAGTGGTCACCTGCCATTGGCGCTTCATTCAAACCTGTGATTGAAACTGGTGTTGATGGACCTGCTACCTTAACACGACGACCAAGGTCGTTGGTCATAGCACGGACACGACCGAAGGTATTTCCGACAACGATTGGGTCTTGGACATTCAAGGTACCTTGTTGAACAAGAAGGGTTGCGACCGCACCTTTTCCTTTATCCAAGCGAGCTTCTATAACTGTACCGATCGCACGCACTGTTGGGTCTGCCTTAAGTTCTTGGATTTCAGCCACAAGAAGGACTGTTTCCAACAATTCTTCGATGTTTTGGTTGAATTTAGCTGAGATTTCAACAAATTCAGAATCTCCACCCCAAGCTGTTGACATAACACCATGCTCAGCCAATTCACCGATAACGCGTTCTGGGTTAGCACCTGGTTTATCAATCTTGTTAATGGCTACGATGATTGGAACGTTGGCCGCTTTTGAGTGGTTGATGGCTTCAATGGTCTGAGGCATAACACCATCATCTGCCGCTACGACCAAGATCGTAATATCGGTAACAGAAGCACCACGTGCACGCATAGATGTAAAGGCCGCGTGTCCTGGTGTGTCAAGGAAGGTAATCTTCTTGCCATTTTCAACGATTTGGTAGGCACCGATATGCTGCGTGATACCACCTGCTTCACCTGTCGCAACACGAGAGTTACGAAGGGTATCTAGAAGTGTTGTTTTACCGTGGTCAACGTGTCCCATGATGGTTACAACTGGTGGACGCTCAACCAATTCATCTTCATTGAGATAACCATCTTCGACAAAGAAACGTTCGATGTCGGCATTATCCACTTCAACCTTTTGTTTGGCTTCGATACCATAATCTACCATGAGGAGTTCAATTGTTTCCCCATCCAAGGATTGGTTTTGTGTGGCCATGACACCCATCATAAAGAGTTTCTTAACGATTTCAGCTGGTTCACGTTTGATACGTTTTGCGATTTCCGCAACAGTCATACCATCTGTATATTCAAATTCTGTTGGCAATTCATGGAATTTACGCTCCGTAACAGGTTTTGGAGTCTGATTACGGTTGTTCTTGTTATTGCCTTTTTTGTTCTTTTTGTTGTTATTCCAGTTACTATTCTTTTGATTTCTCACTTGATTTTGACTACTTCGATTCTTTTGTTGTTTTCTAGGACCATCTTCTTCGTGATCGAAATCATCACGTTCTTTGTCTGGTCGAGCTTGCTTCTTACGACGTGTATCCACTGGTGCTTCTTTAGCTACAGGAGCTGTTTCAAGCACTGCTTGAACTTGTTGCGCTTGTTCAGCTAACTTAGCCACTTCTTCAAAGATTTCCTCTGGCTCCTTGCGTTTGTTAGCTTGGGCCAAGGCTTCTTTGGCAGCCTGAGTCTGCTTGAAACGTTCCTCACTTGAACGGGCATATTCTGCATTTTGCTCTGCTTTTAGGGCCGCTGCACGGGCTTTAAAGTCAACACGTGGAGCCGCTTGATTTGGACGTTTGTCCTCTTGCTGACGACGATCGTTTCCACGATTTTGCTGACCTTGCTGTTTCTTAGCTTGGTCATTAAAGCGACGATTGTCGCGGTTTCCTTGACCTTGTTTTCCACCATTACGGCCGTCGTTTTTCTGACGGTTTCCGTTTTGTTGTTGGTCACGGTTATTGCCTTTATTTTGCTTGCGTCGTTCTGCCTGCTCTTTGGCACGGGCTTCACGCTCAGCCTTGAAATTACGGCTTTGCGGTTTAGCTGCTACTTTGTCTGCCTTCGGAGCGACTGGCTCAGCAGGTTTTGCCTCTTCCTTAGCTACAGCTGGTTTAGCTGGCTCAGATTTTTCGGCTTTCTTTTCTGCACTTGCTTTTGGTGCTGCAGGTTTTGCTTCTGCTTTCGGAGCAGCTGCAGGCTTAAAGCTGGCAGCGATTTTTGCAGCGACAGCTTCTTCCACACTTGATGAGTGGCTTTTCACATCCAAGCCCAACTCTTTTGCACGCGCTACAACTTCTTTACTTTCTTTTCCAAGTTCTTTTGCGATTTCGTACAATCTTTTCTTAGACAAATCATGTCCTCCTCTTCTATTCCATAAGAGACCTCATTTTCTTTGTAAATCCAGCATCTGTCACAGCCAAAACCTTTCTCGATTTCCCGACTGCTATGCTTAATTCCAGTGTTGAAAACACGGTTACAATTTCTACTTGATAATAATGACTTTTATCTTGAATCTTCTTGGTCAGATTGGGTCCAGCATCATGGGCTAGAAAGACCAACTTGGCCTTGCCGTCTTGAATGGCCTTGACCACCAATTCTTCACCCGATATGATCCGCCCTGCTCGCTGAGCGAGTCCCAAGAGATTACTTATCTTTTGCTTATTCAAGTCCTAACTCTCTTCTTTTCACTTTGTGATCCACATAAGCGATCAACTTGTCATAAAAGCTTTCATCCACTTCCATGCTAAAGCTGCGGTTAAAGACCTTCTTCTTTTTCGCCTCTAGGGCTTCTGCATTGTCTAGTTTGATATAAGCGCCACGGCCATTGGCCTTGCCTGTCGGATCGATAAAGACTTGTCCTTCCTTGTTTTTGACAATGCGGAGCAAATCCCGCTTATCAATCACTTCATTGGACACGACAGACTTGCGCAAAGGGATTTTTCTCGTTTTCATCTTTCCCTCCTCTAGCAGCTTTTATTCTTCTACAGTATCGTTTTCTGCTTCCAAATCTACCGAACCAGCTTCTTCCATGGCTTCAAATTCGCTAGCAGACTTGATATCGATACGGTAACCAGTCAAGTGAGCCGCCAAGCGCACGTTTTGTCCACGACGACCAATGGCAAGAGAAAGCTTGTTATCAGGAACAACCACCAAAGCACGTTTGCTGTCGTTTTCGTCAAAGATAACTTGGTCAACCTCTGCAGGAGCAATGGCATTGTAGATAAATTCAGCTGGATCTGCTACCCACTCGATAACATCGATGTTTTCTTCGATTGGAACCATACGATCGCTCTTAGCATCGTAGCGAGCTGGGTGGAATTTGCTAGTAATTTTCTTGATGTTAGCACCACCACGTCCAACGATTGTACCAATAGCGTCCACGTTTGGATTGTGGCTACGAACTGCAACCTTAGTACGGTCGCCAGCTTCACGAGCCACGCTCATAATCTCAACAGTTCCGTCATAGACCTCAGGAATTTCTTGTTCCATCAAACGTTTGATCATTTCTGGATGGCTACGGCTAACAAAGACGTTCACACCACGAGGGTTGTCTTCAACCTTGTAAACATAGACTTCAATACGATCATGAGAAGCAAAAACTTCTCCAGGAATTTGGTCTTGTTTTGACAATTGGGCTTCGATGCTACCAAGGTTGACATAGATAAAGCGGTTGTCAAAGCGTTCTACTGTACCAGACATGATTTCTTGTTCATGCTCTTTGTAAGTATTGTAAGTGATGGCACGTGTTTGCTTGCGCATTTTTTCCATGATGGTTTGTTTGGCAGATTGGGCTGCTACACGACCAAACTCACCTGGTGCTTCTTCAAACTTGATTTTGTCCCCAAGCTCATAGGCTGAATTAATGGCAAGAGCATCTTTCAAGCTGATTTCCAAACGGCTATCAAATACTTCATCTACAACTTCACGGACAGTATAAACGGTAAAATCACCTGTTTTTTCGTTGAAGTCAATAGCTACACTGTCTGATTGACCATAGCGTCTGCGATAAGCGGAACGAAGCGACTCTACTACTGCGTCGATGATATCTTCTTTTTTGATTCCCTTGTCTTCTTCCAAAATGCGGAAGGCCTCTAGCATTTCTTTACTCATGTTTTCTTCACTTTTGAATTCTCAAAAGCTATCCTTTCTTTTTCTATAATTTAACTGCTAAACGTGCTTTTGATACCAAACTGTATGGAATTTGGACGGTTTTCTTACGCGTCTTGTCCATATATTCCATAGTCAACTCGTCCTCTTCGAAGGCCAACAAGGTTCCTTCAAAGACCTTTTGCTTATCGATGGCTTGGTAGAGCCCGACATGGATGTATTTCCCAACCGCTCCAGCGACGGCATCCTTGGTTTTCAAAGGACGTTCCAAGCCTGGACTGGTGATTTCTAGGAAATATTGTTCTGGGAAGGGATCTGGCTTGATGGTGTCTAGGACAGGACTGATAATTTCTGTCAAGTCTGCCGTGTCGTTCAAGGTAATTCCTTCAGGTTTATCTACAAAAATACTGAGAATCATGTCACTGCCAATCTTTCCATACTCGATATCAACGAGTTCGAAAGGCGCTTCTATGACAGGTTCTACAACTTCTCTGACTAATTCTACGATTGTTGCGATTGCGTCCACCTCCTCATAAGCAAGAGGCGAAGATATTTCCCCGCCTCACTTTTCATATTCTTACTCTTAGTATAACACGTTTGCCAACTTATGTAAAGCAAAAGCACTTATACAGCCTGATTTCAGGCTTTTTCTTAAAATTCTGCCTCAACTCGGTAGATAACTTGCCCCTTGTTGGAGAATTTTTGCTCGTATTCTGTCATGACATTGCCTTCAAAATCACTGGCATGCAAATCTAGCCAGACACCATTGAGCTTCATGCCATACTGAGAAAAGCTCACTAAACTGTACTCAAACAAGCCACGGTTATCCGTCTTGAAATGAATTTCTCCATTTTCAGGCAAGATACGCTTGAAGGTATCCAAGAAGGTCTTGTATGTCAAACGACGCTTTTCATGGCGTTTTTTCGGCCAAGGATCTGAAAAGTTCAGATACAAGCGATCAATCTCACCGTCTTCAAAGTAGTCAGTCAAGTCAGAACCATCTACCCACAAGAGCTTGATATTAGGAACTCCAACTTCAAGCACCTTGTCCAAAGCGTAGCTCAAAACAGACTTTTGAATATCAATCCCGATATAGTTGATATCAGGGTTTTGCTTGGCCATACCTGAAACAAAGGCACCCTTTCCACTTCCAACTTCCACATGAATGGGATTATCATTGTCAAATAAGTCCCGCCATTTCCCCTTGGCTTCCAAGGGATTGAGGACCACATACTGGGGATTTGCCTCTAGTAATTCTGTCGCCCCTTTACGATTTCTAACTCTCATCTTCTCTTTCCATACTTGTCTCGGAAGTGACGCAGGTCATGAATCTCCCGATTGACATTTTCTAAATCTTGGTTCATATAATACTTGGAAATCTGGCTCAAGTAAGACAATTGACCGTACCAATACAATTTATTTAATACCGTTTGATTGTACTTGTAACCGTAGTAGGTCAACCATTCCTTCCACTGATGTTCTGGAATATAATGGCAGAGCATATGGGCCACATCAAACATGCGGTCGGTCAAGCGAACCGAATCCCAATCTACCAAATAAATCAAGCCACTATCTGTCTCAATCCAATTACTATGTCGTACATCTCCATGGACAATGGTCGCATAGTCCTCTCTAAATCCTGGAATAGTCTGACGTAAATCAGCCATCACTTCACTGATAAAATGATTTTTACGCAAAGCATCTGGAGCCGTTTCTTGCCAAGACTGCAGTAAATCTACAGGTGTTTCCATGGCATAGCCCAAGCGACTCAACTGTGTCATCAATGGACGTGAGCGATGAAGGCGGGTTAAAATATTGACGATTTGTTTACGATTCATATCATAGGGGGTCAATATTTTGCCTGTCAACCATTCTTGAGCACACATATCACGCCCATCTGCCAAACGGCGACTCCATAATAATTGTGGAGCAATTTGTTCTCTAGCTAGACCAGGTAGGATTGGAGAGGTGTTCATTTTTACAAAGATGCGCTTCCCATCAGGATAGCTACCCATATAAGCTTTGCCACTTTTCCCAGGTATGGGAGTCAGTGTTAGCTCATTATCACCCAAATCCATTTCTTTCCTCCGTATAAAGTTTCCTTACTATTCTACTAGTTTTTGGCCTATTCGTCAACCGCTCCACACCCGATTCTCAAAGAAAGGCCTCTCAATTGGCTGGGGCTATCATTATAGCCTGAAAAAGGCAAGCACCGTCTTCTGCTTACCTTTTCATGATTTTTATAAATAATATAAGAGTGGCCAAGCATTGTAAAACATGTGAACTAGAGTAGAAACCCATAGGTTTTGGCTCTTTTTATAAGCAAAGCCCAGTAACAAGCCCCCAAGTAGATAAAAAATAAACGAAGGTACATTAGAAGGACCATGCATAAAAGAAAAGAGAGAGGAAGTTAGCACAAGCCCTAACCAAGAATTGTCAAAAACTGCACCTTGAAGAAGTCCTCTGAAAATGAGTTCCTCCTGGATTGGTCCAAAAACTGAGGAAGTCAAAATCAAAGACAGAGAAATTCCTCTGCTGACTTCAGCCAAGTGTTGAACTCCTGCGCCAGAAGAAACAGCAAAGAATTTAATATAAACCAGCGTCTCAAGCACACTTAGAAGAAAGATTGCAATGAAAAGCAAAAGGTCTTTCTTGCTTAACATCCCAAAAGAAATCATTTCAAATTTTCTAGCATAAGCAACACTCATCGAGGTTACAAGAAGACTTACAATAATCAATGCAGATTCATTTTGAAAAAAATCCCCATGGTTAATCGTATAAGGAACTGTAATGACAATTATTAGTACTAAAAATCCAATGCACAAGGCATGAAATTTATCAAAAAACTCCATAAAATTATCCTCCTCACCAAACAGACTTCCTACGCGTCATCCTTGAGCTCTAACCTTTCCAAAACAAACCATTTGAGTAACCAAAATCCGACCACATAGCCAGCCCCTAAGAAGATAGCTGTTAAAGATAGCACGGGATTTAGGAAATAAAAGACTACAACAGATACAAAGGTTAGCACAAAAACATTAAAGACAATGGTGTCAGAAGCCAAGACTAGAATATAGGGCGTCAACCAGTCTAAGGTTTTTGAATCTAGGAAAAATAAGTGTTTATACATGATGACCTCCTCTATGGCTGAAAAGCAAGCCTTGGTTTTTTTACCCCAAGACTCTGTGTAAAAAAGTCAGCAAAAATGGTAAGTTTGCAATGATATTATTAACAATATGAATCGAATAAGAAGGATAGATACTCTTCGTATAACGTGTTAGACAGGCAAATAGACAGCCCACTGCCGTATAGACAAAAATATCTGCGAGACTTGGCAAGCTAGAAAAGTGGGGCAAGGCAAATAAGAATGACGGAAAGAGAAGATCCAGCCCCCACCTCGAATTCTTAAAGAAGGCATGTTGAAGCAATCCCCTACATACCAATTCTTCCATCAGAGGTCCTAGTACGATTAAGGTTAGGTAAACACCAAACTCCGCAAAATTTGTCTCACTATAGGCAATAAACAAATTCCAACCTTCATTGGTCCCCTGAACGTGTTTAGCTGTCAGATAGTTAAAGCAGATAAGTACAACAGCGGCTAACACCGTCAGAACAGAATAGCTCAACCACTTTTTCCTAGGGATGCGAAAGAGATAAGCATGGCCCGACCTGACCAAAATCCAAATCATCAAGCATATAAAGAGAAGGCTGATGATGTTTCGAATCCAGATAAGATTTCCTACCCAAGACGAGAACTCCCAATAATTGCTCCAAAATTGGGTCGTCCAAGACAGTCCGAAAAACAGAAACAAATAAGAAAGAATGGCACTCGTTTTGAAAAGAATAGCGTGTTTTTTCATAGCTTTCTCCATTACAATTAAATGATATCTAATCATTTTCTAAAATTTGATAACTTTTGTGAAATGTTTTAGCAGAAATAACTCTATGATTGGTGATATCTATATAATCACCTGGATAACCAAGAACATACATCCCATAACCAGCGAATCCTCCTCCAGCTGTTCCAACTAGACCAAACTTGATATTCGTTGCGAGAGAAGTGTTAAGACCTGCCATTAGAATGCGCACATGATTATCCAACCAAACCATATAATTTTTTTGAAAAGCTTCCTCTACCCAACTTGGTTTAGGAGTTGCTTGACCAATTTCCCAAACATCAACAATTTGATTCCCATATTTTGCCTTCATAGCTTCAATCCTTTTTAAATACCATTACATGAGTTTGGAGTTCCCCCAATACCATAAGGACTACATGGTTTTGAAGGATGTATAATAGACCACTTACCATTTAATTGCTCCAAAATTGGGTTGTCCAAAACAATCCAAAAAACAAAAATAAATAAGAAAGAATTGCACTCGCTTTGAAAAGAATAGGATGTTTTTCATAGAAATCCTCCCTACTATCTACAAGACAGTAGCTAGCCTAATACCTCCTCTTGCCAGACCATAGACTAGTCACAGATTAAGAAGAAAGTTCTTCCCTACTTTTTATAATACTTCAAGCCCCAAATGAGTAAAAGCATGATAATCAAGCAGAGAATGGCACCAATATAGGATATTAATTGTTGATAGGATTCTCCTGCTGTGATACCTCTATACAAACAAATAATAGACATAAAACCTGCCAAGCCGATATACATGAGTTGATTGGTTCTAGGACTAACCAAATCATCATCTTCAAACTCTCTTATCCTCATCTCCCTAGTGAGGTAAACAGTGACCAAAATGGAAGCTAAGTTAATAACCACTAAAAGAAATTGGAAAATTAAAGAAAAATTTAAAAACTGACGAGATAGAAATAGATAAGTAGAGATAAGTAAGGGCAACTGCCCTAGGAACAATCTCGCAAGGAAGATGGTCTGTTTTTTAGCAAGAAAAGTTTTCATTTCTTTGCTCCTTTCTTTTTCATTAAAGCAAAATAAATCATAACTGCAATCACATAGGCTATGGTATAAAATAAATGATACCAAATACTCTCCCTAAGCGGATAAAGAAAGATGGACATGATTAGATACAAGATGAAAATGACAAGTATTTTTTTCTTCATAAAATTTCCTCCTAAATGTATTCTTTATCTGAGTTGAGCTAGAACCTTTACACTGCTAGTATAGCACTCATTTTGACCTTGGATCACTGAAATCATAAATGGTCATCAAAACATCTTGAATTGTTAAAAATTAAAAAAGCAAGCATGAAAAACATACTTGCCCTTTACACCATATTGATACCAACTTAATTTGTAGATTTTTTATCCTGCTATCACATATCATTTTAACAGGCGAAACAATATTAAAGAAACTCCACTGTAGATTAAACTAGCGATAAAAAATCTTTTTATCTAATTAGATCTATCTTTATTCTTATTTGGAGATTTTAAAAATTTTTCCCTAATTAAAGAAGTAATAAAAGAAACAAACATGCCAACAACAAAAACAATAAGAAAAGTTTTGAAATCCATAATTACCTCCAAGTACACAGGCTCAAGCCTTTAAGCAAGCATAATAGCCAATGGTAACATTGTTTTTGCATTCACGAGGAATACCTCTTTTTACTTTCGTCCTATTACAACTTTAATAAGGTTAGTATACTACTATTTTTTAAAATTTTCCATCCAAATCACAAATGGTCATCAAAACATCTTGAATTGTTAAAAAATTTAAAAAGCAAGCATGGAAAACATACTTGCCCTGGGGGAACTTGACAATGTGAAAATACAAAATAGAAAACTACTCACCCTCACTTCCGTATGTTCTCATATATTCTCATAATCGCAACAAGGATAGCAGCTGTCCCACTTGCCAAAGCGAGAAGGGTAATAATAATGTTGAAGATTTCAGGCGTCCTCTCTATTCTGTTGATAAGACGGAGTAGGGATATAACTGTCAACTGAATCAGAAGTATGGATTCTCCTCTTATTAATGAAGTCAGTTGGTTTTCAACTGCATATAAAAAGACTGGTAGCATAACACAGGCTATAGCAATCACAAACAGGTTGCTCCCCGTTTCTTCTCCCTTGTTCACCACGGAAATCATGAGAAGATTTGATGCTATGATCAACGTAGAACAGATGATAAAAAAGGATTTCTTATTCATATAGGATACCTCAAATAATATAACATCCAACTTATTAAAAGTCAGGCTGGATAAAGAGAAAATTTATCTGTTAGCTTCTGCAAATTGAAACATTGTTTTTGTATTCACGAGGAATACTTTTTTTATTTTCGTCCTGTTAGAATATCGTATGCTTGTACTCCATCAAGCAACCCCATTCCATTAGATAGTATGTTGTCTAACTCCTCCATCTTTTCATCTGAAAATGTTATTTTTCAGCGTTGATTACTTTTTCATAGGTTGCTATCGTCCTTGACAACACCATCTTCCCAAACTCTTCTCCAAGTAACTTCTTTTTACTCGCCATTTTTTACCCCTTTATTTTACATTTTTTAGTTCTGATTGTTGTTTTTTTCTTCCTCGTCGTCTTCTTTTCTTTTATTCTTTTTATAATCGTTCAGCATTTCAAAACCTTTATCAAAAGCAAAAAAACCTAAACCTAAAGAAAACGGCGCTCCGACTATTTCTATAACTTTTGCCCACCTTGGCCCAAAATCTTCTGAAAAATAAGCAAGCGCCCCGACGGCTACAACTGCTAAAATTAAAAAATATGCTCCAAAATCTGCACTTTCTGTTACTCTAGCTTTTTCTGTTCTACTATTCTTACTCATGATAATTTTCCTTTCATTTTCGATTTTCTACTTCAGCTAATACTAACTATTTACCATTCATTTCATATACAGTTATAATCTTTTATATATAAACTAAATACACCTATCTTCTCACTCTTGTCTATAGGCAAAGGTTAGCCATATGTTATTACAAACAAATAATATCATTGCACCTGTTTACCATCTATTTTTATTTATAAATTTTTTGTTTCACTTTAATCATTATAGAAGCCATAAAAAATGCGACAGCCAGCCAAATCAGTTGGTAACTTTCTTCCTCTCCTGTTTTCGGTAATAATTTTTCATTCGAAGTAATAGATTCGCTTACATAATCAGCATCCTTAACATCGGTTAAAGGAGTTTTATTTTCTTGAGCAACATCAAAAATAGGTTTGGGAGTTTCCAATTGATTCTTATTGTCTAACATTGCTAAATTGCCAGATTGAGTAGTTTTAGCTTTAGAAGTTGAGTTTGTACTCTCCACTTTCCCACTATTTTCACTATTAGAATTGGGATTATCATTGGATATTTTCATTTCGGTTCTTTTTTCATCACTCATACCTTTGCTGTCACTTACAACTTTATTACTAATACTCATGCTGTCATTTCTGGTTTTCTCATCACGGACACTTTCAGTTACTGTTTCCTCAGAAGGTTTCACTGTCTCTGTTTGCTTAGGTGAATTTCTCGAGTACATATAATCATACACCTGTTGTGCAGTTGCTCCGCCACCAACCCATCCAGATATCGGATGTCCATTTTTTAAATACAAAATTGTTGGTGTTCCTGGAATACCGACTTTTTTAAATAGAAACTCTCTCGCTTCCCCATCAAAATCCTTACCGTCCAAATCATAATACTCTAACTTCTTTTCAATCAAGTTATTAAATTCTTTCAATTCAGGAGAAAATTGACGACAATGAGAGCAAGTTTTTCTACCAAAATAAATAGTATGTTCCAATTGATCCTCTGTAAAAGATTGACGTACAGCTTCAATATCTATCTTTTTAAAGTCCGTAACATTCTTCTCATACTCTTCTGGGGTTACAACAGAAGGTTTGTGCTCCACCTTTTCCTTAGCCGATGGCAAATCTGGTGTCACAACAGAACTATCATTCGCCTGGATAGATGAAGTAGTAGGCTGTTCTTCTGCATATACAACACCCGTAGTAATAGATGCAAATACAAGTGGTACAAGTAATAGCGATTTTATCTTTTGATTCTTCATAAGAATACTCCTTTACATTTGTTATTTTTATCTTACCTTATTTAAGATTACAAATTCATATAAATCTTAAATGGTCATCAAAACATCTTGAATTGCAAAAACTTCATTATAAAAGGGTAAGTATTTCGAAAACACTTACCCCTTTATACTTTATTAAGCTCTACTTTTTATAATACTTCAAGCCCCACATAAGCAGAAGCATGATAATTAAGCAGAGAACAGCGCCAATATATGCGATTATTTGTTGGTAGGCTTCTGTTGCTATGATACCTCTATACAAACAAATAATAGACATAAAGCCTGTCAAGCCGATGAACATGAGTTGATTGGTTCTAGGACTAACAAAATCATCATCTTCAAATTCTCTTATCCTCATTTCCCTAGTGAGATAAACAGTAGCCAAAATAGAAGCCAAGTTAATAACTACTAAAAGAAATTGGAAAACTACGGAAAAATTTAAAAACTGACGAGATAGAAACAGATAAGTAGAGACAAGCACGGGAAACTGACCTAGGAACAATCTCGCAAGGAAGATGGTCCGTTTTTTAAAAAATATTTTTTTCATTGCTTTCTCCATTACAATTAAATGACATCTAATCATTTTCTAAAATTTGATAACTTTTGTGAAATGTTTTAGCAGAAACAACTCTATGATTTGTAAGGTCAAGATAATCTCCTAGATAGCCAAGAACATACATTCCATAACCAGCGAATCCTCCTACAACTGTTCCAATCAGACTAAACTTGATATTAGTTACGAAAAAAGTATTAAGAACCACCATTAGAATGCGCAGATGATTATCCAATCAAACCATATAATTTTTTTGAAAAGCTTCCTCTTCCCAACCTCCGAAACCTTCTTCAACTTTCGCAAAATTCTCAGTATCCACAATCTCAAATTGTGACATCATTTAATATTATTAATCTAAACAGTAATAGTATCCATTTCCCTATTTTTTAAGATTTTTTATCCAATATTATATCATATTGGTTACTTACATATACTACAAGAATGATAAACAATTGTAACAGATATGAACTAAAATAGGCACCGATAGATTTTGACTCTTTTTATAAGCAAAGCCCAGCATGAAACCTCCAAATAGATAATAGATAAACGAAGGAACATCATAAGGAGCATGCAGGAAAGAGAAGAGAGAGGCAGTCAGTATAAGCCCCAACCAAGAATTTTCAAAAACCGCACCTTGAAGGATACCTCTGAAAACAAATTCCTCCAGAATAGGCCCAAAAACTGTCACGCTTGCAATAAAGGATAAGGAAATTCCTGTACTAGTAGCCTCAAGGTGTTGATATCTAGCACCAGAAGAGACTGTAAAAAAACTATAATAACCTATATTTACCAGCACACAAATAAGAAAGCTTCCAATAAAAAGTAGAATTTCTTTCTTCGTTAACCTTCTTAGCGAAACCATATCAAACCATTTCGCATAGGCAACACTCAGTGAAATCCAGAAAGTCTTTGTGATAATAAATAGGTACTCGTTTTGAAAAAAATCTCCTTGATTGATGGTATAACCTACTGTAGTAACTGTTATAAAGGCTAAAAATCCAACAAACACAGCATGACATTTGTTAAAAATAGTCATAAATACAACCTCTCTTTAATTGAAGTAACTAAAAACTTAAACTTCAAAATTTTTTTCTCTATAAATACATTTTACTGATATTCCAAACATAGACAATCTAAATTTTTGTGAATTTCTACAAGAAAATTGGAATTTTTCAAATCATTACGAGCAAAGTTTGAAACTAACAAACTCCTCCACCTTACTATAAAGCACCAGAAAACGGCTAATTTCAATACTTAGGATATTTGAGACTATATAATCGAATCTAAGTTTAGAATTTCCTTTTTTTCTAGAGTAGTTCCTCAGATAACTTTACCTATCATTCGAATTTACCTAAACACAGTATAATAAAACTTTGTCTTTAACCTGAGGTGTTTTCAACTATAGTTTTATAAAAATTTAACATTGTGGTAAAATTTTTCCTGGATACGCAGGTGTATAGTTTTCACATAAAGGGAGATTCCCTCCTTTTCCCGGGTGAGTTAAAGCATATTCAAAATATCTCACCCAAGTGTCAGGATGAAATATTGAACCATGACTGTCACCACCATAAATCAATTCTAGTTCCGATAATTCTATAATAGTAACTTTTCCCATTCTATTTCCCTACTTTCTACATGGTAAAACAGGCGCCGGATAAGCTGGACCATATTCGTAACACATTGGAAGAGTAACCGAATTTGGATGAGGGTGTGCTAAATATCTTCCTATTTTTTCTCCCAATTCATAAAAATTTATCAAATCGTCTCCTCCTTGTATTCTTTCTAAATTTGAATCTGTTAATACCTTTATATATTTCATTGTTTTACTCCTTCTTCTATGGTAGCTTAACACAATACCAGTGATTTCCATTATCAATCATACATTTCTCATCAGTATAACCAGCTAATATCCCATAAGCAAAAAATCCTGCTGGACCAACCCACCAAGCAATTCCGCCTTCTATATCAGAAAGTGTATCCTCATCAAGAATTTTTAAGGATACAGAAGATTGTAAAATCATGATGAATACCTCCATTTTATTTTTATTTTTATTTTTTGTCTTGTTGCAACCTTGACAAGTTTAGTATATCACCGTTTATTAATTTTTTTCATCCAAATCTTGAATTGTCATCGAAACGTCTTAAATTAGCTTTTTTATTTAAAACCACCTCTAAATTTTTTTTAAAGATAATTTCTAATCACTTTTTTACCATTCAGGAAGTTTCAATGACTATTCAAGATTTCATAAAATATGAACTTATTTTTATGGCATAATATACCTATCTACTATATGAAAATGAAAGGAATTGCCAATGACTTCTTATAAACGTACATTTGTTCCTCAAATAGATGCTAGAGACTGCGGTGTTGCTGCCTTAGCCTCGATTGCTAAATTCTATGGTTCAGATTTTTCTCTAGCTCACTTAAGAGAACTTGCAAAGACCAATAAAGAAGGGACGACTGCTCTTGGCATTGTAAAAGCCGCTGATGAAATGGGCTTTGAAACAAGACCTGTTCAAGCAGATAAAACTCTCTTTGACATGAGTGATGTCCCCTATCCATTTATCGTTCACGTTAACAAAGAAGGAAAACTCCAACATTACTATGTTGTCTATCAAACAAAGAAAGACTATCTGATTATTGGTGATCCTGATCCTTCTGTAAAAATCACCAAAATGTCAAAAGAACGCTTTTTCTCTGAATGGACTGGAGTAACTATTTTTCTAGCTCCCAAACCTAGCTATCAACCCCATAAAGATAAAAAGAATGGTCTACTAAGCTTCCTTCCTCTGATTTTCAAACAAAAATCTCTTATTGCTTATATTGTTCTCTCAAGCTTATTGGTCACTATTATCAATATAGGTGGTTCTTATTATCTCCAAGGAATCTTGGATGAATACATCCCAAATCAGATGAGATCAACTTTAGGAATTATCTCAGTTGGTCTGGTTATCACCTATATCCTCCAGCAAGTCATGAGCTTCTCCCGTGATTATCTCCTAACTGTTCTGAGTCAGAGATTAAGCATTGATGTGATTTTATCCTATATTCGCCATATTTTTGAACTTCCTATGTCTTTCTTTGCGACACGTCGTACAGGGGAAATTATTTCACGGTTCACAGATGCCAACTCTATTATAGATGCCTTGGCTTCTACCATTCTTTCTCTTTTTCTGGATGTTTCCATTCTGATTCTTGTAGGGGGCGTCTTACTGGCACAAAACCCTAATCTCTTCCTTCTTTCTCTTATTTCCATTCCTATATACATGGTCATCATCTTTTCTTTTATGAAGCCTTTTGAAAAAATGAACCATGATGTCATGCAAAGTAATTCTATGGTTAGTTCTGCCATTATCGAAGATATCAACGGGATTGAAACTATAAAGTCGCTCACGAGTGAAGAAAATCGCTATCAAAATATAGACAGCGAATTTGTAGATTATTTGGAAAAATCCTTTAAGCTCAGTAAATATTCTATTTTACAAACGAGTTTAAAGCAGGGAACAAAATTAGTTCTGAATATCCTTATCCTATGGTTTGGCGCTCAATTAGTCATGTCGAGTAAAATTTCTATCGGTCAGCTGATTACCTTTAACACACTTCTTTCTTACTTTACAACTCCTATGGAAAATATTATCAATCTCCAAACCAAACTCCAATCTGCGAAAGTCGCTAATAACCGTTTGAACGAAGTCTATCTAGTCGAATCTGAATTTCAAGTTCAAGAAAACCCTGTTCATTCACATTTTTTGATGGGCGATATTGAATTTGATGACCTTTCTTATAAGTATGGTTTTGGACGAGATACCTTAACAGATATTAATCTCACGATTAAACAAGGAGATAAGGTTAGCCTAGTTGGAGTCAGTGGTTCTGGTAAAACAACTTTAGCCAAAATGATTGTCAATTTCTTTGAACCCTACAAAGGACATATTTCCATCAATCATCAGGATATTAAAAACATTGATAAGAAAGTCTTGCGCCGTCATATTAATTACCTACCCCAACAAGCCTATATCTTTAATGGCTCTATCTTGGAAAATTTAACCTTGGGCGGTAATCATATGATTAGCCAAGAAGATATTCTAAGAGCTTGTGAATTAGCTGAAATCCGTCAAGACATTGAAAGAATGCCTATGGGCTATCAAACTCAGCTCTCTGATGGAGCTGGTCTATCAGGAGGACAAAAGCAACGAATCGCTCTCGCTCGTGCTCTTTTAACTAAAGCTCCTGTTCTAATACTAGATGAAGCTACTAGCGGTCTTGATGTCTTGACTGAGAAAAAAGTTATAGATAATCTTATGTCCCTCACTGATAAAACCATTCTCTTTGTAGCCCATCGTCTCAGTATAGCCGAACGAACCAACCGTGTCATTGTTCTTGACCAGGGGAAAATCATTGAAGTTGGTAGCCACCAAGAGTTAATGCAGGCGCAAGGTTTCTACCATCATCTGTTCAATAAATAAGGAGAATGTCATGAATCCTAATCTTTTTAGAAGCGTCGAGTTTTATCAGAGACGTTACCATAACTATGCGACAGTGTTAATTATACCTCTTTCATTACTACTTACTTTCATCTTGATTTTCTCCCTTGTTGCCACAAAAGAAATTACTGTCACTTCCCAAGGAGAAATCGCCCCTACAAGTGTCATTGCATCTATTCAGTCAACAAGTGATAATCCTATCCTTGCTAATCATTTAGTGGCAAATCAAGTAGTTGAAAAAGGGGACTTACTCATCAAATACTCTGAAACAATGGAAGAAAGTCAGAAAACTGCCTTAGAAACTCAACTACACAGACTTGAGAAGCAAAAAGAAGGACTTGGAATTTTGAAACAAAGCTTAGAAAAAGCGACTGATCTTTTTTCTGGCGAGGATGAGTTTGGCTACCATAATACCTTTAGGAATTTTACTAAACAATCCCATGATATTGAACTGGGTATCACAAAGACTAACACTGAGGTTTCAAATCAAGCCAATCTTGCCAATAGCAGTTCATCAGCCATCGAACAAGAAATTACAAAAGTTCAACAACAAATTGGAGAATATCAAGAGCTGAGAGATGCTATCATAAATAACAGAGCTCGCTTACCAACTGGCAATCCGCACCAGTCAATTTTGAATCGTTATCTTGTAGCCTCACAAGGACAAACACAGGGAACTGCAGATGAGCCATTTTTATCTCAAATTAATCAAAGTATTGCAGGTCTTGAAACATCTATCGCAAGCCTCAAAATTCAGCAAGCTGGTATCGGAAGTGTAGCAACTTATGATAATAGTTTAGTAACCAAAATTGAAGTACTCCGCACTCAGTTTTTACAGACAGCCTCACAGCAACAACTAACCGTGGAGAATCAATTAACAGAATTAAAAGTACAACTAGATCAAGCGACACAGCGTTTGGAAAACAATACTTTAACCGCTCCAAGTAAAGGTATCATTCACTTAAACAGTGAATTTGAAGGTAAAAATAGAATTCCAACTGGTACAGAAATTGCTCAAATATTTCCTGTCATCACAGATACAAGAGAAGTACTAATCACTTACTACGTATCTTCTGACTATCTACCTCTACTAGATAAAGGACAAACTGTAAGATTAAAACTGGAGAAGATTGGAAATCACGGCATTACCATCATCGGCCAACTTCAGACAATTGATCAAACTCCTACCAGAACAGAGCAAGGAAATCTCTTTAAATTAACCGCTCTTGCAAAACTATCTAACGAGGATAGTAAACTCATCCAATATGGCTTACAAGGTCGCGTCACTAGTGTAACTGCAAAGAAAACATATTTTGATTATTTCAAAGATAAAATGTTAACCCATTCTGATTAATTTTCAGATAACACTCTATAACTATTTATTATCTTATAAAACAGGAGAATCATAACATGGATAAGAAACAAAACCTAACTTCATTTCAAGAACTAACAACTACCGAACTCAACCAGATTACAGGTGGAGGATGGTGGGAAGATTTATTATATAGATTTAATCTAATTGAACAAAACAATACAAAAGGATTTAATCAACCAATACAACTATAAAAAATAAGACCGAGAAACAAAAACTCTCGGTCTTATTTTTCATCATTCTATAGGTATCACAGTAAGCACCTGACGAAAGACTTGATTTTGACAGGTGGTATTTAGACTGGTATTAGGATGACTTTCAACAATCTTAATGACAGTATAAAGACCAACTCCTCTCTCCTCCCCTTTAGAACTTGCTCCAAAGGAGAAGATTTCAGAAAGATCGATGACCTCCTCTTTGATGGAGTTTTCAATGATAAAGGTCTCCTGTGCTCCATTTTTTAAAAAGGCAATTGAAACATGAGGTTGAGTAGCCTCTGCACTAGCTTCAATGGCATTATCACAAAGGATAGACACAATGGTTAGAAAATCAAGCAGGCTCATCCCCTCGACCTGAATCTCCTCAGGAACTTCGACATTAAAGACAATCTTCTTATCTCTGGCTTTTATAAATTTCCCTGCTAGGAGACTTTTGAGGGCACGGTCACGAACATTTACCAATCTGCCAAGATCATATTTATTGTCCTGCAATTTCTGACTGGAATCCTTTAAGACGGAATCGTAGACCTCTTTTATCTGCTCCATATCCTCCTCTTCAATACCCAGACGTAAACTAGTCAAGAGGTTGGTGTAGTCATGGCGAAAACCCCGTACTTCCTTGTAAAGTTCCTCTATATGCCGACTATAGCGTTCCATATCTCTATAGCGCAAGGCCTGCTCTTGGTTCAGTCTCTCACGGAGTTTGTCCTTCAAATAGGTATCTAACTTCTTGATAATTCCCATAAAAAAGAGTAGGTAAAAGACTAGGATGAAATGGCGAACAGTCCTTAATTGAATACCTTGTTCATATTCAAGGTAAGATAGACTTTGCATCACTAGATAATAAGCCCCCATTGCCCAGTTAATCTTAGTAAGAGACTTTTGAAAATCTTTATCTAGAATCTCCCTTCTCAATCTAGTGAAATCATAGTCCAACCATTTCAAAAAGACTAAAACTATGAAGCAAACGAATATCATAATCAATAAAAAGATAGGATTGCTATCTTTATCTACAATTTCTTGTCCCAAAAATGGAAGTACAAAATAGGAGACTCCTCTATAAAAGAGATTCACCAATATCATTGGAAAGAGACCATAAAAGAAAAGGAGTTTTTTAGGAAGCCCTCTTAACAATAAGAAAGACAAACCTATGCCGAACAAAGGTTCTATTAAGTATGAGAGATAGTCAGTCAGGACTAAAAATTTAAAAGTTGTAAAAATTGCTGCCAGAAGAAATTTTAAAAGAAAGGCCTTAAAAATTCTATCGAAAGTGAGACTAATTCCATCTACCTTAAAGAATATGACAATTTTTAGTCCATTAATAATAAGTGAATACAACAATATCCAAGCAATGTTCATAAACTCTCCTAGCTCAGTGTAAGTTATTGATGGCCTCAGACACTTCCCTGACCTTATAACGCGCTATCATACAGCTTCCACCATTGGGAAAGAAAAGGAGTTTTTCTTTCTTATCCAAATGCACCACATTTGCAGGATTGATGAGAAAAGAGCGGTGGCACTGCAAGAGACGGGGCTCCTGCTTGAAAACCTCCTCTAAACTCGCTGTAAATTCCAGCCTGTCCGTCTTGGTATAGAGAATAACACGATGGGCTCTGGGCGACGTTTCAAGATAGTAAACCTCTTTAAAAGGATACTGGAATTGGGCAAATTTTGATTTAAAGTAAAAGCAATCTTCCGCCAGACTTTTACTGTCTTGACTATTGGCATAGAGAAGGGCTGTTTCGATACGAGATTCAAACTCCTCTGCCGAAAGAGCCTTATCAATGTAGTCCAAAGCAGACACTTGGTAGCGAAAGGACAGGGGCATAAACTCCGAGTGAGTCGTCACAAAGACGATGAGAGCATAAGGATCTCGATCCCGAATTTTTCTAGCCACTTCCAGCCCCTTCATCTCCTCATTTCGAATCTCAATATCCAAAAAGAATAGCTGATGGGCTCCCTTCTCATGCACCTCTGACAGCAGCTGGTCTGGTTTGCCAAAAACTTCAAAAGAACTGGGAGTGATATGATGTTCCTTCAAGAGTTTCTCAATCGTTGTTTCAATTCTATCTTGTTGGGAAAAATCATCTTCTAAAACAAATATTCTCATCTTCTTACTCTCCTTCTTTCAACCATTTTTGACGAATTTCTCTATAGCGACGTCTGGCATACTTGACAGCGTATTGACCTTCTTCTCCAAGAAAAAGGATTCTTTCTTGAAAATCAATCGATTTTACTTTATCAAGATTAACCAAACAATTTCGATGACATCTCATCAAGGTTTCCCCATATTGGTTCTCAAGATTACTTAAATTTTGAACCATATTAAAACTAGCTTCTTCTGTAACAATCTGTACAGTATGGGCTTTAGTTGGATGTGTTTGGATATAGTAGACATCGTCGACGTTTACTTTATAGACTGTTTTCTGTGTCTGAATAATCATATGTTTCATTGGATTCTCCTCCTAAGAAAAGAATAACAGAAAAAATCTAACACAAGCACACCCAATCCTAAACAGGCCTTCAACGCTCCTGAAAGGTAGCTTGTTCCTCAAATAAGCATGATAATCTTACCACTATTTTATCATAAAATTCACTCAGCGCAATTCAAGACATTTCAATGACAATTAAAGATTTGAATAAAAAAAAAAGAGTTAAAAGTGATAAACTATGATTATAGAAAGATTATGTTTGCAATAACTTTAAAAATCATCAAAAAAGGAGGGCTGCATATGATTTATTCACATCCACCATGATTAACACCCTATAAATATACTCTATTGCAATTGACGTAAATATAACAAGGAGAAAATTATGGCCAAGTCAAATAAAACAAAACAATTAACATCAATCGAACTTTCTCATATAAATGGCGGTAGTATTCCATATGGATGGTATTCTCCGTTTCATATAATTAGCGATAATGTACTATGTAGAAATGGATATTCATATAATAAAGCTAATCTTGATAATGGTAAATGTATCATTGATTGGGGCAACATAGTTGGCAATGTTGCTAATAATATAGGTGCCTCACTAGGAGATTTACACAATCCCTTACCTTAAAATATAAATTATATAGGAGGTCACGTAAATGACAGACCCAATCAAAACAGCTCAGACTTTGATTACGGACTTAAACAAAGCCTACCAAGCATGCAAACAGGCAACAGCTGACGACGTCCGCTTTCAGGAGCAATTAAACTCTATTCTTGGTTTTCTAGCCAAGGCTGAGACTGTGGATAATCGCGTCTTGATTGAACTGGAAAAATTCTACCAGACTTCCAGTCTTCTCATGGGACTCAGCGCCCTCAATCCAGATGCTCCTACACGCGCCGCTTGGCGGGCCTATGACCGCTTCCACTTTGACCAAGTCAAGACCAAGTTGAGTCTCTACGGACCAACCATTATCTTGTAGAAAATAAAAGAAGTTGAGACAAACTGAATTCAACTTCTTTTTTAATATCATATAAGCAATATTAGTCCTGCATCTGACGTTTGACCTGATAAGGTAAGTACAAGACTAGTAAAACCAAACCAGCACCCAGCAAGGCTAGAAGGGCAAGTTTTTCTTGGAAGGTCACAAGGCCTACAACTAATTCCACCACTAAGACAAAACTGGTTAATCCTCGAACTACCGCCTGCAAGCCTTTTTCCTTTTGCCCCTTGTCCAGTGGAAAGAGTTGGGTCAAATACTGGTAGTCAAAGGCATGATAGAGGGCCAGTAACTGGAAGAGCAAGAGGTAGTTAAACAGCACTACCACTGCTGTCGCAATCCAAGCTTGCTCAATAAAGACCTGCGCCAGCAAGGAAAGCAAGAGCAGACGGAGACTGAGAGCAAAGAGGTCTCCATTTCGCAAATAAGAACGCAGATAGAGATTTTGCCAAATCTTTCCAGGCACCTTCTGAACAGCCTTTAGGATAAAGTCCAGATAGGCACGACGCTTGACGCTGTTTGAAATTCCCTTTACCTGCGTAAAGAGGGCAAAGAAACGAAGCAAGACTTGCTTGCGCTTGCTTTCTTGAGAAATAACATAGTCCCAGTTGAGACCAGTTTCAGTAAAAAATTTGCTGGCCTTTTGACGAAAGAGGAAATATTTTCCTACCCCCAATAAAAGCACATAGACCAGAAAAACTGGTAAGCCATAACCCATTGCTAAAAATAAAGGCGCAAATAACAGCAAGAAAAGGGTCTGTACAAAGAGCCAAAAGACTAGGGAAATGCCAGTTTGACGCTTAAGATGGAGTTTGATTTCCTCTTCTCCAACTAAGAGAAAGAGCTTGTCTGGAGCCTCCATATAGGTGGCAATTCCTCCCCAAAGCAAAAGTAAAACAGACGTAATTCCTACAAACAAAAGGATAGGCCAATGATTTTCAGGAAAATGTTGTAAGAGTTGACTGTACTGGTAGGCTAGAAAGCCCAACAGGACAAGCAGGAATAAGACAAAGTGGTCATTGAGAACATAGCGCAGATAACCAAGACACTCCTTACGAAAAGCCTGCTTTCTCTTTAAAAACAAGTCTTTCATAGGTCCTCCTCTTTGGTCAGAGCCAAGTAAATATCATTCAAACTAGCCTCAGGCATATCAAAGGCTTCGCGCAGTTGCAGGAGATTCCCCTTGGCACGCACCTCTCCCTTATGGAGAATGACAAAGGCATCACACATCTTCTCCGCCGAATCCAGCACGTGAGTACTCATGAGAATAGACTTACCCTTTTGCTTTTCCACTTCCAAAAGCTGAATCAAGTCTGCAATAGCCAACGGATCAAGACCAAGGAAAGGCTCATCCACGATAAAGAGACTCGGATCCACCACAAAAGCACAGATAATCATGACTTTCTGCTTCATCCCTTTTGAAAAATGAACTGGAAACCAGTCTAATTTCTGGTCCAGACGGAACATTTTTAACAAAGCTTCTACTCGATCAAAAGCCACTTTTTGCTCAATACCATAAGCCATGGCAACTGTTTCGATATGCTCTCTGAGGGTCAATTCCTCATACAGGCTAGGTGTCTCGGGAATGTAACCAATCTGCTTGCGGTAGCTAGTCGCATCTTCTTGCAGGGTCAAGCCATTGATATTGATGGAACCACTATAAGGTGTCAACAGACCGATAATCTCATTGATTGTCGTTGATTTCCCAGCACCATTGAGACCAATCAAACCAACCAACTGTCCACTTTCAACAGTAAAAGACACATCTTTCAAGACAGGGACATGGACATAGCCACCTGTCAGATTTTTAATTTCTAACATATTTTCTCCAAATCTGGTATAATGTAGCTATATTATATCAAAATTCAATACAGTAGAGGTAGATTTTATGTCAGATTGCATTTTTTGTAAAATCATCGCAGGGGAAATCCCTGCTTCAAAAGTATATGAAGATGAGCAGGTTCTTGCCTTTCTTGATATCTCTCAAGTGACACCAGGACATACCTTGGTCGTGCCAAAAGAACACTATCGTAATCTTTTGGAAATGGACGCTACTAGCGCCAGCCAACTCTTTGCCCAAGTGCCAAAAGTGGCTCAAAAAGTCATGAAAGCTACCAAGGCTGCTGGCATGAATATCATTGCCAACTGCGAAGAAATCGCTGGTCAAACCGTCTTTCATACCCACGTTCACCTTGTACCTCGTTACGGTGCGGACGATGACCTCAAGATTGATTTTATCGCCCACGAACCAGACTTTGACAAACTTGCTCAAGTCGCTGAAACCATCAAAAACGCCTAAGGAGTTGCCATGAAATTATCCAACCTACTGCTATTTGCAGGAGCTGCAGCCGGAAGTTATCTGGTCACAAAAAATCGTCAAACCATCACAGATGAAGTCTTGAATACAACTGACCGCGTTCAAGCTATCAAGGACGATGTGGATATTATCCAAAATAGCCTGCAAATCATCGACCAGCAAAAAGAACTCATCAAGGAATACCAAGAAGACCTGACTTACAAGTTTAAGGTCTTGGAAAAGGATATCCAGACTAGACTAGCTGTGATCAAAGAAACACAGGAAATTGAAGATAAGTAAAAAGAGCCCGACGGCTCTTTTTGCTTTATTCTCCTTCAAATGCATCTTTAATATGGTCAAAGAAGCCCTTTTTCTTTGGATTGACTTTTAAATCACCAGCAGCTGCGAATTCTTTCAAAGCTGCTTTTTGGCGGTCGTTCAAGCCTGTCGGTGTTACGACATTAACAGTAACGTATTGGTCACCAACTGCACCACCACGAAGGCTAGGAGCTCCCTTGCCACGTAGGCGGAATTTCTTTCCAGTCTGAGTTCCCTCTGGGATAACCAATTCAACATCACCATGAACAGTTGGGATATCAACTGTGTCACCAAGAGCTGCTTGAACAAAATTGAGGTTGAGATTGTAGAAGATAGTCGTTCCTTCACGTTCAAACTTGTCGCTGGCTTCCACAGAAACCACCACGTACAAGTCACCGTATGGTCCACCGTTAAATCCTGCTTCACCCTGACCAGCTAAGCGAATTTGTTGACCAGTTTCCACACCAGCAGGGATTTTTACATGTACACTATGGGCTTGTTTTTCATGACCTGTTCCGTGACATGTTGTACATGGATCTTTAATTTCTTTTCCACGACCATGACAGACATCACAGGTTACTTGACGACGCATCATACCAAGAGGAGTTTGTGTATCAACGTTAATGACACCAGCACCATGACAGCGTCCACAAGTGACTGGACTTGTTCCTGGCTTAGCACCAGAGCCATTACATGTACGACAGCTTGCTTCACGGTTGTATTTAACTTCTTTTTCAGCTCCAAAAATAGCTTCTTCAAAAGTCAAATTCACACGGTATTGGAGGTCATCCCCCTGACGAGGAGCGTTTGGATTACGCGAAGCACCTCCTCCGCCGAAGAAACTTGAGAAGATGTCCTCAAAACCACCGAAGCCACCTGCTCCGTTGAAACCGCCGAAACCACCAGCACCACCAAAGCCACCGTTAGCTCCTGCAGCACCATATTGATCATAGGCAGCACGTTTTTGGTCGTCACTCAAAGTCTCATAGGCTTCTTGAACTTCCTTGTACTTTTCCTCAGCACCAGGCTCCTTATTGATATCTGGGTGATATTTTTTGGAAAGCTTACGATAAGCCTTTTTGATCTCGTCTGCCGAAGCGTTTTTTGACACCCCCAGACGATCATAAAATTCAGTATTGTTCATAATTCAAGATACAAAGGGCGTCAGCCGGACACAGCCAAAAAAGGAGTTTTGACGACGGACGCTTGCGTCCTAGAAAAACTATCTTTTTGGCACAGTCCGTAGCCCGTGTTCAGTTACTCGAACACCCTTATTCCTTTCTGTTAATATTGCGGAATAAAACCTCAATCTAGGTCGGGTTCAATTCCTTTCTTTTATATTGAGTAAGAAAGCTCAGAGTGTGAGTTCAATTCCCTGAACACCCTTATTCCTTTCTATAATTTTCATGTAAATCTTTAGAGGCTGTTTTCTATACTCTGCTTTACTTGATTAAACTCTTCATCTGATAGAGTAAATATCAAATCCTCTTCAGCATACTCGTTCTGTTCTTTAAAATAGTTGTCCGTATTCTCTGCCAACCCTAAACCGAAAATCACTTTTCTTGCAAACTCTTGATGTGCAAAACCAATAGCCGTAATGATTTGTTTATCTTGGACAAGAACTTTCGGTTGGAAATTCTCACGTGGAAGAAATTCAAAATAATCAAAGAAGTTTTGCCAAATTCCACCTGTAAATTTCGTGTCGTTCAACAAGCCTGCTTTCGCCAATAAAAGAGGCGCTGAAGAAATGGCTGCAATTAGGATATCCTGCTCATTAAGACTTCTCAAAAACGAGATCAATTTCTCATCTTGTAGAGTAGAACCTATATTTACCATTCCTGGCAAAATCACACAAGAATAATCTTCTATGCGGATCTGATCCAATGTTTTCGTCGGTTGACAGGGCAAACCATCCTCAGAGACCACCATCGAATTCTCAGAAGCTACATAATCAATCGTGATATCAAAAGACAGAGCTAAAGTACTCGTTAAAGTGGTTATCTCATAAAGAGAAAAATTAGGATAAATGATACAAAGTACTTTTTTCATACGCAACATCCTCTATTTTATCGAAAAACAGAGGCTGGGTTGCAACCTCTGGATTTCTTCCTATCATTACGACGTTCGAGTTTTAAAAATCAAACTAGTAATGCTAAATCGAGCACTCCCTAACCTCTTGGTGAAAAAGACAAATCTTCCTAGAAACTAAAGTTTCTGCGTCAGATTTCCTATTTTCACTGTGAGGTTTTAACGGGCTTTGCATCTTATTTCTCAGTAAACTCTCCGTCTACGACGTCATCGCCTGCGTTTCCTGTGGCTTGTGCGCCTTCTGCTCCTGCTTGAGCTTGTTGCGCTGCTGCGGCTTGTTCGTAGAGTTTAACAGCAAGTCCTTGAGCTTTTTCGTTCAATGCTTCAAGTTTTGCTTTCATATCGTCCAAGTTGTTATCTTCTTGAGCTTTCTTAAGGTCATCAAGGGCAGCTTGGGCAGCGTCACGTTCTGCATCGAAGCCTTTGCCTTCAGTTTCTTTAATTGTCTTTTCAGTCGCAAAGATTGCTTGGTCTACTTCGTTACGAAGGTCTACTTCTTCTTTACGTTTTTTATCTGCTTCAGCGTTTGCTTCTGCATCTTTCATCATGCGGTCGATTTCTTCGTCTGTCAAACCTGAGTTAGATTGGATGACAATAGTTTGTTCTTTTTGAGTTCCAAGGTCTTTGGCCTTAACAGACACGATACCGTTCTTGTCGATATCAAATGTTACTTCGATTTGAGGAATTCCACGAGGTGCAGCTGGGATATCTGTCAATTGGAAGCGTCCAAGAGTCTTGTTATCTGCTGCCATTGGACGTTCACCTTGAAGAACATGGATATCAACGGCTGGTTGGTTGTCTGCTGCTGTTGAGAAGACTTGTGATTTAGATGTTGGAATTGTTGTGTTACGGTCAATGAGTTTTGTAAATACTCCACCCATTGTTTCGATACCAAGTGACAATGGTGTTACGTCAAGAAGAACAACGTCTTTAACATCACCAGTAATCACACCACCTTGAATCGCAGCACCCATAGCAACAACTTCGTCAGGGTTTACTGATTTGTTTGGTTCTTTACCAGTTTCAGCCTTAACAGCTTCTACAACAGCTGGGATACGAGTTGAACCACCAACAAGGATAACTTCGTCGATTTCTGACAAGCTCAAACCTGCATCAGAAAGGGCTTGACGAACTGGAACTTTTGTACGTTCTACAAGGTCACGAGTCAAATCGTCAAATTTCGCACGAGTCAAGGTCATTTCCAAGTGAAGAGGTCCAGCCTCACCAGCAGTGATAAATGGCAAGCTGATTTGTGTTGAAGTTACACCAGAAAGGTCTTTCTTCGCTTTTTCAGCTGCATCTTTCAAACGTTGCATTGCCATCTTGTCAGTAGACAAGTCAATACCGTTTTCTTTCTTGAATTCTGCTACCAAGTGGTCAATGATTTTTTGGTCAAAGTCATCACCACCAAGTTTGTTGTCCCCTGCAGTTGACAATACATCGAAGACACCGTCACCCAATTCAAGGATAGAGACGTCGAATGTACCACCACCAAGGTCAAATACCAAGATTTTTTCTTCTTTGTCAGTCTTGTCCAAACCGTAAGCAAGAGCGGCTGCAGTTGGTTCGTTGACAATACGTTCTACTTCAAGACCAGCAATTTTACCAGCGTCTTTTGTTGCTTGACGTTGAGCGTCGTTGAAGTAAGCTGGAACTGTGATAACTGCTTTCGTTACTTTTTCGCCAAGGTAGTCCTCAGCATAACCTTTCAAGTATTGAAGAATCATAGCTGAAATTTCTTGTGGAGTGTATTCTTTTCCGTTAGCAGAAACTTTTTCAGAAGTTCCCATCTTAGATTTGATAGAGATTACTGTATCTGGGTTTGTAACTGCTTGACGTTTTGCAGCATCACCAACGATGATTTCTCCGTTTTTGAATGAGACTACAGATGGAGTTGTGCGGTTTCCTTCTGGGTTTGCGATGATTTTACTTTCAGTTCCTTCAAGAACTGCTACTGCTGAGTTTGTTGTACCTAAGTCAATACCGATAATTTTAGACATGTGTTTTCTCCTTAAATTTTAATTCGAATTTTGATTTTTTTGATATTTCCCTTAAGTGGTGGGGACGTGAGCAACTCCCTACGGGATTTCATCACTTATTTTTGAGCCTATTGTCTCAAAAATCCCCTGTTTCAGTAGCCAAAGCTACTGAAACTTTCACCACGGCGGGCAATATCTTCCTTGCAAGCCTTCGGCTTGCTTCTTATCTTTCTTTCATAGTTTATTGTCGTTTCGGACAAAACCAAATCAGTCTTTCTTATTTACTGACATATCCTCTGTAATTAATAATAACAATTGACCAATTAAAATCGGTTGCAATATAAGTTCTAATACTTTTTGCAACCAAATTACTGGTTGCGTTCCAAAATAAGAAACTTTTGCTCCTTCCGAAATAGGATAAGCAAAAAATATCCCTACTACCAGAAAGAAAACGACAATTCCAATAGCCCAATTTGTAGCCGCTATCTTTTTCATTCTCATCTTCCTACTATATTGTTTCGACATATAAAACTTCTAATTATACACCACCACCATTGCCGGGCGTAGGATGCGGTCATGGAGTTTGTAGCCTTTTTGGAAGACTTGGGCGATGGTATCTGCTGGGTGTTCATCGTCTGCTGGGAGGGTTTGGATGGCCATATGGTAGTTATGGTCAAATTCTCCGTCAGCTGCGATTTCTTCGATTCCTTCTTCTTTCAAAGCGTGAATCAAGCTTTCTTGCACCATCTCCAATCCTTTTTTAACGTCGTCTGTCAAACCTTCAACTGCGAGTGCACGCTCAAGGTTGTCCAAAGAAGGGAGAATCGCTTTTGCCAAGTCTTGGCTACGATAACGTTGCAAGTTTTGACGCTCTTCATTGGCACGGCGTTGGATATTTTGCATTTCTGCATGAGCACGAAGGTATTTGTTTTCGAACTCATCCGCACGTTCATTTGCCAAGTCCAACTCAGACTTCTCAGGAGTTGCTTCTTCTACCGTTTCCACAACTTCCTCTTCTTGAACTTCTTCTACTTCTTCATTTTTTATATCTTGGGCCATTTTCGCCTCCTTTAATGATTTCAATCTTAATGTACTTCGTAATGATTACTGCTAAGGTAGCGGTAAAAATCTGTCAACTTCATGGTCAAAACACGGTTGACCACATTGACTTGGTTGATTAGCTGTTGGTAATCCAGATTGACTGGACCGATAATGGCTAGAATTCCAACTCCTCGATAAGGAATGAGGAACTTGCTACTAATCACCGCTAGGTCTGCTAGACAGGACTCTTGACTGTCCGCAACTCGGACATTTTGCATCTGATCCTCATGAAGCCCCTCACGAATCTCCAGAGCCACCTTTTGCGGTTGGTCAAAGAACTGATAGGCTGCTAGATTAGCAAAATTCAAGAGATTAACCTTGCCTGCCACCACAATGTTTTCGTTGAACATTTCCTTAAAGATATGTTCAAAGAGATCGATCACATTATCCGTTGTTGTAAAGTAACGCTGGATAATCTGCGGAATCTCCGTCCGAATCTTGTAGTGAATATCTAGAACGGTGTGGCCGAGGAAACGTTCCTGAATGATGCTCTTCAGTTTCAGCAAATCCTCCTGCAAGAAGTTCCTTGGAATAAGAAACTGACTGGTAACCGTTCGAGACTCGTCTAGGGTGAATACTGCCAAGGCTGTATGTTGCCCCAAAACAACGATATCAAAGGCTGTCAAACGTTGCCTGCTCGGCTCAACATCCAGTGCTACTACCGTACAGCCACTCAGGTCTGTTAGTAGATTAGCTGCCTCTTGCAGAATATCCTCTAATTTGAAGAATTCCTGATCAAAGGCTTTAACAATCTCATAAACCTCATTTTCAGCCAGTCGGTCAAAATCCAGTGAGTGTTTTACATAGTACTGAAAACCAGCAACACTTGGCATCCTACCACTTGAAGTATGAGCCTTTTCAAGCAAACCTTGCTTTTCTAGAGCCGCCATGTCATTACGAATGGTTGCACTGCTAGAGTTAATAGACTCTTGCAAGGCTTTGGATCCGACAGGTTCGTGCGTTTTGGTAAAGATGTCAATAATGAGATTTAGAATATCCTGCTGACGCTCTGTAACCATCTCATCACTCCTCTCTGTCTGATCGATTAGCACTCGATACCCTCAAGTGCTAACTTATGATTCTATTATACACCCTTAAAAGAGAATGTCAAGATAAAAACTCAAAAAATTAGCACTCTTTTATCAAGAGTGCTAAAAATCAGTCTAAAGACCTAGAACCTTACTGTTTATCTACTCGGTATGCCCTTTTAAGTCTAAAAAAACCATAGATTAGATAAGAAATCATAAGAGCATATAAAACAAAAATAATAAAGAAAGACATAGAAAGTTCTTCTTTAAATAAACTTATACAAACAACCAAACCACCTAAGAAAGTAGCTGTACAGGAACGAAGTCTAGATCGCATAACTTCCCATCTGAGCCCCTTACTCATATAAACTTGATCCTCTGGAAGTAAATTAGAAGACGATTTACGAAGAATCGAACAAAAACCTGTTTCTATCAATTCCCAATCTCTATTTCTAAAATCTTGCAGTTCATGCTTATATTTTTTAAGAAATCTAGAATCATAGATACAGTAGATGACATCGTCTGGTTGACATTGATCAAAATAGAACAAACCAAAACGACTCGTTCTATATCTCCAACCTTTCAAATGCATCTCATGCAAATACTCTTCTTCCTTGTCCAAATCAAGAATCGTAAAAATCTTAAATTGCTTTTTATTTATCATGACTTTCCCTCCAATTTTGAACATACCTACCCTAGCATAAATCTGATAATTCCTTCTTTTTATGCCATAACTTCCAGCTAATATAAGAAACTATTAACAAAAGGATCAAAGATAAGAAAATATCTAGCCCGACTGCAAGTAAACTCCATAGACCATACGCATTACTTCTATTGAGCAATTTAAGTAAGAATGGTATATGTATGGCTAGCAAAAGTAAAACAGGTACTAATCGCAGTCTTAAAATGCGATTAACCATAGCTAACTTCCCAGCAGCGTCATTATAAATTTCAAACTCGGCATTCGATTCAATTTCAGAATGTGCTTTTCTAAAATAGGAAAAACTATTAAAGTCTGTAATATGCTCCCAGCCACAATCTTTAAATAGTTGTAAATAGGAGGTTCTCTCTGATTTTTCCATTGGGTAAAAATCCAACTGATAAGACACTTGCTCAGAGTGACACTTTTCAAAGGTATACTTAACTGCAAACAGTAAGATAGAATAGCTTACTTTTCTAAGTTTCCAGCCCTCAGCATGCATTTTTCTAAGATATAAAGCCTCTCTATCATAATCCGCAATTGTAAAAATTCGATAAACAATTTTCTTTTCTATTATCCTTCCTCCCGACTGTTTCTATAGAGCCGTTCAATACGTTTCAATTCAATATCTAAGACCTTTCGTCCCAAGTCTGTAATCTGATAGATTTTCCGCTTTTCCTCTTCGCGGACAAAGGAAATCAAACCATCCTTTTCCATCTTTGACAAGGTTCCATACATAGTTCCTGGACTAATCAAGACTTGCGAATCTGTCATCTCCTTGACCTTTTGCGTAATACCATAGCCATGGCTCTCCTTTTGCAGACAGAATAGAATATAAAAACCCGTTTCAGTCATGGGAAGGTAAACCCGCCTAATCTTATCTGTTAATTTCATTTATAGCCACCTCCTATCCAGTTCAATATATCGCACTTCGTTATATAAAATATATCACACCTCGATATAAAATGCAAGAAATAATCGGCATTCTCTCTAAACATCAATCGACTATTTTGCCTTCATATTCAACTCCATGCATTGGATAATCCAAACTATCTTATACTATTCAAACTACTTCAGCTTCACCTTGCCGTATATATGTTACTGACTTCGTCAGTCTTATCTACAGCCTCAAAACAGTGTTTTGAGCAACCTGCGGCTAGCTTCCTAGTTTTCTCTTTGATTTTCATTGAGTATTACTTTTCTTCAACACACTACAGTTGACAAAGAGCCAATCAAAAAGCAACGCTAAACACGTTGCTTTCTGATTTTAACACAGTTACTTGTATATCAACTCATTTTATTGATTTTATACAAATCACTTGTTATTGACCTCATAGTCTACAAGTCACTACTCTTCTTCCTTCCGTTTTCGTGAAATGAGAAGTCCGCCAGTCATAGCTGCTAAAAGAGCTACAATAAGTGACGTGTTTGATTTCTCTGTCCCTGTATTCGGAAGTTGTCGATCTTTATTTATTGTAGTTTCAGATATTGGCGTTCCCTCTGACATTTCATTAGCACTGCCGTCCTTATCTGGCTGAGCTGGCATTTCTTCTGGAATACTATTTACACTACCTTCATAGTCTCGTTTAGCTGGGGTAACTTCTGGAATGCCGTTGACACTGCCTGTATAGGCTGGAATATCTACAGTTGGTGGCGTAATGACATTGCCCTCGCCATCCGTACTGCTTGTGCCTACTGGATCTGTATAGGCTGGAACTTCGACAGTCGGTGGCGTAATGATATTACCTTCTCCATCCGTACTGCTTGTGCCTACTGGATCTGTGTAGGCTGGAATATCTACAGTTGGTGGAGTAATGACATTGCCTTCGCCATCCGTACTGCTTGTGCCCACTGGATCTGTGTAGGCTGGAATATCTACAGTTGGTGGTGTAATGACGTTTCCTTCTCCGTCCGTACTGCTTGTTCCTACTGGATCTGTGTAGGCTGGAATATCTACAGTTGGTGGCGTAATGACATTGCCCTCGCCATCCGTACTGCTTGTTCCTACTGGATCTGTGTAGGCTGGTTGACTTGGAGTTACTTCTGGAATACCGTTTACACCAAAGTCTTGGTTCACTAAGTCTGTTCCTGGAATTTGGTGACTGATTCCTGTTGTTGGGTCTGTCACGGTTGTTGTTCCGTCTTCTCCTACAGTGACTGTCTTATCTGGGTTCTTCGCTTTGACTTTGTCTTCCACTTGTTTTTGCTCTTCTTTAGTTAAGTGGTCTTTGTCTTTGGCTGGAACTTTGTCGTCTGGTTTCACTGGAGTGAAGTCTTGGTTGACTAAGTCTGTTCCTGGAATCTGGTGACTGATGCCAGTTGTTGGGTCTGTCACGGTTGCGGTTCCGTCTTCCCCTACAGTGACTGTCTTATCTGGGTTCTTCGCTTTGACCTTGTCTTCCACTTGTTTTTTCTCTTCTGGAGTTAAGTGGTCTTTGTCTTTGGCTGGAACTTTGTCGTCTGGTTTCACTGGAGTGAAGTCTTGGTTGACTAAGTCTGTTCCTGGAATCTGGTGACTGATGCCAGTTGTTGGGTCTGTCACGGTTGCGGTTCCGTCTTCCCCTACAGTGACT
>NZ_VFSH01000004.1:48733-173969 GCF_006385785.1 Streptococcus shenyangsis
TGTCTTTGGCTGGAACTTTGTCGTCTGGTTTCACTGGAGTGAAGTCTTGGTTGACTAAGTCTGTTCCTGGAATCTGGTGACTGATGCCAGTTGTTGGGTCTGTCACGGTTGCGGTTCCGTCTTCCCCTACAGTGACTTCCTTACCTGGGTTCTTCGCTTTGACTTTGTCTTCCACTTGTTTTTTCTCTTCTGGAGTTAAGTGCACTTTGTCTTTAACTGGAACTTTCTCGTCTGGTTTCACTGGGGTGAAGTCTTGGTTGACTAAGTCTGTTCCTGGAATCTGGTGACTGATGCCAGTTGTTGGATCTTTCAACGTTGCAGTGCCGTCTTCGCCTACAGTGACTTCCTTACCTGGGTTCTTCGCTTTGACTTTGTCTTCCACTTGTTTTTTCTCTTCTGGAGTTAAGTGCACTTTGTCTTTAACTGGAACTTTCTCGTCTGGTTTCACTGGGGTGAAGTCTTGGTTGACTAAGTCTGTTCCTGGAATCTGGTGACTGATGCCAGTTGTTGGATCTTTCAACGTTGCAGTGCCGTCTTCGCCTACAGTGACTTCCTTACCTGGGTTCTTCGCTTTGACTTTGTCTTCCACTTGTTTTTTCTCTTCTGGAGTTAAGTGCGCTTTGTCTTTAACTGGAACTTTCTCGTCTGGTTTCACTGGGGTGAATCCTTGGTTGACCAAGTCACTTCCTGGAATTTGGTGACTGATGCCGGTTGTTGGATCTTTCAACGTTGCAGTGCCGTCTGCTCCTACCGTTACGTCCTTATCTGGGTTCTTCGCTTTGACTTTGTCTTCCACTTGTTTTTTCTCTTCTGGAGTTAAGTGCGCTTTGTCTTTAACTGGAACTTTCTCGTCTGGTTTCACTGGGGTGAAATCTTGGTTGACCAAGTCACTTCCTGGAATTTGGTGACTGATGCCGGTTGTTGGATCTTTCAACGTTGCAGTGCCGTCTTCGCCTACAGTGACTTCCTTACCTGGGTTCTTCGCTTTGACTTTGTCTTCCACTTGTTTTTTCTCTTCTGGAGTTAAGTGCGCTTTGTCTTTAACTGGAACTTTCTCGTCTGGTTTCACTGGGGTGAAATCTTGGTTGACCAAGTCACTTCCTGGAATTTGGTGACTGATGCCGGTTGTTGGATCTTTCAACGTTGCAGTGCCGTCTTCGCCTACAGTGACTTCCTTACCTGGGTTCTTCGCTTTGACTTTGTCTTCCACTTGTTTTTTCTCTTCTGGAGTTAAGTGCGCTTTGTCTTTAACTGGAACTTTCTCGTCTGGTTTCACTGGGGTGAAATCTTTAGGCTGCGCTGTAACTATTTTTGGATCTGATGGTCTACTATCACCTTTCGTAGCTGTTGCTGTTACCTGACTTCTATCTTTAACACCTTCAGCTGGAATAAGGAGTTGCCCTGTACTTGAATCTACAGTTACACCTGCTGGTTTATCTGATGATGACCATGTTCCGTTTTTATCTTTGACTACTGTTACAGTTTTATTTTGTTCTTTCTCATCAGTGTAATTAACCGTGACTTTATCGGCATCCCCTGTTGGTGTCACTGTAACTGTTCCATCACTTGGTGCTATTGCCATTGGTGACGTTGGCTTAGAATCACGTACTTTGAAGACTTTAGATGCATCTAATCTATCTGTACTATCGTCTTTATAGGTCACAATCACATTATTACCATCAACTGTTACAGACTTAATTTTATCGCTAAAGGTTGGATTAGCTTGTTTTACAGCATTCTCAATTTGAGTCGCATCTGCATTGTCTAGTAATAACGGTGTTCCTGGAGCTTGCGCATCATATTTAAATGTTTGAGGTTTCCATACAAATCGAATACGTCCAGGAGCTCCTACATCATTAGCATGACCTACATGCTCATAGTTAGTATTTCCACTTGGATCTTCTGCAAATAAGTATCGTGAAATTTGCCCACTTTGTTCATTAAACTCACCCTTAGGAATCTCACCAGTTACCTTAAGAATAGCTGGAGAATTTTGACTTGCTGGCGTATCAGTGTGAATTTTAGTAGCCTTCAAGTAAAGTGCTGATCGAGTTTTCCCGTTCAAGTATGAATCTTCTGTACCTAGACCCTGTCTATTATCAGCAGCAAACGCTAGATGCAATTTAGAAATCTTACCAGAATTATCCCAAGCTTTCAGTGTAATATCGTTATTTTCCCCAGAGTAAACATAGATCTCTTGTCTAGCTGGATTATCATAAGGAATTTCAACTATTGGTCTAATCTTATCATTTGATTCAACCAGCTTGTCTCCAGATATTTCATGAGATATTCTTGATTTAGGATCAGTTACAGTGGCAGTACCATTAGTCGATACCTGTACTTCTTTACCAGGATTAGCATCTGAAACTTTTTTCTTAACCTGATTAACTTCACTCGGTGTTAAAGAAGTTACTTTTGTAACAGGTGTCTTAGCAGGAACTTTTGGCGTGAAATCTTGGAAAGTAGCAACCTTAGCATCACTTGGATGTGAGATATTTCCTGCTTCATCTGTTGCTTTAGCTGTAACATTACCTTTCGGAATTTCCTTAGTCGGATCGATAAGCGCTTTACCACTTGCGTTAGCTACACCGCGTCCTAGTTCTTGATTTCCATGATCATATAAAACAACAGATGCACCTGGTTCTGTATCTACTTCAATTTGAGTTCTAGTTCCAGCTTTATCCGTCAAGTTAGTTGGAATCGTTGGCTTACCTGGAGCTACATTATCTAAAACAACATTATCAGGTGTTTTTGCATTACCTTTTTGAACAGATCCTCTACCTTGGTGATTGTAGGTAATATTCCCGTTATTTTCAACAGTTACTTCTGACTTATTGATACCAGGATTGGCTTTTTCATAGGCTGTTTTAACTCTTTCTTTATCTGTTGGAGTTAAATGATTAATATCTTTTACAGGTACTTTCTCTCCTTTATTTGCTAATACATATTGATTAGCCTCTTGAGATGATCTTATTCCTGAAGCTTCCGTAATATCTTTATTTTCTGCAATAGCTTGGATTCTATCTAGGGTTTCAAATCTTGTACCTGAAGGCAATTCAAAGGTTACACTTCCATTTGAATTTGGTGAAATTCGTACATTCGCCGCATTTTCTAACGTCTTATAACGTCCAGAACCTTCTTTTTCAATTTTAACTTTTTTCCCTTGAATAACTGCAGTGATAATATCTGTTCTGCCTTGCGGAATAATAGTTACGCTTGTTGAACCATGATGAGGTTGCTGAATAGTCAAAGCTTGCGGTGCAGGTACTGTCGCTTGTTTTGGAGCACTTGCATCTGTTGTGTGATCACGATTATCAGTTGCTTTTGCTGTTACATTTCCATTTGGAATCGGTCTTGTAGGATTAATAGTAACTCGACCACTTTCATTTGCCGTACCTTCTCCCAATTCATGGCCTGAGTGATCGTAAAGTTTTACTTTAGAACCTGGATCTGCCGATACAGTAGTCGGTGTTTGTGTATCTGCCTTATCGATTAAGGATGTTTCTATTACTGGGCGTTTTTGAATAGTGTATGCCGAAGCTACTTTATCTACTGATTTATCAGGATAAGTGATGGTAACATTCCCTTTTTCATCTACTGAATAAGTTGCCTGATCTAATAATGCTCTGTATGCTGCATCTGTATATGTTCTATTGTTCTTCTCTTTAATCGCTGCAATGATTTTCTCTTTTTCTGGACCACTTACAGCGTTTGGATTGTCTACAGTAATCTTTTTATCAATAGAAATATCATATTTTTTCGCTACTTCAAGGACAGTGATAGTTGTGCTAACTTCAACAACTGCACCTCGATTACGTTGACTCAGACTAGCTGTTGTAGTCTTACTTTGACCAACAAAAGTAACTTTTGTATCTCCTAAAGGCTGTTCTAAAGAAATAGTACCCTTAAAACCTCCAAATGCATTTAGATGTGCCTTCCCACCTGCAGTACTTAGATAATTATGTGACAACTTTCCTTTTATTGGGAAGTTTCTTTCTAAATCTTCTTGAGTGTTTAGCCCTTTAGGTTTTAATGATTCTAAATATCTAGCATGAGCTTGAGTTTTAATCTCAATTTCGTCCCCACGATAAGCAACGATCCATTTTTTATCAACTCCAACAGTCAGACCTGATTTAGTATCTTGTTTCGATTCTCCATGACCTATTTGAGATCTTGTAACATTCACAGGGTCACTTTTCGCTGATTCTTTCCCTCCAGCTGGAGTTGAAGTCGCTCTAACTTGCCCTTCAGGTAAACTATTTAGAGGATGTACCGTTGCATATCCATCATTTCCAGCCTGAGCTTCTCCTATTAGCACATCATTATTATCGTAAAGTTTTACTGTTGAACCTACTGGTGCTTTTACTCTGACGTCTGCAGGTATACTTGCTTTACCTGTTAAGTCACTCTCGATGTGAGCACCAGATGTTAATGGAGCCTCTACTACATTGACAGGTTTCCATCCCTCAAGACTTCCGTAACCGCCTTCTTTCATATTTGAAATAACAGACGTTTGAGATCCTACTTTCATATCACTATTCAATCGTAAATTGATGATAGAATAGAACTTATTACTTGTATTATCTACTGAAGTAACAGTTGCTAGATTACTTTGAAGAGATTGCCATTGTTGATTAATCGTAGTACGTCTAATTGCAACTTGATGCTCTTGATTATTCGTATCTCTATACTTCAAATACGCCATCCCTGCATCATGTGGTACAAATAATTTAATATTACGTTGATTAGATGTAACCTCACCTACAGGATGTCCCGGTGAATGATCAATCCATGAACGTCCTAATGAAACATCCACATTCGTTGCTTCACTCTCTTTGCCATCAACACTTTGAGTTACTGTTATCTTATCTTTCGGTACAAGTTGTTCTCCAGTATCTGATAGATTACTATTTAAACCAGCATCTAGTGAAACAACCCAATGACCACTTCCATCAACTTTTGTCTTCTTAAAAGTATTTCCATTTTTCTTAACAGAAATAGTCGCTCCTGGTTTCCCAGTCCCTGATAATTGATTATCTGTTGACGGTACAGTCTGCATACGTACAGTGTCGTTGGTTCGAGTATAGTTGTGGTTAACAGTAGGAGCGCCTACTGCATTGACATGGATACCTACAGCAGGGAAGTCTGAATTTCGACTTGTAATCGCCGCCTTACCACTTAAGCCAGAATTTTCAAGAGTATTCTGTACAATAGCGGTCGCAAAGCGAGCAAAAAGATTGTGATGTGTTCCTCTAGTAGTTACTTCATAGACTATTCTATCTGGCACAGCTCCACCAATAAGTCTGTAGTGACCAATAAACATCTTATAATTAGAGAAAGGCGTACTAGCAGGGCGTCCTCTGGAAATTTCTCTCTCTTCTAGTACACTACCACCAGCTCCACCTCTTTCTACTACACGAATATTTTCAATAGTATCATCTGATGTAACTGCAATACCAGCCCAAGCATGATTCTTATGAGCCGGACGGACAGCCACTCTCCAAATAGTACGATCACCATCAATGTCATAATGAAGATTTTCAAACTGTTTAACTCCATCACCACTGATAGTACCTGAGTCGAGATTTCCAGCTACAGAACGATCAATTGATCGAGCTGCATAATGAGCTATTCTAAACCCAGAATAACCTTTTTTCTTCTTATCAAGAACATCCTCTGTCGCCTCATCTACAAGATTACTTTTCGTATCTATCGGTAACAGTTTATTATCTTTGTTTGGCAGTTCTAGACTATTAGCTTCCTTATCTACCTTGTTTAAGCTTCTATCGGAAGCTGTCACAGTAGGTTTTGAGCTATCTCTAGAAGTTTCTTCTTTACGAACTTCAGTAGCAGCCTCATTCGTGCTCTTATCTTCTAGTAAAGAATCCTTAGCATTGCTACTTTCAGCCTGATTAGCAGTCTCGTCTACCGCTTCAGCAGAAGGCACCTTACTCTCTTCTTTCCGCTCAGGTTGACTAGCACTACTTTCTTGCTCTTTTAATGTTTCTATCAGCTTTCTAATTTTTAGAATATGTTGATCAATATCCTCTGATTTAGCATCCTTATCAGAAAGCAAACGTTTGCTTTCATCAGTAAGCTGAAGAAGCTGATTAGACAATGGAGCAAGTTTACTTTCTTTTACCTTAACTACAATATCTTTAAGCTCATCCATCACTTGAAGAAGGGCTGATTTATCAACAACTTTTGTAGTTTTTTCTTCCAAATTCCTTTCAGCAAGCTCTTGACTATTTGGCAAGGGTTCTTCCTTAGCCCTACTCCTACCCTCATCATTTAGGGTCTTCTCAGTCGCTGCTGTATCAGGGGATACAGATAGACTATCTGCTCTAGCTACTCCATTTGCAAAAAACAAGAGGGCAGCTATAGCTACACTAGCAGCACCAAAATGGTACTTTCTAATCGAATAGCGAAAAACTTTTTCACCATTCCTATTATTCTTATGTCCAAACATAAATTTTTCCTTTCTATTTTTAAAATGACATAACTATATATAGTTTATCACAATAAGTTGATATAGTAAAATGATATCTGTAATAAATAATTAACAACTATAGAGTATTTTTATAACGAAGCAGTTCCTAGAATAGTAAGATTTTCGTTGAAAAAAGAGCGATTAATACATGACAAAAAATCTTTAAACTATTGATTCCTGTATGGATAAAATAAGTTCCACCGCTTGCATATATATATATATATATATATATATATATATATATGCAAGCGGTGGAACTACCCTCTATGTATGAATTTGTATATTTACTAATTAGGACTAAACTATAAAATTTTAGTATCTTGATTTTTACAAAAATAGCAATTATCCTTATTAAAGAAATATCAGAAAATTTAATATAAAAACATCAAATGCATCAAATCAATTTATGACAAACACACCTTATATTCATGTAGATTACAGCATACTATAGACGATAAAACCTCAATTCAAGAAAAAATAAAAAAACTTCTCATCTATTACACTCATCTAGCTGAAGCGCATAAAAGACATATTGTAATCGATCTTTATAGCTGATACTCAATGAAAATAGAAGAGTATGAGCAATATGAAAACACTATATCATATTTAAGTCGCAATAGTATAACACGACTTCTAAAACATTGTTAGGAATTATTTTGGACAATCCTAGACTCAATTCATTATCTTCCAATCTACTATAATAAACTTATGCTCAATGAAAATCAAAGAGCAAACTAGGAAGCTAGCCGCAAGCTGCTCAAAGTATAGCTTTGAGGTTGCAGATAACGCTGACGTGGTTTGAAGAGATTTTCGAAGAATATTAGTAATCTACAAAAGACTAAATGTAAGTACTCCAGTCTTTAGAACAACATAAAAAGGTTGCCCAAACGGACAACCTTTCTGTACCATTAATATAAATCTAAATAGTTATCAATTTCCCATTGTGAAACGAAGGTTGCATAACTTGCCCATTCGATTCGTTTGGCTTCAAGGAAACTAGTATAGATATGTTCTCCAAGAGCCGCTCTGACAACTTCATCTTCAGTCAAAGCCTTCAAAGCGTTGTGAAGGGTTGATGGAAGGTCTGTAATGCCAGCTTCCTTACGCTCTTCTGCTGTCATAATGTAGATATTTTCTTCGATAGGAGCTGGTGCTTCGATTTTGTTTTCAATACCATGCAAACCAACTTCCAAAAGAACCGCCATAGCGATGTATGGGTTTGCCATCGGATCCACTGAACGTAACTCAAGACGAGTTCCCATGCCACGTGAAGCAGGTACGCGCACAAGTGGCGAACGGTTACGACCAGCCCAAGCAATGTAAACAGGCGCTTCATAACCTGGAACCAAACGTTTGTATGAGTTAACGGTTGGATTCATGATGGCAGTATAGTTGTAAGCATGCTTGATCAAACCGCCAAGGAAATGATAGGCCGTTTCTGACAACTGCATTCCTTTTGGATCATTTGGATCAAAGAAGGCATTGTTTCCTTCTGCATCAAACAGGGACATATTACAGTGCATACCTGACCCAGCAATACCAAATTTTGGTTTGGCCATAAAGGTTGCATAAAGCCCATGTTTGCGAGCAATAGTTTTGACAACAAGCTTAAAGATTTGAATCTTATCACAAGCACGGAGAACTTCATCGTATTTAAAATCAATCTCGTGTTGTCCAACCGCAACCTCGTGGTGACTCGCTTCTACTTCAAATCCCATTTTAGTCAAGACATTGACAATCTCACGACGTGTATTGTCCGCAAGGTCAGTAGGCGCCAAATCAAAGTAGCCACCCTTGTCATTTACTTCAAGTGTTGGGTCCCCATTTTCATCTAGTTTAAATAAGAAGAATTCTGGCTCCGGACCAAGGTTGAAGGATTTGAATCCTACTTCTTCCATGTGACGAAGAGCACGTTTCAAATTGCCACGAGGGTCACCTGCAAATGGTTCACCTTCTGTTGTATAGACATCACAGATCAAACCTGCAACACTTCCATTTTCATCTCCCCACGGGAAGACTGTCCATGTATCCAAGTCTGGGTACAAGTACATATCTGACTCATTGATACGTACAAAACCTTCAATAGAAGATCCATCAAACATAGCCTTATTTGACAAGACCTTATCTAATTGTTCATCTGTAGCAGGAATTTCGACGTTTTTCATCGTTCCCAAAATATCTGAGAACATGAGACGGATAAAGGTAACATTTTTTTCCTTGACTTCACGACGAATATCTGCAGCTGTGATTGGCATGAGTTTTCTCCTTAATCTATGACTACTTGCGGTTGCCTAACCGCGACCAAAAGGTGATCGTACTGAAGCAAAACGTCCCTGTTGGAGAAGTTCATTGTGAAGTGCACGACGCACCTCAGTCTGACTCACCACTTTCTTGGACTTCGCTTCACGTTCAGCATATTTTTTCTTAATGGCAGCGATATTATAACCTTCTGAGATATAATCTTTGATTTCAAGCAGACGATCCATGTCATTCAAGGAATACATGCGACGGTTCCCTTCATTTCGATCAGGTTTAATCAACTCTTGATCTTCATAATAACGAATCTGACGTGCCGATAGATCTGTCAACTTCATAACACTGCCAATAGGAAAAACAGCCATGTTTCGGCGAAATTCTTTTTCCTTCATTTACAATTTCCTTCTTTCTGTCTATTATAGTCTAAAAAAAGACAAACGTCAATTGATAATGTTATAAAATGTAACATTATTTTTCTTTTTTCTCTAAAAAGAGCCGAATGCGATCAATATCGTAATTTACGAGAATTGCAACAAAAACTCCCATGAAAGTTTCCGATACACGAGCAAATACGTACAAAATTGTCTCTCCGCTCGGAATCGATAGGGTAATGATTAACATGGCCGCTACACCGCCAATAACGCCCGCTTTGTTATTCATGGCCACATTTGTCATAATGGTTAACATGGTGCAGATTGGAACAACTACTAAAGTTACCCAAAAAGCTTCATGGAAAAAGCCATTTAATAGGAAGAAGACCAGAGCATAGAAGCCACCGATACTATTTCCTAGAATGCGCGAAGTCCCAAAATGAACACTCTTATCAAAACTCTCCCTCAAGCTAAAAACGGCTGTCAAAGCACCGATTTGAAGACCTTTCCAGCCAAAAAAGCCAAAAATTAAGAGAACTAGAAAAACAGCAATACCTGTTTTAAAAGTTCGCATACCAAGTTTGAACTGGGATTTATCGAATTTATATTTTTTAAAATAACTCATAATCTCAACTTTCTATTTCCATTTTATCATAAATCGGTGATTTTTATGAGTAATAGTTGAGAGGAAGCGTTTTTATTTCAAGCAAAAGAAAAGAGGAACTTTCATCCCTCTCTTCTTTGATTCATTTATGAAATCTTATTTTTCTGTCAAGGCTGCAAGACCTGGAAGAACTTTACCTTCAAGAAGTTCCATTGATGCTCCACCACCAGTAGAGATCCATGAGAACTTGTCTGCACGTCCAAGGTTGATCGCTGCGGCAGCTGAGTCACCACCACCGATGATTGATTTAACACCTGGTTGTTTCACGATAGCGTCCATCACACCGATTGTACCAGCTTGGAAGTCTGGGTTTTCAAATACACCCATAGGTCCGTTCCATACAACTGTTTTAGCACCAGTCAAAGCTTCGTCAAATTTAGCGATAGATTTTGGACCGATGTCAAGACCAAGGAAGCCTTCAGAAACTGCTTCACCTTCAGTGTCACGCACTTCAGTGTAGCCAGCAAATGCGTTTGCTTCTTTTGAGTCAACTGGCAAGATCAATTTACCGTTTGCTTTTTCAAGAAGAGCTTTCGCAACATCCAATTTGTCTTCTTCTACAAGTGAGTTACCGATTTCGATACCTTGTGCTTTGTAGAATGTGTAAGTCATACCACCACCGATAAGGACTTTATCAGCTTTTTCAAGCAAGTTTTCGATAACACCGATCTTGTCTGAAACTTTTGAACCACCAAGGATAGCTACAAATGGACGTTCTGGAGTTTCAACTGCTTCTTGGATGTAGGCAATTTCGTTTTCAAGAAGGAAACCAGCAACTGCTTTTTCAACGTTTGCTGAGATACCAACGTTAGATGCGTGTGCACGGTGAGCTGTACCGAATGCATCGTTTACGAAGATACCATCTCCAAGTGATGCCCAGTATTTACCAAGTTCAGGATCGTTTTTAGATTCTTTTTTGCCGTCAACATCTTCGTAACGAGTGTTTTCAACCAAAAGAACTTGTCCATCTTCAAGAGCGTTGATTGCTGCTTCCAATTCAGCACCACGAGTGACACCAGGGAAAACAACGTCTTGACCCAATTTAGCAGCCAAGTCAGCAGCTACAGGAGCAAGTGATTTACCAGCTTTATCAGCTTCTTCTTTCACACGTCCAAGGTGAGAGAAAAGAATTGCACGTCCACCTTGTTCGATGATGTACTTAATAGTTGGAAGAGCTGCTGTGATACGGTTGTCATTAGTGATTACGCCATCTTTCAATGGTACGTTGAAATCCACACGAACGAGGACTTTTTTACCTTTCAAGTCAACGTCTTTAACAGTAAGTTTTGCCATGTTACAAAAACCCCTTTATTTATTTTATTCGAAACTATTATATCACACTTTGGAAATATAAGGAAAGATTTCACAAGATTTTTCGATATTTAATCTTCCTCTTCTTTTTTCTGTTTCAATGTCAAGGCTAAACTAGCGAGACCAAGGCTGGCTAATCCTGCTATTAGGACTTCGTTTGTATCAACAGTCCCTGTATTTGGTAATTGGGCGCTTGCTTCTTCTGATTTAACTGCTGTATTTTGGGCTGGTTTTTCTTGTGTAGGCGCTACTGCTGGTTCAGTTTTTACTTTTGTTCCAATTTCAACAATTTCTGGAATCGCCTCTTGGATGACCTCTGTTGAACGAAGACGACGCTGACCGTTTTCATCAACTTCAAAGACATGTCTTAACAGACCATCTCGTCCCTGTATGATGACTCGTTGTTCCCCAACTAGCAACTCAGCATTTTCATGTTCTTGACGGTCAAATGCAATCTTTTCCTCTTGAACTTCCAATTTAGGAGCCTTTTGTTGGTCAGACACTGGTTGATTAGAAGGTTTTGGAAGGTCTGTGTTTTGTGGTGCAGGATTTGCAGGGATGAGACCAGTACCTACTTCCACGATTTCAGGACTCGCTTCTTTCAAAACTTCTGTAGCGCGAAGCGTACGATTGCCTTGACTATCTACTTCAATCAAGCGACGGATTTGTCCCTCAACTCCTGCTTGGACAAGTTGACGCTGACCTTTGAGAAGACCTGCAGTTAGAAGTTCTTGGTGTTCGAAGGCAATACTTGTCTCTTCAACTTCTAATTTCGGAGTATTCACAACCAAATTCTTGACACCTTCAGTTGGTTCCTTACTTGAAAGAACTTTTGTTCCAATCTCAGTAATTTCTGGAACAGCTTCTTTAACTACCTCTGTTAAACGAAGAGTGCGTTTCCCTTGGCTATCTACTTCAATCAAGTGACGAATTTGTCCCTCAACTCCCTCTTGAACTAGTTGATGTTGACCTTTAAGAAGGCTTGCATTTGGGCGCTCTTGACGTTCGAAGGCTATTGTTTCAGTTTCCACAACTAGTCCAGAGAGGGCTTCAACTGTTGGGGCTACTTCATTTGGATCCTGGCTACCAACGTGATGGCTTTCTGCTGCAGGAGCTAGTTTCTTATTCAGCTGTTCTTTCATGTCCGCAAAAGCTTGTGGAGTTGGTGCTTGTGAGACCAACAAAGCCTCTGCTTGCGCAATTAGTTCTGATTTAGGATATTTTTCGCGGATGGATTCGAGTAAACTTTCTAATTCTTTCCTAGCAGCCTCATAACGCTGATTACCATCCAAGTTTGCGCCTGCTTGTTTCAATTCATTCAAAGCCTGATTAACATCTTCCTGACTGGCACCATGATTTTCTGCAACAGCTTTCGCTCCATTAAGTTTCTCTAGTAGCGTCGCTTGTTTGTCCTCACTAGAGAAGGTGTAAACAACCGTTGACTGACGACCTTGGACAGCAGTAATTTCTTGTTTGAGGTACTCATCGTTTAGTGCTGCTTTTGGAGATACCAAAACATCAAAGTTAACTTCATGACCTTGGTAACGAAGCTTCAAGGTTTGACGACCAGTCTTTTGAGCATCGTAACCAGAAATTTCAACTCCCTCATCAGTAAAGGAATGTTCTTCCATGGTGTCATTGCTATAAGCCACTGCAAAGCGTCCTTCAGACAAGTCTAAGCTATCACCAACTAGGTAATCTTTTTTCGGTTCCTGACTTACTTCAATTCCCAAAATAGTTTTCGGACTTGCTTCATCCTGGCTAGTGACAGTCACTGATAAATTAGCATGTACCGGTTGCCCCAAATATTGTAAAGTAAGATTTTGTTCTCCCTTATAATGCGTATCAAAACCTGATACTGACACACCTGCGTGAGTTAGGCGAATGAGTTCGTCCTCAGCTCCTCCTTCATACTGAACTCGAAGAACACCACCTCTAAGATCCAAATCTTCTCCTTCAGCATAACTTGTTTTCTTAGGTCCTGTTTCTAGGCTGACTGACTTGATTTTTCTGTCATCTTTTGGAACGGAAACTGCTAGAATATTACTAATTTCCTTGCCTGGCAACTGGGTACGATAGTAAAGAAGACCAGATTGATTTGTCAAATCCAATGGTGAACTTGCTAGGTCTCCTCCAACTTCGCTCTTCAAGGTTGCAAGCGGAGTTTGAGAATTTGGATTATCATAAACGGTAATGGTTGCTCCAGCTGGTACATCCGCAAAGCCAACTTGTACCTTGTTATTGCCTAGAGAACGGGCTGCAGCCTTGGCCATCGGAATATTGACACTCTCAGTATCAAGCTTTTCATACATTTTCCAGTTATAGATACGAATAGCCTTCCATGGAGTTCCATTGTCAGAAGTGACAACATTCAAGCGCCAATCTTGAGCTGTGATTGGTTTATCAAGGGTAATATCTGTAACATGGGCTTTATTGCCACGAACTTCCTTAGCCAACTTCCATTGACCATCCGCATCTTTATAATAGAGGTCAAAGTCTTTGGTGTTCATCAAACCGTCGTTTACAGATTCTCCACCAGCTCCAGCATGGTCCATCACCCATCTAACAACTGTACGTGGCTGGGTCAAACGAATATCCACACTACCACTTAACTGCCCAGAAGACCACTTGTCAGACAGACTGGTAATGGTACCATTCAACATACCTTCAATACCTTCTCCACCTTCAGTCTTAGGGAAAGTACTATCAATAACTGTTGCACCTGGAACGATATTTTCAGCTAGTGGTTTTGGTAGGCTGGTATCTTTTACAGTCATGCCCCAATCAAAGGTTGTAGTTGCAGCTTCTGAACGAACCCCATTTTTACCAACTGCTACAACCTTCAGTTCTTGAGTTGTACCTTGAGCACTTGCTGAGCGGCTAACTTTTGGTAGATAAATAGTTGTAGAAGATGAGCCAGTTAGTAATTTCCAGCTGTCTCCATCTTTTTCATAAACTTCATAGAAATCTGCATCCTTGTTGCCTTTAAATTGCACAACTGCTTCCGCTTCTTGGGCATTTTTTAGGACTTGTTTGGCTACAGCTACTGTGGTTGGTGCCTGAGGAGCATCTTGATTATTGCTGATGGTCAATTGCCCCAGGTTAAATTGATAGCCTTTTAAGTCTTTATCATTTTCAAAATAGAGTTTAATACCATAAATTGTTTTACCTGCCAAGGCACTCAAATCAAAATCATCGGTAGTCCAGTTATCTGAAACTGTCAACTCTTTACGGGCAGCTTCATCACCGTAGGTATAATCTTTCTTAGTTGCAAATTCTACATAAACCTTGGTACCCTTGCCTCCTTTGTGGGCAACATGCAATTTAGTTGTATCTGTCACCTTCAAGCGAGTAGAATACAAATTCACATCTTGCTTGGTCGCACCTGAAAGATCCCCTGCAAATTTGAGAGAAGTTCCACCATTATAAGCATCTTCAAAATCATAGCTTGCTTTCAACTTATCACCAGTTGATTTTTGCCACCAGCGCCATGTCGGAAGAACACCTGAAACTGAACGGTAATTCCACTCAGAATCCTTAGAAACCTTACCATCTACGAACCATTTTCTACCATGACCTGTATTAAAAGAAGTAGTAAAAGTATTACCTACTGCTGGCGTGCGGTCCGCAACTAGATTAGCAATACCATACCAATCTTTGTCACCTGGTTTTTGGCCAGTAGGATCACCTTGGTAACCTGTAAAGAAGATATCTTCATTCTTATGGTAATCTTCACCAGTTTTTCCTAAACTTGTAATGGTATCCGGGGCGAACAAACCAAGAGAAAGTCGTAATTTCCCATTTTCATCTAAAATGTCATTCCATTTGACCTTGGTCTTGTAGGAACCACCCTGTTGCAATTCCAAACCTGCAAATACATCATAAGGATTACGGCCAATCCAGTTGGCAGTTGTAATAGTGTAATCATTTTTAGCCTTATCCCAGTTAAAGTTAGCAAAGAAGTTATCTGCTGGAACCTTATCTCCTTCTGGTTGCATGAATTGGTAGTTGTATTCTCCCAAACCATCTTGGTGGTAACGTCCATAGTTATAAGTCATGGCATCGTACCAAGAATACTTGATTGGATGGTTTACCTTAGCAGCATATTCCTTGGTATAGAGCATAAACTGGCGCATCTTTTCTCCAAGAGGTTCAACCAAATTCCCAGTCGTTTCTTGGTTGATGAAATAGCCATCATAGCCATAATACTTGGCCATATCCACCAATTTACGGGCAATTGGGAAGCTACCATCTGGGTCTTGCTTCAAAGCTTCAGCGAATTTTTCTTGATCTGCAATACTATTAGACCAGTTGAAGAAGAGTGTGCCATATACAGGAACCCCGTTACGGTGACCTGCATCAATAATGTCAGGAGTTGGTACGAGACCTTCCCAGAAGACCATTGAATCTAGATATTGCCAATAGTCAAAAGCATAGGCCTTGAACTCTTCTCCACCAACAGAAGCATGGTCTTTTGCTTTAGAATTGGTGTTTGATAGGGCTTGAACTTTTGCTTCCTTGCTAGCTTTTTCATTGACTAAATGACCTGTCCGACGTGAAGCGAGAGCGACAGACCCGCGGTTAATAGCATCATCTTCACGAGCTCCTGGTTCCCATTTCAACAAATCTTCCCAAGAATTAAATTTGATTTCCTTTGGTTTTAATGTTTTTTCTGTATTTTTAGGGACATCTGGCTGGACTTCTTTTTCAGTCTTATTAGCTTCTGCTGCTGGCTTAGACTCATCTCCTTGGCTAGTTGCTTCAGGCTTTGCTTCCGTTTCCTTGTCAGACTTTGGTTTTGATGTGGCAGATGGTGTTTCTGCAACCACCTCACTTGGTTTTTCCTCTGGTTTAGCTACGCTTACTGCCTCTGCAGTTTCAGTAGTTGCAGCTTCATTGCTTGCTGGCGAAGCAATTTCAGATACTGTCTCTGCTCCTTCTGCCTTTTCTAGCTTGTTTTCTCCAGTACGTTCCCCTTCATTCTGCTTGTCGGCTTCACTAGTTGGATGCCCACTCTCTCCTGAAACAAGCTCTGTATTGGCTCCGCTATTTTCAGGAACTGCAGTTTCTTCAGCCAAGGCTGGACCAGCAAACAAAACAGCCCCAATCATCAGCGAGCAGGCTCCTACTGATAACTTACGAATACTATAACGACAACGTCTTTCAAAAAATGGATTCTTCATTTTCTCCTCCTAAAAGATTGATTTTGTTGCACAAAAAGAAAGCGCTTAACTTTCTTTATAAAATTTTTATCCCAATCACAGGGACCAAGATAATTCCTCCCTCATTTTAAGATATTTCTTTTAAATGTCAATATATAAAAGGAAATGCCTATATCTAGGTTAGAAATTGGTAAAATTAATATAATTAAGATCCATTCTCACGAATTTTCTTTCTAAAATCTTAGCTTAATACTTGTTAGATTTACTTTTATCCTTTAAAATAGAATAGGAGAAATTCCGTTATTATTTTCCGGAGGAAAAAGAAATGTCCATCAATTGGCAGGAAATTTTATTTCACTTTTTAGGTGGTCTGGGACTATTCTTATATAGTATCAAGACCATGGGAGACGGTTTGCAACAAGCTGCTGGAGATCGCCTTCGTTTTTACATTGACAAGTACACTAGCAATCCCTTTTTAGGTGTTCTAGTCGGGATTGTCGTGACTGCCCTGATTCAGTCAAGTACAGGGGTTACAGTTATCACGGTTGGACTGGTCAGTGCTAGTCTTCTCACTCTTAGACAGGCTATCGGAATTATCATGGGAGCCAACATCGGAACCACCGTTACTTCCTTTATCATCGGTTTCAAGCTTGGTGAGTATGCTTTACCCCTGATTTTCCTTGGAACCATGTTCCTCTTCTTTACAAAAAACAGAACAGCAAACAATATCGGGCGCATCCTGTTTGGTGTAGGGGGAATCTTCTATGCTCTCAACCTCATCAGTGCCGGTATGAGTCCTCTTAAAGATTTACCACAATTCAAGGAATACATGGTAACCTTGGGACAAAATCCTGTGTTGGGAGTTTTTGCCGGTGCAGTGATTACCGTTCTCATCCAAGCTTCTTCTGCGACAATCGGAATTTTGCAAGGGCTCTATGCAGGTGGCTTCCTTGACCTTAAAGGTTCTCTACCAGTTCTCTTCGGGGATAATATCGGGACAACCCTAACCGTTATCATCGCGGCAGCTGGAGCCAATGTCTCTGCGAAACGCGTTGCTGCAACCCACGTTACCTTTAACGTTTTAGGGACTATTCTTTGCTTAATCTTATTAGGTCCATTTACGTCTATGATTGAGTACTTCCAAGCACTCCTTCACCTCTCACCTGAGATGACCATCGCCTTCTCGCACGGTGCCTTTAACGTAAGTAACACCATTGTACAATTTCCATTCATCGGAGCCTTGGCCTACTTTGTAACCAAGCTCATCCCTGGTGAAGATGAAGTTGTCAAGTACGAGCCACTTTATCTTGATGAACACTTGATTAAGCAAGCTCCATCAATCGCTCTCGGAAATGCGAAGAAAGAACTCCTTCACTTAGGAAATTATGCTTCTAAAGCCTTTGACCTTTCATACAACTACATCATTGACCTCAATGAAAAAGTTGCCGAAAAAGGCCACAAGACAGAAGAAGCCATCAACACCATTGATGAAAAATTAACTCGCTATCTTATTACTCTTTCAAGCGAAGCTCTTAGCCAGAAAGAAAGTGAAGTGCTCACCAACATCCTTGATTCATCCCGCGATTTGGAACGTATTGGGGACCACGCAGAAGCCCTAATCAATCTGACTGACTACCTTCAACGTAAAAACGTTGAATTCTCTGAAGCTGCTTTGCAGGAATTAGCTGATATCTATCAAAAGACCACTGACTTTATCAAGGATGCCCTTGACAGCGTGGAAAACAATGATATTGAAAAAGCTCAAAGTCTGATTGAACGCCATAAAGAAATCAACAATATGGAACGTGTTCTCAGAAAGACCCATATCAAACGCCTTAACAAGGGCGAGTGTTCAACTCAAGCCGGGGTCAACTTTATCGACATTGTCTCCCACTACACTCGTGTATCTGACCACGCTATGAATCTAGCTGAAAAGGTCATCGCTGAACAAATCTAAGAACCAAGAAGCTATCCTAATACTCAATGAAAATCAAAGAGCAAACTAGGAAACTAGCCACAGGCTGTACTCGAGTACGGCAAGGCGACGTTGACGTGGTTTGAATTTGATTTTCGAAGAGTATAAATGGGATTGCTTTTTCTTCTCCTCATCAAGAATTGCTTTTCTACCATATAAAAAATGCTTTGATCCACAATGGAATCAAAGCATTTTAAAAAGTTCCCCAAACATAAGCGCAGAAGCTGCAGTTCCTCTGTACTTGGCTTCTTCTCTTTTAATAAAGCGAGCCAAGTTTATCAATTCAGGTGCTGGATGTTTGGGATTTAGGAGCAATTCACGATTGACCAGGCCTGAGAGACGAACTGCCAGCAATTGCTCATTTGTAGTAGGAAATTTTTTAGCAGTCTCTAGGAGAGCAACAACTAAATCTTCACTCAAATCATGTCGAGCATGATTGTAAAGTTCTTTTACAAGGCTTTCTAGGTTTGGTTCTACCATCCCTACCACCTCCCTTATGGTTTAATAATGTTTAATCAAATCAACCGTTGAACGATCCAATTTCTTCACCAAAGCTTGCAAGAAAGCTTGAGCTTCTAGGAAGTCATCCATAGCGTAGAGGGTTTGGTGAGAATGGATATAACGAGCGCAAACACCGATTGTTGTAGATGGGACACCACCATTTTTCAGATGGGCTGCGCCAGCGTCTGTTCCGCCTTTACCACAGTAGTATTGGTACTTGATACCAGCTTCTTCAGCCGTTGTCAAAAGGAAATCCTTCATCCCTGGGAGAAGCAAGTGACCTGGGTCATAGAAACGAATCAAGGTTCCATCCCCAATCTTGCCTTGACCGCCATAAACATCACCAGCAGGTGAGCAGTCAACTGCTAGGAAAACTTCTGGGTCAAACTTGGTTGTGGAAGTATGAGCACCACGAAGACCAACTTCTTCTTGTACGTTAGAGCCAAGATAGAGTTCATTTCCGAGTTTTTGATCTGACAGAGCTTCCGCCAACTCGCTAACCATGAGAACCCCGTAGCGATTGTCCCAAGCTTTTGAGATGATATTTTTTTCATTGGCTGTCAAGATTGCAGAACTATCTGGTACGATGGTGTCGCCAGGACGGATGCCAAAGCTTTCTGCCTCAGCCTTGTCCGCAAAACCACCATCAAAGACGATATCTGCAATAGCAGGCATAGTTGGTCCACCCTTTCCGCGAGTCAAATGTGGAGGGACAGAACCCGAAATCACAGGAATTTCACGACCATCACGAGTAAAGAGTTTAAAGCGCTGGCTACTAACCACCATAGGATTCCAACCACCAATCTCAACGACACGGAAGGTACCATCTGGCTTAATCTCGCTGACCATAAAACCAACTTCATCCATATGAGAAGCGACCAAGACGCGCGGTGCATCCGCAGCTTCTGAATGTTTAATCCCGAAAATACCACCCAAGCCATCTGTCACCACTTCATCCACATGCGGTGTCAACTTTTCACGAAGATAAGCACGGACAGGTGCTTCATGACCTGAGATTGCAGCAAGTTCTGTTACTTCTTTGATTTTTGAAAATAATGTTGTCATTTCAGTTCCTTCTTTCTTTTATCCATTTTACCACTTTTTATAGGAGAAGGATAGTGGGAAGGTAGATTTCTAAATTAGTATCTTAGTCTTACTATATCTTAGAAAAAGCTTGTATTTTCTTGCATGTGATGTGAAATCTAAGAACTATCCCAAGATCACCCAAACTATTAATTCCCAAACACAAAACAATTCAATGCTATATTTGTTCGGTTTTTTCATGAAATTTGCAGAAAATAGTTGACTTTACCTTCTTATTTCTTTAAAATAGTACAAAACTAGAAAAAGGAAAAAATCATGACCAAAACAATTCTTGTTACAGGTGGGGCTGGCTACATTGGCTCCCATACCGTTAAAGCTCTTTTAAATGCTGGCTACCAGGTGCATGTCCTAGATAATCTCTCTACAGGAAATCGTTCAGCTGTAGATTGTCGTGCTAGCTTTAAACAACTGGATGTTTATGATGCTAGCGCCTTAAAAACTTATTTGGAAGAAAACAAGATTGACGCTGTTCTCCATTGTGCGGGTGAGATTGTTGTGAGCGAAAGTATTGAAAATCCAAGTAAATACTTCACTGCCAATGTTGCTGGTATGAACCAAGTTCTCAAAGTCCTATCTGAAGTTGGCATTCAAAAAATCATGTTCTCTTCGACTGCTTCCCTCTATGGTAATAACTGTATTGACAAGCCAGCTACTGAAGATACCCTACTCGACCCTGTCAATCCTTATGCAGAAACAAAATTGATGGGCGAACGAATGATTTACTGGATGGCCAATCGCTATGATTGGAAATATGTCATTTTCCGTTACTTTAATGTTGCTGGGGCTGAAATGGATGCTTCAAACGGTCTACGTGTGAAAAATCCAACTCACATCATTCCCAATATCAACAAGACCGCATTGGGACAAAATGATAGCCTGAAAATATTTGGAGATGACTACGATACACGTGATGGTTCATGTATTCGGGATTACATTCATGTCTTGGACCTTGCACAGGCTCACGTTAAAGGGATGAATTACCTCTTTCAAGAAGACAGTTCTTCTCAAATCTTTAACTTAGGAACTGAAAAAGGCTATACCGTCAAAGAAATCTTTAAAACTGCTGAAGAATTACTGAATCAAAAAATACCACACGAAATTGTTGCTCGCCGTGCTGGTGACCCAGCTAGCGTCCTAGCAGACGCATCAAAAGCTAAAAAATATCTTGATTGGAAGGCTAGCTACTCCCTCGAAGATATCATTTTATCAGATTATCGTTGGCGGATTAAAGAAGGCAAAAACATTTTGGAATAAATAACAGAAACATCAATAATAAATAAAAACACAGACAGATGGCACTTAGTAAATACCAAGTATCATCTATCTGTGTTTTATACATTAGAATACAATCTTACTTTGAATTTCTTTTCAAAGTAAAATGGTCTGGCACAGGGTCCTTGCCTGTTTTCGACCAGGGATGGCAACGTAAAATCCGAGCCAAGCCCATCAAGACACCCTTGAAGCCATGTTTTTCAATAGCCTGAATCATGTAGTTTGAACAAGTCGGCTCAAAGCGACAAGAGGGTGGAAAGGCTGGTGAGATAAAACGTTGATAAAAGCGCACAGGCGCTATTAAAATTCGTTTCATTATTTCTTGGTTACAGCCATGGTATGTAGTTGGCTGATTTCTTTTTTATTAAGACGACGGGATTCTCCTGGACGGAGTCCTGTCAAGTCTAGATGTCCAAAACGGGTCCGTGACAACTTGTCCACTTGAAGACCGACAGCTTCAAACATCTTTTTAACCTGGTGGTTACGCCCTTCATGGATGGTCAACTGCACCACAGAGCGGTTTTTGACTGGATCCACTTTGAGAATTTCATAAACAGCTGGCTTGGTTTTCTTGCCATCAATCTCAAGTCCACGGGTCAAGGGGCGGAGATTATCCTTATTGGCCACACCTTTAACACGCGCGACATAGACCTTGTCAATCTCATTACGAGGGTGAATCATCTCATCCGTAAAATCTCCGTCATTGGTCAAAATCAAAACACCTGATGTATCCCAGTCCAAACGACCTACAGGGTAAATGCGCTCTTTCACGTTGGGCAAGAGGTCGACAACCGTCTTGCGGCCCTTGTCATCTGTCACACTGGAAATGACACCTCGTGGTTTGTTAAGCAGATAATAAACCTTTTCTTCGTTGTAGATAGGTTGACCTTCCACTTCGACCTTGTCGCCTGACTTGATGGTGGTTGCTAGTTCACGCACTACTTGGCCATTGACCGTCACCAAGCCTTGCTTGATCAACTCTTCTGCTTTTCTCCTACTGGCCACACCTGCGTGGGCAATATACTTATTGATTCTCATCTTCTTCTATCCTTTCACCAAATAATTGGCTTTCTTGGGCTTGAATCTCAAGCTCATCAATCACTGGTAATTCTTCCAAATGGTTAATTCCCATGTAATCTAGGAAATAATCTGTTGTCACATAGAGGTTGGGGCGCCCCAACACTTCTTTTTTCCCGTCTTCCTTTATAAGGTCAAAAGCCTGCAACTTTGCCAAGGCCCCACTCGAGTTGACCCCACGGATGGCATCAATTTCGATACGCGTAATAGGCTGCTTATAGGCAATGATGGACAAGGTCTCAAGGGCAGCCCGAGACAAGCTCTGGTTGATAGGTGCCTTAGAGTATTCCTTCAAAATCTCTGCAAATTGAGGCTTGGTCACCAATCTATAAGCGCCCCCTGTCTCAATCAGAGCCAAACTGGAATCTGGATCCTTTTCATACTTCTGGACTAATTTTTCTAAACTCTGCTGGATGCCTGTCGGTGGCAAAGAGAGGAGTTCAGCTAACTGGCGGACTCTAATCCCATCTTCACCCGCTACAAACAAGAGCGCTTCTATTTTTGCTAAAGTACTCATCTTTCCTCTCTATCAAGTCTAGCTTTGGGCCACTTGACTTTCTTCCTTCTTTTCCATGAGATAGATATCTCCGAAACTTTCCTCTTGCACAAGGAGCAGCTCCTGGGTTTTGGTTAACTCTAGGGTTGCCAAAAAGAGGGTAATGACCTCTTGGACATTCTGGGCTTCCTTAAACAAATCCTGCAAGCGCAATTGATCTCGTCCAGTCAAAGACTCTTTCACGATAAGCATCATGTCCTCAATCTTATACTCATCCCGCAAGATAGTCGTGTGATTCTGTGCAAACTCCTCTTTTTTCTTTGCTAGGATATTTGAAAAAGCCAAAAAGAGGTCAATGGTCGTCTTGTCATGCACAAGCTCCGCATCTTCGTAAATCAACTCTGTCGGCGCTTTGGAATAATACTGGGCCCGTTCTTGGTGCTTGGCTTCCAAGTGCTCTCCCAAGAGCTTGAACTTGCGGTATTCTTCGATTTGGGAAAGAAGATCCTGCTCCAGATCATCCTCCAAGTCTGTCACTTCTGCTACCTTTGGAAGGAGCTTGCGGCTCTTGATCAGCATGAGCTGACTGGCCATGACCATGTACTCACCCGTCACTTCCAGACGCATAGCCTGCAGGGTTGAGACATAGGCTAGATACTGTTCGATGACTTCCGTAATGGGCACATCATAGATATCCATCTGATACTTAGAAACCAGATGCAAGAGCAAGTCCAGGGGCCCTTCAAAATCTTTTAATTTAATATCCATTATCTATATTTTTCTAAGGTCAGGACTGTTTTTAATCCTAATTTTTTTGCAATTTCGTACAAATCGACCTTGTTTTCTATTTGTCTTAGAATGAACTGTTCCCGTAAGGCTTGGGCTGATAAGGCTGGAAAACCTTTCTCCTTGACAAAAGACTCTAGCTGACGGAAGGCCCACTGGCGAGAATAGGCTTTCCCTCCTCTTTCAAAAAGATAGGTCTGGCCCATTAAGGGTTCCAATTCTGAAAGCAAGGTTGTGGGAATGGTGACAATCCTCTGTTGGGAAGCCTTCTTGATTCGCAACACCTGAAAATCCAGATTGATATCCTCAACCTTGAGAGCTAAAATCTCACTCGGCAAGAGCCCCATTTCTAGGATTAAGAGCGCTAGCAAGCGACCCGCTGGATAGTCACTTTCTTGCCAAAAAGAGTTTAGGTCTAACAGTTCTGGCTTTTCGGTCTTCTTTTCAGCTTGTTTAGCTAATTCCAAGCGGTAAAAGCTGTCCACTTCTCCTTTTTGATAGAGAAAGTAGAGAAATTGGTTACAGGCCGAAATCTTCCGCTTCTGGGCGCTGATTTTTAGATTGGCTAGCTGGGCTTGGTAAATCTTGAGACTGGTCTCAGAAATCCGCTCGCCTACCAAATCTAAAAATTGTTCCAGATCATACCTATAGGACTGCTTGGAATTAGCAGACAAGCCCTGTTTTTCCTCTAAAAAGGCTGAAATCCTGTCTCTCATTTGCATCGAATCTCATATTCCTTACTAAAGTCATGCAAGAGGGCATTGACTGCCTTGAGGATAGACTTGCGCGTGATAATCCCTTGGAAAATCCCTGACGCATCCACAACCGGCAAGAAGGACTCATCTACCAGCTTGTGCAAGACCTCTGTAATGGTAAAATCTGGCGAGACGACCGCTACGTCCGTTCTCGTCATATGAACGATATCCGTATCTGCCATGATTTCTTGACTCAAGTCATGCTCCATCTGATAAGCCATAATATCTCTGAGCCCAATCGTCCCAACAAACTGTTTTTCATCTGTTACAACAGGAACACGGGTATAGGTCATCTGACTGAGCAAAAGGGTCGCATGATCCGCATTGTGAGTATCAATCAACACGGCTAGATTTTCAGCAGGAGTCAAAAAAGTTTCCTCCTGTCCCAACAAGAAAGTCTCAAACTCCTTGGCAATCATCGGCTAAACTCCTTGGACAAGCCCGGATACACCTCATGGTCTCGTGTCAAAAAGTCCACTTTGAAATAACTGTCATCAATCTCCACACGGGCATAGAGACATTCTCTGATGGTCCCACGCGGCTGACTGATAGAACCAGGATTTAAAAAGAGGGTCTTTCCTTCCATCCAAGCGCTTGGCACATGCAAGTGACCATAAAGGCAGATATCGGCCTCTTCTTCCTGAGCCCAGTAGTCCAACTTTTGAAAGTTGAAATTGATGTCAAACAAGTGACCATGGGTTTGGATAATCTTGGTCGAACCAAGCTCAGTCACCAAACGTTCTGGGTAGCCGGCGTAGAAGTCCATGTTCCCTTTAACAACACGGATGCCTTCCCAAAGAGGAGAATCAGGACGTAGTTCAGAATCGCCGTTATGAAAAACGGCATCAACTTTGCCTACATAGCGATCACGGATTTCTTCCACAATCAAGCTATCGCCATGGGAATCGCTCATTACAATGATGGTTTGCTTTGCCATGATGGAAATACCTCCAAAAGTTTCTTAACGGCTAAGGCACGGTGAGATTGACTATTTTTTTCTTCAAGGGTTAATTCAGCTGATGACTTGCCTGTCTCTCCTACAAGGAAGAGAGGATCGTAACCAAATCCATTTTCACCCTTAGGTTCAAAGTTAATGTAGCCTGGCCAGTCTGCTTCAACAACCAAGCTTTCCTTGTTTGGACTGGCTACCACTAGGGTTGTATGGAACTGAGCCGAACGATCCTTGAGTTCAAAGACCATGGCCAATTCGTGCAAGAGTTTGGCATTGTTTTCCCGGTCAGTTGCTCCCACACCTGCGAAACGAGCTGACCAGACACCTGGCAAGCCACCAAGGACATCGACCTTGAGACCTGAGTCATCTGCCAAAACCATCTTGCCCGTTAATTGAGAAATAGTTTCTGCCTTGAGACGGGCATTTTCTTCAAAGGTCATGCCTGTTTCAGCTACTTCAGGCAAGTCAGGATAGTCATTAAGATTTTCCACATCGTAGCCTAACTTATCAAAGATAGCTCGGAATTCCTTGGTCTTGCCCTCGTTACGAGTCGCAATCAATAAGGTTTCTCTAACTTTGCTTGTCTCAAAGAAATCATGAACATTGACCCCTTCTTTAGGCAATTCCACATGCAGGAGTTGCCCATTTTCAACTAAGAGTAAAGCCCCCTGACGTTGGATGACTTCCACATTTCGTCCCATTTCTTGGTTGAGGATATCTACCACAAAAGACAATAAACGGTAGAGAGAACCATAGCGTAAAACAGTAACAGAAACAGGAAAACCTCGATCCTCATCTCGAAATCTTTGGGCAAACTCCAATAGAGGAAAATCCAAGTCATCATCCGTCAACGTCCGGACACCACCAAAAATACCATAGGACCCGACATACCAGTCCTGTTCATCCTTATATTCATAAATTTTATTTGTCATAATTCTACATGCTCCACATGAATCTCTTTTTCCAGCCATTCTTCACCAATTTGTGCAAAACTTTGGCTACTGGCTGTTGTGTAAAAACGGTGATTAAGTGGTCCAGCATCGCGACCACGATTGATTTCAAAATAATTGAGTAAGACTGAAATGTCCCGTACGCACTCTGCTCCACTATCGATGAGCTGAACCTTGGGCCCCATTACATTTTGTATGATGGGGCGAAGGAGCGGATAATGGGTACAGCCCAAAATAAGACTATCCACCTTTCCAACCAAGGGACGCAGGGTTTCATAGACCACTTTCTTGGTGACACTGGTTGACAGGGCACCCGACTCCACCAAGGGAGCAAACTTGGGACAGGCCAAACTTTCCACTTGTAAATCTGGATCCAGATCATGGATTTTCTGACGGTAGATGTCTGATTGTACCGTCATGGGTGTTCCAATCACTCCGATTTTCCCACCTTGACTGGACTTGATGGCTGCTGAAGCTCCTGGCAAAATCACACCCAAGACAGGAATATCTAGTTGAGCCTTGATTTCTTCCCATACGACCGCAGTCGCAGTGTTACAAGCAATGACAATCATTTTGACATTCTTGGTCAAGAGAAAGTTAACCAACTGCCAAGTATATTCACGAATTTGCTCAGCAGGACGGGGACCATAGGGAGCCCGCGCCGAATCTCCAATATAGACGATTTCTTCATGAGGAAGCTGGCGCATGAGCTCACGCACAACGGTCAAGCCCCCGACACCCGAATCCAAAAAACCAATTGGTCGATTATCCATACAGTCTTCTTTCTAGTCTTTTTTCTGATTGATAGTTCATTATGATTACTGTTTCTTATGAACTATATGACGGCCTAATCAACAACTATCTCTCTTAATCATAATCAAATATCAATAGAATGCAAGGAAAAAGTCTCATTCCTAAACCATAGTCAACATAGTGAGAAGTCTGGAACTTTCATCCCAGACTTTTCCTTATTTATTTTTTCTTTTTATTGTTAGCAAGGGCTGCTTTTTGTTGGCGGATGATTTGGTGGTAAACTTGTTGTACCTTAGCTTCGCTTGGTTTTTGACCATTTGCACTCAAAAGAGTACGAACTGCTTCAGCATTCAAACGTGGGTTGTCAGCGAATTCTTTTTCGATTTGCTTACGAACCAAGTACATTCCTCCAAGAGCTCCTCCTAGAAAAGCTAGCACAATCAATACAATTGCTAATAGTAAATCCATCATATTTCTCCTGTTTCTTTTTGAGTCTCTTTCATTATAACACAAAGAAGGCGAACTGACTAGTTTGTTTTACGCTTACATCTACTGTGATTTCCTAATTAATTAGCAAATACTTCATACTTAGTAAAACTTAGTAAAATAAGCCCATTTTCCTTGAAAGCCCTTGCAATAGTTCTATTTATTTGTTATATTAAAATTACCTGAAAACATCACACATATTTCTGCAAGACTTATTTTTTTAAAAGATAATGTATGCGCTTACAGATTGAAGAAAGGAGAATTTTGTGGATAAGAAATATTGGGAAAAATCCTGCAAGTATAGCATCCGAAAATTGAGCATCGGAGCTGCCTCTGTTTTACTAGGAGCTGTTTTTTTAGCAGCACAGGGTGTGGCTGCTGATGGTATCGAGATTCCGAAAAGTGAGGCAACAATTACTGAAACCTCTGCTAAACCGGACACGAAAGTAGAGGAAGTTCTTGCTTCTAACACTGAGACTCAGCCTATAGCTGAATCAGCTGAAAAGCAAACAAACTTAGAGCCCGAACCACCTCAAACTGCTAGTCAGTCAGAGACAAGTGCTACTACCGCCCCTGCTGAAAATAAGGAGAGCGAGAAACCAGAACTTCCTGTGAACAAACAAGAACATTACGAACTACATTACAACCAACCAACTGCTCCTTCCTATGACGGATGGGAAAAACAAGCCCTTCCAGTCGGAAATGGAGAAATGGGTGCCAAGGTTTTCGGACTCATCGGTGAAGAAAGAATCCAGTACAACGAAAAAACACTTTGGTCTGGAGGCCCACAGCCAGATAGTCAAGACTACAACGGGGGAAACTACAAGGACCGCTACAAAGTCTTAGCTGAAATCCGTAAGGCCTTAGAAGACGGTGACCGTCAAAAAGCCAAACAACTAGCAGAGAGAAATTTGGTTGGTCCAAACAATTCCCAATATGGACGTTATTTAGCCTTTGGTGATGTATCCATGGTTTTCAATAACCAGAAAAAGGGGCTGGATACAGTAACAGATTATCACCGTGGTTTGGATATCTCAGAAGCCACTACAACAACTTCTTACACCCAAGATGGAACAACCTTCAAACGTGAAACCTTCTCCAGCTATCCTGATGATGTCACCGTGACCCACTTGACTAAAAAGGGAGATAAGACGCTTGATTTTACCCTTTGGAATACCTTAACAGAAGACCTAATTGCTAATGGACAGTATTCTCGGGATAATTCTAATTACAAAAAAGGTACTATCAGTGTAGATTCTAATGGTATTTTACTCAAGGGAACTGTCAAAGACAATGGTCTGAAATTTGCTTCTTATCTTGGTATCAAGACAGATGGACAAGTCACTGCTCAAGATGGTTATTTGACAGTTAAAGGAGCAAGCTATGCAACACTGCTACTCAGCGCAAAGACTAATTTTGCTCAAAATCCGGAAACCAATTACCGCAAGGATATTGATGTAGAAAAAACTGTCAAATCTATCGTTGAAGCCGCTAAAGCCAAAGACTATGAGACTCTGAAAAATGATCACATCAAGGATTACCAAAGCCTTTTCAACCGTGTTCAATTAAACCTCGGCGGTAGCAAGTCTAACCAAACTACAAAAGAAGCTCTCCAAACCTATAATCCAACAAAAGGTCAAAAGCTAGAAGAACTCTTCTTCCAATACGGACGTTATCTACTGATCAGTTCTTCTCGTAATCGGACAGATGCCCTCCCTGCCAACTTGCAAGGAGTCTGGAATGCTGTAGATAATCCACCTTGGAACTCAGACTACCACCTCAATGTCAACCTACAGATGAACTATTGGCCTGCCTACATGAGCAATCTCGCAGAAACGGCTAAGCCAATGATCAATTATATCGATGACATGCGCTACTATGGCCGTATCGCTGCTAAGGAATACGCTGGTATCGAGTCCAAAGAAGGTCAAGAAAATGGTTGGCTGGTTCATACTCAGGCGACACCATTTGGCTGGACTACTCCTGGTTGGAACTACTATTGGGGTTGGTCTCCTGCTGCCAATGCTTGGATGATGCAGAACGTCTATGACTACTACAAATTCACCAAGGATGAAACTTATCTTAAAGAAAAGATTTATCCAATGCTCAAGGAAACAGCCAAGTTCTGGAATTCCTTCTTGCACTACGACAAGGCTAGTGACCGCTGGGTTTCTTCTCCATCCTACTCACCAGAACATGGAAACATCACGATTGGGAATACCTTTGACCAATCTCTAGTTTGGCAGCTATTCCACGACTATATGGAAGCAGCCAATCATCTGAAGATAGACCAAGACTTGGTGACAGAAGTGAAGGCTAAATTTGACAAGTTAAAACCTCTTCACATCAACCAAGACGGTCGTATCAAGGAATGGTACGAGGAAGACAGCCCGCAATTCACCAACGAAGGCATTGAAAACCACCACCGCCATGTTTCCCATCTAGTTGGTCTCTTCCCAGGTACTCTATTTGGCAAGGATCAGCCTGAATATCTAGAAGCTGCACGCGCAACCCTCAACCACCGTGGAGATGGTGGTACTGGTTGGTCTAAGGCCAATAAAATCAACCTCTGGGCCCGTCTCCTAGATGGAAATCGTGCCCACCGTTTGTTGGCAGAACAGCTCAGATCTTCAACCCTAGAAAATCTCTGGGATACGCACGCGCCTTTCCAAATTGATGGAAACTTTGGTGCAACCAGCGGTATGGCAGAAATGCTCCTTCAATCTCACACAGGCTACATTGCCCCATTACCAGCCCTTCCAGATGCCTGGAAAGACGGGCAAGTCTCAGGCTTAGTCACTCGTGGTAACTTTGAAGTCAGCATGAAATGGAAAGAGAAAAATCTTGAAACGCTATCTTTCCTTTCTAATGTGGGTGGAGACTTAGTCGTAGACTATCCAAATATCGAAGCTAGTATTATCAAGATTAATGGCAAGGAAGTTCAAGCTAGTCGCCTCAAAGATAACCGTATCCAACTTGCGACTCAAAAAGGTGATGTCATTACCTTTGAAAACTTCCCTGGACGAGTGACTCGCTTATCAGCCCTTCGAAAAGATTCCGTCACAGCTGAACTTGACTTTAACACAGTTGAAGGAGCAAGTCATTATGTCATCCGACGAGAAAGCAAGGATGAAAACAGTCAAACTCCTAGCGTTCGTGAGTTTATCACCAACCAAACTCACTTTATCGATCGCTCGATTGATTCTAGCCATGCCTATACTTATACCGTTAAGGCTATGCTAAGGGACCGTACAACACCAGTTTCAGATGCTGCTTCTATCGATGCCTTCAGTGAGTTGATGGATGACCGTGACAAGCGCATCCAGTACGGCTCAGCTTATGGAAACTGGGCTGACTCAGAACTATTTAGCGGCACAGAGAAATACGCCGATATCTCAAATGGAAATTATTCTGATAAAGATGCGACTGCAACTATTCCTTTCAATGGACCTGGTATTGAAATCTACGGACTCAAGTCATCTCAATTGGGACTTGCTGACGTTAAAATAGATGGCAAATCTGTTGGAGAACTTGACTTCTATACAGCAGGAACAACTGAAAAGGGTGTATTAATAGGACGTTACACAAATCTATCTTCAGGTTCTCACCTCATGACCATCACTGTTAAGCGCGAGCACAAAGGACGTACAAACGAGCGTGCAAAAATTTCTCTCGATTACTTCAAAGTCTTCCCAGGCCAAGGAGAAGCTGTTGAGAAGATTGACGACCGTGACCCTCGTATCCAGTATGGTTCCATGTTTAAGGATTGGAGCGATGCAGAACTCTATGCTTCTACAGAAAAATACGCTGACATCAACGCTAATGATAGCCTCGCTTCTGAAGCCACTGCAACCATTCCATTCTCTGGAACAGGTATCCGAATCTATGGATTAAAAACAGCATCACTAGGCAAGGCACTTGTCACACTGGATGGAAAAGAGATGCCAGCTCTTGACTTCTACACTCCAGGAGCTACTGAAAAAGGTGCATTAATTGGCGAATTTACCAATCTAGCAGATGGCGATCACGTTCTTACTTTGAAAGTAGATCCGAATTCTCCACAAGGACGAAAGAAAGTTTCTCTTGATTCCTTTGATATCTTAAAAGCTCCGTCCGTATCACTCGATAGTCCAAGCCTTGACCCTATTAATTCAAAAGATAAGACTGTTACCTTAACCCTACCAACTGGCAATTGGGATGGAGTCGCTGTGACCTTCCCTGGTATCAAAGATCCTCTTCTACTCAGAAAAGTCGATGAGGACCATCTTGTCACATCAGGTGAACAAACTGTTCTAACCATTAAGGATAACAAGGTCCAACTAGACATTCCTGAGGCTACAGATCGTAGAGCTGGCAATTCGGTAGAAGCTTATGCCATCCAAGGTACAACAACAACTAGTCCTGTTGTAGCTGTCTTTCCTAAGGACGAAACTGCTCCAGTTGAAGAAAAAATCCTTACAAGCAAAGGAGATGAGCCTGCTCCAGTTGTAACTATTCCTGAGTACACTAAGCCTATCGGAACTGCGGGAAATCAGGAGGCTCCTACTGTGGAAATCCCTGAATACACTGGTCCTGTCGGAACTGCGGGAGAACAAGAAGCGCCTTCTGTTGTAATTCCTGAATACACTGGTCCTGCTGGAACAGTAGGAGATCAAGAAGCTCCTTCCGTAGTAATTCCTGAATACACTGGTCCTATCGGGACAGTTGGGGATCAGGAGGCACCTACTGCGGAAAGACCTGAATATACCAAACCTACCGGAACAACTGGGGAACAGGAAGCGCCTACTGTGGAAAGACCTGAATATACCAAACCTATAGAGACAGGAAGAGAACAGAAAGCTCCTACCATAGATAGGCCCAATTATAGTGAACCTGGTAAAGGAGCTAGGCAAGAAAAAACATCTACTAGCAGTATTTCTGAGTATAAACTTCGTGTCTTGAAGGATGAAAAGACTGGTGTTGAGATTATTGGTAGAGCAACCGACTTAGAAGGAATTTCTCATCTCTCTAGTAAACACGTGTTGGCTCAAGAACTCTTTGGTAAGATATACGATGCTTATGATATTCAATTTAAAAATTCAAACAACCATAATATACAACCACAGGGAGCTGTTTTAGTTAGATTACCAATTACAGCTGATGTAGAAAATATTTATTACCTAACTCCGACAAAAGAATTGAAATCACTTTCTTTCACTATTCGTGATGGTATGGCAGAATTTACTACTAGTCTCTTTAGTACATATGCGGTAGTCTATCAAAATGTCAATACTCCGGAAACCTCAATAAACAAAACAGTTGCAACAACCTCACTAAACTTTGAGCAGACTTCAACTACCGATAGTCCTTCCCAGCTGGAAAATACTCATCGCAAAGAACAACTTCCAGAAACTGGTGAATCCTCAAATCCACTCCTCTTCTTATCAGGACTTAGTTTAGTCTTAACATCCATCTTCCTACTAAAAAATAAGATAGATTAGATCTATAAATTTTTAAGAATTACTTAGAGGGCCCATTCTATTCAATTTCAACTCAAGTATGTTATACACCATTTCATCTACCATTTAACTGATATCTTTTAAGATAATATTCTAAACTATAAACCAGTCCTTTTGTCTTGAGGACTGGTTTTAACAATCGTGAGAACTCCTAGACAGAAACAGATTCTTCCAGATTTCTTTTACCTTGTATCAATTTAAATCAATACTAATGTCATACAGCAATTGACAAGTATCTAGTTAACAATGCTGTGTAAGCCATATTATAAAAGACTGAGACACTGGATCTCAGCCTTTTTCTTTATCCCAAAACCAACTCATCACTGACTAGGCTTTGGCCACTATTTTTCTGGAAGAGATGCATGAGATTTTCAACCGTCAGATGCTTTTTCTCCTCTCCCTTGACATCCACCACTATCTTTCCTTGATAGAGCATAATGAGACGATTTCCGTATTCAATTGCATGGTTCATATCATGGGTAATCATCAAAGTCGTCAACTGATGGTCTTCCACAATCTTTTGCGTCAAGTCCATCACCATTTGACTCGTTTTCGGGTCAAGTGCCGCAGTGTGTTCATCCAAAAGCAAAAGTTTAGGTTTCACCAGAGCTGCCATGACTAGGGTCAAGGCCTGTCTTTGTCCTCCCGAGAGGTATTGAGTATCCACTTTCAAGCGATTTTCAAGGCCAATATTCAACTCTTTCAAGGCTTCTTGGAACTGGATTCTATCCTTCTCCTTCACACCCCAGCCAAGCCCTCTCTTTTGCCCACGTCTCAAGGCAATAGCCATATTCTCCTCAATCGTCAAACGAGAAGCTGTTCCCATCTTAGGATCTTGAAAAACACGAGCGATATCCTTGGCTCTCTTTCTGACACTCAGATTTTTAATGGATTTACCTGCCAATAAAAGGTCCCCTTCATCCACAGATAGATTGCCAGCCAAGATATTCATCAAAGTGGATTTCCCTGCTCCATTTCCACCAATTACAGAGATAAAATCTCCCTCTTCAACCTCTAAATCTAATCCTTTGAGGACATAGTTCTCATTGACCGTCCCTGATTCAAATGTTTTGTGAATATTTTCAAGTGTTAACAAACTTGCCATAACTTTCTCCTCCTATTCATTTCTCAATTTCAGACCACGAATCTTTAATCTCTTTTGCAATTCTGGCGCAAATAAAACCAAGGCTAGCAAGATTGCATTAAAGAGACGAACCAGGTTTTGATCTAGATTTGGAATTTCATAGATATTTAAAATAATCAAACGGTAAACAATAGCACCGATTCCGATGGATAACAAGCGGCCTCCAATGGTCAAGTCGTGTATCAAGACTTCCGCAATAATCACTGCACTCAAACCAACAACGATGGTTCCTGTCCCAGAAGTCACATCTGAAAATCCATCATTTTGGGCAAACAAGGAACCACATAGGGCAATCAAGCCGTTTGAAATCATGTAACCAACAATCTTCATGGTGTCTACATTGACCCCATTTGCCTCACTCATCGGAATATTGTCCCCAGTCGAACGCAAGACCAATCCAATCTCTGTTTTCATCAAAAGAGTCAAGACCAAACAAACAAGTAAGAGACAGGCCGAACTAAATAAGAAAACAGCTTCTTCATTTGACAGCCCTAAGCTTGCCAATTGTTTAAAGACGGTTGCAGAATCTCCCAAGGAAAGATTAGGCACGCTTCCCATGATTTTAATATTGATGGAATAAAGCCCTGTCAAGGTCACAATCCCTGTCAAGAGAGCTGGAATTTTCATCTTGGTGTGGAGCATTCCTGATACTAGACCTGCTACCATACCTGCCAGAAAAGCAAGTAAGGTCGCAATCCAAGGATTTGTCCCTGCCTGTATCTGTGATACAACGACAGCCGCCCCCATAGGAAAGGCTCCTTCAGCAGTCATATCCGCAATATCCAAAATACGGAAAGTCAAGTAGACCCCAATCGCCATAATCGACCATAGCAAACCTTCTGATAAACTAGATAACACAAAATTCATCTTAAATCTCCTTATTCCTTGCTTTCTAACTTGCTAATATCAATTCCCAATGCATCTGCCATTTCTTGATTGGTATGCAATTCCAGTTTTTCAGGCAACTCAACTGCTATATTTTCTGGCTTCTCACCTTTTAAAACACGAACCAGCATGCGAGCTGTCTGGCGTCCCAATTCTTCATAATTGGTACCGTAGTTATACAAGCCACCAACCGCAACCATTTCTGTTGAACCACCAAATACTGGAACCTTGTGCTTAATAGAAACCTGCTTGACTGTTTCCATGGTTGATGAAATGATATTATCCGTTGGTACAAAAACCATATCCACCTCTGCCATCAAGCTTTCTGCAGCAGCCTTGACGTTGTTACTGTCCAAGATTGTTTTTTCAACAACGGTAAAGCCTTTTTCTTCCAAAAGACGCTTAGCTTCATCCTTTTGAACAACTGAGTTTGGCTCGCTCTGAGTATAGAGAATTCCAATCGTTTTAGCTTTTGGCAACACTTTCTTTATCAAATTGATTTGGGTTGAAATGGCATCTGATGACTGGTCGCTTGTCCCAGTTACATTGCCCCCAGGATGCTCTCTTGACTCAACCAACTTGGCACTGACAGGATCTGTTACCGCTGAAAAGATAACCGGTGTCGTTTGCGTTGTATTGGCCAAGCTCTGAGCAGAAGGCGTTGCGATAGCTAGAACGACATCACTAGATTCTGCTAGTTGCTGGGAAATCGTTTTAAGATTTCGTTGTTCTCCCTGGGCATTTTGCAAATCAATCTCAATATTTTCCCCCTCAATATAGCCTTGCTTGGCCAGTTCATCCACAAATCCTTCTCTAGTAGCATCTAAGGACTGGTGGGTAATAAACTGCGAAATACCGATACGAAAAACATCTTTTTTCTTATCTGCCTTCAACTGATGCAAACTGATCAGAGAGGTCAAGAGGATCCCCACTACCAAGAGGGGTGCTAGTAATTTTCGAACAACTTTCATAATGAAACTCCTTCTCAGAAAAGATAAAACAAAAAACCGCCTAGATACTATCTAAACGGATGCTTGAAATAATCTAACAAGTTATAACTTTGCTAGTCCATTTAGATATTCATCTATATGGACCACAATCAAAAATCTTAGCCACATAGATACAAACAAATTGCTTGAACTGTTTGCATCCATGGTGACATGTCTACAAACACTATCTAAAGTAGCTAAAGTAAAAGTTTTGATTCATCGTTACAGCTTGTCTCTTATTCATTTCTTTTTCTGCTTTCTTTTTTGATGTTTCCTATCTTAACACCTTTTTCATCAGCTGTCAAGAATATTTCAGAATTTTTTAAAATTTTCCAAAAATTCTTTCATGATAATTTCAAAGTTTTTTCAAATCAATTCAACAAAAAAGGTTTATAATTTCCATAAAAATTGACATGGAAATTATAAAACCATTCTTAGTTTAGTCCTTTTTGATAACGTGCCAATTCAGCTTGGTTAGCCCAAATATAGTGACCTGGACAGATTTCAACCATAGACGGCTTATCAGTCTCATAGTCGTGTTGACTTGGGTCATAAACCTTCAAGACCTTCTTACGTTCCAAGATTGGATCTGGAATTGGTACCGCTGACAGCAAGGCTTGAGTATATGGATGAATTGGATTGTTAAACAATTCTTCTGTTTCAGCAACCTCTACAATAACACCCTTATAAATAACTGCGATACGGTCTGAAATAAAGCGAACGACCGACAAATCATGGGCGATAAAGAGATAAGTCAAACCAAGTTCTTTTTGGAATTTTTTGAGCAAGTTCAAGACTTGGGCACGCACAGAAACGTCCAAGGCTGAAATGGGCTCATCTGCAATAACAAAATCTGGTTGCATCACCAAGGCACGAGCAATACCAATACGTTGGCGTTGACCACCTGAAAACTCATGAGGGTAACGAGTCAAGTGCTCAGCAAGAAGACCTACTTCACGAATAATATTTTGAACTTTCTCTTTACGTTCTTCTTCATCCTTGAACAGATGATGATTGTAAAGACCTTCAGAAATAATATAATCAACAGTCGCACGTTCATTCAAACTTGCGGCAGGGTCTTGGAAAATCATCTGGATCCGACGAATCAATTCCGCAGCTTGTTCACGCGATTTCTTACCATTAATCTTTTGACCATCAAAAATGATATCTCCATTACTTGTATCATTTAGACCGATGATGGCACGACCAATAGTTGTTTTCCCACTTCCTGATTCACCTACAAGCGAGAAAGTTTCTCCCTTGTTGATAAAGAAGTTAGCATTTTTAACCGCAACAAACTTCTTACTTCCTTCACCGAAGGAAATTTCTAAATCTTTGATTTCTACTAATTTTTCAGACATTTCCTTCCTCCTAGTCTGCCAGATGGGCAAATCCCATTTTTTCACGAATCTTATCATGGAGATTTGCAATCACAGCTGGTTTTTCTACTTTTGGAGCATCCTCATGAAGAAGCCAAGTTTTAGCCCAATGCGTCTCTGATACTGAGAATTGAGGAGCTTTTTGTTCGAAGTCAATCTGCATTGCATAGTCAGAACGCAAGGCAAAAGCATCCCCTTTCAGGTCAGTATAAAGTGACGGAGGTGTTCCTGGGATTGAGTAAAGATCCCCTTTATCATCAGCAAGCTGAGGCAAACTTGACAAGAGACTCCATGTATATGGATGGCGAGGGTCATAGAAGACTTCCTCAACAGTTCCATACTCAACGATTTCTCCTGCATACATCACCGCTACCTTATCCGCAATACTTGCTACCACACCAAGGTCGTGGGTGATAAAGATTGTTGTGAAATGGTACTCGTTTTGTAAAGATTTCAGCAAATCAATAATCTGTGCTTGGATGGTTACATCCAAGGCAGTCGTTGGCTCATCACAGATCAAGACATCAGGTCGGCAGGCAAGGGCAATAGCAATAACGATACGTTGACGCATTCCTCCAGAATATTGGAAGGGGTATTCATCAAAACGTCTATCTGCGTCTGGAATCCCAACCTTATTCATGTAGTCAATGGCCAATTCTTTCGCTTCTTTAGCTGTTTTTCCTTGGTGTTTCACAATAACTTCTGTAATCTGACTACCAATTGTTTTAATCGGGTCCAAACTAGTCATTGGATCTTGGAAGATAGTCGCAATCTTAGCACCACGAATTTGTTCCCAATCCTTGTGAGAAGATAGAGCTGTCAAATCCTGACCACGGTAGTCAATACTTCCTTGAGCAATACGACCATTTTCTTCAAGCATACCTGTGAAAGTCTTTGTCAAAACAGATTTCCCTGATCCTGACTCACCTACCAAGGCTAATACTTCTCCTTCAACTAGTTCAAGGGAAACGCCGCGAATGGCTGTCAATACTTTGTCACGAACGTCAAATTCCACGACAATATCGCGAGCAGTCAAAATTACATTTTTTTCTTTTGTCATTTCTACTCCTATCTATGTGTACGTGGATCACTAGCATCCGCTAAGTTTTGACCAACTACGAAAAGGGACAAGGATACCAAGACAAGAGTTGTCAATGGAATCCAGAACAAGTAAGCATTGGTTGTTACGTTTTGTGAATAATCTGAAATCAAACGACCCAAACTTGGCACTGTAATCGGTAATCCAAGACCGAAGAAAGACAAGAAAGCTTCGTATGAGATAAAGCTTGGAAGCATTTGAGTCATCGTTGTCACAATAACAGATACCAATTGAGGCATGATATTTTTGGCAACAATCTTCAAGGTTGGCGTTCCCAAAGTACGTGACGCCAAGTTGTATTCCAAGTCACGATAACGCAAGATTTGCACACGGATCATGAAGGCAATCCCAATCCATGTTGTTACACTCATGGCAAAAATCAGATTCCAGAATCCAGCTCCGATTGAGTAAGTCAAGACAATGACAATCAAAAGAGATGGGATATTTGAGATGACGTTGTAAACTTCCATCATCACACGGTCTACTGATTTTGAAATTCCCCAAATACCACCGACAAAGACACCGATAACTAAGTTAATCACTGTCGCAATCACAGAAATGAGGATAGAGTTACGAGCTCCGAACCAGACACCGTCAAAGAGAGATTTACCATTACTGTCTGTACCGAACCAATGCTCAGCATTTGGCTTGATATAACGAGCACTAAAGTCGTTTACCTTGCTGACATCATTGAAATCAAACTTAGAAAACATTGGGTAAATGAAACTCATCAAAATGATAGCTACCAAGATTCCCAACATAACTACAGTTGATTTTTTCTTCATAAATTGTCTAAACACTGATCCCCAGTATGAATAAGCTGGCGCATCAATGGCTTAAGAGGCAAAATCGTCACGTTTTACAAACTGAAATTTTTCTTTATCGATTGTAGACATTATTTGCCTCCTTTCTCAGTCAATTTAATACGTGGGTCAATAATAGTCATCCAAATATCTCCTAAAAGAAGGGAGAAGATAGAAATACATGTAAAGATGAAGACAAGACCAACGACCATAGAGTTATTAGATGCTTTTACAGAGTCAATCAACATTTTACCCATACCTGGGAAGGCAAAGACTGTTTCAGTAAGGGTTGCACCACCGATAACCCCGATAACGGCACCAGGAATTCCTGAAACCAGCGGAACCATGGCATTTTTAAAGATGTGTTTGTTTGAAATTTCTTTTTCAGACAAACCTTTTGCACGAGCAAAACGTACAAAGTCTTGTGATTGTAAGTCAATCATGTAACGACGAATCCAAATCGCTGTACCAGGAGCACCCAACAAACCAAGGATCACTGCTGGTAAAACATACGAACGCCAATCTCCAGCACCCAAGATAGGGAATGAATCTGGCAAACCGATTGAAGAACCAGCCAAACGAACGATATAAACCAAGGCAATTGTTGGAAGAGCCATCAAGAAGGTCAAAGCACCTGTTGAGAAGCTATCAATCCAAGTGTTCTTGAAGCGAGCCATAGCTGAACCAAGTGGCACGGCAATCGCATAAGAAATCAGCAAACCAATCAATCCAACGACAGCAGAACTAGCAATCATAGAAGGATATTGGTAGTTACTTTCCGTAGCTGTATAAGGATCATCTTTTCCGTAGTTGGCTACTTCACGAGAGTCAGCCTGACTAGGTGATTTGTAGGTTCTTGAGTAAATATTTACAGAAGAAGTTTTCTTACCTGTTGGGAACTGAACTTGAGCAGTTTTTGTTTGTCCTTGTCCCTGAGTAATAACCTGTAAAACAGGGCTATTAGCATAGGTTGGATAAGAATCCCCTAAATTAATGTTCACAAAATTTTGATGCACAAATGGGAACTGACTGTTGAAGTACAAGAGATATTTGTGTTTAGTTCCTGAACCAACCAAAGACCATCCGATCGCTGGATCGTTTTCAAAACGAAGGTAACGTTTCAAGTCTGGATTTTCAGGGTCTTGAATTTTATTTGTATGATCAATATCAATCAAGTTAGCATAGAATTTGAAAACACGTTCAAAAATTGGAATTTCACGAGTAGCGTAGAATTGGCCACTTTCAGTAAATTCTCCCAAGGTCCAACCATGACCGATTTGTTTGATGTATTTTTCGTAGATAGCCTTGTTGGTGTCATTGGCTTCAACTGTTACAGAAGCATCCATCTGGCTAGCTTTTTCTTGCAACTCTTTGGTATCGTAGTACTCGATATAGCCCATACGCTCATAAACGGTATTCTCATAGTTATCACGTTTATCAGCAGTTGTCGCAATCTTGTTATAGTTGGTATCCTGTTTAAAAATCAATTTTCGAGGAACCATTGTATAGATAATCGTGTAAGTCAAGGTTGTTACTAAGAAGATAGAGACCAATGACCGCAAAACACGCATAAAAATATATTTTTTCATATCATTTCCTTTAAAAATCCCAAAAGAACCTTCTCCTCATGGAGAGAAAGTTCTATTGAACATTATTTACTTCACATGACTTGCCAATTCTTTTTGAGCTTTCTCGTTTGACTCAGTCTTTTCTTTCAACCATTTTTCACGAGCTTTTTCATACTCTTCTTTGGTGATTGCTTTTTCACCAACTTCAGTATACTTCAAGTATCCTGCATTTTCACCTTTAAGACCAGCTACAGAATATGAAGAACTAAATGGTAGAACCTTTGAAACAAATGAAACGGCTGTTTCTTTAGGAGAAGCCATTACTGGAATTGTCAAAGCATTATCAGTCAACCAAGCTTGTGCTACTGCGTATTTTTCATAACGTTTTTGAACATCCTGGTTTTCGCTGTTTGCGTCATCAAGTAATTTGCCATAGTCAGCTAAACCAAGTTTGCTCACTACTGATGCATCAGTGTTTTGGTCGATACCAAGGTAAAGACGAGTGTTTCCTCCCTTAATGACGAACTGATCCAAGAAAGTAGACGGATCTTGATAATCAGGGTTCCATCCTGACAAGGTATGGATATCCCAGTCTTGCTCTTTAGCTGTCGGAGCGCTAAATGAAATTGGTAAAGCTTCTGCTTGAGTCATTTGTTGCAAGTCTACAACAACATTATCTGAACCCAATACTTTTTCAATTGATTGTTTCAATGATTGAACACGATTTACAACCGCTGTTGATTCTTGGATAACCAAGGCATCCAAGTGGATTGGGAATTCAACACCTTCAGCTTGTAGGCTTGATTTTGCTTTAGCAAAGACTTCTTTCGCTTTTTCTTCATTGTAAAGGCCATTTTGAGAATCAGCTAGAGACACGTTTGACCAAGTTGAAGAATTTGTCTTAGCCAAGCTTTCTTGTACCAACTCACCAAATGCTTTCTTACCAACTTGAAGATTATAAGGTGCAAACGTATTACGGATGGCTACTGCAGCTCCATCAGTACCATTTGTTTGAGCTGAATAAGAATTGCGATCGACCGCAAAGTTCAAGGCTTGACGGAATTCCTTGTTTAGCAATGCTTTCTTAGCAGATGTCTTTTGGGCATCACTTGTTTTGGCTGTGTGGTTATACGTTGTACGACCATAGTTCAAGCTGACAGTTGCAACACCTGCACCTGGTTCATTAAAGTAAATGTTATCTTTGAAGTCAGCTGCATATTTTTCATATGTAGAACTTGTAGGGAAGATACGCGCCTTGCTATATTGACCATCGGCAAAACCTTTAGCAATCACATCTTGGTCCTTACCATCCCAGAAAGTGAACTTAACGTTCTCAATTTTTACATTTTCTTTGTCCCAGTAAGCGTCATTTTTAGCCATCTCGATAGATGATTTAGGAGTTACAGCTTTCAAGACAAATGGACCGTTATAAAGAATAGAGTTAGCATCTGTTGGGGCACCAAAACCTTCCCCTTTTGAAGCTAAGAATTCTGCATTAACCGGCATCATGACACCACTAGTTGTCTTGTCATTCCAGAAAGTTTCTGGCTGGTTCAAGGTATACTCTAGTGTTTGGTCATCAAGTGCTTTTACTCCAACGGTTGAAAAATCACTTGTTTCACCCTTGATATAGGCTTCTAATCCCTTAATAGAAGAGCTAACGATTGAAAGTCCTTTTGATTTCCCATCTACCGCATGTTTCAAACCAGTAACGAAGTCTTTAGCAGTTACAGGAGCGTATTCTTCTCCCTCTGCAGTTACCCATTTAGCATCCTTACGGATTTTATAGGTATAAGTCAAACCATCTTTTGAAACTGTCCATGATTCAGCGATAGAAGGAACCAGATTACCATATTTATCGTTAGCCAACAAACCATCTACGGCATTTGTGGTGATGAATGATGTTGAATCGATATTGCTAACGATATAATCCAAGGTTTCTGGATCTGTTTGATAAACATATTGGTAATCTTTTGCTAATTTCGCATTATTTGAACTAGTGTTTGAACACGCAGCTAGAACTCCTGATGCTAATAAGGTAGCCCCCGCTACAGCAAGCACTTGACTTTTTTTCATTTATTTACTCCTCTTATAAAGTATAGATTATTATTGATTATACCATATATTTTAAGATATTTCAAGAAAAGTAAACGAATTTTCAGAATATTTAGGCTTATTGATACAAAAAATCTGAAAAAGCTATTGACTGAAAATCATTTTCAAGGTATAATAATAAACGTTAAGGCGGTATAGCCAAGTGGTAAGGCACGGCTCTGCAAAAGCTTGATCGTCGGTTCAAATCCGTCTACCGCCTTCTGTAACTTGATTTATCAGGTTTCATTTAAACAGAAAGCCCAGTTTAAAGGGCTTTTTTCTTTTTCATCGGATAAATACATATAACTTACAAAAACTTTTGGAACACGAATTTGGGGCAGACTTCTTTTTAGAAGACAATCTTTTGAAATCAACTGAAAAAAGCTTCGTCACACCTGGTGACAAAAGCCTCTAGTTTACTCTGTTTCTTCTTCTATTTCGACTTCTGTAATTTGGACTTTTACCTTGGTAACACGTCCATTTTTTACTTTATCATTGATTAGGATAAGCTGTTTGTTTTGGCTGATCAATTCATAGCTGAGCTTCTCAGTCGTTGGAATGGTTCCAACTCCTGTCAAATAATAACCAGCGATAGTATCAACGTCATCACTTTCCAGTTCAACATCAAAGTAGTCATTAAAATCATTGAGATTCATGGTACCTTGAACAATGTAAGTATCATCGCCAATCTGATGAACATCTATTGCTGCTTTGTCCGTTTCATCATCGATTTCCCCAACGATTTCCTCTAAGAGGTCTTCCAGAGTCACTAAACCAGCCATACCACCGTATTCATCTAGCAATATTGCCATTTGTCTTTGGGTATTGCGCAATTCTTTTAGCAAGTCATCTACAAAAATGGTTTCAGGAACAAAGAGTGGATCTTGTAAAATTTTCTTCCAAACAATATTGTCAAAACCGTCTACAAAACCTGCCTTAAGAAGACTCTTGGTATGAATAATCCCAATCACGTTATCCTTGTCTCCATCATATACAGGGATACGAGAATAATTTTGTTTTAAAATACTTTGGATAATGGTTTGACTATCATCCTTAATATCAACCATGAAGGCATCCGTTCGAGGAACCATGACTTCTCTGGCCATCAGTTCATCTAGTGAAAAAATCCCCTGTAACATCTCAATTTCATCAGCATCTAGTGTTTCTTCACTATTTGTCAGCATGTAGGCAATTTCATCACGGGTCATTTTTTCATCAGCATCGTCAAAGGCCACAGGAGTCAAGCGACTCAAGAGATTGGTAGAGGCAGACAAGAGCCAAACAAAGGGACTAACTAGTTTCCCCAGCCCAATGATAACTGGCGCTGTACGAATCGCCAAGGCATCCTTTAGATTAAGAGCGATTCTCTTAGGATACAATTCCCCAAAAACGATGGAAATATAAGTCAAAAATGCTAAAGATAGAAAACTTGCAATAGCATAAGCTGTTTCGCTATTTCCAAGCCAAGAGACAATTTCTCGTCCTAGAGTTTCTGCCAAACTCGCCCCTGACAAAATCGTAATCAGGGTAATCCCTACTTGAATGGTTGATAAAAAGTGATTAGGATTTTCTAGTACCTTCAACAGACGGATATAGCGTCTATCTCCTTCTTCTGCCTTTTGTTCAACCCGCGCACGGTTTAGTGACACCATGGCCATTTCTGTGGCTGAGAAAAAGGCATTTAACACCGTCAAGATAAACAATAAAACAAATTGTAGCAACAAGTTCTGACTACTTGGGTCTTCCATAGTTCTTCTCCTAAAATAGTATCTTATCCTTTATTATATCACAAAATATGATCCAATACATATTATTTTTTCTCATACTCTTCGAAAATCTCTTCAAACCACGTCAACTTAACCTTGCCTTATGTATGGTTACTGACTTCGTCAGTTCTATCTGCAACCTCAAAACAGTGTTTTGAGCTGACTTCGTCAGTCTTATCTACAACCTCAAAGCAGTACTTTGAGCAACCTGCGACTAGCCTCCTAATTTGTACTTTGATTTCCATTGAGTATCAGTATCTATTGTAGCCCTGCTGAAACTAGTAAAAGAAGAACTCCTACATCCACAAGTGACATAGGAGTTTATGTTATCTTTTACTGAGTTACAGTCACTTCTCCAGTTCGGTAATCCAGTTGAAGCCCCTTTTGAACATTGGGAACTAGAACATTAAATTCCAATTCTCCGTCTGAAGACTTGGCTTCAATCTGTGAAGCTGAAGGAACTAAGTCCTCGTTTGAAGCGTAATAAAGGGTTACACGGTAACGGACACGCTTGTTTTGGTCCAAGGCTTTACGTACCATACTTTCATAGTAGTTTTGACCAGTCGAATCCTCGACCTGTGCCTGATTTGCCCAGGCTGTCTGAACAGCAATATTTTTAGGATTGCTTGTCGAGGCATCAAAACCATCCAAGCCACCGATTAAGGCATAACCCAACAAGTGACCTCTATCGACTGCATGAGTATAAGTCCCCTTTAGATTTTTAACTTGATGCCAACCTGGAGGAGTCCAAGAAGTCGAACCATTCCCAGTTTCTTCCCGATTCTTGTACTGGCGAGTAGCCTTAGACAAGAGGGCATTAGCTACGGTTGGTACCGTTTCCTTGCCCACTGTCTTTGTTTTATTATCAGCGTAGGGCTTACTTGAAACCTTGGCATCTAGATTTGTTTTATTACCATTGACGATAAAAGCACCTGAGCGATTCCACTCAAGACTCCCTTTTATTTGGCTTTTGACTGCATCTGTTAAGACACTTTCTGCCAATGCTTGACTAGGAGCTTCAGACGCTTGTTTTTTCTGACTAAGCTTGGTTTTGGGACTATTAGCTGTCGACTGCATCTGCTTGATATAATAGCTACCTGCAGACAAAAGCAATAACACTAACAGCCCAATCAGTGTCTGTCTTGTTTTTTTGTTCATATTTCTCCTTATTCTTTATAAAAAGGCTGGTCTCCCAGCCTAATTTCCTGTAAATTTATGAATCAATTCCTGCCATTTTGCTGGGGACAGGATAGCCCATGGGTCTTGACCCTTGCCCAAGATTCCATAACCGACCATTAAGCCGATACCTAGGGCTAGAGCACCTAAAATCAGTACTAGTATGACTAAAAGTAAACGCTTGATTACGTAGCTTGATTTCTTATTCATCTTCATCACTTGCCTCAATCCGCTGAATCTTAGCACCTAGCTGCGCCAACTTCTCATGGAAACGGTAGTAGCCTCTATCCAAGTGGACTAATTTACCAACCACGGTTTCTCCTTGTGCTACCAAACCTGTCAAAATCAAGGCTGCGCTGGCACGAAGGTCAGTTGAAAGAACTTCTGCCCCCTGCAAAGCTTGTCCACCAACAATACGAGCTGTATCACGGATAATCTCAGAATGCAAGCCCATGCGGCGCATTTCTTCTAGATGTTGGAAACGATTTTCAAAAACTGTCTCCACCATAGTTGATTCCCCTTTTGCAACGGTCATCAAGGCTGTAAATTGGGCCTGCATATCCGTTGGAAAACCTGGGTGGGGCAAGGTTTTTACATGGACAGCTTTTAGATTTTCTAGTTGAGAGCGAACTCGAATACCTTCAGTCTCCTCTGTCACTTCCACTCCCATTTCAAGCAACTTAGCAATCAAGGGACGGTTGTGCTCCCAAACAGCGTCTTTAATCAAGACATCACCACCAGTCATGGCAGCAGCCACCATAAAGGTTCCAGCTTCGATACGGTCTTGTACCACATTGTGAGTCGTACCGTGAAGTTTCTCCACACCAGTAATGGTAATGGTCTCTGTACCAGCCCCTTTGACCTTGGCTCCCATTTCATTTAGGAGAATAGCTAGGTCCACAATCTCAGGCTCACGCGCAGCATTTTCAATCACTGTCACCCCATCAGCCAGAGTCGCTGCCATCATTAAGTTCTGCGTAGCACCAACACTTGGGAAGTCCATATAGATATGAGCTCCATGTAAGCGATCAGCCTTGGCTTCGATATAACCAGCTGTCTGACTAATCTTAGCCCCCATAGCTTCTAGACCTTTCAAATGCAGATCAATAGGGCGGCTACCAATCGTACAACCACCTGGCATGGATACTTTGGCATGACCTACACGGGAAAGAATTGGACCCAAGACAACGATAGATGCGCGCATCTTGCTGACATACTTGTAAGGAGCTTCCTCAGTGATATCGCCAGTCGCGTCCACCTCCACAAGATGAGCCTCCTCATCAAAATTCACCTTGGCATTTAAACCACGAACCACCTGATTCATAGTGAAAACATCTGACAAGATAGGAACATTCTGCAAGACAGTCTTTCCTTCACTTGCTAGAATAGTCGCTGCCAACAAAGGCAAGACTGCATTCTTTGCTCCTTCAATCGTAACACTTCCTACCAGACGATTATCGCCACCTTGAACCACAATTTTTTCCATACTTATTTCCTTTACTCTTGATTTTATAATAATCCTCTAAGCGCTTCTTGCCACAACTGATATAGGCTGATAAAGAAAGAACTCAAGATATAGCCCATTACAATGCTGAAAAAAGCTACTAGTAAACGAACTTTTCCTGTATTCTCAGCTGTCACTTTTAAAACCTTTTCCCATCTAACAAGATTCTTTAAAAGGTAAAAACTCACATAAATAAAGAGCATGTGACTGCTTAGAGTGAATAATAATTGAACCATTTGACTATTATACCATCTTCTATGTTTGTGCGCTAGTTTGGAAACTTCACTCAAAAATTAGGGATTGTTTTTCAAGTAATCAATTGCATCTTGTAGGGTTTTAACTGGCACGATTTTCATATCTGTCTTGATTGTTCTAGCTGCTTCCAGGGCTGTTTGGTAGTTGTTTTTCGCATCCGGATGCGCTTTTTGTTCTTCTTCGCTAACAGGGTTATCAGGGGCAAAGAAAATCGCGGCACCTTCTCTAGCCGAAGCTACAACTTTCTTATCAATACCTCCAATATCCCCCACATTACCATCACGGTCAATAGTTCCGGTACCGGCAACGATACGACCATTACGAAGACCAGGGTCAGCTATTTGGGTATAGATTGCCAGACTAAACATGAGACCTGCACTTGGACCGCCGATACCAGCTGTTGAAAAGCGAATTGGGACATCACTGGTCACTTCCGTACGGTCAATCAAACCGATTCCAATACCATTTTTACCATTTTCCAAGGTGATAATCTTTCCTTCTGCAGACTTGGTTTGCCCATCTTCTTCATAAGTTACCTTGACTGAGTCCCCTAATTTTTGAGAATTGACATAATCAATCAAATCTTTGGAACTATCAAAGGTCTGATCATTGACTGCTGTGACCGTATCAGAGATGTTGAGAATCCCTTTAAAGGTTGAATTATCTGTCACAGTCAAAACATAAACCCCAAGGTATTTGAGTTCAATATCCTTACCAGCTGTTTTTAGTCCTTGATACTTGGCCATGTTTTGCGATGTTTGCATGTAGAATTGATTGATCCGCATAAATTCAACATCGGAAGAGCCACCTGTAGTCTCTTTGGCACTACGAATATCTGTAAAAGGCGTCAACCAAGCATAAATCATATGGGCTAAAGTAGCGTGCTGGACACCAACCGTAACGAATTGATAAGCCCCAGCTTCCTTATCTTCTGTGTCATTGACTTTAAGGACTTGGCGAATATCTTCCGAACCACCTGGAACCTCTATATAATAGGGCAAAGGCACTACAAATGCCAAAAAGGTCACAATCAAGGCCGCAATGACATATAAGGGCCATCTAATCTTTTTTTTCATTTCTTATTTCCTCCAAAATACTCTCGGGAACATAGCTGGTAGTATCCTGACCAAACTTCAAAAGCTCTCTAACGCCTGATGAACTGAGATAGAGATGTTCAGGTCGACTATGTAAATAAATGGTCTCTATATTAGGAGACAGCTGATGGTTGTAGTAATCAAAACTGGCCTCATATTGCAAATCCGACGCATTTCTCAAACCTCGCACTAGGAAAGTAGCCCCTAGTCTTTTTGCAACATCAACCACCAATTCATCATGTGAAAACACGACTTCAACATTTCCCAAATGTTTCAAAGCCGTTTCTAGCCCCCGTTTACGATTTTCGATAGGGAGAAATCCTTGTTTGTGGGGATTAAAAAAAATACCGACATAGAGCTTATCAAAGAGTCTGCTCGCCCGTTCAATCATATCCAGATGCCCATTTGTCATCGGATCAAATGAGCCTGTGAATAAGCCAATCTTATCTGACATAGACTGTCACCTTACTAATTCCATAAATTTTTTCCTTCCAGATACCCAGGCAGGCAATTTCTTCTGGAAGTTCAACGGCCTTATCCGTCTCACACACGACCATGACATCTTCAGAAAAAAGCTCTTTTTCAGCCATTTTTTCAATATCTGCTACGATTTGTTCCTTAGCATAAGGAGGGTCTAAGAAGATGAGATCAAATTCCCCAGATACCTGTTCCAATGCCCTTTCTGCATCCATCTTGAGGAGTTGAAATTTTCCAACTTCCTTGGTCATCTGAATATTTTCAGCCACGATAGCCTGAGCCTTACGGTCTCGCTCCACCAAAACAGCGCTGGACATGCCACGCGATACTGCCTCGATAGATAAACCACCACTACCTGCATAAAGGTCCAAGACTCGTCCACCTTCAAAGTAAGGACCAATCATGTTAAAAATGGCTCCCCTAACCTTATCCGAAGTGGGTCTTGTCGTCTTGCCTTCTAGTGTCTTGAGGGGACGTCCCCCATAGATTCCTGATACGATTTTCATACCGTTTATTATACCAAATTATGGGCAAAAAGAGAAAGAAAACCGAACCTTGCGGTTCGATTCTCTACAAAATATTTTCGTAAGTATCGCGGACTTCTTGAGGCCAAACACTTGTTTGCACTTCTCCGATGTGTTTCTTGCGAAGTAAGAACATGGCCATACGAGATTGTCCAATTCCTCCACCGATTGTCAATGGGAATAGGCCATTCAACAAAGCCTTGTGCCATTCCAACTCCAAGCGGTCTTCATCACCTGTAATAGCAACCTGACGGCGAAGCGTTTCTTCATCTACACGGATTCCCATAGAAGATAGCTCAAAGGCTCCACCTAGAGATTCATTCCAGACAAGAATATCACCATTTAGACCCTTGTAGCCATTTTCAGACTCACTTGTCCAGTCATCATAGTCTGGTGCACGTCCATCGTGCGGTTTACCGTCTGGTAATTCACCACCGATACCAATCAAGAAAACAGCTCCAAATTCTTTACAGATAGCATTTTCACGTTCTTTCGGCGTCAAGTCTGGGTAGCGCTCGACCAACTCTTCTGTATGGATAAAAGTGATTTGTTTTGGCAAGATTGACTCGATGTCATAGCGGGCTTCAACAGCTAACTCAGTAAGACGAATAGCCTTGTAAATCTTTTCAACTGTTTCTTTTAGATAGGCAATGTTGCGTTGTCCATTTGGAATGACTTTTTCCCAGTCCCACTGGTCAACATAAACAGAGTGGGTCGCATCCAGCGAATCTTCATCTGGACGAAGGGCCTTCATGTGGACGAAAAGACCTTCACCCTCACCGAAACCAAAACGAGCCAAGGTATGGCGTTTCCATTTAGCAAGTGAATGCACCACTTCATAAGTAGCATCAGGGATTTGGAGAACCTTGACCGATACGGCATTCTCCACACCTGATAAGTTATCCTGCATCCCATCGCCGACCTTACTCAAGATAGGACCTTGAACTTCGACAACTTCTAACTTATCTTTCAAATACTGGGTAAAAGTGTTTTTGACAAAGGAAATTTCTTCTTGTTGATGAATAAAACTTTTCTTCATAAACTACTCCTCAAAAATTAGTTAAAAGCATTATACACCTATTTTCAAGAAAAGAAAAGAGCAAATATAAAAAAATCAGTGTCACTCAAAACACTGATTTCATAGACCTTTTAGTCATTGCGACCAAAGATACGTAGAATACTTAGGAAGAGATTGATAAAATCAAGATAGATACTAAGAGCCATTGACACAACCCAACCTGTCGCTACACGACCTTGTGATTGTTCATAGGCAAGGCGAATCCTTTGGTTGTCCCAAGCAATCAGCCCAGAGAAAACCAAGATCATGGCTACACTAATCATATAATCAAAGAACCCACTAGCCAAGAAAATATTGACTATCATAGCAATAATCAAACCGATAAGGGCAGCCATCATAGCACGACCAATCCCACTCAAATCTTTCTTAGTGAACATACCAACTGCCGCCATGACAAAAAAGAGAAGGGCGCTCGACACAAAGGCAGATAAAACTGTACCTGAAGTATAGAAGGCCACCACAAAACTGAGGGTAAAGCCGTTTAATACTGAGTAAAGTAAAAATACTGGAAGAGCCGCTGGGCTATTCTTTGAAGCCATACTACTGGCAACAAAGACTAGGGCTAACTCCGCAAAAGTAGCAATGGTCAACCAGAGACGCCCCTGCATCAAAAAGTAAACTAGCTGAGACTGAAAGACCGTCAACATAAGGCCTGATACCAAAGCAGATAGTCCGATTCCCAGACCAACAAAGGCATAAACCTTAGCGTAAAATTGATTGAGACCTGCGCGGTCGTGAATAATAGTGTGATTCATCTTTTCTCCTTTTCTATGAACATCTTTCCTTGATTATAACAAAGAAAGTTAAAATTAGCTTAAATGGAAAATCAAAATACCAGCTGCAACGGCAACATTCAAACTCTCCGCCTGCCCCTTCATACTAATGTGGACCAACTGGTCTGCACTTTCAGCCATGAGGGGACTAATTCCTTGACCCTCATTCCCCATGACTAGTACAAAATTGTCTATAGGAGGCAGTTCTCTATAATCAACAGAGCCTTTAGATAGAGTTGTTGCTAGCACAGGGATAACTGCCTTCTTAGCTTCCTCGAGAAGCGCTTGACTAGACATTCGGTAAATAGGCAGATGGAAATGACTGCCTTGCATGGAACGTAAGGTCTTGAGACTGTAGATATCTGCCGATTTATCTGAGACAATCACTCCAGTAAAACCTGCTGCATCCGCAGTCCGAATAATCGTTCCCACATTACCAGGATCTTGCACATCTTCCAAAAATAAGAACTTGCCCTGACTAAAGTCAGCTTGTCCTACTTCTTCTTTTTGAACCACGGCAACAATTCCCTGTGGAGTCTGAGAATCCGCCAAATCTAGCAAAATATCCTCTGACACCCAGACAGTTTGCGGAAAAGCAGCTAACTGATCTCGGTAATTTTCTAGGGCAAAGATCTTCTCAATCGTCACTCCAGCTTGAACAGCTTCTTCAAACAAGTGCCAGCCTTCAATCAAATAAGCAGACTTGCGGTATTTTTTTTGGTGTAATTTCTTGGCATTTTTTACCACAGAATTGGCTTTTGAGGTTATAATAGTCATAGAAATATTATAACACAATCAAAGGGGTTTGGTATGCAAAAGGTTAGAATGATTGCCCAAGGTAGAGTGCAGGGAGTTGGATTTCGTTGGGGTGTTTACAGCCTGGCACTTGAAATTGGTGGTATCACAGGTCGGGTATGGAATAACGACGATGGTACAGTCGAAATCTTAGCCCAAGCAGACTCATCTGCTACCATGGCAAAATTTATTCAAGAAATCCGCAAAGGACCCACACCTTTTTCAAAAGTCAGCTACTTAGATGTCAAACTGAGCAACTTTCCTCCCTACCCTGACTTTAAAATCGCAAATTAGGTCTCTAGAACTATTGTATATTTTGTAAAAAAACAGTAGAATAGAAAGGTATAATTTTTAAAGAAGGAATAAAAACAGTGAAATCTATTAAACGTTTTGCACTCTCAGCTATGGGAGTGGCTATGTTGCTCGTCTTGACAGGTTGCGTTCAGATTGATAAAGCAACAGGTAAGCCAATTGGTCCCGTTTGGGATTTCTTGGGTGCTCCGATGGGAGAAGCTATTAAGTACTTCGCTACTGATAAAGGTCTAGGTTTTGGTATCGCTATCATTATCGTGACCATTATCGTACGCTTGATTATCTTGCCACTTGGTATCTACCAATCATGGAAGGCAACGCTTCACTCTGAAAAGATGAATGCCCTCAAGCACGTCCTTGAGCCACATCAAACGCGTCTCAAAGAAGCAACGACTCAAGAAGAAAAACTCGAAGCCCAACAAGCCCTCTTTGCTGCTCAAAAAGAGCACGGCATCAGCATGTTTGGTGGTGTAGGATGTTTCCCTATCCTCATTCAAATGCCATTCTTCTCAGCTATCTACTTTGCTGCCCAACATACTGAAGGTGTTGCTCAAGCAAGCTACCTAGGTATTCCTTTAGGTTCACCTAGTTTAATTTTAGTTGCCTGTGCTGGTGTTCTTTACTATCTTCAATCGCTTCTTTCACTTCACGGAGTAGAAGATGAAATGCAGAGAGAACAAATCAAGAAAATGATTTACATGAGCCCACTCATGATCGTCGTCTTCTCCCTCTTCTCACCAGCTAGTGTCACACTTTACTGGGTTGTCGGTGGTTTCATGATGATTCTCCAACAGTTTATCGTCAACTATATCGTTCGTCCAAAACTTCGCAAAAAAGTCCGTGAAGAACTAGCCAAGAACCCACCAAAAGCACGTACTTTCTCTACACCAAGTGGACGAAAAGACGTTACCCCTGAACAACCAACTGCTATCACAAGCAAGAAAAAACCCAAAAATCGCAACGCTGGAAAACAACGTTCGAGATAAAGCTACGTAGATTGGCTCTTTGTCAACTGTAGTGGGTTGAAGAAAAGCTGAGATCTAGAAAGGACAAATTTCGTCCTTTCTTTTTTGATATTCAGAGTAATAAAAATCCGTTTTTTGAAGTTTTCAAAGTTTCGAAATCCAAATGCATTTCGCTTAATAAGTTTGATTAGATTATTGGTGGCTTCCAATTTAGCATTGGAATAGGGTAACTGAAGGGCATTGATGATTTTCTCTTTGTCCTTTAGAAAGGTTTTAAAGATAGTCTGAAAAAGAGGATGAACCTGCTTTAGATTGTCCTCAATGAGTCCGAAAAATTTGTCAGGCTTTTTATTCTGAAAGTGAAACATCAAGAGTTGATAGAGATTATAGTGGTATTTCAAGTCTTCTGAATAGCTCAAAAGTTTATCTAGAATCTCTTTATTGGTCAAGTGTATGCGAAAAGTAGGGCGATAAAAACGTTTATCGCTGAGCTTCCGACTATCTTGTTGAATGAGTTTCCAGTAGCGCTTGATAGCCTTGTATTCATGGGATTTTCGTTCAAACTGATTCATGATTTGGACACGAACACGACTCATAGCACGACTCAAGTGTTGGACAATATGGAAACGATCAAGAACGATTTTAGCACACGGAAAAAGCTATTTAGCTAAGTCAAAGTGATTTCGAATGATAGCTTGTGTTCTGCCCTCAAGAACAGTGATGATATTGAGCTTGTCAAAATCTTGTGCAATGAAGCTCATCTTTCCCTCGGTGAAGGCGTACTCATCCCAAGACATAATCTCAGGAAGGCGAGAAAAATCATGCTCAAAGTGAAAATCATTGAGCTTGCGAATAACAGTTGAAGTTGATATGACCAGCTGATGAGGCAATATCGGTCATAGAAGTCTTTTCAATCAACTTTTGAGCAATCTTTTGGTTGATGATACGAGGGATTTGGTGATTCTTCTTGACGATAGAAGTTTCAGCGACCATCATTTTAGAGCATTGATAGCACTTAAAACGGCGTTTTTTCAGAAGGATTCTGGTAGACATACCAGTCGTTTCGAGGTAAGGAATCTTAGATAGTTTTTGAAAATCATATTTCTTCATTTGGCTTCCGCAATCAGGACAAGTTGGAGCCTCATAATCCAGTTTAGCGATGATTTCTTTGTGGGTATCTCTATTAACGATATCTATAATTTGGATATTAGGGTCTTTGATATCGAGAAGTTTTGTGATAAAATGTAATTGTTCCATATAAATCTTTATAATGAGTTATTTTGTCGCTTTTCATTATAGATCTTATGGGACTTTTTTTCTACAACAAAATAGGCTCTATAATATTCATAGGGGATTTACCCACTACAAATATTATAGAGCCGAATATCACTTCTGAGAACTTTCTCATTAGTCTTAATGTGGAATAATTCTTGAAGTTGAGTTAATCCATCACTAATAACTAGTTTTTTATATTTTTCTTTCTCTTATTTGAGATTATTCCAAAATGAGCCGTTGCTAAAGCAATAATACCTGCCAACTCAAAACCATAACTATATTCACTACTTGTATTTGGTAAATAACCCTTAGTTCTTATGGTTGTTTCTTTTGACGAAAGAGGTTCAGAAGACGATTGATTCATCACTACTGGCTCTAACTTAGTATTTATCGCAATAGAAACCCCTGGATGCTCTTTCGTAATATTATTACGTTCGATTCTATTAACCTCAATTGGTGCAACATCTGGGACGTGAGATACCTGTTTTGTTCCTCGATAAACCTTCTTAGCTTGCGGTTCAATACGTGATAATTCTCTTTCTGTACTTAATTGCAACTCACTATTTACATAAATGTCTGTGATTTCTACTAAAACTTTTCCGTTTATTGCTGCAACTTCTCTAACTTTGCCTACATCTAGACTTGAATCATCAACGTATTCAACCTTATCAGTCTTAAGAGCTCGACTTTCTTGACGAACCTTGGTTTCAATAATAGCCTCTGGTTTATTTTGCTCTATTAGTGCAACATCTGGAACGTGAGATACCTGTTTTGTTCCTCGATAAACCTTCTTAGCTTGCGGTTCAATACGTGATAATTCTTTTTCTGTACTTGATTGCAACTCACCATTTACATATACGTCTGTGATTTCTACTAAAACTTTTCCGTTTATTGCTGCAACTTCTCGAACTTTGCCTGCATCGAGACTTGAATCATCAACATATTCAATCTTATCTGTCTTAAGAACTCGACTTTCTTGACGAACCTTAGTTTCAATAATAGCCTCTGGTTTATTATTCTCCATTGGTGCAACATCTGGGACGTGAGATACCTGTTTTGTTCCTCGATAAACCTTCTTAGCTTGCGGTTCAATACGTGATAATTCTTTTTCTGTACTTGATTGCAACTCACCATTTACATATACGTCTGTGATTTCTACTAAAACTTTTCCGTTTATTGCTGCAACTTCTCGAACTTTGCCTGCATCGAGACTTGAATCATCAACATATTCAATCTTATCTGTCTTAAGAACTCGACTTTCTTGACGAACCTTAGAAGTCATTTGTTTTTCTGTCAATTTATTTTGAATCAAATAAACCCCTAAAGTTGACGTGGTTAAGGAAATGTTTTTGTCCTTTTCATTCCAATTAAATGGTACCTCCTCAAAAGTCGACTTATCTTTTACATAATGTAACACCTTATAAGGTTTTTGACCTGAAATCACTGCTAGTTCAATTTTAGCGTCTTCAGATAAGGATACTATATTACCATCATCATCTAAAGCTTGAATTTCCATAAGAAGGTTATTATGTTCCCCAACCTTTTCCAAGATATCAGCATTAGTAACTTCCTTTCTAACAACCTTGCCAATCACATTTACATCATTTCCAGAAACTGTCACCGTAACAACGTTATCATCATCACTTAGAATTTTTGTGTCCTTTTCCCACTTAGCATAAAGCACCTTGTCACCTGCTTTATCGAACAATGTATTAAAGAAAGGTTCACCTGAGAAATTATCATCTAAATACCATCCTTTAAAAACGTATCCTTTACGAACAGGATAAGGCAACTCCGTATCTACATCAGTTTGGTAGCTCCTTGGAACATCTTCCTTTAATATGCCATCTCCAACTTTATAAGTTATCTTATAAGACAATGGTTTTAAGTTGAAATGTACTTCTGTCTGAGGTGGTGGTACTGGAAGCCAGTCAGACTCAGCAGACTCATATCCCTCTTTACTTACCTTGACTTTCCAGAATCCCTCTGGCACATCCCAAGCATACTCGCCATTAACTGTCGTAAACAAAGGATTAAACTGTGAATACTCACCTGCATCCCATAGCACTTCTTCACCATTTTCACCTCGATAATAAATTGTGGTTATTGCACCAGTAATAGGATTCTTAGAAACATCATTGATTACAATACCGGATGGGTCTATCACAAATTTAAAATCTGAGAGTGCACTACTGCTAATTCTTTCATTGACTTCGTTTGACTTTAAATCACCAATTCCCCTAAACTGATTTTTCGAGTTTCTAACTCCTTGTGATAAATAATATAAAAAATTATGAATATCATGCTCACTTAATTCTCCATTCTCTGGATTAATAAGCTGCTTTTTTTCATATCTTGGCAAAACTATATTAGGATGTACACCAATTCCAATTCCATTACGGAATGGATCGCTAACCTTATCTCCTATTATACTATAAGCCCTTGTTAAACCTGAGGATTGTAATAACTCAATTAGTTCCTTTTCTGACTGAAAATCCGTGCCTGATAGCTCGTCTTTTATTTTTTGCAACGTTAATACTAAATTACCTCCTGCTGCATTTTGTATCAGTTTTTCAATCAGTCCCTTCACCAATGCAAGCATTTGTTCTTTCTCTGCAGCAAGTCCGACACCATTAAAAGTAACAACATTTTTTAGATTTCCTCTAATTAATTTTTTAGTATCAATAACACTATCAATTTTTTCATAATCTTGAGCTATTAATCTATTTGTTAACATTTTTGCTGCTAAAATATATGCAAGATAGGAGCCTCTAGAATGCCCAACAATTGATACATCATAATCACTACCGCTAGGCAACAACAAATTAAGAGAGGTCTTTATTACGTCTTTATCTAAAGATACGCCAGCCCATATTTTAAGATAATTATCTATCCATTCTGGGCTTAAAAAAGGCTTTTCTATTCCTCTATCGCCACCTTCTCTTACCTCCTCATCTGTACCACGTATAGCTAAAACAATTTCTTTTGTCTTATCATTTACAAATCTATAAACATTAATGTATGCAACTCCTGGTAAAAAGACAGGTGAACCCAATAATCGCCAATTTTCAAATAAAGACTGGTCTAATCCTCCTATGTTTAAGCCCTTGTCATTAAAACTCTTATCAAGGAAGATTTTTTTAATTTCTTTTTCTGATTTATAACTTAATAATGAGAAAATTGCCAAATCCCGGTCTCCTACGTCCCAGGCGTTTCTGTGTTTATCTACTATATCAGGATATCCATCCCCATCACTATCTAATACTAAACTTTTGCCAGCAGTACGTAGTGATAAATTATCCTGAACTTCACTATTATATATAGTTTCTGATGGTGCAACACCTTTTTCAAGATAAAGAGTCATTTTACCAGGAACATAATTAGTATTTTCTTGGTCAAAGTAGCCAGTATAAACGTATTTTTCTTTTTTAACATCCCATTTTAGCTCAATAACTTTATTAATACCTTCGCGACTACTGACAAGATAGAGACTATCGTTGCCACTGGTATTCGTATATTCAACCTCAAAATCAAATTGTCCACCAGGTCTAAAACTGATGACTGGAACTTTGTCTTGGTTCTCTTTCAAATTATAAGTATAGCCATTATGACGCATGATAAAGTTCACTAACTCAGGATAATTTTTCTCATAGCGAACTGTTGTTGTCTCACTGATTTCTCGACCATCTGATGATAAAGCCTTCACTTTGATTGTATATTCTTTGTTGTCTACAGGAGTTACCAGAGGTATATCAAAGGTATAACTTCCATCTTTTTTGGTCTTGACTTGACCAACAACCATATCATCAAGATAAGCAATTACCTTGTCATTAGGGTCAGCTACTCCACTAATACGAGAGTAACTCCTTGATGTTACCTGATTAGCTGTTAGTGTTAAGACAGGTATATTAACATTGATAGCTCCAATATTTTCGGATACTTTTTTTCTATCTTTTTGATAGGAAAGCTGTGCAAATAAACGAACATTAGTGAGTTCTCTATTTTCTGTCATCAGCATTAACTTAATCTTACCTATCTCTTCTGAAACAGGAATATCAAGATAACCATTAGAAACTGTTGCCGTTACATCTTGGCCATTTACTCGTATTTTACTTTCAAAAACTTTCGTTGTAGATGGTATATTGAGGTGAAGGACATACTTACCATCATCACTTGATTTATCTTTTTTTATAGCGTACTTTAAGTCTAGACCTAAATATCCTTGTCGACGAGTACCTGTTGTAGTTGTCAGATAGTAGGAATTGCTACTGTCTAATACTTTACTGTCATCATTTGCTACATTTTCATCACGAAGTTTAAAGTTAAGTTGTTTTTCAATCATATATTCTAAAGCAAAAGAATCCAGATAAACATGGTATTCTACGCTTTCAGAAGGTGTATTCCAAGACTGAACGAAAGCTGTCAAACTTTTTGGAAGATACACAGACTTCAGTGTTGGAATATTGGCTAAAGTGTAATCATCAAGATAAGTCACACCTTCTGGGATCTCAATTGTTTCAAGCTTGGTGTTTCGAAAAGCTCCACTACCGATTACTTGCAAACCATAAGGTAAATTAATTACCTCAAGTGGCGTACTATTAAAGGCATAAGAGCCAATTTCCCTAACACTAGAAGGAACCGACATATTTGTCAACTGTGTCCCACTAAAAGCAGAATTTCCTATCTTCCTTAACGTACTTGGTAATACTACTTCCTTCAAACTAGAGCCTGAAAAAGCACCTTCACCTATCTCAGTAACTCCCTCTGGAATCACTAACTTTTCAATTCCTGTTCCAGAAAACAATCCTCCTGGAATGGTCTTCCAATTTCCACGAAGCTCTACTTCCTTGAGATTATTCTGTCCATAGAATGGTGAACTAGTTGATTGCAACTCTGATGGCAAGCTAACTTTAGTAAGAGGAGGTAAATCATTAGAATAGTTATCAGAAAAACTAAAGGAATTAGAACCTAACTTAGTAACACTGTCTGGAATATAAAGTTCTGTAATTCTTGTATTATGGAAAGCTTCGTATCCTATTTCAGTGACTGTCTTAGGAATTGTGATACTCGAAATTCCTGAACCTTTAAAAAGACCGCTAGCTATCTTAGTTATGCCTTCTTCAAAATGAATGGTCTTGAGATGTTGTGAACCCTCAAAAGCTCTGTAAGCATCACTCAAATTCTTTGGAATAACAACGCTGCTTAAACTATCAATAGATCCAAAGGCTCCACTTCCTATAGCTGTGACACTTGTTGGAAGAGTGATGTTTTTCAACTGTGTCCTACTAAAAGCATAATCGCCTATCTGTGTTAGCGTACTTGGTAATACTACTTCCTTCAAACTAGAACCTGAAAAAGCTGAAGAACCTATTTCGGTGATGCCCTCTGGCAAGGTAAGTCTCGTCAATTGTGTCCCACTAAAAGCAGAGTCGCCTATCTTCGTTAACGTTTTTGGTAATACTACTTCCTTCAAACTAGAACCTGAAAAGGCACCTGCCCCTATTTCAGTAACACCCTCTGGAATCACTAGTTTTTCAATTCCTGTTCCAGAAAACAATCCACTTGGAATTGTCTTCCAATTTCCACGAAGCACTACTTCCTTGAGATTCTTCTGTCCATAGAATGGTGAACTAGTTGATTGCAACTCTGATGGCAAGCTAACTTTAGTAAGAGAAGGTAAATCATTAGAATAGTTATCAGAAAAACTAAAGGAATTATCACCTAACTTAGTAACACTGTCTGGAATATAAAGTTCTGTAATTCTTGTATTACGGAAAGCTTCGTATCCTATTTCAGTGACTGTCTTAGGAATTGTTATGCTCGAAATCCCTGAACCTTTAAAAAGACCGTCAGCTATCTTAGTTAGGCCTTCTTCAAAATGAATTGTCTTGAGATGTTGTGAACCCTCAAAAGCTCCATAAGCATTACTCAAATTCTTTGGAATAACAACGCTGCTTAAACTATCAATAGATCCAAAGGCTCTACTTCCTATAGTTGTGACACTGGTTGGAAGAGTGATGTCTCTCAACTGTGTCCCACTAAAAGCAGAATCGCCTATCTTCGTTAGCGTACTTGGTAATACTACCTCTTTCAAACTAGAACCTGAAAAAGCTGAAGAACCTATTTCGGTGATGCCTTCTGGAAGGGTAAGTTTTGTCAACTGGGTACCTCTAAAGGCAGAATCGCCTATCTTCGTTAACGTTTTTGGTAATACTACTTCCTTCAAACTAGAACCTGAAAAAGCTGAAGAACCTATTTCGGTGACTCTATAATTAGAAATTCTTTGAGGAATAATCAGTTTTTTAATTGTTTCTTTTCGCTTGATATCAGTAATTGTCACTTCTTGATTGTGTATATCGTAAATTAAATTATCACCACTTTCCTCTTCATTATTACTATTAGTAGAATGTTCTACTAGTGTTTCAGAGTGGCTTTTAACTTCAGCTACTGCCCCCTCTGAAGTTGATGAATGCTTTGGATCTTCCGATAAAGTTGAGGGCACTAGCGTTTCAGAGCTGTCGGTTGACTTAGTTGGTGCGACTTCAGAAAGACTAGCCAATACTGAGGTTGAGGTCTCTGTAGTCGCCACATCACTTGTGACTAAAGAAACAGTTGACGATTCACTCATCAAATATTCTGGTGTGGTTTTGGCACTTGAATCAACGTGTCCTGTAGATGGTAAAGTAGCTACCTCATGCCCTCGATTATTTGTTCCTAAATTTTCACTACTTAAAGGAGAGGGGGAGTCCGTTAAATTAAATTTATTACTATTTGATGCCTCAATCGGGTATGTTTGAGTATCATCTGCAAAAACCACTGTATTCCCGATTGTCATACATGCACCAATTAATACCATACCAGCAACAGTTACCCATTGGCCTGTTCTGCGTTTTCTTAGTTTTAAAACTTCCTTCATTTAAATATCTCCTATTGCAATAATATCTTTCAAGTTACTCTTTGACTGTCTTTTTGATTATCAAATTATTTATTCTTCGTAAAATCTGTCTTAATACTCCTTTCCAGAAAAGTCTGTGCTATACAAAGTAAAGGTTAAACCATTTCTCAAAAAACTCTATTCAAATATGGTAGGACAATTAATTTTTGTCGTCACCTAAACTAATACTTATACGTTGAAGTAGAACGTGACTAAATTGTTCTCAAACTTTTCATTACTTACAAATAAAATCAATCCTATTTTTGAAAGGCCGTAAAATTATGAAATATCTACAAATTACACTGTACGGCTGAAATAATCTGATAATTTACACCTCTTTAGTATTTTAACATAATTCTATTTTTTAAAAAGAAGATTTTTATGAAAATCCGTTTTTAGCAAGCATTTACATTTTTTAGATACGCCTTTTAATGTTTTATTATTAAACAATTTGAAGATTAGATATATAAAAGACAAACATTAAAAACTTAGCCCACTGAAAAAATAAGCCTCTTACTTTTAATAAACTGAAAACCGAGGAATCTCTCATCAATTTGAGCGAATTCCTCGGTTATTTTGTATTTATTAAGGTCATAATTCGTTTCATATTGACCACGAATATGCTTGTTGCTGCCTGTAATTCCATGTTGAAAAGACCTGATGCCCTTGCGACATCAAAGCCATGTCTATGTTTTAGTTCGGCATTCTTCGCTTCGATTTTATAGCGATGTCTGGTAATTTCTTTAAAATAAGATGTTTCCTGAAATTTCTTCTGGAAAAGATGGTCGTTCCTCTTAATAGCTAATGAATAAGTTTTAGACTTTGTCCCCTCCTTATAACAACCTTCCTTGGAAAGGCAACTCTTGCACTTCTCAATGTCAAAGTAATGAGTGACAACTTGATTCTTATTTTGATATTTTTTCCCTGTCCTTGTTTTGCGAATAGCCATGTGTCCTTCAGGACAGACAAATAGCCCTGCGTCTTTATTAAATTCAAACCCATCCTCTTCTTTACGGTAACCTTTTGAAACAGAAGGGTTCAGTTTTGACACCAAATGAATCTTTTCTTTGCGAGCTAGTTGAATATTGTCCTTTACTGAATAAGCCGCATCACTAATAATAGTCTCGATGTCCAGACTATTTTCCTTTGTTTTAGCATATAACTCAGGTAAATATTTCCTATCACTTTGTTCGCCAGAAGTGACCACACAAGCAGTAATAATCCGTTCATCCGTCATAGCGATATGACTTTTATATCCATAGAAAGAGCTGTCGGCTGTCTTATGTCCGAGCCTAGTCTCCTCCTTAACAGAAGCTTCCAAGTATTCTAAGTCGTCCTCAACAGCCTCTTTTAGGTAATTGAACTTTTGAGAGACAGCCGGTAGGGCTAAGAGTTCCTCGTGTTTTTTAACCATAGCCATTGACTCCTCTGTATATGTCAATTCTGCTTCGAGTTTATCTTCTTGGGGTTTCTTTGGAAATTCTATTTTGATATCTTCTGAATGTTGATAAATCGTTTTACGTAAAGCTTTTTAACGCTTCCTAAGAATTTCTTGGAGTTTCTTATGATTATAATGAGATTTGGTGTGAGTGGCATCCACAATGAGGATTTTACTCTTAATCAAGTTGTGTTCGAGTGCAATTTGAACAGACTTCTGAATCAATACACCAAGCAGTTTGTCATCTTTAATTCTTAGCTTTCTAAATTTTGTCAGAGAGGATGACTCGATAACAGAATCCTCAGGAGCTAGACCAAGAAAAAATTTAAAGGCCATATCTGACAAGGAACGTCCCACCACATCGATATCTGATAACTTATAAATATCTTTTAACAAGAGATATTTGAACATCATAATCGGTGAATAAGCTTTACACCCAAAATCGGGACGATAATTCTTTTCTAGTTCATCATGAATAAAGCTAAAATCACAGAGTTCAGTTAGCTGACGAAAAAAGTGGGTTTTAGGAACCACGATATTATACAAACTAGAATAAGGACTGACATCCATAGTTAACTGATTATCAAGCATCATTTCACCTCATCTCTAGTATAACAAAAAAGCCATCAATTGATGACTTTTTCAGTGGGCTCTTTTCCATCCAGCTTCTTTTTATCCATGTACACGTTTCATATAGTCTTGATAACTTTCGGTATCCATGAGTTTTTTAGCGTTCTTGACGCGATCTGCTGTTGGTGGTTTAACCCCTTCGAGAGAATAAGGAATTCCCAATTCACGCCATTTGAACTCACCCATGGTGTGATAAGGTAGAATTTCAAACTTATCAACATTTTTGAGGGTCTTGACGAACTTACCAAGTTCAATCAAGTCATCATCTCTATCTGTCAATCCTGGAACTAGCACGTGGCGAATCCAGACAGGTTTTCCAATATCTGATAGATACTGGGCACAAGCCAAGATATTTTTATTGGTTTGGCTAGTAACAATCTTGTGCTGTTCTTCGTTGATTTCCTTGATATCCAAGAGAACCAAGTCAGTAACAGCCATTAATTTGTCAAACTTTTCAAGGTAACGTGGTTTATTACGGAAAGGAAGTGCACAGGTATCCAAGGTACAGTGGATTCCTTGTTCCTTAGCCTTGGTAAAGAGGGCAATCAAGAAATCAATCTGCAAGAGTGCTTCTCCCCCACTGACTGTAATACCACCCTTATTTCCCCAGAAACCGCGATAGCGCAAAGCCTCTGCCAAGACATCATCTACTGTCCGTTCACGTGATTTATTGGATTCCATAGCCCAAGTGTCCGGGTTGTGGCAATACTGGCAACGCATGTGACAGCCCTGCAAAAAGACAATAAAGCGAATACCAGGCCCATCTACTGACCCAAAGCTTTCTGTCGAATGCACCATTCCTGTCACTTGTCCATAATCAATTGTTTCTTCAGACATATCGTTACCTTCCTTGAAAACGTTTTATAGTTTTATTATATCACGACTCGAAGGAAAAACAAGATTTTTGCCTATTTTTTAGAAAGCAATCTGTTTTTCAATTTCATTTTCAATTAATTATCATTCTATTCTTCAAAATCAAAGCCATACAAGGTTGCAAAGTAGTCCTCAGGGCGCTCTGCACGGCGGATTTGACGGACTTTACCTTCTTCAGTATAAAGGATTTCCGCAGAACGAAGTTTGGCGTTGTACTGGTAGCCCATTGAAAAACCGTGGGCACCTGTATCATGAATTACCAGCAAATCACCGATTTCTGTATGAGGCAGTTCCCGATTCACTGCAAATTTATCATTGTTTTCACAGAGTGAACCGACCACATCTACCAATTCAGATGGTCCATCTGGGTGAGTCAGATTGGTGATATGGTGGTAGGCTCCGTACATGGCTGGACGCATGAGATTGACTGCTGATGCATCCACACCTAGATAGGTACGGTAAGTTTTCTTCTTATGAGTGACTCTTGTGACCAAAGCACCGTGAGGGGCTAGCATAAAACGACCCAATTCGGTGTAAATCTTAACCTGACCAAGACCTGCTGGCGTAAGTACCTCTTCATATACCTTACGAACCCCCTCACCAATCAAGGCGATATCGTTCGGCTCCTGGTCTGGACGATAGTTGACACCAATACCGCCAGAAAGATTGATAAAATCTAGCGAAATGTCCAACTTTTCCTTGATTTCAACAGCCAATTCAAAAAGCTGACGGGCCAACTCTGGATAATAGAGATGGGTCACGGTATTGGACGCTAGGAAGGAGTGAATCCCAAAAGTCTTAGCTCCTTTTTCCTTCAAGATGGCAAAGGCTTCAAAGAGCTGGTCCTTGGTCATGCCAAACTTGGCTTCTCCAGGATTATCCATTATGTTTGTCCCCAGCTCAAAAACACCTCCAGGATTGTAACGACATGAGATGATTTCTGGAATTCCTGCTGCTCGCTCCAGATGTTCAATATCTTCAAAGGCATCCAAGTTAATGGTCGCACCCAATTCACGCGCATAGGCGTATTCCTTGTCTGGCGTGTTGTTTGAAGAGAACATAATCTCAGAACCAGGGAAATCCAGTTTATGACTCATCAAAAGCTCCACATAACTAGAGCAATCCACACCACAGCCTTCCTCTTGGAGAATTTTCAAAATAGCTGGTGTTGGAGTAGCCTTAACTGCAAAATATTCCTTAAAGCCCTTGTTCCACGAAAAGGCTTGGTTGACGGCTCTTGCCTTCTCACGAATCCCCTTCTCATCATACAAGTGAAAGGGTGTCGGGAACTCGGCAACAATCTCTTCTAAGTCTTCTTTATTGATAAATGGTGTTTTCATAAGCTTCCTTCTATTCTATTTGCAAAGAAAGGCTGGGACAATCGTTCCAACCTTTAGTTCTATCTCTTATTTATCTTCGTCAAAGATATTGCCAACCTCAACATCTATGGCTTGGTTCTTGACATCAATATTGGTTACCTTCAAGAGTGACTTGTAGTCAAACTGCTTTTCACGTTCTTCTTGGGCATTGTCCGCAAAGACCGCTACACCTGCTAGTTCTGAGTCGAACTCGCGCAAGAGGCTGATCATCCCGTTGACAGTTCCGCCACCTTTCAAGAAGTCATCCACAATCAAGACACGGCTTCCTGCCTTGAGACTACGTTTTGAAAGGAACATTTTCTCGATACGGTCACCACTTGAACCGGATACATAGTTGACGCTGACAGTTGAACCTTCGGTAATTTTCAGGTCACGGCGCACAATAACAAAGGGAACATTGAGGACATTGGCAACTGCATTTGCAAGTGGAACACCCTTAGTCGCTACGGTCATAACCGCATCAATTTTTTGGTCCATAAAGCTCTTGGCAATAATGCGACCAATATTTTTCAAGATAGATGGTGTACTAAGCAAATCAGACAGATAGATATAACCACCTGGCAAGATACGATCGCTTTCTGACAACTTGGCACGCAAGTCCTCCACCATTTCCTTGGCATCCTGGCTCGAAATAGAAGGTGTAAAGATGACACCACCTCCGGCTCCAGTTACTGTCTGGATATGACCGATTTCGATTTCCTCAAAAGCTCGTTTGATAATCACGATATCTTCTGAGATGGATGATTTAGCAGATTCATACTTTTCAGCAAAAGTATTGAGACTAGTTAGTTTATAAGGATTATTAATCAAATAGTTGGAAATGACAACCATCCGATCACTTCTTCTTAATTTCATTTCTATTTCCCATTTCATTTAATTTTGATATTTTGTCTATTATACCATATTCACATAAAAAAACGAACATTCTTATCCTAAAAAATGCTCATTTTTCTTAAATTATTAATCTAGATCTGGTTTATAGAAGGAACGATTGTCCATAGCGAAGATTTTATTGGTCATCTCTCCCTTATCCACCAAAGCCAGAGCTGTTGACATCATCATCATGCTTGCATCCAGATTATCAATCATATGGATAATCTCTGCTTCCATAATGCGTGGACGGACTGGACTCCCATACTCAAGCAAGCCATGGTGACTAAGGATAACATGGCGGAGCAGAACGACTTCTTCCTTGGTATCATCAATGCCAAGTTCCATAACTGTCTTGGTAATTTCGCTATCAATTAGAGCAATATGCCCAAGAAGATTGCCTCTAACTGTGTACTCGGTCTGATCTGGTCCCGTCAACTCGATGACCTTAGCCAAGTCATGCAGCATAATCCCCGCATAAAGCAGACTCTTATTAAGCTGAGGATAGACCTCGCTAACGACATCTGCCAAACGCACCATGGTCGCCGTATGATAGGCCAATCCCGTTTCAAAGGCATGGTGATTGGTCTTGGCTGCTGGATAAGAGTAAAATTCCTTGTCGTACTTGGTGTAGAGATTTCGGACAATCCGTTGCCAAACAGGATTGTCGATTTTGAAAATCATTTGCGACATATAGTCACGGATTTCCTTGACATCAACTGGCGACTTGACCTTGAAATCAGCTGGGTCATTGGGCTCGCCAGGTTGAGGCAGGCGGAGAGTAATTTGATTGACTTGAGGGGTGTTGTTATAAACTTCTCGGCGCCCTTTCATGTGGACAACCTTACCTGCGGTAAAGGCCTCAATGTTATGAGGTTGGGCATCCCAGAGCTTCCCATCAATCTCGCCACTATCATCTTGGAAGGTAAAGGCTAGGTAGTTTTTCCCAGCTCGAGTTTGCCTCAGGTCAGCTGATTTGATTAGGTAAAATCCTTCAAACAGCTCATCTTTTTTCATGTGACTAATCTTCATATTCTTCCTCATTTTCTTGGAAATGGAGTAGATCAAGCGCAGGCTCACCTTCTGATAACTCAATGTGACGGAGCGTCCGCTCGATAGCTGTGGTGCGACGGTTTAATAGTTCATCAATATTGCCAGAGGCATGTTGGAGATGTTTTTGTGCCTTGACCAGAATGCCACCAAACTTGCTAAACTCAGTCTTGACGCTAGCAAGAGTCTTGCTGATATGGTCGGCACTTTTTTGGATATTAAGGGTTTTGAAGCCAACTGATAGGGAGTTAAGAAGAGCTGATAGGGTACTTGGACCTGCGACAATAATCTGCTCCTCCCTTCTCAAATCATCAAAGAAGACAGGATTGCGGACGATTTCTGAGTAGAGACCTTCTGTCGGAACAAACAAAACTCCAAAATTGGTCGTCCGAGGTGGTGCTATGTACTTGTTCCTAATATCCTTAGCAAAACGCTTGACACTTGCTAGGAGCGACTTACGACAGCGTTCGATTTCATCCTTGTCACCTACTTCATAGGCTTCTTCTAGGCGGTAATAATCTGCCAGTGGAAACTTAGAGTCAATTGGCAGATAGACGTATTCCTGGTCGCCTTGCCCAGGCAGCTTGATGGCATACTCCACTCGCTCGCTAGAGTTTTCAACTGTTGCGAATTCTCGTTCATACTGGGCAGGGGTCATGATATCCTCGATGATTTGCCCCAGTTGCAATTCTCCCAGAATCCCTCGCGTTTTAGTTCCAGAGAGAACCTTGTTGAGGGCGCCAACATCACGGGCAACTGTCTGCATTTCTCCAAGGCCACGATTGACAGACTCCAGTTGTTTGGAAACTGTCTCAAAGGAAGCCTGCAATCGTGTCTGCAAGGTCTTTTCTAACTTTTCCTCGACTGTCTGGCGCATTTGTTCCAGACGTTGCTCATTTGATTCCTGCAAGGATTGGAGACGTTGGTCGGTCTTATCTCTGGTTTGGAGGAGATTCTCAGTCATTTCTTGACGAACTTGAGTTAAGCCTTGGTGCAATTCGATTCGCACTTCTTGCAAACGGTCGCTGACAGCCACTTCCAAATCTTTTTGGTCCAACTGGCTGGCTTGTCTGGCTTGTTCAAAACGGTAATCCAACTGGTCTGACAAGTGATCTGCCTGTTCCTCCAAGCTCTTGGTCAGATGTTTTTCCTGCTTATCCTGCCTCTGCCAAATCAGAAAGAGTCCAGCTAGGTTGGCAATCAATAATAGAACAAGTAAACTTTCCATCCTACCTCCTGTCCTTACTATGTAGCACGACCACATAGCCATCTGGGCAAGTCACCGAAACTTCCCTATCTATATATTCGTTAGAAGCGTACACTTTTTTAAAGAAAAAATTGTCCTCTGTCAACTCATACTTGGCACCGAGAATAGTCAGCTGGCTATCCCGAACCGGCATAAAGGCTAGATAATCGTAGTCTGAACGGGGATGTAGCTGACTGGTCCCTTCTGGACAATAGGCAATCAAATTTTGCCCATCCTCAATTTCTATCTGGCGCATATAAGGCGCCAACTTGGGATTGCTAGGAAGAAAAACATTGGCCAGCATGTGATCAATACGGCCACCCAAAGCACCGAAAATAGTAACCTCAGCCTGAGGATTTTGCTCAAAAATGGTTAAGAGAGCCAATTCCAAATCGGTATCATCCTTTTCTGGCTGGGCTTGAACAAAGCGCAGGGCACGTTTTTGAATCACCTGTCGCTCTTCTTCGGTCACAGAATCAAAATCTCCAACCGCTAGAGCAAGAGGTAGGTTTTCCTCCAAGACCCAGAGCGAACCCCGATCCACACCAACAAAAGCATCAAAATCTGTCCGATAATGACCGCGGTCTCCGCCAGCAAAAACGGCAACCCTAGTCCAATTGTTTTCTGAGAGTTTGTACTCGCTCATTGACTTCTCCCTTAAAGACATAGGAACCTGCTACAAAAACGGTCGCACCAGCTTCTTTAGCTTGAGCAATCGTTTTATCATCAATCCCACCATCCACTTCGATTTCAAAGTTCAAACCTTTTTCATAACGAAGGGCAACCAACTCACGAACCTTATCCATGGCTTCAGGTAGAAAAGCTTGCCCACCGAAGCCAGGATTCACCGTCATGACCAAAACTTGGTCAACTAGGTGAAGCACGTGCTTGATAGCCTCAACAGGCGTTCCAGGATTGATAACAACCGATGGTTTGACACCTAGAGAACGAATCTTTTGAAGGGCACCGTGGATATGAGGCGTTGCTTCCACATGGATACTGATGATGTCAGCTCCTGCACGCGCGAAATCCTCTAAATGATGTTCGGGATTTGATACCATCAAATGGCAGTCAAAGACCATCTTACTATGAGAACGAAGACTTTCGACCACACCTGCGCCAAAGCTGATTTGTGGCACAAAGTGACCATCCATGATATCGATATGGGCATATTCTGCCCCAGTTGCTTCTAGGCGTTTAATTTCACGTTCAAAGTTGGCATAATCTGCTGCCAGAATTGACGGAGCAATCTTGTATTGAGACATAGGTTTCTCCTTATTTTGGAATTTTTTTGCTGACTTTTTTATAAGTTTCTCTGCGATTTTCAATTTCACTGAGGAATTGCAGGTAGTTGTCAAAACGGAAGCTGGCAATAGTCCCTTCTTCCACTGCTGGCTTCACTGAACAGGACGGCTCATGGGTATGGGTACAAGTACGGAATTTGCAGTTTCGGCTGACACTAGCAATCTCTGGAAAGGCCTGATTAAGGTCTTCAGCCGTTGTCACTTCATAATCCAGCGATGAAAAGCCTGGTGTATCTGCGATTTTACCCCCATTGAGATTATAAAAACTAACAGCTCGAGTGGTATGGCGCCCGCGACCTAAACTATCAGAAATTTCTCCTGTTTCAAGATTGAGGTCTGGTGCGATTTTATTGAGAAGAGTTGACTTCCCAACACCTGTCTGCCCCATAAAGACTGTAACCTTGCCTGTTAACAAGAGCAGTAGTTCCTCTTTACTGGTCACAAAGTCATAGCCGATATCACCATAGGTCTGTTGGTAAAAATCCAGTTCCCCTCTATCTTCCAGTAGGTCCATTTTAGAAATATAAATGATAGGATGAATACCCTTGTGCTCTAAAAGAACCAAAAACCGATCCAACAAATTGCTGTTAAAATCAGGTTCCTTGACAGACATGATCACCACAGCTTGGTCAATATTGACAATAGGCGGACGGACCAGACTGTTTTTCCGTTCGTGAATCTTGAGAATATAGCCTTCTGAATTTTCTTCGGCAGAAAAGTCGACCCAGTCCCCAACGTAAGGGGTATGACCTTTTTTACGGAAATTTCCACGCGCTCGTGTTTGATAGACTTTGCCCTCACTCTCTACATAGTAGAACCCAGCCAAGGCTTTAATGATTTGTCCCTGCATCTTAGAGTCCTTGCCCTTTAAGTGCATCTGCTAGGCTGGCAAATTCTGCCAAGCTGAGAGCTTCCCCACGCACACTTGGTGACAAACCTGCTTGGTCCAAGGCCTTGGTCAGCTTGTCCTTGACTTCTTCGGTCTTACCAAAGTAACCTGTCAGGTTATTCCATAAGGTCTTGCGACGATGAGTGAAACTTGCCTTGGAAACCTTAAAGAATAAGTTCTCGTCTTCTACTGCTACGGCTGGTTCTGGACGGCGCACCATTTTCAAGATGGCTGAGTCCACATTTGGTGCTGGCACAAAGACCGTACGAGGCACGATAAAGGCAACCTTGGCAGTCATGTAATACTGCACCGCAATCGACAAGCTACCGTAAGCCTTGGTATTCGGCTGAGCTGAAATGCGGTCCGCCACTTCTTTTTGCATCATGACGACAAACTCACTAAAAGGAATGCCGCTCTCGATCAAGTGCATGAGAATAGGCGTCGTGATGTAATAAGGCAAATTAGCCACTACCTTGATGGGCAGGTCAGGATTTTTGAAATTCTGGATATGTTGCGCCAAATCAACCTTGAGAATATCTTCGTTAACTACGGTCACATTATCAAAATCACGCAAGGTATCTGCCAAAATTGGCACCAAACGGTGGTCGATCTCAAAAGCCATGACCTCTGCTGCACGCTCAGCCAGAAACTCCGTTAAGGCACCAATACCTGGCCCAATTTCAATAACATTGACCTGGTCATCAATCTCAGCCGTATCGACAATTTTTTGAAGGATATTAGTATCAGTCAGAAAATTTTGTCCGAAAGACTTTTTAAAGGTAAAACCGTGACGCTCCAGCACTGCCTTGGTCACGCTATAATCTGCAATTCTCATCTATTCTCTTTTCTATTATCTGTTACTACTATTGTAACACATTCCCCTTGTATTTTGGGGGTGAAAATCATACCAAAAAACTATCTTTCCTCATGAAGAAAGATAGTCTTGGAAATGGACTTATCGGTTCTCTCGAAACATACGTTCAAAAAAATCAGCTTCTTGATAACTTCGATTTTCAGGTAGGGTCAAATCTACATCCTCCTCCACATCGTCCACTGTCAGTTCAACCGTTTGAGGTAAATTTTTCAAACGATAATGCTTTTGCCTTTGCCCTTCAATGCTAGCAAAATCAAGCAAATAGCCATTTACTCGGATTTGAACCAAAAGGAGATGATTGGTCATATTTTCCATGATGAGAATATCTTCTAAACCACCTCTGGCACTAGGATAATCAGATACCCTGCGAATACGAATTTTTTCACACATGAGCAAGCTCCCTCATATCAATGATTTCATCGGCCTTATTCCAGACTAGGGGATTATGGGTCGCAATGATGATCATTCGATTTTCATCTTTCAAGCCCACCAATAGATTCATAACCTCCTCTGAATTTTCAGGATCTAGAGCTGCTGTTGGTTCATCCGCTAAAATCAAGGGTGGATTTTTCAAAATAGTCTTCGCAAGGGCAACTCGTTGGGCCTCTCCCCCAGATAAAGTATAAATTTTTTGTTCTAGATCCAAATACCCTAGATTAACCTTTTCTAAAGCCTCCACTTGCCTTTCCAAACGTTCTACTTTTGAGATTTTCTGACCAACAAAGCCCAAATCCAAATTCTCTTTGATTGACTGGTTTTCTAAAAGGCCAAAATTTTGAAAGAGATAGCCCATCTGGTCTCGAAAATACTCACGAGTGGGAATGTTTTTTAAATCTTTCCCCTGATAGAGAACCCTTCCACCATCTATCTTTTCTAGCTTTCCTAAGATGTTCAGCAAAGTCGTCTTTCCGCTTCCACTCTTTCCGATTAAGGCATAAACCTTGCCCTTCTCCAGCTTGAGATTTAAACCAGAGAAAATCGCACGGTCATTAAACTTCTTTTCCAATCCTTGAATATCAATCATCTTATTTTCCTTTCAATACTGCCATGCTACCAGCTTCTTCCTTTTTATCCTGCCTTACTAAAATCAAGAGGGCGTTAAGAGTAAATAAAGCTACAACTAGAGCGCTAATCAAGCTATCTCCTGTCAAAACACTAGATAGGATTAGCCCAAGCAAGAGAACTCCTCCTTGCGCCAGTAAGTACTTGCCATGAAGCTCATAGATTGTCATACCAGAAAGACGTCTAATCATGATCTCCCGTCTGAACTGCTCAAAATAGAGAAGATTCATGGAATCAAATAACAAAATAGCCGTAGACAGAGTCAAAACAGTCCCAATAAGGAGAGAGTAAAACTCCATCCGTTTGTCATTTAGTACCTTGGCAAAAAATAGCTGGCTTTTTACCAAGTAAGAGACCTTGTGATATAGTCCTTGATCTTTTAGAGCTGTGATGCTATCTCCATATCGATCTAGTTTCAAGGCACTATTAGCCGTAGTTCCCCACAACATCCCTGCAACAGGTCTTGTTCCAGTCGCTTGTGGCGTGAGAACTACAATAATCGGGTCTTTTAGGTACTGGCGTGTCGTCTTGTACCCATCGTTATAGAGGAAGCGTTCCTGTCCTGTTTCTGTAAAAGCTAGCGTTACCTGTGGGAGGTAGTGTTTCTGACTCGTCACTTCTACACTTTCAGATGAAAAGTTTTGCAGGTAATCTGTAAATAATCCTTGATAGTAGGCAGATTGCTCTCGCAAGCTTTCAGGCAAGATCAGCCCAAACTCTCCCTCAGACAAGTTTTGCATCTTGTCCATAAACTCTGAAGAAACGGTAATCTTTTCTTCTATCAGATAGCGCGGTGAGACATAGATAACATTCCCTGACGGTGTATAGTCACTGAGTCGATTGCCATTTAGATCCACTTCTGCGCCATCTGAGAAATTGTCAACATTGCTCATGATATAAAAAGAGTCTGTATTGGCTAACCGTTCTTCAGTAAATGTCTGCCACTCACGATTGTCCTTACGCATTCCTTCTTCATCGGCAAATGCACTAGACCAACCAAAGGATAGACGGTAACGATCTGAGGACTGGCTCCATTTATCACTAGCTCTCTCCATTTCCTGCATTTCACGGTAGTGGGGTAGGAGAGCAGTCGCACTCGAGCCGACAACCAATACAGCTAAAAGTTGCCCCACCATCATCAATGTCATCATACGTTTGAGAGGGAGTTTCCCTTTCAATAGATCCACCAGGCTATTTTCCTGTAAACCAAGTAGATACACGACACTTAATAAGGTAGATATCCCTACCAAGGCCAATCCATAAAGCAAAAGACCAATGATGACCAGTTGCACTGTTGCCATAAACAAGGCACCTTGATACCAGAGAATCCCCAATCCCAAAAGACTGGATACCAGCATCGAGAAGATAAGCTGTCTCATATCTTCTAACACTGGTCTGAGAGCCACCCCAAACAAGCTCTCACCAGCTATTAAGCGAATCCCTGCTTGACGAAGGGATTTTATCCGATAAATCAGAATCAAACTCATAAAGGTCAGCAGAAAAATAGCTAAACTCAGTAGCACCATAGGGGTGGCCGCCAATAGTAAGACTATCGAAAATGGATCTTCTCCACTCGAAACAAAGCCTTGATAGCCAAGTTCTTTCAAGGTGGTCTGTAAGCTCACTCCATCCAAACTTCCTGACACAATCAAGTAAGACCCTAATAAATCACTCGTTTCTGCACTCTCCTTGGAGGAAATGGTCAGACCTTCTGGAAGCTCTCCCTGACCGTAAGTGGCATAGGTAAAGCGTGTTTCTCCAGCTTCATTTGGCTCAACAATCCGACGGGCGATGAGACTATTATGCTCTACTGCCAAGTGACTCAAAGCCTCTGTCACCTCTTCGCGACTAGCTACTGGTTGATTTATTACCATTCCTGTCACATCAACAGAGAGATAGTTACCAAATAAAATCTCTTCTCGATGGTCAACGGAAGTTATCAGCATATAAAGCGATACCAATACCATTGAAATCAAAATAAATAAACGTTTCATCATTTCCTCCAAAAAGTTACTTGGTTACTTAGTGAGAAGGTGATCAAGTAAAGCTAAACAATAGGGCTATACCATTCTAAACATTATAGTAGAATGCAACTTTCTCTCCCCAAGAAGTACGAATCCATGCACGAGAAGTCCCTCCAGCACCAGCATATCCCTTATCAGATGAACCAGTTTTTCTACTAACAACTGTTGAGCTATGATATTCTGAAGAGTGATAGTAGTTTGAGTAAGCACCTCCGTCACCTGAACCATACGTCCAGACACCACCATCTGGATACTTAACCGCGGCCGATACTACTGCTACACTTCCACCTAATGTTGCTGCAATGCTCGCTACAAGGGCTAATTTTTTAACTGTTTGTTTCATATTGATACTCCTTTATTTTTTATTTTATCATAAATATTTATTATATATTGTCCATTTTCTATTCAAGTAAAACTAAGTCATGGATCATAGACCTTTTCAAAGCAACACCTCATGGCATCCTCTCCTTATTTTTCTAATTTAGTCTATCAAATTATATTTATTATATATTATGAATAAATTTTTGAGACTAAGTAGACATAACTAAATTTTATTTAAACCACCAAGTAACTAAATAAAATAAACTAAAAAAGTTCATACTGTAATCTCCTTTCACGTTTTAATTAATTATAAATTATTCTTAAATAAACTCAAAGGACATCAATGTCCTTAAAATATAAGCATTTCATGTCATTTTTAGCTTATATATAAAAAAACAGCCCTAAAGACGAACTTTAGAACTGTTTCAAGATCAGAACAAGGACATTTTTGTCACTGCTTCACTATGTTTATAAATATTTTTTTAAATCTTCTTGCCATTGTTTCTCCAACATAGTAACTAAATAAGAATTTTCTATTATATCAGCAAATAGCTTCGATTTCTGATAGAACTGTTCGGCAGAGACATAATCATTTTTTATTATTAGGGATAATTTCCACTCCAACATTAATATAATTGGTTTCTTCTGAAAATCTTGTGTTTTTTCCATTATGTGATTAAGGCTAAAGATATAGGTTTCTAGTGAATCATAAGTCGATAAATTATCCAAACAGGCAAGACCCGAAAACAAAGTATTACTTAAAGCAAACAGATATTCTGGTGAAATTAATTCCACATGATTTGCCAAACGAACTAAAAACGAATGAATTCTTTCAATTTCTGAAATCTGACTTTGACCTTGTTTTATCTTTGTAAGCACTATAGCAAAATATAAGTTGATAACTTCTAATTCATTTATCAAAAACAATTCCTTATCATAAATTGTTTTAAAATAATCGTCCAGTACGGTTTCCCCGTATTCTGATCGTCCGCTTCGAATAACATCTATCGTTGCTCTAGTAGCTTCGAACCATACTTTTTCCTCACTAGGAAGTTGCTCATAAAACAAGTTCTCTATCTCTTCCAAACACGCTTCTTTCTTATCGTATTCCTCTTCTTTACCATAGATTGGTTCACGTAAAATCTGGTATTTCAATTCTAAATAAGCAGAAGGAAGAGCTGAAAAATCCGGCATAAGGCTATAAGCTGGAACTCCTAACCGACGAGCAATATAGTCTAACTTCGGCAAACTCGGTTGCGAAGCTCCACTTTCAATTCGCGACAGTTGACGAACTGTCAGTTCTTGCTCATCTCCACAAAAATCTGGACGACTAATTCCTTTTTCTATCCGAATCTCTTTAATTTTTTGACCAATTAACATCAGACGTCTCCTCTTCTACCTGCTTCGAAAAATACTGTGAAACTTAAAAAATTGTAACGTTCACATCTTTCCTACTCATAACTTTTCATAGCTTCTTCCACTTCTGCTAAAGTAACCCCAAACAACTCTAAGCGTTTGAGGAGTTGCTTGCCGTTAGAATAGCCGATTCGGAGAGCCTCTCCTAGATATTCTCTTCGCTTACGGCTGTCTGCTCCCGCTAGAAAGCCAAGGTGAATCAAGTCGCTACGACTGATGTCAAACTGACTCTCATGTTCAAATTGTTCTGTAACCTGAGCTAGAGCCGTTTTCAGGTCTTCATAGCTGGCATGCTCAATTCCCAGGGAACGGCCCTTGGTCTTGGACTTGGGAACAGCTTCATCTCGTTTGAGGAAGGCATGCTGAACTGTTGGAATGGCCGTCATAATCATGCGACGAATCCGCTCCCCATTAAAATCTGGGTCTGTAAAGACAATGACCCCATGACGCTGGTGCAGGCGCTGAATTCGCTCTAGATCCTGCTCATTAATGGCAGAACCTCTAGTCTCATAGGTCTCTACATCGAAATAACGTTTGAGATTGGCCGTATCATCGCGACCTTCGACCACGATGACTTGTGAAATTTTCTCTTTCATTACTTACTGTCCAATCCAAAAATGCGCTCTGCATTTGCAGTCGTTGCTACTGCTAGCTCTTCTGCCGTCATGCCACGCAAGTCAGCGATAAAGTCCACTACATAGCGAGTATAGGCTGTTTTGTTTTCGCGACCACGCTTGGGTACAGGTGCTAAGTAAGGCGCATCCGTTTCCACCAAAATCTTGTCCAAAGGAAGTTCTCTAGCAGCCTCTTGGATATCGGTTGCCTTCTTGAAAGTCACTACTCCTGAAAAGGAAATTTTCATGCCAAGCTCGACAAACTTCTCTGCCCATTCAAGAGTTCCTGAGAAAGAATGCATGATACCACCTCGAGGGCCAACTCCCTCGCTCTTGATAATATCATAGGTATCTTCCAGCGCATCACGGGTATGGACAACAAAAGGTAAATTCAAGTCCTTAGATAACTGAATCTGACGACGAAAAACCTGCTCCTGCACTTCCTTAGGCGATGTCATCCAATGATAATCTAAGCCAATTTCACCTAGAGCCACAACCTTGGGATGCTTGAGCTTGTCAAGCAAGTAGGCTTCAATCTCCTCTGTGTAAGTACCAGCTTCTGTAGGATGCCAACCAATAGTCGCGTAAAGTTGCTCATACTCGTCTACCAACTCCAAGGCACGCTCAATCGTCGGTTTATCAAAACCCACAATATTCATCTGCGTAACCCCCATCTCAGCAGCCAAGGCAATTTCTTCTGCCTCACGACCTGCAAATTCTTCTACATTCAAGTGTGTATGTGTATCAAAAATCATCTCTTCTAACCTCGTTTTCTATCTTCTATTATAGCAAAAAAACTGACCTCTCTCCTCATCTGAAAAAAATATTCTAAAACCCATCATCATCTCTTGATGCTCTTTTTTCAAAGCAATATAATAGCACTTATTGAATTTTTCAACAAAGTAAATGACCATGTTTACAAAATTAAAATAGCCCCTCATAGATCGTCCTCCTAAGTCCTTAACCGAAGGCTAGGGGAGACTGCTGGGAAAACTCCGATACTGGGCATCTTGTCAAGCGGCGCTCTGTCCTCCATCGCCTATGGGCCTTAGCAAGTAGTCCTAATATCCCAGTTTATCTCTAATAAACCTTGGCAGAATATCCTGCACAATCAGATGAGTCTCAAACTCAAATACGTTCGTCGTTGGCACCAAGACGTCGTTGTCGCTAGCTACTCCTATCACTTAAAAGAATAAAGAAAAGGCCCTACCAGAACCAATAAGCATCTGGTAAGGCCTTTTTCTGAAACAAGTCACTATGCTTATACTCAATGAAAATCAAAGAGCAAACTAGAAGCTAGCCACAGGCTGCTCAAAGCACTGCTTTGAGGTTGTAGATGAAACTGACGAAGTCAGTAACCATATATACGGTAAGGCAACGCTGACGTGGTTTGAAGAGATTTTCGAAGAGTATTAACTGAAAAGCATGACTAGGAATATCATTGAATGTGATTTGCTAAATCTTCCTGAGCTTTTTTATTTGACTCAGCTTTTTCTTTTAGCCATTTTTCATAGAGTTCTTGGTACTGTTTAGCAGTTACTGGCTCTTTTTGCAATTCAACATATTTATAGTTGTCTGCATTTCCCTTATGACCAACGAATGAGAATGGACCTGTAAACGGTACAGTCTTACGGAAAATTGGGTTGGCTCCGCCACTTTGAACTGGTAGGAAGAGGGCACTATCTGTCAACCAAGCTTGGGCTTCAGCGTATTTTTCATAACGAGCTTGAGTATCTGTGATTTCAGCATCAGCCTGATCCAAGAGTTTCTTGTAGTCAGAAAGACCAATCTTGTCCTTAATTTCCTTGTCTTTTCCTTCAGTCAAGCCCATGTTTTTCAACTGAGAACCTGTCTCTGGATCAAGGATGGCTAGGTAAGTCTTCGGATCTGAGTAGTCTCCACCCCATCCTGAGATGTCGATATCGTAATCTTTTTGTTCTGCTGTATCTGCAAAGTAGGTTGCCTGATCTTTTTCATCTGGAGAAAGTTGGATAACATCGATGACAACATTATCCTTACCAAGAGTGGCTTCTACTGTTTGCTTGAGAGAGCCAGCCTGTTGCACATCTAGCTTAGCAGTCTGGTCAACTGGCATATCCAAATGAATTGGGAAGGTTACTCCCTGAGCTTGAAGACTTTCTTTAGCCTTAGCAAATTTCTCTTTGGCCTTGTCAGGGTTCAAGAAGGCTTGCTTACCATCGTTTAGGTTGATATTTGCCCAATCTTTACCGTAGTTGACAATTTTTTCATTGACAATATCACCGAAGTTCTTATCGCCAACTTGGACAAAGTTACTTGGTGTAATCGTGTTACGTAAGATACGGTCTGCTCCATCTTCACCATTTGTCTGTGCTGCATAAGCATGACGGTCAAAGGCAAAGTTGATAGCCTGACGGAAATCCTTATTTTGCATAGCTGCGCGTGAATCTGTCTTTTCCTTATCAGACTGTTTCATAGTCTGCTTGTAGCTTTGACGATTCACATTGAAAAGATAATAGAAAGTAACTGAATTTTGCGGTGTATAGGTAATCTTGTCCTCATTTCCCTTCTTAAGCTCAGAAAAGACTGAACTTGTTGGGAAGATACGGCCATCAGTATAGTTACCATCCAAGAAACCTCTTGCAATGCTGTCTTGGTCAGAACCGTCAAAGAAAGAAAGTTTCACTTTCTCGATTTTAACATTGTCCTTATCCCAGTAATTAGGGTTTTTATCAAGTTCAATCAAAGATTTTGATGTGAATGATTTAAATAAGTAAGGACCATTTGACAAGATACTTGATGGTGTCACACTTCCAAAGTCATCTCCCTTAGACTTCAAGAAAGCTTCGTTTACCGGACTAAGAATACTTGCTGTTGTTTTAGAGTTCCAATAAGTCTCAGGCTGGTTGAGAGTGTATTGTAGCGTGTAATCATCCACCGCCTTAACACCAACAGTTCCAAAATCAGATGATTGCCCTTCAACATAGTCTGCTAACCCTTTAATAGAGTCTTGTACCAAGTACAAGTTTTCAGCCTTTTTATCCGCCGCATACTTAAGACCAGTCACAAAATCATGAGCTGTTACATCCGCATACTCTTCTCCTTCAGAAGTGTACCATTTGGCCCCCTGACGGATCTTATAAGTGTAGGTCAAACCATCTTTTGATACAGTCCATGACTCAGCCATAGACGGGATGAGATTGCCGTACTGGTCATTTTCCAACAAACCATCAATCAAGTTGGTTGTGATACTAGATGTAGAATCTCGTGTAGAGGTAATATAATCCAAGGTATCTGGGTTATTAACAAAGATATAAGAGTAAGTCTTGTCTGTATTACTTGATTGGGAAGACCCACATGCCGCTAGAGCTAGACCTGCTGTCAAAGCCATAGCTCCAAAAAGCATAACTTTTGATTTCTTCATGATTATTCTCCATTTTTTACAGTATGTGAAATATTATACACCATTTGAGCAAAAATATAAAGTATTTTGAGCTTTTTTTACAAAAATAAAAATCAGTAGACTCGAGTTCCTACTGATTTTTGATATGGTTCGTTTGGATTATGCAGCCAAAACTTTGCGTCCTTTACGACGACGAGCTGCCAATACGCGACGACCGTTTTTAGTTGACATACGGTTACGGAATCCGTGTTTGCGCGCACGACGAAGTTTACTTGGTTGATAAGTACGTTTCACGATGAATACCTCCTCATAGATTTTGTATTCGTTTAGCCGGCTATAAAGTGATCAGTTACTAAACATACTTTACTATTCTATCTGATTCTTTTACTTTTGTCAATAGCTCTAGGCAAATGTTTCCAGCTTTTTAACGCTTTTTCTGATGTAAGCCCTATCTACGATACTGTTTCAAGAAACGAGTCATCTTTTCTTGGATTTGGGCTAACTCATCAACACGAGGAAGGTAAACGATGCGGAAGTGGTCTGGTTCCTTCCAGTTAAAGCCTCGACCATGAACCAAGAGAACCTTTTCCTGCTTCAAGAAATCAAGGACAAACTGCTCATCATCATCAATACGGTACATATTTCGGTCGATTTTAGGGAAGATATAGAGTCCGGCCTTGGGTTTAACAGCAGACAAACCTGGGATTTCTTGAATGGCATTGTAGATGAAGTTTCTTTGCTCATATATTCGTCCACCTGGAAGAAGCAATTCATCGACTGATTGGTGGCCACCCAAGGAAGTTTGTACGACTTGTTGGGCCAAAACGTTAGAGCAAAGGCGCATATTGGACAACATATTGAGCCCTTCGATATAGCCTTTAACGTGTGTCTTAGGACCAGACAAGACCATCCAACCCACACGAAAACCAGCGATACGGTGCGATTTTGACAGACCATTCATGCTGACACAGAAGACATCTGGTGCCAAGCTCGCCACAGGCGTATGCACATGCCCATCCATGACCATGCGGTCATAGATTTCATCCGCAAAGATAATCAAATCATTTTGACGGGCAATCTCAATAATCTCCAACAAGAGTTCCTTAGGATAAAGGGCTCCAGTTGGATTATTTGGATTGATAAGGACGATTGCCTTGGTATTGGAAGTGATTTTTGACTTGATATCGTCAATATCTGGGTACCATTCGGCAGCTTCATCACAGATATAGTGAACGGCATTTCCTCCAGCTAGACTTACAGCCGCTGTCCAGAGAGGATAGTCTGGCATTGGGACTAAGACCTCGTCTCCATTGTCCAACAGTCCCTGCATGGACATGACAATCAGTTCACTGACACCATTTCCAAGGTAAATATCATCAATATCTACGTTTGGGAATTTCTTCAATTGGCAATACTGCATGATGGCCTTACGGGCTGAGAAAATCCCTTTGGAGTCAGAATATCCTTCACTATCACGCGCATTCATAATCAAGTCATGAATGACCTCGTCTGGCGCTGTAAAACCAAATTCTGCTGGATTTCCTGTATTCAGACGTAAAATCTTTTCTCCATTTGCTCGCATTCGCATGGCTTCTTCCAAAACAGGACCACGGATATCATAAGCAACATGCTCTAACTTACTAGACTTGTTATATTCTTTCATCTTGTTTCCTCAATTCATCGAGATAGTAACATTATACCACTAGAAAGAGAATGCGACAAGTTTACTGAAATGTGTTACTAAAATCCTACAGAAGAAAAACCTCACTAAAAGTGAGGCCAAGACAGGGGAGATAGCAGGTATTTGCGAAAGACACATCACATACCAAAAGATAAACCTAGAAAAAGCAAGCCTAAAAAGGAGTCATAAAGAAGATTGAACATGAGGAAAAGTCCCCATATCATCAAGTAATCCCAACGCCCACTTCTTTTAGCGACTAGGAATAAGATTAGATGGTAGAGTACATGAAAGACTAAAAAGCCGATAAAACCTGGATAAAGAAGCGGTACCAGTCTCTCTAATTGCCAGACCATGATAACTTCTACCAAGACTGAAACTAGGATAATTCCATAATAAAGGAAATTTGATGTTTGAAAAGAGCTTTTCATCATTATCCCTCCCTTCACTTGTTTCCTGCTATCCTTTCTTTTATTTTATCATATATTTATATAGATTTTAAGCGCTAATATTCTTTTGAAAAATACTTTTTTTGCTTTACTTCTATAGTGAAAAGGTTTACAATTATAGTAAGAAAATTTCAGGAGGTTTCATTATGGCACAACGTTACCAAAATATCATGGTCGCAATCGATGGTTCTAAAGAAGCGGACTTGGCTTTTGTCAAGGGAGTTCATTCTGCTCTACGAAACGACGCTAAACTGACCATCGCACATGTCATTGACACACGCGCACTCCAAAGCGTATCCACCTTTGATGCTGAAGTTTACGAAGAACTCCAAGTCGACGCTGAAAGTCTGATGAAAGAGTACGAAAAACGTGCAAGAGATGCTGGTGTGGCAGATGTTCATATCGTCATTGAAATGGGAAATCCAAAAACCCTCTTGGCACGTACTATTCCGGATGCTGAGGAAGTGGATCTCATCCTCGTTGGCGCAACTGGTCTCAACGCCTTTGAACGCCTCTTGGTCGGCTCTTCATCTGAATACATTCTCCGCCATGCTAAGGTCGATTTGCTGGTTGTGAGAGAACAAGAAAAAACATTATAATCACGAAGAAAAGGAGCCAAAAGCTCCTTTTTGTTTACTATTTATACTCTTCGAAAATCAAATTCAAACCACGTCAACATCGCCTTGCCGTATATATGTTACTGACTTCGTCAGTTTCATCTGCAACCTCAAAACAGTGTTTTGAGCTGACTTCGTCAGTTCTATCTACAACCTCAAAGCAGTGCTTTGAGCAGCCTGCGGCTAGTTTCCTAGTTTGCTATTTGATTTTCATTGAGTATTATTTCTCTCTTTATGGCGTTCGTAAGCCTTGAGCTGGCGCTGCAGTTCCTTTTTAATAGCAAGTTCTGGAGCATATTTTTCTTCCCAATCATCTGGCTTTAAGATTTTATGGGTTACTGGATCAAAATGAGCCTTGCCATCTGGAAAAATTTTCCCCATATTGGCCTGATGGACGATATCAAAAATACGTTCTGGGTCAACCCCCATCAAAACAAAACTACCGTAGGTGAAATAAAGCGTGTCAATCAAGGCATCCACCTGACCTATCAAATCTTGCTGGGCAGGCGTCTTCTTAGCTACTTTATCTGCTGCCTTATCAAGAGCTTGATGAAGTTGTGATAGAGCTTGACCAAAATCCTCTTCAGAAGGACTAGCAGCTCGAACAAACTCCACCAATTCTTCTATTTTAAAGCCAGCCCTGTGGGTAGCACCTTCTAAATCCCAAGCTCGAGGTTCTTCTTGAGTTCGTTCATCCATCATGTGGTGAAAGGTCTTGACCTTATTGAAATGATAGTCACGGCTGACAAAGACTTTTTCTGATGCCAGAACACCAAAATGTTCCAAGGCCTTGTGGATTCCGTCTTGCTGATTACTGGTTGTGATGTGCTTGGCAACTTCCTTGACACTGCTACTACCATTTCCCATAGCGACCGACATACCGACACCAGCCAGCATTTCCAGGTCGTTATCCGAGTCACCAAAGGCCATGACTTGGTTGAGATCAAAACCATATTCTTTCCCAACTCGTCGAATGCCTTCCAATTTAGAGTTTCCTTGATTGATGACATCCGCAGCAAAAGGATTGCTACGTGTCAATTTCAAGTCTTCAAAATCAGCTGCCGCCTTCTCAGATTCTTCTGGCGTCATCAGCATCAAAACTTGGTAGATAGGCTGATTCATCAGATGAAGCAGGTCTTCTTCCTTTTGGGGAACAACCTTGCTGACCATACGATTAAAGGAATGACTCACCGTCCGAGTTAAGACAGAGGGAACGAAGCGACTGATTCGTTGAGAAAAAGAACCCAGACCAAAGGACATGATTTTAGAACCCAACATGGCATCCTTGGTCCCTAGGGCAATCTCCTTGCCCTCTTTTTTAGCATAAGTAATTAGATGACGCAAATGTAACTTGGAAATTGGGCTCGTGAACAAGACTCTTTCTTTATTAAAGATATACTGGCCATTGTAGGTTACCGCAAAGTCCAAATCCAAATCGTCCATCAATTCCTTAACAAAAAAAGGTCCTCGACCTGTCGCTACTCCGACAAGCACCCCTTGTTCTTTGACAATTTTAATCGCGTCCTTAGTGGATTTCAAAACACTCTTACGATCGTTGACCAAGGTTCCATCGATATCAAAAAAAACAGCTTTGACTTCCATCCTATCCCAATCTCCCCTTTTGTGATACAATGATTATACCACATTTCAGAAAGAGTGAGTAAATCATGCCTAAGAAAATCCTTGTTTTACATACGGGTGGAACTATTTCCATGCAGGCCGATGCTTCTGGCGCTGTTGTGACGAGTTCGGATAATCCCATGAACCATGTGTCCAACCCACTTGAAGGAATCCAAGTCCACGCCTTAGACTTTTTTAACCTGCCAAGCCCCCATATCAAACCCAAGCATATGCTGGCTCTCTACCAGAAAATTAAAGAGGAAGCTGCTAACTACGATGGAGTGGTGATCACACACGGAACCGATACTCTAGAGGAAACAGCCTATTTCCTTGATACCATGGAAGTTCCCCATATGCCTATCGTTCTAACAGGTGCCATGCGCAGCTCCAACGAACTCGGCAGCGACGGTGTTTATAATTATCTGAGCGCTTTACGAGTAGCTAGCGATGACAGAGCCGCTGACAAAGGGGTTTTGGTCGTTATGAACGATGAAATCCATGCTGCCAAGTATGTTACCAAAACACATACGACCAATGTCAGTACCTTCCAGACCCCAACACATGGCCCCCTCGGTCTGATTATGAAACAGGAAATCCTCTACTTCAAAACAGCTGAACCTCGTGTTCGCTTTGACCTTGATCACATACAAGGCTTGGTCCCTATCATCTCGGCTTATGCTGGTATGACAGATGAGCTGATTGATATGCTGGATTTGAAACAATTGAACGGTTTGATTATCCAAGCCTTCGGAGCTGGTAATATTCCCAAAGAAACGGCTCAAAAATTAGAAAGCCTTCTGCAGAGAGGAATCCCAGTCGCCCTAGTTTCACGATGCTTTAACGGTATAGCGGAACCTGTTTATGCCTACCAAGGTGGAGGCGTGCAGTTGCAAAAAGCAGGTGTCTTTTTTGTTAAAGAACTTAACGCCCAAAAAGCTCGCTTGAAACTCCTCATCGCCCTCAATGCTGGACTAACAGGACAGAATTTGAAAGACTATATGGAAGGATAAGTCTCTTCTCCAGAAAGCAAAATCAGGAAATCTTCACGATTCCCTGATTTTTCTATTTACGTTTTCGTGTTGAACGACGTTCTGTCAAACCATGAGGTAAGAGAACTTCACGTTCTTCCAACTCTTCCTTGTGCATAATCTTAGTCAACATACGCATGCTAATAGCACCAAGGTCATAAAGAGGTTGGGCGATAGTTGTCAAGTTTGGACGGGTAAAGCGAGAGACTTGTGAATCGTCACTAGTAATGATTTCAAACTCTTCTGGTACTGACACACCCTTATCAGCAAGGCCGTTCAAAACACCTGCTGCCAACTCATCACCTGTTACAACTGCTGCAGTTGCATTTGATGAAATCAAGCGTTCTGCCAAGGCATAACCGTCTTCATAAGTGTATTTAGATTCAAATACCAATCCTTCGCTATAAGAAATACCTGCTTTTTTCAAGGCTTCCTTGTAGCCAACCAAACGAACCTTACCATTGATGTCATCCACTAGTGGACCGCTAACGAAAGCAATGCGCTCATTTTCTTTAGCAAGATAGGTCACTGCATCAATCGTAGCTTGTTTGTAATCAATATTAACACTTGGAAGTTGATGTTCTACATCCACTGTCCCTGCAAGAACAACTGGTGTTCGAGAACGAGAAAACTCTGAACGAATTTTTTCAGTCAAGTGATACCCCATAAAGATGATACCATCCACTTGCTTAGAAAACAGTGTATTGACAACCGAAACTTCCTTGTCATCATCCTCATCACTATTGGCAAGGACAATGTTGTACTTGTACATTTCAGCGATATCATCAATCCCTTTAGCAAGCGTTGAGAAATAGCCATTGGTAATATTCGGAATCACGACACCAACAGTGGTTGTCTTTTTACTTGCAAGACCACGCGCCACTGCATTTGGACGATAATCCAAACGGTCAATCACCTCAAGCACTTTTTTTCTAGTATTCTCTTTTACATTCTTATTGCCATTGACTACACGGCTAACTGTCGCCATTGAAACTCCTGCTTCACGGGCGACATCATAAATCGTTACTGTATCGTCTGTATTCATTCCATTTCCTTTCTATATCATACCTCACGAGACTCCAAAAAAGAGACGGTATGAAAATTTCGTTTTCATGATTCTACTTATTCCATTTTATCACTATTTGTAAACACTTTCAAGCATTTTTTGAAGATTGTTTGAAAAAAATTTCATAGAAAACTATGTTTATGAAGAAAAAATCACCTTTTCTTGATTTTTAATCCTATTTGCTGTATGATAAGGAAAAAGAAAGGAGGCAAAGATATGGCTTTTACCAATACCCACATGCGGTCGGCTAGTTTTGGCATTGTTACCAGCTTGCCTGATGATGTCATTGACTCTTTTTGGTATATTATTGACCACTTCTTAAAAAATGTCTTTGAATTGGAAGAAGAACTCGAGTTTCAATTGCTCAATAACCAAGGAAAAATCACCTTCCACTTTTCAAGTCAACACCTCCCTACAGCCATTGATTTTGACTTTAACCATCCTTTCGACCCTCTTTATCCGCCCAGAGTACTGGTTTTAGATATGGACGGTAGAGAAACTATCCTCCTCCCAGAAGAAAATGACCTATTTTAATACTTAATGAAAATCAAAGAGCAAACTAGGAAGCTAGCCGCAGGTTGCTCAAAACACTGTTTTGAGGTTGCAGATAGAACTGACGAAGTCAGTAACCATACCTACAGCAAGGCGACGCTGACGTGGTTTGAAGAGATTTTCGAAGAGTATAAAAACTCTAGCCTTCAGTTGCAAGCGACTGAAAACTAGAGTTTTTTCTATTTTTTCAAAGCATTATACAAGTTACGGATAGGTTGCTTTAATGTAGGATGAATAAAATGAGGTGCAATTTCTTGAAGAGATTCAAGGACAAAAAGGCGTTCCGCTATATAAGGATGAGGCAAAATAAGGTCATCTGTATAAAGGACCTGATCCTCCACAAAAAGCAAATCCAAATCAATTAAACGAGGCCCCCAATGTACTTCTCTCACCCGTCCCATCTCTGACTCAATGGCTAACAAGGTCTCTAATAGAACTGGGGCCGGCAACCAGGTTTCAACCTCAACCACTTGATTAACAAAGCTATCTTGATCCACACCACCCCAAGGCTCCGTCGTTAAGACACTAGACTCTTTAAGAATATGGATACGACGAGCTCGCATGTTCTCAATGGCTTGCTTCAAGTTTGCTTGTTTATCTCCCATATTGCTTCCTAGGGCAATAAAGGCTCGTTTCTTGCGGCGATGAATTGTTACGGAGCAAGTATCTAGTGGCAAATGAACTGGCGCCCAAGGTTTTTTCAGTTCCAGCTTCATTTCTTGGACAAGAGGATAAGCCTCAAAAGTACGTTCTAGCAGTTTATAGGCTACCGTTTCAATCAAATCCTCAGTGGTTTCCTGAAACCAAGTCGTCCACTGCTGACACAGTTCCCCATAATGGACAGAGGCCGTTAAATCCAAGTCTGTAGCCGCCTTGGTCATATCATAGGATAGGATTGCTGAAACGACAAACTTCTGCCCCAATTCCTTTTCACTAGGAAAAAGACCATGATAGGCAAAAATTTCCAAATCTTTAATCTGCAGTTGATCCATAATGATTCCTTTCTAGAAAAATCCGCTTGAAGCGGACTCTTTTTATAGTCCCATTAGACGATAAGCCTGATCTCGGAGGTCCTTATCTGTTTCAAATAGACCACGAGCTACTGTCGTCAACGTTGCTGTACCTGGTTTTCTGACACCACGCATACTCATACACATATGCTCCGCCTCAATGACAACAAAGGCTCCTTTAGCACCTAGATAGTCCATCAAGGCATCGGCCACTTCGATATTCAACCGTTCTTGAATTTGCGGCTTTTTAGAATAAACTTCAACCGTACGGGCTAGCTTAGACAAACCTGCCACACGGCCATCTGGAATGTAGGCAATATGCGCTCTCCCATAAAATGGCAAGAAGTGGTGCTCACACATGGTATGGAAAAAAATATCCTTTTCTACCACCATGTTATCGTCGATAATCTCAAAGGATTTTGACAAATGTTCCTCCGCTGTTTGACCAAGACCTGAAAAAATCTCTTGGTACATACGAGCTACACGAGCAGGTGTTTCCTGCAAGCCCTCGCGGTTAGCGTCCTCTCCTACAGCCTCGATAATCATTTTTACAGCTGCTTCAATCTTTTGTGTATCCATTTTTATTCTTCCTCTCCATCAGATAGGCTCTCACTTGGCTCAAAAAATACAAGGAACCCGTGACAATCCTAACTGTTTTTTTCTCTTCTTTTTTATCTGTCAATTTCTGCTCTAGAAAATCCTGCCAACTTTGGTAGTTGAGATTTCTAGATTTGCTTGCCTCTTTCAGCACGCTTTCATCAGTCGCCCGACTATCTTCAAAATGTGTTAGAGTAAGCTCGGTATCTGGGATTTCCTCCAGCAAGTCCAACATATCCTCCAAGGCCTTGGTTTTGATACAAGTAAAGAGGATTTCCTTACGATAATCCGCAAAGCGTTCTTGCAAGGTTGCCAATAAAGTCTTGATAGCATGGGGATTATGGGCCCCATCCAAAATCATCAAGGGGTCTCTAGACACGATTTCCAAACGCCCCGGCCAACTTGTTTCTTCCAAGGCCTGAGCAAGCAAGTCATTACTTGCTAGTTCTCGACCATCCTCTTGACAAAATGTATCAAGTAGAGCTATGGCCATCCCAGCATTCTCTATCTGGTGCAAACCAAGCAAACCTGTTTGGAGACAACCTTGTCTGAGAGAACTAGTATAATTAAAGACTTCCCCTGTCACCACACTTTCTTGATGACCAACCTGATAATCTACCCCGTAGGCAAGTCTCGGCGCAGCTTTCCCTTCCGCAATGCGGTCAATCACAGCCAAGGCTTCTGGAGCGATACGACCTGTCACCAAGGGAACTCTTCGTTTTATAATACCAGCTTTCTGCTCTGCTATAGCTTCCAATGTATCCCCAAGTAGGGCTACATGGTCCAGTCCAATGGTCGTGATACCTGTTAAAATGGGCTGGCAAACATTAGTACTATCCAAAAGTCCACCCATACCCACTTCCATGATGGCCACATCTACTTGCTCGGAGGCAAAGTAGTCATAGGCTATGGCTGTGATAATCTCAAACTCGGTTGTTCCCTGCAAATTGGCAGTCGCTTCCCCCTCCAGCAAAGACTGATAGTCTACCATGAGAGCTTCTAGTCTCGCTTCTGGGATAGATTCCCCATTGATGCTAATCTGGTCTGTGTAATGAATGAGATAGGGCGAGCTGAACACCCCAACTCTCAGCCCTAGCTTTTCTAGCATATTTTTCAAAAAAGCAATGGTCGAACCCTTGCCATTGGTCCCTCCGATATGGATAACCTTGAGTTTGAGATGGGGATTGCCACGCAAAGCTAATAGTTCCACCATGCGTTCCAAGCCAAAATGCGGTTGGTTCGTCCGGTAGTTGGCAATCCACTGATTGTTTTCAATTTCTTTCATCTTATTTATATTGTTTTAAATCTAGATTTTCCGCTTCATCAGCAAGACGAATGGCGGAGGCAATTTCAACTGCCATCCTGTGACTAGCTACGTCATGCACGCGCACCACTTCTACACCCTGTCTTGCAGCGATACTAGTTACATGAGCCGAAGCCGTATCTCGATTGCGGAAACCGAGCTCTGTCTCGGGATTGACCTCAAAACCACTTTCTTCAAGGATATTGATGACAAATCGCTTGCGCGACACTCCAAGAAAGATTGGATAGCCCTTCTGATGTAGTTTATCCAGGTCCCGTAAAAGAAGCAAATTTTCTTTCTTGGTCAGACCAAAGCCGATTCCCGGATCCAACAGGATATTTTCTTGTGCAATCCTAGCTTGATTGGCTCTCGCTAGTGCTCGTTCAAAGAAATTCTCCAGCAACTCTTCGATTGTCATTTTTTCAAAGTCAGCTAACTCTTCCTCTGTAAAAGCTTGATTAAATCCAAAATGAGGAAATATGAGCGAGCTAGGATGCTGAGGTCGAGCCATAACTGGATTAAACATGATGACCACTTTCGCTCCAGCCTTAGCTACAACATGGGCCATTTTTTCATCACCCATGAGACCAGTGATATCATTGACTAGATTGGCACCAGCAGCCAAAGCAGCTTCTGCTACCTGACTCTTCCAAGTATCAATAGAGATGAGGACATCACTTTCCTTGCGAATAGCTTTGATCACTGGAACAACACGCTGGATTTCCTCTTCTATCTCAACATAGCTACTTCCCGGCCGAGTCGATTCTCCGCCGATATCGAGCATACTAGCCCCTTCTGCTATCAATTTACGAGCCTGCTGGAGTGCCTGCTCAAGAGCAAAAAATTGACCACCGTCCGAAAAGGAGTCTGGGGTTACATTAATAATTCCGCAAATAGATGTCTTTGAATGATTGGCTTTACTTGACATATTGGTCACTCCCTCAAGGCTTTTCATCATATTATTTCTCTATTTTACCATAAAAAGAAAAAGATGGACACGATTGCATTCATCTTTTTCCCAATAGAAACAAGCAATTGTCAAAAATCTTAAATAGAAATCCCTAATGTCCGACTCATGATCACCACAAGAGCCAACAAACAGAAAGCAACCCCATTAACAATCATGTGAAGCAAGATAGACATTTCCAAACGTTGGGTCTTGTAAGCCGTCCAAGATAGAACGATTGACATACCTCCATAAATCAATAAAGAAGGTAAATTACTTGGTTGATGCAATAAAGCAAACACAATCGTACCAACCACAAATCCCAAGTTCTCCTTGCCTCGGAAAATCTTTTTAGGAACAATCCCACGGCACAAGATTTCCTCACAAATCGGGGCAAGCAAGGCCAGCAAGAAGAAGCTAGAAATCAGAGAACTATTCTGAACCATATCGTTAATCTGAGACTGGTTAGCTGTTGTCGTCTCATTTGACAGTTGCAACAAGATAGAACCAAGTATATTTGAACAGATAATGACTAAATAACTTAATCCCAATCGTGCTAGATCCTTAGCTCTAAAAAAAGAAAAATTAAAACTTGCTAACTGCGTTTTACGAGCTCCAAAAATAAATAGTGCCAACACTACAATCGAAATACCAGCAACTATCAGTCCTGACTGTAACAGTGGTACTGCATTTAAAGTTAAAATAGCAGTAACCCCTAAAGGAATCTGATATAAAATTGTCGCTAGCAAGAAGACCAAAAGCCATCCTGCACGATTCAACAATTCTTTCCACATACTTTTCTCTTCCATCATTCATCTCCTAGACTTTGTATTAAAAAAAGGGGGAAATCCCCCTGGGTAATTCTATTATAGGGCCATGCTGATATAGTTAAGGATAAACAAGGCATCCAAAATCCAAATCATTACATGAACATCTTTAGCTTGACCTTTAACAATTTTAGTCAAAGTGTAAGTCAAGAAACCAACTGCAATCCCTTGAGTGATAGAGTAGCTGAATCCCATAAAGATAGATGTGAAGAAAGCAGGAACCGCTTCAGACATATCATCCCAATGAATATTTTTCAAGCTACCAAGCATCATAATCCCAACAATAATCAAGATTGGAGCTGTGGCAGATGAAGGTACGATAGCGAGAAGTGGGCTAAAGAAACTTGAAATCGCGAAACAGATAGCTACAACCAAGGCTGTCAAACCAGTACGTCCACCTGCACCGATACCAGCTGCAGATTCAACATAAGTCGTTACGTTTGAAGTACCTGCGATGGCACCAATTGAAGTACCAATCAAGTCTGAATAAAGAGCCTTGTCTAACTTATCTGATTGGTGATTTTCACCGTTTGTCGCTACGATACCAACTTTTTCACCTGTACCAATCAAGGTACCAATTGTGTCAAAAATATCTGTCAATGAGAAGGCAAGAATAGCCATAAGGGTTTCAGGCAAGCGAGCTGTATCTGAAATCAAAGCTCCCATCCCTTCTGAACCAAGAGCTGCACCAAAGACTGTCTTCAAATCTTCAAAAGCTGCACCAACATGGTTATTAGCAAAATCAATACTAGACAAATCAACCAAACCAACCGCAATAGCAAGAACAGTTGTTGTCAAGATAGAGAGAATAATTCCCCCTTTAATCCCTTTGATAACAAAGAAGATGGTAATGGCAAGTCCTGCAAGTGCCACCAAAACAGCTGGATTATTAAAGTCAACCAATCCTGGAACTGCTGAAGAGTTCGCTGCAATCGTTGCTTGGGCTTTGTCAGCCCCTTCTCCTACAACAGTATAGTTGCCTGGATCAATCGTAAATTTCAAAAGTCCAGCATTCTTAATCCCTACATAGGCAAGAAAGACACCGATACCCGCTGAAATAGCTGAACGAAGGGCATTGGGAATCGATTCAATGATCATTTTACGAACATTTGTCAAGGTAATAATCAATGAAATAATCCCACAGATGAAGACCATAGCCAAGGCTTCTTGCCAAGAATAACCAAGTCCAAATACGACTGTAAAAGTAAAGAAAGCATTCAGCCCCATACCTGGAGCTTGGGCATATGGCAAGTTAGCGTAGAAAGCCATCATCAAGGTACCAGCAACGGCACCGATAATCGTCGCTAGGAAGACACCCTGAGCAGGCATCCCTGTTTGCGAAAGCATTTGTGGGTTTACAAAGAGAATATAGCTCATTGCAAAGAAAGTTGTTAAACCAGCGAGAACCTCTGTACGAACGTCTGTACCGTTCTCTTTTAGTTTAAATAATTTGTCCATCATCAATCTCCTTTTAATTTTTACGAACAATAATAGAATTATATCATTTATCATTCACTTTTTCAATATCTTTGTTTGATTTATTTAAGAATTTGATGCAATTCCATTTTTCGTTTGGAATCTGCTTTTCTGCCTGCTTTTTGTTATAATAGAAGACATCTTATCTGGAAAGACACTAGAAAGGTTTATATGACGAAGAAAATTATTGCAGTTGACCTGGATGGAACCCTGCTCAACTCAGACAGTCAGATTTCTGACTTTACCAAAGAAACAATTAAAAAAGTTGCTGAAAAAGGGCATCAGGTTATTATTACGACAGGTCGCCCTTACCGCATGTCAAAAGATTTCTACCGTGAACTAGGCTTAGACACTCCTATGATTAATTTCAACGGCTCCCTCACTCATTTACCAGACCAAGTTTGGAACTTTGAAAAGTGTTTGACTGTAGACAAAAAATATCTTTTAGATATGGTTCAACGTTCAGAAGACATTCAAGCCGATTTTATCGCTGGAGAATATCGTAAAAAATTCTACATTACAAATCCCAATGAAGAAATTGCCAATCCCAAACTATTTGGTGTAGAAGCTTTCCAGCCTGAAAATCAATTCCAGCCTGAATTGGTGACCAAGGACCCTAATTGTATTCTGTTGCAGACCAGAGCCAGTGACAAATATGCCTTGGCAAAAGAAATGAACGCCTTCTACCAGTATCAACTTTCTATTAATACCTGGGGTGGACCTCTCAATATCCTTGAATGTACCCCAAAAGGTGTCAATAAGGCTTTTGCTTTGGACTACTTGCTCAAGGTAATGAACCGTGATAAAAAGGATTTGATTGCCTTTGGAGATGAACACAATGATACCGAAATGCTAGCTTTTGCTGGGAAGGGCTATGCCATGAAAAATGCCAATCCAGACCTACTCCCTTATGCGGATGAGCAAATCGCCCTGACCAATGACCAAGATGGAGTCGCCAAAACCCTGCAAGATTTATTCTTATAGTCCATTCTGACCAGCTTGCGAACTGGTCTTTGTGCTCTTTTCACAGTCTCATCAACCAGTTAATCGATTGTTCTATTTTCACCTCCAAAACCTTGGAAAAGGCTTTCTTTTGTGATATAATTCACATATAAATACAAGAGAGCTCGTCACACTCGACTCTGTTGAAAAAATCAATCCAGTCCCGTTGTCCCTGTTCTCGGCCAATATCAAGGAGGATAGCTATGAAAGCTGTTGTTGTAAATCCAGAAAGCACTGGTGTTGCTATTGAAGAAAAAGTACTCCGTCCACTTGAAACTGGGGAAGCACTTGTAGAAATTGAATACTGTGGTGTTTGCCACACTGACCTCCATGTTGCCCATGGTGACTTCGGTCAGGTGCCGGGGCGTGTCCTAGGACATGAAGGTGTTGGTATCGTTAAAGAAATTGCGCCAGATGTTAAAAGTCTTAAAGTTGGTGACCGCGTCAGCGTTGCTTGGTTCTTTGAAGGATGTGGTACTTGTGAATACTGTACAACTGGTCGCGAAACCCTTTGCCGTACAGTAAAAAATGCTGGTTACTCAGTAGACGGTGGTATGGCTGAACAGTGTATTGTAACTGCAGACTATGCTGTCAAAGTTCCTGACGGACTTGATCCAGCCCAAGCTTCTTCTATCACATGTGCTGGTGTAACAACCTATAAAGCTATTAAAGAAGCAAAAGTTGAACCAGGCCAATGGGTTGTTCTATATGGTGCTGGTGGACTTGGTAATCTCGCTGTTCAATATGCTAAAAAAGTTTTCAACGCTCATGTTGTCGCAGTTGATATCAACAATGATAAACTTACCCTTGCAAAAGAAGTGGGTGCGGACATTGTTATTAACGGCCTCGAAGTTGAAGATGTACCAGGCCTAATCAAAGAAAAAACAGATGGAGGAGCCCACTCAGCTGTTGTAACTGCTGTATCTAAAGTTGCCTTCAATCAGGCTGTTGACTCAGTTCGTGCTGGTGGTCGTGTCGTCGCTGTCGGTCTTCCTTCTGAAATGATGGAACTCAGCATTGTTAAAACTGTTCTAGATGGAATCCAAGTTATCGGTTCTCTTGTTGGAACTCGTAAAGACTTGGAGGAAGCCTTCCAATTCGGTGCAGAAGGTTTGGTAGCCCCAGTTGTCCAAAAACGTCCAGTAGAAGACGCTGTAGCAATTTTCGACGAAATGGAAAAAGGTCAAATCCAAGGACGTATGGTACTCGACTTCACCCACTAATTTAATAAAAATCTTTTTTAAAAGTTGGAATGCGCTTCCAACTTTTTTATATTAAATTTTTAAATAAGGATTCAAAAAACTCCTCCAAAACTTAATATATCAACACTTTTAAAGAAAGCCTTTTTATTTTTTTATGCTAAATAGTTGATTTTTATATGAAAACGGTTTATACTTATCTAGTCTTAAAGTTTTCTTAAATGAAAACTGAAAAAACAAAAAGGAGGAATGACAATAATGAGTATCGGAATCATTATTGCGAGCCACGGCGAATTTGCTGCGGGTATTCATCAGTCAGGATCTATGATCTTTGGTGAACAAGAAAAGGTTCAAGTTGTAACCTTTATGCCAAATGAAGGTCCTGATGATCTATACGCTAAGCTTAATAACGCTGTTGCTGCATTTGACGCAGAAGATGAGGTTCTAGTTTTGGCTGACCTTTGGAGTGGATCTCCATTCAACCAAGCTAGCCGCGTGATGGGAGAAAATCCTGATCGTAAGTTTGCCATCATCACAGGACTAAACTTACCGATGTTAATTCAAGCCTATACAGAGCGCCTCATGGACGCAACTGCAGGTGTAGAAAAAGTCGCTGCGAATATTATTAAAGAAGCCAAAGATGGCATCAAAGCTCTTCCAGAAGAGTTAAATCCAGTTGAAGAAGTTGCAAGTGCTGCAGCTGCTCCAGTTGCCCAAGCTGCTATCCCAGAAGGAACTGTTATCGGTGACGGTAAACTGAAAATCAATCTTGCCCGTCTAGACACTCGTCTGCTTCACGGTCAGGTTGCAACTGCTTGGACTCCAGATTCAAAAGCAGACCGTATCATCGTTGCTTCAGATAACGTTGCCAACGACGACCTTCGTAAAGAATTAATTAAACAAGCAGCTCCTAACGGAGTAAGAGCCAATGTTGTACCAATCCAAAAATTGATTGAGGTTTCAAAAGATCCACGTTTTGGAGAAACACATGCCCTTATCTTGTTTGAAACACCTCAAGATGCCCTTCGTGCAATTGAAGGGGGCGTGCCAATCAAGACTCTTAACGTAGGTTCTATGGCTCACTCAACAGGTAAAACAATGATTAACAACGTTTTGTCTATGGATAAAGACGACGTTGCAACATTTGAAAAAATGCGTGACCTCGGTGTTGAATTTGACGTACGTAAAGTACCAAACGACACTAAAAAAGATTTGTTTGACTTAATCAGTAAAGCTAACGTTCAATAATTTAAATCAAACTCTATCGAAACATTCGAAGAAAGATTTTACACTTTAATATAATTTAATAGAAAAGGAATAAAACCATGTCAGATATTTCAATTATTTCTGCTGTCTTGGTTGTAGTTGTTGCCTTCCTTGCAGGTCTTGAAGGTATCCTCGACCAATTCCAATTCCATCAACCAATCGTCGCATGTACCCTTATCGGTCTTGTAACAGGTAACCTCGAAGCAGGGGTTATGCTTGGTGGATCACTTCAAATGATCGCCCTTGGTTGGGCAAACATCGGAGCTGCCGTAGCTCCTGATGCTGCTCTTGCATCTGTTGCTGCAGCAATCATCTTGATTAAAGGTGGCAACTTTACTACTGAAGGTATCGCCGTTGCAACAGCAACAGCTATCCCTCTTGCCGTAGCTGGACTTTTCTTGACTATGATTGTTCGTACAATCTCAGTTGGTTTGGTTCACACTGCAGATGCTGCTGCTAAAGAAGGAAATATTGCGGCTGTTGAGCGTGCTCACTTTATCGCACTTCTTCTTCAAGGTCTTCGTATTGCTATCCCTGCTGCCTTCCTTATCGCTATCCCTGCTTCTGCCGTTCAAGATGCTCTTAAATTGATGCCAGACTGGTTGAACGGTGGTATGGCTGTCGGTGGTGCTATGGTCGTTGCCGTTGGTTACGCTATGGTTATCAACATGATGGCAACTCGTGAAGTATGGCCATTCTTCGCAATCGGTTTTGCTTTTGCTGCCATTTCTCAACTGACTTTGATTGCCCTTGGTGTAGTCGGTGTTGCCCTTGCCTTCATCTACCTTAACCTTTCAAAACAAGGTGGTAACGGTGGCGGAGGAGCTGCAACTTCTAACGACCCAATCGGTGATATCCTAGAAGACTACTAGAAAGGGGAACAATCATGACTGAAAAACTTCAATTATCAAAATCAGATCGTAAAAAAGTTTGGTGGCGTTCACAATTCCTTCAAGGTTCTTGGAACTACGAGCGTATGCAAAACTTGGGTTGGGCTTATTCATTGATCCCAGCTATCAAAAAATTGTACACTACTAAAGAAGACCAAGCTGCTGCTCTTGAGCGTCACCTTGAGTTCTTCAACACTCACCCATACGTAGCTGCTCCAATCATGGGGGTTACTCTTGCACTTGAAGAAGAACGTGCTAACGGTGTTGAAATCGACGACGCTGCTATCCAAGGGGTTAAAATCGGTATGATGGGACCTCTTGCTGGTATCGGTGACCCAGTATTCTGGTTTACAGTTCGTCCTATCCTTGGAGCTCTTGGTGCATCACTTGCTGCATCTGGTAACTTGGTTGGCCCACTTCTCTTCTTCTTCGGATGGAATGCGATCCGTATGGCCTTCCTATGGTACACACAAGAATTTGGTTACAAAGCTGGATCTGAAATCACTAAAGACATGTCTGGTGGTATCTTGAAAGACATCACTAAAGGAGCTTCTATCCTTGGTATGTTCATCCTTGCTGTTCTTGTACAACGTTGGGTATCGATCAACTTCACTGTTAACCTTCCTGGTAAACAATTGGCTGAAGGTGCCTACATCAACTTTCCAGAAGGACCTGTATCAGGTGCTGAATTGAAAGGTATCCTTGGTCAAGCACTTGGTGGATTGAGCTTAGACAAGATTCAACCACAAACTCTCCAAGGTCAGTTGAACTCATTGATTCCAGGATTGATGGGACTTCTCCTTACTTTCCTTTGCATGTGGTTGCTTAAGAAAAAAGTATCTCCAATTACAATCATCCTTGCTCTCTTTGCAGTAGGTATCGCAGCTCGTTTCTTCGGTATCATGTAATCTTGGTGAGAATGTACAAACAAAAAAAGAATCAGGTTTATCACCTGATTCTTTTGGCTCTTTGTCAAATAGTGTTGATGAAGAACCTAATGAAAAAAGAATCCAACAAAAATTGGACTACCTGTCTCCGGTTGAATACCGAAGACGGTAGCCCTAGGGTGTTTTTATTAAATTCTCACTTTTTGGGGTCAGTCCCTAAGCCTGATAGTAATTTTTTGTTCATACTATTCCCCTTTAGTCATTTACTACTTTAAGTTGCATTGCTTTAGCTACTTCTTCTGCCTTTGATCCCTTAGGTGTATGGATTTCTACATCTGGGTTACAGTTATCCACAAAATAGAAGTATTCTGTAATTTCTGTTACACTTGCTGGAATTGTAATAGATTTAATTGATGATGTCCCCCAAAATACTAATGTTCCAATACTCTTTGTTCCTTCTGGGAATACAACTGATTCTAATGAACTATCAGAGTTGAAAACATCATCTTCTACTGTTTCTATTGACTTACCAAAGTGGACATACTTTAACTTATTGTCAATCGTAAACGCACCTTTTCCAATATATCGTACTGTATCTGGTAAAACGATTGCCTCACAATGTTTCAAGTTCGCAAGACCACGTTCTCCAATTGCGATAACAGGTTTACCTTTAATTTCCTTTGGTACACGAACAACCTTATCGTCAGAAGTACAACTATAGATGACATAACCTTCTCCCCATAAATATACGCATGTTAATATATTAATATATTTAAGTATTTATAACTATAGTTCCTTAATTTTCCCAGTAAAAAAACGAAAGGCACCACAAGTTATTTATGTGTTTTCTTTAAACGATTCATGTACTTCTGTCGCAACTTCTCACCCGCCTTTAATTGCGGTTGCGATAGATTGAGGACCTAAATATGCATCCCCTGTTATTAGTTCATTTCTATTGTATTCTGATGTTGACCGAAAGTCAAATTTTTACCTTTCATCTAGAACACTAAAGTCTACTTTTGTTCAATTGCTGCAACGACAAGGTCACATGGAATAATATGTTCACTACCTGCCACTTCATGCGTTGATCTTCTTCCACTTTCATCTGATTCACCAAGTTCCATTGTAATAACCTTTACACCAGTTACTTTCCCACTCTCATCACGCAATACTTCTTTAATATTCTCTAAGAAATGGAATGTAACACCTTCATTGTGTGCATCTTTGATTTGTAGTGTAGCTTCTAGTATATTGTTCATATGGTCATCATTCTTTTGTTTTAGGTTTCAGCGCTTTTAATATAATGGATGTTGGCCTTTTTGTATACACTAAAATAGGGTTGGTGGAAAATTTCCATCAACCCTAAAAATTATAGAACCACACAAAACCCTGACCAGAGATGGCCAGGGTTTTGTATTTCAAAAATTATTCTGTAAATTCTATAGTTACTTTTACTTCAGAATCCATTGAAGAAAATATTGTTTTATAATAATTGATTGCAGATTCTTTAATTTCACTCTTAAATTTATCTAAATACTCTGCTTGTTTATCACTAGAAAGTTGGTTAGCGACCAATTTCCCAGTATCAATATCTTCTGTAGTTCCACTTAATAACTCTCCATGACTATCATATAAATCATAAGGATTATCTTTTGAAAGTTCAACACCAATTACTTCCAATTTTGGAACAATAACCTTATATTCTTTTTCGCTTATTTGTTCAACCTTTACACTACTTTTAATTCCAAATTTAGCTTTATAATTTAAAATTACTAATGCTGCTTTTTTAGAGAACGGCACATCAAACCCAAAAACTTGAGTTGTTTTTGTTTCAGAAATAATTTCATTAATTCCCGCATTCAAAAATACAACTTCATTCACTTTTTCAATACTTTCGATATTAATTGACGATTTGACTTCTGATTTATGTTCCTTAGGTAAGAAAAATAGCACTCCAATAGCTATAATAGCTATTAATACCACATTCAATAGTACACTAAACATATTAACTTTCTTCTTTAATATAGACAAGATAAAAAAACCTCACTTTAAATAATCTATCTAAATTTTACACATTCTAAAGAAAATAGTCAATATTTTTTCGTACTATCTTCTAAAATTAATTGTGCCTATTAAAAATGAAATTAGTTTGTTGCATTTGATTATATTTTTTGAACACCAAATCCATTTAAAATTGAGTGCTATTTTGAGCACTAAAAAAGGGCTCTTTGTCAAATAGTGTTGATGAAGAAATTTAGGAAGGAATTAAGCAACTAATTGTTGCTTAATTCCTTTTTGTTTTGGGCCAAACATTTTTGTTATTAAAATAATCCTATTTCTAAAATGGTAATAGTTTCTAAAGCCGTAGGCATTTCTTTTAAGCACTTTTATTTTATTGTTTATTCCTTCAATAGGGCCATTTGTTCTAGTTGGATACTCACAAGTATTTTGAATATATGGCAAGTAAGTCATAAGAGTCTTTAATACTCTTTTTAAACCAGGAGATAGGTCTAATTGCGTAGCTGCTTCAATCGTTTCCTTGAATTCTATATAATCTCTATCCTGTATACATTCACGAAGTGAATGTACAACCTCATAATCATTTTTAAGAGATGGATTTTTTTCTAAGATATAATCTACGATTCCTTTACTTGTTATGAAGCTTTCAAAAAGCTTATAACGATTATATTTATAGTTCTGAAGTTCATTAGAGTTCTTTAAAATTAACTTCCAATAATGTTTTAACTTTCGATATAATTTAGAGTCTTTATAGCGATGCTTATTCATGACACGTACCCGAGTTCGATTTAATTCTCTATTTAAGGCTTGTACGATATGAAAAGGATCAATGATAATTTTAGCGTTAGGAAACATTTCTTTTATTAATTGAATGTACGGTAAGTACATGTCGATGGAGATAGTTTTTACCTTTAATCTAGTCTTAGGCTCAAAACGATGAAAATACTTTTTCAAGCTGTAAGATTTTCTATCTCGTACAACATCGACCAGCTTGTGTGTAGTGCTATCACAAATAATGAATCTCATATTACTATCGGAAGATTTGACGGATTTAAATTCATCAAAACACAAATGCTCAGGTAAATCGTGTAATGGTTTAATCTTTAGTAAACGTGTTGTATCATCTATGATACGTCTTACCGTATGAACTGAAACATTTGTTTCTTTTGCGATATAGGTTTCAGATACTGTTTCACTTATTTTTGATTTAATTTCGTTTTTTAAGCGTTTAGAGATATGACAGTGTTTTTCTACGATTCGACTAGTGTCTGCGGTAAATGAAGAGCCGCATTCTCTACAGAGAAATCTCTGCTTGCGTAGATTTAAGTAGGCCGCTAGGCCTGAAACAGAACAGAGAGTGATACGAGATGTTTTCGTGCCGTTTTTAACGATATTATTATTTCGGCTAACACACCCACAAACGGTACAAAATTCTGGTTTATGCGTATAAGTAGCTGCATAAAATAAAGATTTTCTCTTTTTAAATATCTTCTCTTGAACTTTATTATCCCAAATAATGTTTTTATCTTTGATTTGTAGTGTAGCTTCTAGTATATTGTTCATATGGTCATCATCCTTTTGTTTTAGGTTTCAGCGCTTTTAATATAATGGATGTTGGCCTTTTTGTATACACTAAAATAGGGTTGGTGGAAAATTTCCATCAACCCTAAAAATTATAGAACCGTTCTTTTTATATCTCATTTATTCAGCCAAGGCTCCCATTGGATCCCATGGTGCAAGTACAATTGGTTCTGCTTCATAGGCAGCTTGTTCTTCGGCTGTCAGCAATTCTTTGCGAATAACGATTTGGTAAGTGTATTCGTCCATCCAAGCGTCTGAGGCAACAAAGTAACCATCGGTACCAACCTTGTCTCCCCAAGAGTTTTCAACCTTCCACTTGGTTGACTTCCCATTTTCGTCCAAGTCCACACCTGTCAAGACCATAGCGTGGGTCATTAAGCTTTCGCTGTAGTCCAGACGTCCAGCCTTGTCTTGAGTGAATTGAATATCCATGCTTGATTCAAAGTCATAAACATCTGTCGCAAGGATTCCAGCTTTACGATTGCTGAGCTGACCAACATCAGAACCAAACCAAACAGTCTCTCCTGCTTGCATTTGGGCAATCGCCAACTCTTTCAAGCGCTCCATTGGAACGTTGATGTAGCGAACTGCACGGCTACCAACCACATTCCCCAACATCTCAACTGTGTAAGATTTACCGTAAGGCTTGTCAGCGGTTGGAGCGTTGATAACAGAAACGTAATCTTCTAGTGGAAGATTGACATATTTCTTGTAAAATTCTTGTGGTGTAATGCCTTTTTCGCTTTGGTAGTTGTTATCCTTATCGCGATAAGCAAAGTCAAATTTACGTGGTGGAAGTCCTAAAGACATAGCAAGAAAATTAAAGATTTCTTGTAAGAGGTCTTCTTTCTTAGCTTGAACAGTCGCTTGATCTGCGCCTGAAGCAAGCAAGTCACGCAAGATTTGAGCATCTTGGCGAAGCAATTTGTTAAGGATTGCATTTAGCTCACGGCTGCTACTAGATGAAACAGACTCAGGGTAAACTGACTTGGGCACGACACCGTATTTCTCAAAGAGAGAAACGACCATATCCCATTGACCGCCATCTTGTTGTGGAGTTTGGAGTAGGAAGCTAACCTTGCGGCTTGTCAATTCTTGGTCTGCAGTCGCAATGACTTGCTCCAAGAACCAGTTTGATTTCTCATACTTGTCCCAGAAGAAGGTGTGGGCTTGTGACAGTTCAAAGTTTTCCAATTTGTATTGCGAGATGAGCTTGTGACGGAAGGTGTTAAGAGCTGCAAACATCCAGCAACGACCAGATGCTTTCTGGTTAGTTACCTTGTCCTTGGTCAAATCCAATGAGAAAACAGGTGTATTGTCTACATGGCTTTGACGGCGTTCTAGAGCTGCAAAAATCCCGTTGTGGCTAGCAGCATTTTCAATCGCTTGGTATTTGACATTTGCTTCATAGTTGGCAAATAGTTTATCAGTAAATGATTCTTGAATCGCGTTCATAGATTCCTCCTTTTATTCTACAGTCTATTATAACTCTTTTCACAAAGGAAGCAACTGAAAAACATAAAAGGCAAGGACATTATTCCTCACCTTTTTCGATTATAAACCAAATTAAGCAATGCTAGCAAGGAGAACTTCTAATTCCTCCTTAGTCAAGCGACGCCATTCTCCTCTTTGTAAATTCTCATCCAACACTAGAGTTCCCATAGTCAAACGTTGCAAGTCCACCACTTCCTTGCCACAGTAGGCCACCATACGCTTGACCTGATGAAACTTCCCTTCTGCAATGGTCACACGGATTTGGCTTTGATTCTTTTCTGTATCTACAGACACAAGCTCCAGTCTAGCGGGTTGACAGGTAAAGTCTTTGAGAGGAATACCCTCAGCAAATGTCTCCACATCTTCTTGGGTCATCATTCCCTTGACCTGAGCCAGATAAGTCTTGTCCACATGACGCTTGGGCGAAAGAAGAGCATGGGCAAGCTGGCCGTCATTAGTCAAGAGCAAAAGACCATGCGTATCGATATCCAAGCGCCCTACTGGGAAAACTTCCTTACTACGCGCCAAGTCATCCAACAAATCCAGAACGGTTCTGTGCTTGAGATCCTCAGTCGCTGAAATAACACCTTGGGGCTTGTTCATCATGTAATAGACAAACTCTTCATACTCCAACACTTGCCCATCAAAGCGAATCTCATCTATTTTTTCATCAATCTGCAATTTAGCTGATTTCTCTTTTTTACCATTTACCGTCACGCGCCCAGCCTTGAGCAAGTTTTTGACCTCAGTCCGGCTCCCCACAGCGCAGGCAACTAAAAATTTATCTAATCTCATAGAACTATTATATCATATCAAAAGGAGGCTGGTACAATGACCAACCTCCTTTTCGTTTCATACTCTTCAAAAATCTCTTCAAACCGCGTCAACGTCGCCTTGCCGTATATATGTTACTGACTTCGTCAGTTCTATCTGCAACCTCAAAACAGTGTTTTGAGCTGACTTCGTCAGTTCTATCTACAACCTCAAAACAGTGTTTTGAGCAACCTGCGGCTAGTTTCCTAGTTTGCTCTTTGATTTTCATTGAGTATCAGGTTTAAGAAATTAACTTCCTCGTCTCCAGAAAATCGCTAAGACAATCATGGAACCTAGTACTGCCGGAATAATAGCAGTTCCTGCTATTATCGGTCCCCAAGTTCCAAAAAGCAAATGGCCTATAAAGGCACCAATCCATCCGAGAAACATTTTTCCAAAACATCCCATTCGCTCTCCACGATTGGTCAGAGTACCTGCCAAGAATCCCACTAGGAGACCAACGAACATACTTCCTAACATATTATCTCCTTAATTTGCCCAATCTCCGTTACGGAAGAGTGGTACACGTGTCCCATCCTCACGGATACCATCGATATCCATTTGACTAGATCCAATCATAAAGTCCACGTGAACATCTGAACGGTTAAGCCCCGCAGCCTCAAGCTCCTCTTCACTCATCTCTGCTCCACCAACGACGCTAGTCGCATAGGCTGCACCGATAGCTAAGTGATTTGATGCATTTTCATCGAAAAGGGTGTTAAAGAAGGTAATGCCTGACTGAGAAATTGGGCTTGGATCTGGTACCAAGGCACATTCACCTAGGGCACGCGCACCCGCATTTTCAAAGACAAGGTCTTTCATGACTTGATCACCCTTCTCAGCAGTGATATCTACGATTTGTCCATCCTTAAAGGTTACCTTAATACCTTCAATGATATTTCCGTTATAGCTAAGCGGTTTTGTAGAAGTGACATAACCATCTGCGCGACGGAAGTCAGGCGCTGTGAAGACTTCCTCTGTCGGCATATTTGGCAAGAATTCTTCGCCCTGTGCATTGATAGCACCAGCTGATTCCCAAACGTGGTTCTTCGGCAAGCCAAGGGTCAAATCGGTCCCCGGTGCTGTGTAGTGAAGGGCTGAAAATTGTTCTTTATTGAGCATATCAGCTTTACTCTTAAGGATAGCTGCATGCTCTTCCCAAGCCTTAACAGGATCTGCTTCGTAGACACGGCAAGTTTTGAAAATTTGGTCCCAAAGGAGATCGACTGCTTCTTCGTCGCTCGCAGCATTTGGAAAGACTTTCTTAGCCCACTCAAGTCCAGCAGCGGCTGCTACAGTCCAGCTAACCTTGTTGGATTGAGTTGCGATTCGCATTGGCTTCATCGCAAGTCCCATAGCTTTAGCAGAAGCTGATAGCTTGTCAGCATCCACTCCGTTCAAGGCACCTGGATCAGATGAACGAACTCCAAGACGGCTAGCTTTGTTCTCCAAGAGATAGTTCATCTCAGCAATCTTGTATTCTGGCACATTGTCCAGACGCTCCATCGGCGCATGGAGGAATTTCTCACGGTTAATGACATCATCTGTCCACTGAACGATAACCTCATGCGCACCCAAGGCATAGGCTTCTTTGACGATTAGGTGAGCTAACTCACGTTGCTCCACATCGATAGAGAGAGCCAAGGTATGACCAGGTTGCACATTGATTCCGTTTGCAACCAAAAGCTTAGCGTATTTTTCTAGATTTTCTTTAAAATTTGGTAAAACCATGTAATTTTCTCTTTTCTATTTTTATTTTTCTTTCAAAGCAGAGAATAATCCTGCTAAAGCAATGGCACCTGACAAGAGTGCTGTTGATAGAAGAATTGTCTGATCAGCAAGTTCTAATTGATATTCAAATACCTTCTCAGCCGGCTTATCTTCCGCAAAAATTCTTAGTTTCATGAAATATCCTCCCTTACTAGTATATCACATATATTGGTATTTTAAAAAACAAGCTTACTGAAGCTTGTTTTAATTAGCTATTACAAAAATTTTGTACATATCTTTCCACTTCTTTTTCCATAGATTGAATCTCACCAATATCCCATCTATTTTTTTTAGAAGTTATCTCTGCCATCATCTGTAATTTTAAACTCTGGCGATGGAATATATCTTCTTTTTCCCATTGTTTTAATTTAGCTTCTGGATAGGAGTTGCCAAACCTGGAGTTCTGACTATCGGTAATAATACAAAGGTTGCCAAAGGAATGTAAAAACTCAGCAGGTAATTGGCTCTCTCCATCATGTCCATTTGGATTCTGAGGATACCAATGTTCTACGGAGCGACGATAAGCAAATTTAAAATCTTTAAACTCAATATCGTAATCTTTCTTCAATTCTTCACGATTTTTCCATAAAACATAATCTACAAAGTTAAAAGCGTAAACAGGAATTGCCCCATATTTTTTGATACTTTTATCTTCGGTAAACAATCTTTCCTCAGCATATCTCACTGCCATTTTTTCAAGAAAATCCTTAAACTGACTAGCAAATTCTGTTTGATTTAGCTCTTCAATATGGTTAAAGAGGAATTGCAAGATTTCATATAACCAACGACTGTCACGATTAGCAGTAAAGGTCACAGCAAACATGGATTGGAGGAGAATAATGTTTTTGTTTAAATTGTCAAAAGTATTGTTTTGATAATTAATTCGAACATATTTCCATCCTCTATTTTCATTTCGTTGATATGTCTCATACTGACCTCGTTTGATTTGCCATTCGGTTTCATTTTCTAATTGGACACTTTTTACGATAAACGTATCAAATATATGCTTCATAGTCAGAAGTAGTTGCCCAAATTGTTGGACCCATTCTCTATCTCGTCGTTCAATTTCAAAAATTTTCAATAATTTTTTATCATCAAATGTAGTTTCATCATTTCCTTCCATGATGAAAAAAACTTGAAGCAAAAATGTTGGAAAATCAATTACAGTCGTATAATTTGAAATATCTACTCCATTATTTACTAAGCTACTACTTTCATATTTTGTCTGAATAATTGCATCTAGTAAACTTCGTTGCTCAATTTTTTTTACTCTTATTTTCTCAAATACACTTTCCAATTTGAAGTTAGTAAATTCTTTACCAAAAATTTTCTCCCCCTCTTCATCAGAATTGTTTGGTCTACTTCGGATTTGAAAAGTTTTTATTACCGGCTTATCAAATTCTGCACAGGCGTCCCAAATTCTCGCAAATTTTTGTGCCATTTCTTGATCTTCACCAAATTTAGACATCATTTGTGCCTTAAGAATCTCATGAGCCTCTAGTTGTTCTCCTCGAGAGTTGAAACGTTCGAAATAAAGATTCAAATCTAAATCTTCAGGAAGTATACTCCGAAAAATGATGACCTTATCAAAAAGATAATCAACGAAAGACTGAGGATTAAGCTGGCGCTCCTCTAGCACTTTTTTCAATGCGTCTCTAGCATGTCTGTAGCCTCTAGTCAGCTCATTTTCATCTCCCTCTAAAATTTTTTTCTTGGCAAATAGATCTTGAATATTCTTATTTGATTTCTTCCTAGCTGGAAAGGTAAGCTTGACAGCTTTCAATCTATCAAAACCAAACTCATGCTTCAAAGCTAAGGCAATCAAATTAAGGGCTGTTGTTCGTTGTTGCCCATCTATGATTTTGAAAAGGTCATTCTCTTTATTAACGACTAATGTTCCAATATAGTAATTGTAATTATCTCTATTTTCTTGAAAAGCATCTGCTACGTCGTTCAATAACTGTTCAATTTCATCATAAGTCCAAGCAAAATTTCTCTGATAAAGAGGAATAGCATAGGTATCTTCATTTAACAAACGATTAACTGATAAGCTTATATGTGTTTCTACCATTTATCTTTTTCCTCTTCTATAATCTTGTCCACAGTATAATTTTCAAATAATTCTCTATCTATCTTGATCATGAAATCATTCGGAGTAACAGCATGGGATAAAAGTTGAAATAGCTTTTGAGCCTCTTTTTGTCTAAAACTTCCACCAGCGGCGTATTTCCCTACCGTTGCATCATATATAGCTTTAGACTTAACTCGAGGGTAATAAGACCAAATAAACAAGGTCTCTACTATCTCCTTTGATAGCTCCTCTTTTCCAAATCTATCTGCGAAAAGCGAGCAAATATTTAGGAATATATTGTGACACTTGAGGTAGCGTCCTTTTGAGCTATTGTAAATGTTTAACATACCTTCTGGGTAAGCCAAATTTTGTTCTTCCTTCTCTGACTCATTAGAGAATCCTAACTTTTTATTTAAAAATTTTTTATGAACTCTAATAGTTTCATGAGCAGATTCAATATACTCAAAAAATTTACTTCCATCAATGATTGGCATAGTAATGGACATAGGGAGCTTTTCAATATGACGATACCATTCTAAGTATGGAAAGTTCTGATTCAAATCAACGCCTTTAAAATCGTCAATAAAATCCTCTGTAAAACGGAGATAAGATCCATAACGCTTGTTTGTCAATCCTGTCTCTCCTCGCGACCAACGTCTCATACGAAAAAGATGTTTATCAAATAACTCTTTGAGACTTAAATCTTTATCTTCTACAAATTGCTCCCACTTTTCCACAATTCTTTCATCTTCGGAATCTTGCTTGCGAAGATGATAGGCTTTGAGCAAATCATGAGGTTCTAAAGATTTTCCACGATTATTCTGAGAATCAAATAACTGAAAGGCTTCAGATAATCGTTTCTTTGGCATAGTAATCACGGAGACAGAACAATTTTCCAATAAAAAATTGCAAATATCTTTTGCCTCATTTTCGCCAACCAATTGAGTCAAATTTTCCCACTCATTATAATTTTCACTCGCATGATAGCAAGATAGCTCTTCAAATACAGCAGCACTCAGCAGTTGCTTAGCACCCTTATAATTCTCTAATCTATCTAATAAATGAAGAAACAAGGAAATTGAAATTAGCCGTTGCTGTCCATCGACAATATCATATCCATCATTTTCATGTAAGATAACGGAACCAATCTGATATTCCTTTTTCCCCATAGCATCTCGTAAATCATAAAAAAGATTACGGATATGTTTTCTGTTCCATTTATAAGGTCTTTGATAAGAAGGAATCCGCAAATTCCCTTCTTTCAATAGTTCTCCAACCTTTTTAGAAGTAAATTGAATAGTCATTTTATCCTCATCTATTATATTTATCTAGCATTTCTTGAACTGTTTGCTTCATATCCTCCACTAAAATCCGAGGAGACAAAACAGTAACTGCTTCCCCTTGCCCCAACAACCAGCGTTTAAGCCCCGGTGTATGCTGACTCTCAAACTTAAAATGAGTCCAGTCGCCATTTTTCCCAACTGTTTTTGCATTTGGAAATTGATCCATCACAATCGTCGGATCGTACAAATACTCGATTTCAATACTGATTTTCTTCCCGATAAAAGCATCTACTCTCTCGTTACGAATGTCGCCATCTCTAAATTTATCTCGATAAGAAATAGAGGGTTTCTCTATATCACTAAGAGACCATGACTCGATACGGTCTACTCTTAAAGTAATATAAGTAGCATGTTTCAACTGGTAGACAACTAGATAGAAATAATGACTATCATAATAAAGAGAGACTGGCAAAACAGTCTGCCTCTTAGAAGATTCAGAATAAGGTTTTTGATAGATAATATCTAGAACCTGTTCATGCAAAATAGCTTCTGATAAATTCCAAATTTTCTCTATTCTATTTTGTTGATCCGTTAAGGGAGCATAGTTCAGCTTTTCACTTCCAATAATCTGCTCGATTTCTTTCCGATCATCACGGGGAACTAAGACCAGTAAATTATGTAGTAAACTAGCAATTTCTGGTCTATTCAGTGCTCGATTTTCCAATAAAATCTTTGAAATAACGAGAATATCCTTTTTATTAAAAACTGACTTACTTGCTAAACAATACTTATTCGTTTTACGGTTATAAAGCAAATCTCCACTATAACTGGTGTGACTAGATAAAATATCACGGAGTAGCGAAAAATCTCTCTGTATCGTCTTTTCACTAACCTCAAATTCCTGAGCCAGTTGCTTTTTTCCTAACGGAGTCCCAAACTGTAAACGTAAAAAAATCGTTAGCAGTCTCTCTTGATCATTCATTTCCAGTCCTTCTACATATTATTCAAACAATACTATTTCCAGTACATTATTATCACTTCTATAGTCTAACTAGCACTTTATATTCAAAACGATTAAAGCAAAATAAACTAGCCCTTAGATGATTTCAACTGTACCACTATGCCAGATTCGAAGAACTCAACTACGGATTCAGGCATATTTTTTAAGTCTTCGGGTAAGCAGTCTGAATATACAATGAAGAGTTTGTTTCTTTTCTTACTCTCTTTGAATCGCTGCATCCAGTATTCCTGTACCCTTTGATCAGCCTCTCCCAAAAATTGAACTCCATTCAGAAAAAGCCAATCATACTCTGTATACTCCATTTGCAGTTTTATCCATTGACTATCTTTAGAAGAAATCAAATTATCTCTCACTCGATAATATGCAAGTGATGCTATTGGAGTAGCAGGTTTTATTTTAGTTAACGTATAATAAAACAAATGCCATCTATCAGTCTCTGAAATACCGCAAATGTAAATACATTGAGAATCTTCTTTTAAGTCTATTTGTGGGAATCCGGTCCAATCATTCCCATCATCTTTCAAGCCTTTTTCAAAATTATAAATTTCCTCTTCAATTGACACATTAGAATTTAAAATTTCTTGATTCACCATATTATACTCTCTTTTCTATTATTTTTAAGAGAATTATAACAAATCAAGTGGACATATTTTGTCCACTTGATCAAAATAAGCAATTTTTTAAAACAATTCATCAAACAAACTCAACTGGTTATCCTCTGGCATATTGCCGAGGATGCCCATTTCGTCCATCTTTTCAACCAAGGTTGATGAAAGCCCTCCACGCTTACGCAATTCTGTTTTAGAAAGAAATTCTCCTTCTTCACGTGCTCGTACCAACTGCTTGGCAACGTTCTCTCCCAGACCATCCATAGCAACAAATGGCGGAATGAGGGTATCCCCATCGATGAGGAACTCTGTCGCCTGACTACGGTAGAGGTCTAATTTGCCAAACTTGAAACCACGTTCCCACATTTCATTGACGATTTCAAGAGTTGTATAGAGGTCAATTTCCACATTAGAGGCCTCATTGTTCTTCCGTTTTTCAGCGATTTCTTCCATTCTGCGTTTGATGGCCTCCAAGCCCGCACCCATGGTCTTGATATCAAAAGCCTTAGCACGGATTGAGAAGTAAGCACAGTAGTAATAAATAGGATGGTGAACCTTGAAGTAGGCCACACGCAAGGCCATCATAACGTAGGCTGCCGCGTGGGCTTTAGGGAACATGTACTTAATTTTCCCACAGGACTCGATATACCACTCTGGCACCTTATTGGCCTTCATTGCTTCGATATAGCCATTTCGCTCCTCTTCGGAAATCTTGAGCCACAATCCCTTACGTACCCGTTCCATGATGGTAAAGGCCATCTTAGGTTCGAGACCAGCATGCATGAGGTAAACCATGATGTCGTCCCGACAACCGATAACGGTTGATAGGTCCGCAATTCCCTGTTTAATCAAATCTTGGGCATTGCCCAGCCAAACGTCGGTACCGTGGGACAATCCAGACAACTGTAGCAACTCAGCAAAGGTCGTCGGATGGGTTTCATCGACCATCCCACGCACAAAGTTGGTTCCAAACTCTGGAATCCCCAACATACCCGTAGGCGTTCCGATTTGCTCAGGTGTTACCCCAAGTACATCAGTACCAGAAAAGAGAGCCATCACACCTTCGTCATCCATAGGGATTTCATTAGGATCAATCCCAGACAAATCCTGAAGTTTCCGAATCATGGTCGGATCATCATGTCCCAGTACATCTAGTTTAAGGACATTTTCATCGATATCGTGGAAGTTAAAGTGAGTGGTCTGCCATTCAGCCGTCACATCATCCGCTGGATACTGGACAGGCGTAAAATCGTAGACATCCATGTAGTTCGGAATAACAACGATTCCCCCTGGGTGTTGTCCAGTTGTTCGTTTAACCCCAGTAGCTCCCTGGGCTAAACGCTCCACCTCTGCAGCACGATAAAATTTCCCATAATCTCTCTCGTAACCCTTGACAAAGCCATAGGCTATCTTAGCTTTCACCGCACCTACCGTTCCTGCACGGAAGGCATATTCCTCACCAAAGATATCACGCACATCCAAGTGGGCACTAGGCTGATCTTCACCCGAAAAGTTCAAGTCAATATCGGGTACCTTATCCCCATCAAAACCAAGGAAAGTCTCGAAAGGAATATCCTGTCCGTTTTTGCTGAGTTTGTGACCACATTTAGGACAGTCCTTATTGGGCATATCAAAACCTGAACCATAAGAACCATCTGTGATAAACTCACTGTACTGACACTGACCACAGACATAGTGAGGAGAGAGAGGATTGACCTCTGTAATCCCAATCATGGTCGCAACGAAACTAGATCCTACAGACCCACGAGAACCAACCAAGTAACCCCGTTCATTGGAACGTTGAACCAGCATCTGCGATGCCAGATAAATCACAGCAAATCCATTCCCCAGAATAGAGGTTAGTTCTTTTTCAATCCGCAAATCAACGATATCTGGCAGCGGATTTCCATAAATCTCAAAAGCTTTCTTATAGGTCAGCTCGGCAACTGTTTCTTCAGCCTTGTCGATGAAAGGCGTATACAAGTCACCCTTAACAACCTCAACAGGTTCAAAGATATCTGCCAAGGCATTGGTGTTTTCAATAACCAATTTACGTGCCAGTTCCTCTCCCAAGAAGGCAAATTCATCCAACATTTCATTGGTTGTTCGAAAATGAGCCTTTGGCAAAGGAGCTGGTTTGGCATGTTCTCCATGACCGATAGTTCGGTTAATCATAGCCCCCTGTCCCAAACTACGGACGATAATTTCACGATAAATCTCTTCTTCAGGTTCGATATAGTGGACATTTCCCGTAGCCAAAACGGGCTTGCCAAGACGGTCTCCAACCTCTATCAAACTTTTGATAATGGTCTGGAGTTCCTCCATATCCTTGACCTGTTCCTTGGCAATCAAGGGAGCATAGATAGCTGGTGGCATGACCTCGATAAAGTCATAATACTTGGCCACCTCAACCGCCGCATCCACACCTTGGGAAACGACTGCATCAAAAACTTCACCTTCAGAGCAAGCTGAACCTAAAATCAAACCTTCCCGATGGGCATCTAGAACCGTTCTCGGAATCCGTGGCACCCCTTCAAAATACTTGGTATTAGACAAGGAAACCAGCTTAAAGATATTTTTTAGTCCTACTTGATTCTTGACATAAATGGTCGCATGCTTGATCCTAGCTTTTTTATAAGAATCTGGACTAATCAAATCAATGTTAAGTCTAGCTAGATCGGTCACACCATGTTTCTCTGCCACTTCTTTGATAAAGATGAAAAGCAGACGACCAGTCGCTTCCGCATCGTAGTTGGCCATGTGGTGATGTTCCAAAGCCACACCAAAACGCTTAGTCAAAGGTCCCAAACCATGACGTTTATATTCAGGATAGAGATTTCTAGCAAACTCCAGCGTATCAATAACTGGTTGACTAATCTTTGGCAGACCATGACGCTCATAATTGGCATTCATAAAGCCAACATCAAAGGTCGCATTGTGAGCGACTAGGACCGTATCTTTGCAAAATTCTTGGAATTCTTGCAAAACTTGTTCTAGTGGTTTGGCATTTTTGACATGATCATCTGTAATTCCAGTCAACTCAGTAGTAAAGGCTGATAATGGATGCCCTGGATTGATAAATTCATCAAATTCGGCAATAACATTCCCCTTGTACGTCTTAGAGGCCGCAACCTGAATCAAGTCATTATAGATGGCTGATAGACCCGTCGTTTCCACGTCAAAGACCACATAGGTTGCTTCTGACAAGTCCAGCTCCACTTCGTTATAGACGATAGGGACACGATCCTCCACGATATTGGCTTCCATTCCATAGATTAGCTGGATTCCCGCTTTCTTAGCAGCCTTATAGCCGTGTGGGAAGGATTGAACATTTCCATGGTCCGTGATGGCAACTGCCTTGTGTCCCCATTTAGCAGCTGTCGCAACGATTTCTTCAACCTCTGGTAGAGCATCCATAGTCGACATATTAGTATGAGCATGAAACTCAACCCGACGCTCACCCTCTGGCATCAAATCCTTCCGCTCATAGTGAACAACTTCCTGCACATCCTGCACGTTCATAGTCAAATCGCGTGTGAAGTTATTCATCTCCACATTCCCACGAACTCGGAGCCAAGAATTTTTCTTAATTAGATCAAATTTCTGAGCCTCTTCCTCGTTCTTAACCCACTTTTGCATAGAAAAACTGGAAGTGTAGTCTGTCATTTTAAAGTTGATCAAAACACGCCCTGTTCTGGTCACTTTTTGCTCCACATCAAAAACAACCCCTTCAAAGACCAGACGATTTTCCTCCGTCGTCACTTCGATCATAGGAGTAATCTCCGCCTTGTCCAGCTTGGGTTTAGCTGCAGCTTTTTTGGCTTGAAAATCAAAGGCTGGTTTCTCTTCTGCTGGAGGTGGCGCCATCTGTTCTAGTTGTTCCATAGCACGGAGCGCTTCCTCATTGGCCACTTGAACAATCTGCTCATTTTCAGTATGAAAGGCCTCTTCCTGCTCTTGGGTCAGCACATCATTTTTCTCTACTTGACAATTAAAAGTTGGAAAGCCAAACTTCTCAAGTTGTTTAGCTAAATTAGGAAGGTGATTTTTCTTAAAGTGTTCCTTATCAATCGCCTCAGATCCTTCAATAAAGAGTTGATTGCCCTCCGCACGAACTCGCAAATTCTGATAAAGGGACTTAAAACCTTGACTAGCACATGGCCCCTCAGAAAAAGCCTCTCTATAGTAGGACTGCAAGAGTTGATTTGAAAATTCTTGAGACAGAGTCTTGATGTCGAAAACAGCTTTATTGCCTGTCTTAGAAAATTCTTCGCTCAAACCTTTCTTTAATTCTAAAAAGATTTCAATCGGTAAAATATTAGAAAATACGAAATGAAACTCCCATACCTTACTAATTTTATGAACCACAACTCGCTCAATATCACCCTGTTCTAAAGCAGAAGCCTGTCTCATTTCAGCAGGCATCCCCAGTTGATTCATCAAAATTTCAAAACTGTTTGACATTCATTTTCCTCACATTATTCTCCTACTATTTTACCATATTTAGAGGTATTTTCTAAAGACAAAAGGAAGCCACTAAGTGACTTCCTTCTAGAGTGAGGACAGATTAGTCTTCACCTTTGTTTTTCTTAATGATTTCTTCTTGTACTGACTTAGGTACATCTTCATAGTGGTCAAATACCATCATGAATGTACCACGTCCTTGAGATGCAGAACGAAGAACTGTTGCGTAACCGAACATTTCAGCAAGTGGAACGTAAGCACGAACGATTTGGCTGTTACCGTGTGCTTCCATACCATCAACACGTCCACGACGAGCAGTTACGTGACCCATAACATCACCAAGGTTTTCTTCTGGAACAGTGATTGTTACAAGCATCATTGGCTCAAGGATAGCTGGTTGTGCTGATTTAGCAGCTTCTTTAAGGGCAAGTGAAGCTGCAATCTTGAAGGCAGTTTCAGATGAGTCGACATCGTGGTATGAACCGTCGTAAAGCTTAGCTTTAACGTCAACCATTGGGTAACCTGCAAGAACACCGTTAGCCATAGATTCTACCAAACCTTTTTCAACCGCTGGGATAAATTCACGAGGAACCACACCACCGACGATTGCGTTTTCGAATTCGAATCCTTTACCTTCTTCGTTTGGAGTAAATTCAATCCATACATCACCGAATTGACCTTTACCACCAGACTGACGTTTGAAGAATCCACGTGCTTGAGTAGAAGCGCGGAATGTTTCACGGTAAGATACTTGAGGAGCACCTACGTTCGCTTCAACTTTGAACTCACGACGCATACGGTCAACAAGGACGTCAAGGTGAAGCTCACCCATACCAGAGATAACTGTTTCACCAGTTTCAACGTTTGTTTCAACGCGGAATGTTGGATCTTCTTCAGCCAATTTTTGAAGGGCGATACCCATCTTATCTTGGTCTGCTTTAGATTTTGGCTCAACCATCAATTGGATAACTGGTTCTGGAACATTGATTGACTCAAGGATGATTTTAGCTTTTTCATCTGTCAATGAGTCACCAGTTGTAGTATCTTTCAAACCAACGGCAGCAGCGATATCACCTGAGTAAACAGTGTCGATTTCTTGACGGCTGTTAGCGTGCATTTGAAGGATACGTCCGATACGTTCACGTTTACCTTTAGAAGTGTTCAATACGTATGAACCTGATTGAAGCACACCTGAGTAAACACGGAAGAATGTCAAACGACCTACGAATGGGTCAGTCATGATCTTGAAGGCAAGAGCTGCAAATGGCTCTTCGTCAGAGGCTGGACGAGTTTCTTCAGCGTCTGTATCTGGGTTAATACCTTTGATAGCTGGGATATCAAGTGGGCTTGGAAGGTAGTCAATAACTGCATCAAGCATCAATTGAACACCTTTGTTTTTGAAAGCTGAACCACACAATACTGGGAAGAATTCAACGTTGATAGTAGCTTTACGGATACCAGCTTTCAATTCTTCGTTAGTGATTTCTTCACCTTCGAGGTATTTCATCATCAATTCTTCGTCAGTTTCAGCAACTGCTTCGATCAATTTTTCACGGTATTCTTGAGCTTGGTCAAGGTATTCAGCTGGGATGTCTTCTTCAAGGATATCTGTACCAAGGTCGTTCGTATAGATTTCAGCTTTCATCTTGATCAAGTCGATGATACCACGGAAGTCATCCTCAGAACCGATTGGCAATTGGATTGGGTGTGCATTTGCTTGAAGACGATCGTGAAGTGTGCTTACAGAGTAAAGGAAGTCAGCACCGATTTTGTCCATTTTGTTGGCAAATACGATACGTGGAACTCCGTACTCAGTCGCTTGACGCCAAACTGTTTCAGTTTGAGGCTCAACACCTGATTGTGAGTCAAGAACGGTAACCGCACCATCCAATACACGAAGAGAACGTTGTACTTCGATTGTGAAGTCCACGTGTCCTGGTGTGTCGATGATGTTTACGCGGTGGTTGTTCCATTGAGCTGTTGTCGCAGCAGATGTGATAGTAATACCACGCTCTTGCTCTTGCTCCATCCAGTCCATTTGTGACGCACCTTCGTGAGTTTCACCGATTTTGTGGATTTTACCAGTGTAGTAAAGAATACGCTCAGTAGTTGTTGTTTTACCGGCATCGACGTGAGCCATGATACCGATATTACGAGTTTTTTCAAGTGAAAATTCGCGTGCCATGAGGTTTGTTTCTCCTATTTATTTTTGATTTCTATTCTATTATAACATGATTTTAATAAAAACGGATAGGCAGGACCTACCCGTTCTCAATGTTTTCATGCTACTGTTGGTTTCAACCTGTAGATTTACAAGTTAAATTGAACTCGGGCTAAAAGGCCAAGTTAGTTGAGTTGAGCTCAAGCTAAAAGTCTGGAGAAAAAGATGAATCTCATTGGTTGCAATCGCAACCTGCTTTGATTCCCTATTTTCTCTGGGACTTTCTTAACGCTTTCGCATCCTATATTACCAACGGAAGTGTGCAAATGCACGGTTAGCTTCAGCCATACGGTGAGTGTCTTCACGTTTCTTAACAGCTGCACCAGTGTTGTTAGCAGCATCCAAGATTTCTTTTGCAAGACGGTCTTGCATTGTGTGCTCACCACGAAGACGAGCGATTGTTACCAACCAACGAAGTCCAAGTGTTGTACGACGTTCTGGACGAACTTCAACTGGGACTTGGTAGTTAGAACCACCAACACGACGTGCACGTACTTCAAGTACAGGCATGATGTTTTCCATAGCTGTTTCAAATACTTCAAGTGCATCGTTTCCAGTAGCTTCTTTGATTTGCTCAAAGGCACCGTAAACGATTGAAGCAGCTGTACCACGTTTACCATCAAGCATAACGCGGTTGATAAGACGAGTAACTAGTTGTGAATTGTAAAGCGGATCTGGCAATACGTCACGTTTTGGAGCTCTATTTTTACGACTCATTTCTCTTTATCCCCTTTCCTTATGCTTTTGGACGTTTAGTACCGTATTTAGAACGGCCTTGTTTACGATCGTTAACACCTGCAGTATCAAGTGCACCACGGACGATATGGTAACGTACCCCTGGAAGGTCTTTTACACGTCCACCACGAAGAAGAACCACGCTGTGCTCTTGCAAGTTGTGTCCGATACCTGGGATGTAGGCAGTAACTTCGATAAGGTTGCTCAAACGTACACGAGCGAATTTACGAAGGGCTGAGTTAGGTTTTTTAGGTGTCATTGTTCCAACACGAGTTGCAACACCACGTTTTTGTGGTGAAGAAACGTTTGTTTGAACTTTTTTATGACTGTTGTAACCAACGTTCAAAGCTGGTGATTTAGATTTTTCTACTTTTGATTTACGCGGTTTGCGAACCAATTGGTTAATTGTAGGCATCTACATTCTCCTGTGTTTTTTTTTATTTTTGGTGATGATACACTTGGTGACAGCTATCATCTGTGTGTACTTTTGCAACATTTGTCAGCACGTCCCTGTACACTCTTGAGAGACCAAAAGTAAAAAGTACCGTCTATTATTGTAACAAATTTTTCCCTTGGTTGTCAAGATATTTTTCTTTTTTATTCTTAATTTTAGCTCTTTTGTAGTGCTCCCCCAAAAAAGAAAAAGGAGGAATCCCCCCTCTCCTAAAGTTAGTATTGTTCCATTCAATCCCATCAACTTTAGCATATAATGTTCAAAAAATATTATATCATCACAACCAACCAGATTCTTTCGCGATATTAGCTGCCTCTGTTCGATTACCTGCATCTAGTTTTGAAAGAATATTGGTGACATAGTTTCGAATGGTTCCGTTGGATAGATAAAGTTTGTCTGCAATTTCTTGATTAGATAAACCCTGAGCGATTCCCTTTAAAACTGCGATTTCTTGCTCTGTTAATGGATTGGGATGCGTCATCACCACTTCCATCAATTCAGGCGAATACTCCTTGCGTCCCTCTAGGACGGTGTGCAAGGTTTGCATGAGGTCTGCAATGTTTCTTTCTTTTAATACATAAGCATCTACTCCAGCCTTGACCGCACGTTCAAAATACCCAGGACGCTTGAAGGTCGTCACTACAACCACCCTTGTTTCAAGCTTTTCTGCTCGTATCCATTCCAAGACTTCAAGACCTGTCTTAACAGGCATTTCGACGTCAAGGATGGCAATATCTACTACTTCTTTCCCCAAAACCTCAATAGCTTCAGCTCCATTTTTCGCCTGCAAGACGGTCTCCACATCAGGTTGAAGAGTGAGCAATTGACACATGGCGTCTCTAAGCATACTTTGATCTTCTGCGACTAATACTTTCATCTACTTTCTCTCCTTATAAGGCAGATGCACGCGCACATCTGTGGGATCTTTCAAACTGACCAGCTCTACTTGACCTGAGAAGGCTGTTGCACGATCACGGACTGTATGAAGTTCATTTCCTTTTACAGTTGCAAATCCTTTCCCGTCATCTCTAACTGTCAGGACCAATTCCTGATCTGTACGTTCCAGTTTTAGGTAGGCTTTTTCAGCTCTGGCATGCTTGATGATATTGGTCGCCAGTTCTAACAAAACCATAGCAGCCGTCGACTCCACATCCTGAGTCAAACTAGCCTTGTCCAATTGATTGTCAACTTGAACCTCAATGCCAGCAATTTCCAGCATCTTCTTAACAGTCTCAAGCTCTGATGCTAGGGTCCGTGATTTCAGATTTTCCACGATGGTTCGTACTTCATTCATGGAATCCTTGCTGATCTGGTGAATTTCTTTTAATTCCTTTTCCACCTGTGGATATGCCTCCATCTGAAACAACTGCAAGGCTAAATCTGTCTTGACACTCAGCATAGCAAAGGTGTGTCCCAAACTATCATGCAAATCTTGACCGATACGACTGCGTTCATTTTCAGCAAGCAATAGATTTATCTGGGCATTTTGCTTAGCCTGTGCTTCTTTCAAATCCTCCACAATCCGAATCCGAACCAAGCCAAAAGTCATTAAATCGACAAAAGCAAGAATTACAAGTAGATAGAATAGAAACTCAACTTCGATTCTCTGAAAAATCAACAGTTGCCCCACAACAAGGACTTGAGCAAGGAGAAAAGTCCAGACATGTAAAGACTTTAAACCACCTACGCTGAAATGATAACTTAAGAGATTGGATAGGAAAAAGAAAAACCAGATATAATTAACAGCAACAAAGGCAGTATTCCCAACTACATAGACCAGCATGATGCCCCAGAAAAGCCAAGATAGGCGCTGATTCTTAGTTGTTAAAACACCCAAATACGCCACTACAAATAGAATATCAATCAATAAATGCCAGACAGGAAGCCACCCAGTCACTACAGGTAGGATGGGGAAAATCATAAAAATTAAACTGACCCAGAACATATAATGTATGCTTTTCAGTCTTTCAAGCATTAAGCATTCTCCTTATGACCTTGAAGGTAAATGGTCAAACCAAACAAAACTGCTGAAAAAACAAGTAGATAAACTGTGGCTGATAAATTGATGCCACCCTCGTTTAAGAAGGTCTTGAGCAGCTCCATCAACTGATAGCTTGGTAGACGCTTCCCGATTGCTTGCATCCAGTCTGGAAATAAAGAGACAGGCATCCAGAGTCCGCCTAAAACAGCCAAGCCAAAGTAAAGAAGATTGCCCACGACAGACATCAGCTGACTGGACGGCAAGAGAGTCAGGGTTAAGCCAAGTGCTACAAAGGCAACACTTCCTACTATCAGCAAGAACGCAGCCCCAATCCAGTTTCCAAGAGACATATCCACACCTCTTACAAAATGCCCAACTGAGAAAACAACCAGAATTGAGACCAAATAATCAACCATCATACTTGTTATCTTTGATAGATAATATTCTACCATATTTACAGGGCTATGACGTATTATTTTCTGCCAATTGTTGATCTTGTCGGTATGTAAAACAACTGGGAATGAAAAGATAGCTGTTGACATCATGGAAAAGGCTGTCATGGAGATGAGGTAGTCGCGCATAAAATTAGCCGGTCCACCTGGTGTTTCCTGGTACATGCCTGAAAAGAATAAATAGAAGGCTGTCGGCATCCCTACTGATAATAAATAATAGACTAGTTGCCGTTTGGTCAATAGAAATTCTATTTTATTTAATGCGATCCATCGTTTCATCTTAGTCATCTCCCTTCTGTGTTTCTTCAAAGATTGTATCTAGCAAACTACGGTTATTAACTTCGATTTCTTGTATGCTACATCCTGCTTGAACTAACAGTTGCCAAAAAGCATTTGCCTCTCGTGTGACTACTTGCAGAGCATCTTGTTTTTGTACCCAGTTTTCAACCAAGTTAGACTGCTCAACAATTTCCTTGTATGCTAGAGGAAGGATAAAATGCTTTTCAATCTCCTCACTACGCATAGCTAGAGGCGTCGTATCACGAATCAACTCTCCCTTATTTAAAACCAAAATCCGGTCAGCTGTATGTTCTACCTCTTCGATGTAATGGGACGAATAGAGAATGGTAACTCCCTTAGCTTTTAGCTCCTGAACAATTTCCCAAAAGCGTTGACGGGTTGAAGTATCCATGGCAGCAGTCGGCTCATCTAAAAAGACTAGCTTTGGTCGGCCAATCAAGGTCAAGACAAAAGAGAAGAGACGCTTTTGCCCACCTGACAATTTTTCTGCAAATTGCTCTTTCTGTTGCTTGTCAAACTGCAATAGTTGATCAATCTCCTGATTATTCAAGGGATTTGGATAAATACTTTGAAAGAAAGAAATCAACTCTTTGACCTTTAATTTCTGAACGATGACATTTTCTTGAGGCAGGTAGCCTCTAATATAGTCTAACTGAGAACTCGTCACTGGCAAGCCTTGGATGGATACTTGACCACTTGTGACCAGTTTATCTCCAAGCAAACAGTCCAAGAGTGTGGTCTTTCCAGCACCATTGGGCCCAATCAAGGCGACGCATTCACCTTCTGCCACTTCAAAGGAAATACCTTTCAATATAGCCTTGCTCTTGATGCTTTTATTTAGGCTTTCTACCTTAATCATGTTCATGATATTCTCCTTTCAGCCACTCCTTTCCCACCGGAAAGGCGATAAAAATCATAAATCCTAATCCCCAGGCACCGCGAATAGCTTGGTGCAGGAAGGCTTGATCAAACTAACCTGTAAACATTTCTACCAACCATACCACTAGTGATAGTCCAATAAAAAGATAGAGAATCGCTTTTTTCATTTTTCAAACTCCTTTTTCACATCTGAGACCAATTTCAAACCTTCTCGGATCAACCAAGACATGATTCCAAAACCTGCAAATAGCTCCCAAGGAAAATGATAGAAGCCTTCATCCAATCCTGAAAACATGAAATAAGTCATGACTCCTGCTGCTACTAAACTCATTGCGACAATTACTTTATCTTTCATTTTTTCTTCCTCCATTTCATACTTCAATTATAGTCTTTTGAAGTTAGCGGAGCTAGAAGCTTCTGTCACTAGAAAATATGACAAATGTCATAAAAGATTCTGTTCAAAGCAAGCAAAATACACTATACAATAAAACATGAGGTGGAAAAGAATCTATAGTTATTTCCTTCAAAGTGATAGAAAATTTAAACTATAATATAAACTAATACTCATTTATAGTTTCTTAGTTTTAAATAAGCATATTACAATAAAACTCTGCATATAGTACAGATTTTAAACAAGGAGCATTAGATTACATTAAAGAGGGATACAGCCATGTCGAAGCAACTAAAGTTTTTGATGTTGGCGTCAGAACTCTCTTCACGTGGGAAAAGAAAGACGCGAACAAGGACACTTAGAGCGGAGAAAGCGAGTCGTCAAAAAGCGGAAGATTACTTTAGAGGAATTGAAAGCCTTTGTAGAGGCTCATCCAGACACTTTTTTACGGGAAATTGTGGCACATTTTAATTGTGCTGTTCCTTCAGTATGGGCAGCTTTAAAGCAGTTTCATGTCGCTTTAAAAAAAGACGACTAGCTTTAAGGAACAAAATCCAGAGAAAGTCGATGAGTTTCTTTATATTTTGAATATCCTAAAAGATTTACCAGTCGTATATATTAATGAAACAGGAATCGACTGCTACCTCTATCGTCCTTATGCACGGGCTCCTAGAGGGGAGAAAGTCTATGAAAAGATTAGCGGACTTCAATTGTTGCAGGACAAGTAGACGGAGAGTTTATATCTCCTATGATTTACAAGGAAAGTACGATGAGTGGTTTCTTTGTGGAGTGGTTCAAAACGCAACTACTACCTCTTTTGAAGAGCCCTCATGTCATTGTCATGGACAATGCTAGTTTTCATCCTAAAAAAGAAAGTGACGGATTTATCAAGGGAAGTACCAAATCTTTTTGAATGTTTGAAACGCTTTTTTAAAACTAAATGACTATAGAATGAATTACTGAAATTCAAAAAAGAGAGAACCAAAATGATTCTCTCTTAATTTTAAAAATAAAAAAGATACACATAGGTATCTCTTTAATGAATCGGGAAGACAGGATTCGAACCTGCGACACCTTGGTCCCAAACCAAGTACTCTACCAAGCTGAGCTACTTCCCGAGTTAAATAGAAAAATGCACCCTAGAGGAGTCGAACCTCTAACCGCCT
>NZ_VFSH01000005.1 GCF_006385785.1 Streptococcus shenyangsis
ATTGTAGACTATATTGATTACTACAACAATAAACGAATTAAGGTAAAACTAAAAGGACTCAGTCCTGTGCAATACAGAACTAAATCCTTCGGATAAATTGATTGTCTAACTTTTTGGGGTCAGTACAAGTCAACACCGGATATTATGCGTTTTTGATTTTAAAGAGCCAAATTTCTTAACTTAATGACATTGCTTTTTGCCCAACCTCTTTTTATTTCAAAAAAGAACCTCGCAAAACAAGAGCCTGGTTTTATAGTTCATCGGCTAATTTATTTATCTTTCTGAGTCTATGATTGACACCACTTTTGGTCAGAGGGGTGCTGAGGCTATCTGCCAACTGCTGGATAGAGTAGTCTGGGTGCTGAATCCGCAACTGCGCTACTTCCTGCAAATCCACTGGCAGATTTTCTAAGCCTATAATATCTTTGATTTTGCTGATATTGTTGATAGTCTTCATGCTGGCAGAAACTGTCCGAGCGATATTAGCTGTCTCGGCATTATTGGCTCTATTGAGGTCGTTACGGGTTTCTCGCAAAATCTTAACTCGCTCAAAATCATCACGCGCCTGCATGGCTCCGATGACAATCAAGAAGTCCATAATATCTTCGGCACGCTGGAGATAGGTCACAGCCCCCTTTTTGCGCTCAAGCACCTTAGCATCCAGTAAAAATTGCTGGAGAAGAGAGGCAATCCCTTGCGCGTGGTCTAGATAAACAGAACTGATTTCCAACTGGTACTTACCTGATTCAGGGTCACGAATGCTCCCATTTGCTAAGAAAGCGCCACAGAGATAGGCACGACCTGCTTCCTCTTCTGATAAAATCGCCTCATCAATACCTGTTTCCAGGCCAAAGAAGGAGTCCGCCAAGTGCAAATCACTCAGCAAGTCCTGTACCTTTTCATCTGTAAAAACAGTATAGACCCGATTCTTGCGAAGATTACTTCTTTGGTGGTGGCGAATTTCTGATTTGATTTCATAGAAATGGAGAAAGGACTCATAGAGGTGACGAGCCAGCTTGGCATTTTCTGTCACAACTGACAAGGTCAAGCCCGAAGTTGAGAGACCGATACTACCAGACATCTTGATAATGGCAGATAATTCATGCCGGCTCAGATGGTGTTGACCTAGGATTTCTTCTTTTACTGCTACTGTGAAACTCATTTTCTCACCTGTATAATCCGCATCAACTCATCCACAATCAAATCCCCATCGTGGAAAGCACCTCCATTTTCCAGACGAAGGAAGTTGGATGAAATCACACGCGGAACTTGCTTACTAAGACCAGCAAAATCATGGTCCACCTGCACCAAGTATTCATCAAAACGGTTGGAATTCATATATTCCTGTGGCACTTTTTCGATATTCACCAAGACCGTATCAATAAAAGGTCGGCCAAGGTGACGATGCAAGACTTCCACGTGATCACTATCTGTAAAGTGTTCCGTCTCCCCACGTTGGGTCATGATATTGCAGACATAGGCTATTTCTGCCTTGGTTTCCAAAAGCGCTCGACCAATTTCCTTAATGACAATATTGGGCAAAATAGAGGTAAAGAGGGAACCTGGCCCTAGGACAATCATGTCACTTTCAAGAATGGTCTGCACAACTCGACGGCTAGCCAGAGGTGTATCATCATTGAGAGTATTGGTCACATAGACATGGTCAATCATGCCTGGATGGTCTGCAATATGGCTCTCTCCAGCCACCTCTGTCCCATCCTGAAAGACTGCGTGCAGGGTCAAAGGATGGTCACTGGAAGGATAAATCTTCCCTGTTGTATGGAAAAATTTGCTCAATAACTGCATGGCATTATAGGTCGAACCCTGCATTTCTGACAGACCAGCAATGATGAGATTACCCAATGGATGGCCAGCAAAGGCTCCCGCATTCTCAGAAAAACGATACTGAAATACCTTCTCATAAAACTTAGGCATATCCGACATGGCCACAAGGACATTACGAAGATCACCTGGCGGTGTCAATTGTTGCATATTTTTTCGGAGTTCACCTGATGAACCGCCATCATCTGCCACCGTTACAATAGCAGCGATTTCCACATCTTTTTCTCGCAGACTTTTTAGAATGACGGGGATTCCAGTCCCTCCACCAATCACCGTTATCTTTGGTTTTCTCATGAACGGTTTACCGTTTCCTTTCTTCGGTCTTTGTCGCGATGCCCTTCATTGACAGGCCAAGTCTTGGATAAGTCCTGCGCCAAGCGTTTAGCAAAGGCCACACTACGGTGTTGTCCTCCTGTACAGCCCATGGCAATGGTCAAAACAGACTTCCCTTCCTTTTGGTAACTTGGCAAAATCGGCTCAATCAAGGCCAATAAATGTTGATAAAAATCTTCTGACTCAGGATGGTTCATGACATAGTCGTACACTGGCTCATCCACACCAGTTTGGTTTCTCAGTTCTGGTAGGTAGTAGGGATTTGGCAAGAAACGGACATCAAAGACCAAGTCCGCATCAATTGGGATTCCGTATTTAAAGCCAAAAGACATGACTTCAATACGGAAAGACTGAGCTTTCTCTTGATCCGAAAACTGCTCTGCAATGGTTTTACGCAGCTCACGAGGAGTCAGTTCAGTCGTATCCACCACATTTTGGCTCATGTTTTTCAAAGGCGCCAAGAGCTCACGCTCCAGTTTTATTCCATCCAAAATCCGTCCATCTGCAGCTAGAGGGTGACTTCGTCTAGTTTCCTTGTAACGCGCGACCAATTCCTTATCAGCTGCATCCAAAAAGAGAATTTTAAAGTCCAGTTCTTCCTTGTTTTCCAACTCATCCAAAACAGTTTGAATCTCTGAAAAGAAAGAACGGCTACGCATATCCACCACCAAGGCCAACTTATGGTCGTCTTCCTTTGTTTCCACCAACTGCAAAAACTTAGGCAAGAGAGCTGGCGGCATATTATCAATAGTGAAATATCCCAAATCCTCGAAAGACTGAATGGCTACAGTTTTCCCTGCACCACTCATCCCTGTCACAATCACCAAGTGAAGTTGTTTCTTTGTCATCTTTTTCTCCTTATATCAAAAGAAGTTTGGCAACACCAAACTTCAACTAGCTTATCCAATCTCTGCGATGACTTCGATTTCGACTTTTACATCACGAGGAAGACGAGCTACCTCTACTGCTGAACGAGCTGGAAATTCCTCTTTAAAGGCCGTTTGGTAAACCTCATTAAAAGGAACAAAGTCGTTCATATCGCTCAAGAAGCAAGTAGTTTTGACAACATGGTCAAAGTCAGTTCCTGCTTCTGCCAAAATAGCACCGATGTTTTTCAAGACTTGTTCTGTCTGTTCTTGAATCGTTTCTCCAACGATTTCCCCAGTTTCAGGAGAGAGAGGAACTTGACCACTAGCAAACAAAAGGTTGCCAACGATTTTTCCTTGAACATAGGGTCCAATAGCTTTTGGAGCTTTGTCTGTATGAATTGTTTTTGCCATTTTCTTTTCCTCACAATTTTTCTAAGATTGCATCCCAAGCCTCATCCATCCCAGCCTTGCTGACAGATGAAAAGAGGATAAAGTCGTCACTTGGGTCAAAGTTTAATTTCTTTTTGATTGCTGATTCGTGCTTGTTCCATTTACCACGAGGAATCTTGTCCGCCTTGGTCGCCACAATGATGACTGGAATCTCATAATACTTGAGAAATTCGTACATCTGCACATCATCTGCTGACGGATCATGACGAAGGTCAACTAGACTGACCACTGCACGGAGATTTTCCCGAGTCGTTAGGTACTCCTCAATCATGCGCCCCCACTTTTCACGTTCCTTTTTGGAAACACGGGCATAACCATAACCAGGCACATCCACAAAGCGCATCTTGTCGTCAATGTTAAAGAAGTTGAGAAGCTGGGTTTTCCCAGGTTTCCCTGACGTACGAGCCAGATTCTTACGGTTCAGCATGGTATTGATAAAGCTGGATTTACCAACATTTGAACGCCCTGCAAGAGCGATCTCTGGCAGTTCATCCTGCGGATAGTGGGATTTATTAGCCGCACTGAGCAAGATTTCAGCATTATGTGTATTAAGTTCCATAGTCACCTCTAGGCTGTTTCTAGGATTGGTTTATCCGTTCCATCGACAGCTTCTTTTGTGATGCGGACCAATTTCACATTTTCCTGACTCGGTACTTCAAACATGACATCTAGCATGGTTTCCTCGATAATCGAGCGAAGACCACGCGCACCAGTTTTGCGTTCGATGGCCCTATTGGCAATTTCCTGAAGGGCTTCATCGTCAAATTCCAACTCGACATCATCATAAGAAAGCAAGGTTTGGTATTGTTTTACCAAGGCATTTCTTGGCTCCTTCAAGATACGAACCAGGTCATCAACCGTCAATTGTTCAAGAGCTGCAAAGACAGGCAAGCGTCCAATCAACTCAGGGATAATCCCGAATTTTTGAATATCTTCTGCGATGATTTCTTGCATGTAAGAGCTGTTTTCGTCAATCGCCTTGTTATTTTGACCAAAACCGATAACCTTTTCACCCAGACCTTGTTTGACGATTTCTTCAATACCATCAAAGGCACCACCCACGATGAAGAGGATATTTTTAGTATCCACTTGAATCATTTCTTGTTGCGGATGCTTGCGTCCACCTTGAGGCGGTACGCTGGCAACAGTTCCCTCTATAATCTTGAGAAGGGCTTGTTGCACCCCTTCACCAGAAACGTCACGTGTGATCGATACGTTCTCGCTCTTCTTGGCAATCTTGTCAATTTCATCCACATAGATAATGCCACGCTCTGCACGTTCAATGTTAAAGTCAGCAGCCTGCAAGAGTTTGAGGAGGATATTTTCTACGTCCTCACCCACATAACCAGCCTCAGTAAGAGCAGTCGCATCTGCAATAGCAAAAGGCACATTCAAGCTCTTAGCCAAGGTCTGAGCAAGGAATGTTTTCCCTGAACCAGTTGGGCCAATCATCAAGATGTTTGACTTCTGCAAATCCACATCTTCTGACTCTTCGCGTGTATCGTGAAAATTAATACGTTTGTAGTGGTTATAAACTGCAACTGCCAAGGCACGCTTGGCACGATCTTGACCGATTACATAGTGGTTCAAGATATGGAGAAGTTCGATTGGTTTTGGAACTTCTGACAAGTCTGCCAAGACTTCCTCAGCCAACTCCTCACGGATGATTTCCTGGGCCAACTCCACACATTCATTACAGATAAAGGCGTTGTTGCCTGCGATTATTTTTTGTACTTCTTCTTGGCTTTTGCCACAAAATGAGCAATAAACCATCATATCATTATTCCTAGTTGTAGGCATGATTTCCTTCCGTTCTATTCTATACTATCATTCTATCTAAAATAAGGTCATGTAAAAGGCATGAACACTATTGACCAAATTGGTAAAGGCATTTAACCAGAGCAGGACAGAAAGTCCATAACGCTTTTTACGAAAAGCCTGTGCTCCTGCAAGCAAGCAGACCAAACACAGCATGGCTGTGAAAAAACCAAATATACTACGTTCCATTAGACTTCCTTTCTCTTGCGGTATTGGATGGTAAAATCATAAGGATTTTTCTCATCTTTGGCATAGGATTTGCTTGAAACTGTCTCAAAAAGAGACAAGTTAAACTCTTCAGGGAAATAGGTATCTCCCTCCACCCGAGCATGAATTTGAGTCACAATTACTTCGTCCAAATAGGGTTCAAAAGCCTGAAAAATCTGCTTTCCACCAATAATATAGAGATTCTTTTCTTGAGCCTGATACCAGTCCAAGACAGACTGGACATCATGAAAAGTAGCAACTCCATCTATCTTTTCTTCCGGGTTACGTGTCAAAATCAAGATTTCACGTTTTGGAAGCAAGCGGCGTTCCATCCCATCAAAGGTCACACGCCCCATCAAGATAGCATGATTCAGAGTTGTTTCTTTAAAGTGTTGCAATTCTGCTGGCAAATACCAGGGCAGACGATTGTCCTTACCAATCACACCCTCTTCATCCTGGGCCCAAATAGCTACGATTTTTTTAGTCATGCTTCCATCCTTTTCACTGATAGTACTATTTTATCAAAAAACTCAAAAAAAGACTGGTTTGGAATAGCTTACAGAATAGAAAAAATCTGTAAGAAATTTCCTACAGATTTATATATTTTCTATTGTTTCTTACAAACCAGGTGCTTGTCCTAATTCTGCCGCAAGCATCCAGACTGTTTTTTCAAGGTCAGCCTTAGCTCCAACAAAGATATCATTGGTTACATCATCGCCTTCTTTATCTGTCACATCCAAAGCTTCTTGGAAAAGCGTGATGAGGTAACGATAAATTTCAAGGACACGTTCCAAACTTTCTTCTACATTGCGGAACTCTCCAACTTCTTCTTCGATTTCACTGTTTTGAAGGAACTCTGTCAATGTAGAGAATGGGCTACCTCCGAGTGTAATCAATCGTTCGCTGATTTCATCTAAATGACCATCAAGAGCATCCATGTACTCATCCATTTTTGGATGCCATACAAGAAATCCACGACCACGCATGTACCAGTGTACTTGGTGCAAAGCCACGTGGGCCACGTATAAATCAGCAACAGCTTGGTTCAATACTTCCTTTGTTTTTGCCAATGCTACTGGCGCTGTTTTTGTTAATGATGCTACATCTTTTACTGCTTCTTTTTTCAATTCTACCATTTTCTTTACCTCGTTCATTATTTTTTGCAACCACTTCTTAATGATTACTATCTTAGTATACCACTAAGAAAAACCAATAGCAAGTCAAATGACCCACATGAGAAAAGTTGCAATAGACTGATAATTTAAGAATTTTTTAGAGAATATTAGAGTCAATTTCATGTCTATTTTTTAATAAAGAAAAGAAAAAGAATATACAAACTTCTAGCAAACTGAATAAGAACTATTAAATTGTACAGTGTATTATTGAACTACGATATTTCTTAAATAGACTGTCAACAAAAAATCTATTTTTATTTTATAGAAACTTAAAAGTAGGGGAAGTGTCTTCAACTACGACATTATCATCTTGATCAGCATCTTATACTCAATGAAAATCAAAGAGTAAACTAGGAAACTAGCCGAAGGCTGCTCAAAGTACATCTTTGAGGTTGCAGATAAAACTGACGAAGTCAGCTCAAAACACTGTTTTGAGGTTGTGGATAGAACTGACGAAGTCAGTAACCATACGCACGGCAAGACTACGTTGACGTGGTTTGAAGAGATTTTTGGAGAGTATTGGCTCAGGAAACGAATACTAACAAAGTGTTAAACAGCACAAGAACGACCTTACCCCTCTTAAAATGAGGAACAAGGCCGTTGCTTAATTTCTTATTATTTCATCATTCGCTTTATAGAAAACTGTTTTCTTCTAGAGATTTCATTTTTAAGAAACTGTCTAGCTAATACTTTTTCTCATTAGTCATTCCATGATGATCTTATCAAGTATTTTCGCGATAGATATCAGATACTCATCACTTAAAAACTGAGAAAACTACCATAAAATTTAATTGAAGAAATATAAAATTCCTTATTTCTTAAATATAGACTGTCTGAAATCATCTGTCTCACGAAGATAAGCGTTGTAAATCTTTTTCTTGAGCAAGTTGACCCAACTAGCTTCGACACGGCTAGTCGCATTAGTAATGTTACCTACATCCTCTGCTACTGCTTCATCCATCAGTTTCTGCATCTGTGCGTAAGAACGAATAGTTACTTTCTTAGTACTATTTGGATTTCTAAGTTCGTACTCAATAGTGATCGGCTTAAGCTTTGTCAGCTGATCAATTCGTTCCTTATACATGGCCTTCTTGAAAGCTACCCAAGAGTCATATTCGCCCTTAAATACATTTTCCAAAACTTTTTGGTCTGTCACTAGACCTACATCCCTTCCAGACCATCCGTCCCACGTTTTCTTACCTTCATCAAAGGCTTCCTTAGAGTACTTACCAGAAACATAAGGAACAAATCCTTCATGATATCCCTTGGCTGCCAGTAACTCATAAGCCGTACGTCGGAACATAACATCCCCTGGAGCTCCTTTAGGATTGCTCAATGCTGAGTAGATTGGTGAGAAGAGACTAAGACTGAGGTAGCCATTCCGTCTATATTTACCACTATCCCTGTTCTCTCGACGCGTAATCACATCATTCTCAATCAAAGAGTAGAAACTAGTTAGCTGCTTAATTTCCTCTGCAGTGAAGGTTCGTGTCTGGTTACCAGCATGGGTTTCCTTACCATACTTATCTGTAATGTAGTAATTTTCCATCTTTCTGAACCACTGAAGCTTAGCATCATCACTCTGCTTAAGCATAGAAGTACCTTCTAAGTAATCGAGTGTATAGATCATATCAAACATACCATGAACATAGTGTTGCAAGTCTGCTGCATTTTGAACACGCTCTTTGAAATTATAGGTATGCATACGTGTCTTAGAATCTTTATCCACCTTGAAGAGGGTATTAAGAGTAATAGTTGGTTCGTCAGGGGTTGGAGTAGATTGCAAGAGCCCTCGAGCATAGAGTTCAGCTCCCAGACCTTCACGACGACCATTGCCCTCAAAGTAGATGCCGCCGTCAGAGTTATGAGTCATTTCATGCGTATAAACAGAGTTACCATAGTCTTCCAATAAACGAGCAGCGTCAAAGTGGGTTACACTTCCTGTAGCATAGGCATTGTAGCCCTTACTTGGATACCACTTGCCTGCTGGTCCAAAGAACTCCTGCATAGCTAACGATTTCTTATCATTAGCTGGAGCCCAATATCTTTGACCAGTACTATCTTTCATTAGGAATCCATCGTAAACTAGTACGGAACGGAAAAGCTTGTCCCTGCTTTCTGGACTTAGAATCTTGTACCAGAAATCATAATGATCGCGCTGATATTCAGCTGATTTTCTAACTCTATCTTCGACATATTCTACCAACTCTGCATCTGTCCTTACCTTACCATCGACAACATCTCGGTAACGATCATAAGCACCCATGGAGATAGTGGACATATTGGAGATGACATAGACACCTTTCTCACTCATAGTCAAGAGCGGTAGAAGCATGCCCTTATATTCCCAATTATCAGCAGTAATCTTATCATAAACGCCGACAGAATACTTGCTCTTGCCCTCAGCTGTATCCTGAATCTTTCTAGCCTCTGCTATATCTGACTTAGACTCTACGATATAAGCTTTTGTATTGGTCTTGAGCCATTCATTATTAGTCTTGTATGGTAAGAAGAGCTGACGGTAATTTTCCAAATAATTGAAAAGTCCACGCTTACCAGTCGCTTCAGAGAGAGAACTATCATAAGCTAAATGATTGTTCTTTGCTTTAAGATTATTCATTCCTGACTGGCCTAATGAAATAATGGTGTCTATCGTTGAAGCACTATGGTTGCCAAAGAAATCAAACTTATAAGCAGATAAATCTTTGACATTAATATTATCATAATTAATATTATACCAACGGTTAAGATAGGTAAGCCCAAGCAAGAAGGCTTCCTTATTGGCTGTAATCTTGTGAGCTACATAGTCGGCCACAACATTGCCTTCAGTATTGATTGACTTATCCATAGCCAGAACTTTGCGTAACTCTTCTGAGAGCTTGGTCTTGACTTGTTCAAAAGCCCCATCAAGATAAAGATCATCCAAGGAAGTGTCAGCATTTACACCTAAAACAGTTCGCATGGCTGGTGAGTCAAGAACTACCTTATTCAACTCTGGCAGTACTTGATTCAGAACTCTGCTATAGTCTGATAAGAAAGCTTCAGGTGTATAAAGGAGATCTAAGCTGTTTACACTGTATTCTGCAATTGCTTGATTCTTAAACTCTCCCTTATAAGTCAAATTCAGGTAATCAACCGTATTATCCTCGAAGTGTAACATCAAACGGTCAATAGATGCCTTATTACTATTAATATCAGTGATAATCTGGTCACCTTTCATTGGAACAACATCCAACAAATATTCTGTATTGAGCTTATGATGATCTGGGAGTTTATTTCCATAGCTAATGATTGTCTCCTTGTTATAGAACGGAAGGAGTTTTTCCATATTGGAATAAGCTATCAAACGATTTTCTCGAGCATTCTTCTCTTGAGCATAGTTAACAGAATAAAGGTTAAGATTCGTGTCCTCTAGATTTGTCGTAATATCTAAACTAGCTAGCTTCTCTTCTGCCTCGTTCAGAGTCAGTGTTGAAGTGACAAACTTGTCATTTTCCAGCGTTTGATTTCCTTCAACAGCATAAGCTTCTGTAATACGATCATTATTGTAGGCTTGATCTCCAGAAATACTATAAACATTCGTACCACTAATATTACTGATAACATTGTCAACCAAGCCATTGAAGTAATTGGATCCTACGATACCGCCAATCTGACCATTCTTAGTAGTATTTTGAATCTTTCCAGTTGCATAAGAACGGCTAATACGGGCATTGTTCTCCAAACGACCAACCAAACCGCCGAATCGTTGGTTGTTGGCTCTAGCACCTGCTAGGATGGTCACATCTGCTCTGCTTTGACTGAGCAAGGAATCTCCTCCCTTAAGATTAGCAACCAAACCACCAACATTATATTCTTTGCCCTGTTTCTCGTTTGCCTGGATGACACCAGTGAAGGAACTGTTGGAAATTTGTGTGTGTGTTGCACTAACAACCAGCCCCGCCACATTAGAAGCATTGCCTATCACCGATACTTTACCTTGGACAGAAACGTCTGTAATTCGAGCATTTTCTGCACTCCGAGCTAAGGCAGCAGAGTCATAGCTACCCACAATATTGACATCCTTCAAATCCATACCAGAAACAGAAGAACCACTCTTGAGGTTTTCGAACAAAGGCTTAGCTAGATTATAGATAGCATACTGCTTACCATTATGATTGCCAGTCAGACTGCCTGTGAAGTTCCCTCTAAGATAGACATAATCCGCAGGTGCCAGACTAACCTCACTAGCATCCAAATCAGCTCCCAAAACATAATTACTAGCCATATTTTTCTTCATAGCATCTATCAATCCAGCAAAGCTAGTGTAAACATTTTGCTGACTAGGAACTGTCTTACTGATATAGAAGTCGTAGCCAGACTTGTAGCCTGTCTCACCTTCTTGAACAAGCTCAGGCAACGAGACTGTTACCCTATAAACATCTTTTCCGTCTTTTTGGATTTCAGAAATACTGTGAACTGGGAGAAGCATTTCCTTAGCTTCACTTGATTTGACTTTTACAAAGTAGTTTGACAGATCTTTAGGCATGGAACTCATTGATACCAGTCGCTTGTATTGGTCATTATCTTTACTGTAAAACTCAACTGAATCAACATCTCGGAAGGAGATCTTCTTATATTCGAGTTCAAATTCACGACTGTCTGTTTCAAATTCAGTGACACTACCATTGTCCAGCTCATATGTCAGCTTGGTTTTCAAAGTATAAGCTGTGTAGTAATCCAACTCTCCAATCTTTAGACTATCATCGAAATTAGTGATTGGAAGAGTACGAACAAGCTTATCCCCCTGATATAATTCTGCAGTAGCTGAACGTAAGGATTTTGTTTGGTCTTCCAAGCTATATTGGATCGCAACAGACTTATCATCTGCATTTTCAGTCAGGCTTAGAATCGAAACTATTGGCTTGACTTTTGACACTCCATTGAGTGCTTCTTTGGCAGCTTGCAGACTAGCAAGAGCTTGATTGACTTGTACTTGTGTAGCCGTTTGACTATTCAGAACTATTTCTGACTTGGCCAATTGGTCTGTATAAACTGTCTTCTTATCCGAATCAGCATTCTTATATTTAGCAGAAGTTTTAACAGTGACATTTAAATCGTACTCAGTCTGAAGAGCCGTTTTGACAACCTCAAGACCACTTAATTGCGCCTTAGCCTGTTTGATTTGTTCCACCAGTTGATTGATTTCTGCTTGACTAGCTTGAGATTGAGTAAGAATCGCCTGAGCTGCCATCAATGCAGAATCATAGTTAGATTGATGACTTTGATCATCATTGAAATAACGTGCCTCTGCTTTAATCTGAGTTGCTTCTGTCAATAAATTATGCAGTGTAATTAAGTCGAACTCTTCTAAAGATTCTGCTTTCGGTGCATCATTCGGAACCATGGTCGGCTTAGCTGTACCAACTTTAACAACCTGGGTAACTGGGGATAGGGTCTCCTCATTTGACAACTCTTGACGGTCAATTTCCTGACCATTAGAGCTGTAAATACGTGTCTTAATCGTACGTTCACCTTGAACTCCCGGTGTTACAATGTTACGACTGCCTTGAACAAGTTCGTCCGTTTCTTCTTCACGAACTGCGAAGTTGATTTTATCTACTCGAATTTCGTCAGTGAAGGTTAACGGGTACTCTGGAAGAGATTCTGCTTTCGGTGCATCATTCGGAACCATCGTCGGCTTAGCTGTTCCAACTTTAACAACCTGGGTAATTGGGGATAAGGTCTCCTCATTTGACAACTCTTGACGGTCAATTTCCTGACCATTAGAGCTGTAGATACGTGTCTTAATCGTACGTTCACCTTGAACTCCCGGGGTTACAATGTTACGACTGCCTTGAACAAGTTCGTCCGTTTCTTCTTCACGAACTGCGAAGTTGATTTTATCTACTCGAATTTCGTCAGTGAAGGTTAACGGGTACTCTGGAAGAGATTCTGCTGTCGGTGATTCATTCGGAACCATCGTCGGCTTAGCTGTACCAACTTTAACAAACTGGGTAACTGGAGATAAGGTCTCCTCATTTGACAACTCTTGACGGTCAATTTCCTGACCATTAGAGCTGTAGATACGTGTCTTAATCGTACGTTCACCTTGAACTCCCGGGGTTACAATGTTACGACTGCCTTGGACAAGTTCGTCCGTTTCTTCTTCACGAACTGCGAAGTTGATTTTATCTACTCGAATTTCGTCGGTGAAGGTTAACGGGTACTCTGGAAGAGATTCTGCTGTCGGTGATTCATTCGGAACCATCGTCGGCTTAGCTGTACCAACTTTAACAACCTGGGTAACTGGAGATAAGGTCTCCTCATTTGACAACTCTTGACGGTCAATTTCCTGACCATTAGAGCTGTAGATACGTGTCTTAATCGTACGTTCACCTTGAACTCCCGGTATTACAATGTTACGACTGCCTTGGACAAGTTCGTCCGTTTCTTCTTCACGAACTGCGAAGTTGATTTTTTCTACTCGAATTTCGTCAGTGAAGGTCAACGGGTACTCTGGAAGAGATTCTACTTTCGGTGCATCATTCGGAACCATCGTCGGCTTAGCTGTACCAACTTTAACAACCTGGGTAACTGGGGATAAGGTCTCCTCATTTGACAACTCTTGTCGGTCAATCTCCTGACCATTAGAGCTGTAGATACGAGTCTTAATCGTACGTTCACCTTGAACTCCCGGGGTTACAATATTACGACTACCTTGAACAAATTCGTCCGTTTCTTCTTCACGAACTGCGAAGTTGATTGTATCTACTCGAATTTCGTCGGTGAAGGTCAACGGGTACTCTGGAAGAGATTCTGCTGTCGGTGATTCTTTCGGAACCATAGTCGGCTTAGCTGTACCAACTTTAACAACCTGGGTAACTGGGGATAAGGTCTCCTCATTTGACAATTCTTGTCGGTCAATCTCCTGACCATTAGAGCTGTAGATACGAGTCTTAATCGTACGTTCACCTTGAACTCCCGGGGTTACAATGTTACGACTGCCTTGGACAAGTTCGTCCGTTTCTTCTTCACGAACTGCGAAGTTGATTGTATCTACTCGAATTTCGTCGGTGAAGGTCAACGGGTACTCTGGAAGAGATTCTGCTGTCGGTGATTCTTTCGGAACCATAGTCGGCTTAGCTGTACCAACTTTAACAACCTGGGTAATTGGTGATAAGGTCTCCTCATTTGACAACTCCTGACGGTCAATTTCCTGGCCATTGGAGCTGTAGATACGAGTCTTAATCGTACGCTCTCCTTGAACTCCCGGGGTTACAATGTTACGACTGCCTTCTGTAATCTCATCTGTATATAGCTCGACGATAGAAAAATCTATCTTTTCTATTTTTATAATGTCATTTATACTAAACTTCAACTCAGGAATTTCATGAACTGGAGCTATATCTGGACTTGTGCCATACTCAGCTAACTCTGGAATTTCGTGAACTGGAGCTGTATCTGGACTTGTGCCATACTCTACTAACTCTGGAATTTCATGAACTGGAGCTGTATCTGGACTTGTGCCATACCCAGCTAACTCTGGAGCCTCGTGAACTGGAGCTGTATCTGGACTTGTGCCATACCCAGCTAACTCTGGAGCCTCGTGAACTGGAGCTGTATCTGGACTTGTGCCATACTCAGCTAACTCTGGAACTTCGTGAACTGGAGCTGTATCTGGACTTGTGCCATACTCAGCTAACTCTGGAATTTCATGAACTGGAGCTGTGTCTGAACTTGTGCCATACTCAGCTAACTCTGGAACTTCGTGAACTGGAGCTGTATCTGGACTTGTGCCATACCCAGCTAACTCTGGAATTTCGTGAACTGGAGCTGTATCTGGACTTGTGCCATACTCTACTAACTCTGGAACTTCGTGAACTGGAGCTGTATCTGGATTGGTGCCATACTCAGCTAACTCTGGAATTTCGTGAACTGGAGCTACGTCCGGACTTGTGCCATACTCAGCTAACTCTGGAATTTCGTGAACTGGAGCTGTATCTGGACTTGTGCCATACTCTACTAACTCTGGAATTTCGTGAACTGGAGCTGTATCTGGACTTGTGCCATACCCAGCTAACTCTGGAGCCTCGTGAACTGGAGCTGTATCTGGACTTGTGCCATACTCAGCTAACTCTGGAACTTCGTGAACTGGAGCTGTATCTGGACTTGTGCCATACTCAGCTAACTCTGGAATTTCATGAACTGGAGCTGTGTCTGAACTTGTGCCATACTCAGCTAACTCTGGAACTTCGTGAACTGGAGCTGTATCTGGACTTGTGCCATACTCGGCTAACTCTGGAATTTCGTGAACTGGAGCTGTATCTGGACTTGTGCCATACTCTACTAACTCTGGAACTTCGTGAACTGGAGCTGTATCTGGACTTGTGCCATACTCAGCTAACTCTGGAATTTCGTGAACTGGAGCTACGTCCGGACTTGTGCCATACTCAGCTAACTCTGGAACTTCGTGAACTGGAGTTGTAGCCGAACTTGTGCCATACTCAGCTAACTCTGGAATTTCGTGAACTGGAGCTGCGTCCGGACTTGTGCCATACTCAGCTAACTCTGGAATTTCGTGAACTGGAGCTGCGTCCGGACTTGTGCCATACTCAGCTAACTCTGGAATTTCGTGAACTGGAGCTGTATCTGGACTTGTGCCATACTCAGCTAACTCTGGAGCCTCGTGAACTGGAGCTGTATCTGGACTTGTGCCATACTCAGCTAACTCTGGAATTTCGTGAACTGGAGCTGTATCTGGACTTGTGCCATACTCTACTAACTCTGGAACTTCGTGAACTGGAGCTGTATCTGGATTGGTGCCATAGTCTACTAATGATTTATTCTTATGAGAAGAAGAAAGGCTATTTCCCCTTTTATCCTCATTCTTTAGATAACCAATATATTCAAAGCCAGCAATATGCAAAGGTTTTGGCAGAGATTCTCCAACACCTAAATTTATACTTTGATTATAAGCAGCAAGCTCAATGTTGGTCACAGCTAAGGCAGTTGGAGATAATAACACAGACCCCATTCCTGTCACCAATAAGATAGACGATAAATGTCTCTTGCCATTCTTAGCCCGAGCAAATATTAACACCAAGAATGTAAAACCCGCAACTGCAAAAATTGACTCCCAGACCCCAGAGTAGCCGGTCTGAGGTAATGCTCCATATCCTAATTTTTGGTCTTTGGGACGATAAACTAAGTAATAGCTTTCTGATATTTCTTCAACATGCTTTGGAATATCTCTGATCAAGATAGACTTCTCTGCTTCAGTTAATTCAGATTCCATTACATAATAGTAGCTCACTTGAGCTGACTGTCCATGTGAAATCTCTGTAGCTTTAACAGGGGATAAATCTCCAGCTATTAGACTGCTAAAAAAGAAGCTTCCAATAGTAGCCGAGACTAATCCAACTGACAATTTTCTAAAAGAAAAACGCTGACGTTTTTCTCCATAAAACCATTGTTTCATTTTAATTTTTTCCTCTTAAATATAATATGCCATACTATCTATTTTACCCAATTATAGTTAATTATTCAAATTTTTGGTCAATTTTTTCAGTTTGAAAATACTTTTAAACAACATAATAGCAAGTTAAAAGCTTTTAAAATTTTCTTAATATAATTGTGAAAATATACAAAATAATGAACTTCTCCACATTGTACAATTTACACTGAATAAACAGAAAAATCAAAGTATATTATATTAAAAAAGTGTTAGAGATTCTTCTTTTTGAAACAAGAGCCAGTATAAATCATGCTTATGTAAGCTTTGAAGACGATTAAGAATTGTTATACTCAATTGTTTTCAACAACCTATCGAAATCGACACAAAAAGTTTGGATTACGAATGAATTTGATTGCTGGCATTATCAACGATGAACTAGGACTTTAGTTTCGCAGAAAGTCTATTAGAAAACGAGCATCTCCAAATGTGGAAATACTCGCTTGCTTTATGTTTAGAGGCCAGTTTTTCCCAGCTTCCAATACTTTTACAGTTGACAAAGATCTCTATATCGAAATCTCCATCATAAAAAATTGTATCAATAGGTAGCATAAAATACTTTGACTACAAATAGGTGGTAAAATTTCTTTTAGCTAGTTAACTTGAAACCTAGCTTTCTTAAATCTACATCTTAATACCAAACACTGACGTCGACACGACCACGGATTCCTTTTAAATATTCAGATGAAGTATATTGCCAACCTTTTGAACCTGAATAATGAGGATTATTCCAATCAAGCGCATCCGTATAGGCTGCAACCCAGTTGACATGTTGTAAAATATCTGGATGATTCAAACGAGTTTGTAAGAGTTGACGATAGCTATAAACTTTCACATTTTGATAACCAGCCTGCTTCATTGTTGCCATATACTTATTGATAATCTTGACCCAAGTTCCAGTCTCACTTGGAGCTCTTTTACTTTTATTGACATACTCCCAGTTCTCAACATCATAGTAGATAGGATAAGACAGGTTCATCTTGTATTTCTTCAAGAGCTCCACAGTCTGCTTGGCATCATTCTCAGCATCGGTCTCATTTTCAGCATAGGTGTAAAGATAGACACCATAAGGAATACCCAAACGATTAAGTTCTTGAATATTATAAGCCAATTCCTTATCTTCTACACCGCTATAACCCAAACGAACAATAACACCATCAACCCCGTTTTCCTGGATAACCTTTTGCCAGTCAGTAATACGGCCATTGTGCTCACTGACATCGATGACCTTTTTAACTTGATCAGTCCCAACTTGTTCTTCACGATGGTTAAAGAAGTAACGGTGGCCATTTCGGTGAACCCAGCCAACATTCAAGTCTTTCTTTTCTTTTAACTCACCTGAGTCAGAAAAAATATAGCGAGTATCATCCATGATTAATTCACCAGTCGCCATAGCACCACTTTCTGTCAAATAGTAGTTACCCTGCCACTCATCTTTAGCCATGTAACCCCACTTCTTGAAATAATACCACTTTCCGTCTACCTTTTGCCACTCTTGATTTGCATAAGAACCATCAGACTTGAGATAGAAGTAAGACGAATAGGCTGGATCATAAAGCCATTCATTTTGCATCATGGCACCTTGACCATTCAAGAAATAATTTCCCTGCCATTGGCTTTTAGCTAAATAGCCCCATTTCTTAAAATAGTGCCATTTACCTCCAACAGCGTGCCATTCCTGGTTAGCATAAGAACCATCGGACTTCAAATAAAACCAATTCTTATAGGCGTCATCATAAACCCATTCATTTTTGGCCATATAACCGCCTGATTTCAAGTAGTAATTACCCTGCCACTCATTTTGAGCATAACGACCGTCTGACTTAATATAAAACCAAGCCTTATAGTAGTTATCAAAAATCCACTCACTCTTGGCTTTAGAACCATCAGCCTTTACATAATAATCCCCATCCCAGTGGGCAGACGAATTGGTTTTTACTCCTTCGCTCGTTTGAGTTTTATTAGAAGACTGATGTTGCTCTGAACTACTTGAAACTGTCGTTGTATCCTGCGAAGTTTTTGAAACTTCGGTTTCATTCGCAACGACATGGTTAGTTGCCAACCCGAGTAAACAGAGACTTGCTAATCCAATTTTTCCAATCTTTGTTTTCAATCTTTTCTCTCCTATAAAAAATGGAACAGACATCTGAATGCTGTTCCACCTAGCTTTTGCTACTGATTATTTTACAAAGTCAAGCAAAGCCAAGAAGCTTTCTGCTTCAAGTGACGCACCACCTACAAGGGCACCGTCAACGTCTGGGCAAGCCATGTATGAAGCAACGTTTTCAGGTTTAACAGAACCACCGTATTGAACACGAACCTTGTCTGCAACTTCTTGACCGAAGTCAGCAGCTACAACGTCACGAACAACTTTACACATTTTTTGTGCGTCGTCTTGTGAAGCTGATTTACCAGTACCGATAGCCCAAATTGGCTCGTAAGCGATAACTGATGCCGCAACTTGTTCAGCAGTCAATCCAGCCAATGCAGCAGATACTTGAGCACCTACAAATTCAGCAGCTTTACCAGCTTCGTAAGTTTCAAGTGACTCACCACAACAGATGATTGGAAGCATACCGTTTGCAAAGATTGCTTTTGCTTTTTTGTTGATATCTTCGTCAGTTTCATGGAAGTAGTCACGGCGTTCTGAGTGACCGATAACAACGTAGTCAGTACCGATTTCTTTCAAAACTTGTGGGCTTGTTTCACCAGTGAAAGCACCTGCATTTTCAAAGTAGCAGTTTTGAGCAGCAACTTTAAGGTTTGAACCTTTAGCAGCAGCAAGAACAGTTATCAAATCAAGAGCTGGAGCTGCGATACCTGCTTCAACAAGATCTGATGAAGGAAGTTTTGATGCAACTGCTTCAACGAATGCTTTAGCTTCTTCTGGATTTTTGTTCATTTTCCAGTTACCAGCGATAAATGGTTTACGTGACATTTCACATACCTCTTTTTTCAATTTATTTTCTATTTATTTTATCACAATTAGACACAGCTTGCAAATCTTACTCAAATTTCAAGCCTGCTGACATGGATTAATCCTTCCAGAGATCCATAGCATTTCTGAAATCTGCAGATACCTGTGTCAACTGAGGATTGCTTGCTTCTCTCTCTGCCCGCTTAGCCTCAATTTGAGCCACACTTTTGATACCTTCATGGCGCCAGTTTCTCAAAATAGCCTGAATGTACTTCCAGTTTGGTTTCCCATTCAAAACAGCTTCACGAAGAGCTTCCTTAATCAAGTCAGCACTGGTTCCATCTTCCTTTAGTGTCTTAGTCAAATCCTCAATCTCAAAAGGTGTCAACAAGCGTCCCAACTCCTGCTGGAAGGTTTCTACCAAATCCTTGAGCTGATTTTGAGGTGTCAACTTGTCTGAACTTGAATGAGCAACTCCAAGCAAGTCATCCAAACGTTCCAAAGCCAAGCTAGCATCAAAAAGCAATTCGATTTCACCATTCAATTCGATGGTTCGATACTGAAGCAGTCCCCTCTCTGTCAGATTGGAAATAGCCTGATTGACATCCGAAATTTCCTTGCCAATCCTGTCAGCAATCTGGCTTGGCGACATTTCTTCCAAACCTGTCGTATTTTGCAAATAGAAAAATTGCCAGACCAGAAAATCGTCGCTAGAAGGAAAGAGTTCCTTAAAATACAAGAGCAGGGCACTCGGTAAAACCAAGTTCCCTGATTTAAAAGCGTCTAAATATGTCATAAATCCTCTTATAAATATCCAAATGCGGATGCATCATCTTGAATTTTTCTCCAGTCAAAAGGCGTTTCCTGATAGACCGCATAGTTTACCCAGTTACTGAAAAAGAGGGCTGCTGACGAAGACCAACAAAGACAAGGTGTCTGATTAACATCATCATCCTTAAAGTAATTTTCTGGAATATGTGGGTCGAAACCTGCATCACAATCCCTAAAATACTCTTTTGCCAGGGTATCACGGTCATATTCCAAATGCCCAAAACTATAAATTTCTCGTAAATCACGACTTGCCAAAATCGAAACACCAACCTGAGGGCCCTCTGATAAAATCTCGAGATTTGTCTTATTTAAGACCTCTTCCTTAGAAATCTCCGTGTGTCGAGAATGAGGGGATACATAGCTATCATCAAAGCCTCTAAAGAGAAGGTGCCCTTCCTTTAAAGTGTCCTGAGGATAGATACCCGATAACTTACTGTCCATCTGGTGTTTTTCCACTCCATAGCGTAGATAAAGACCAGCCTGAGCCCCCCAACAGATATGAAGGGTCGAATAAACATGGGTCTTGGACCACTCAAGCACCCGACTAAATTCCTCCCAATAGTCCACTTCCTCAAATGGTAAATGCTCAACTGGGGCCCCAGTAATAATCATCCCATCAAAATACTCATCCTTGACTTCAGGAAAAGTTTTATAAAAGGTCTCCATGTGCTCTGAACGAGTCGTTTTAGAACGATGGCTCTCCATATAGAGAAAATCAATATCCAGTTGCAGGGGCGTATTAGCCAAATGGCGCAACAACTGGGTTTCTGTGACCATTTTCTGTGGCATGAGATTTAAAATTAAAATCTTCAAGGGACGGATATCTTGGTGGGCCGCACGTTGATCATCCATGACAAAGATATTCTCTGTCCGTAAAATCTCAACAGCTGGCAATTTTTTATCAATTCGAATCGGCATAACCTTCTCCTAACTGTATTCTTTCAGGAATAATTGCATATGTTTGAAGCCAAATCTCAAACACCTAGTCCTTTTATTATACTGCAAGAAGATATAGTTTTCAATTATAGTTTTTCTCTAACTAGCTATAGTCTATTTTTATATCCTAATGTAGAGAAAACAGCCCTAGGGACTGTTTTTCATTAATAATGCATAAGAACTTTGTAATCGTAGTCACCGATTTTTTCACGGCCGTTCAATTCATCCAATTCAACAAGGAAGGCACAACCTGCCACAACACCGCCAAGTTTTTCAATCATCTCGATGGTTGCCTTAACAGTTCCACCTGTTGCTAAGAGGTCATCTACGATAAGAACACGTTGACCTGGCTTGATGGCATCCGCGTGCATAGTCAAGGTATCAACACCGTACTCTTTTTCATAGTCAGCAGAAATAACTTCGCGTGGCAATTTTCCTGGCTTACGAACAGGCGCAAAACCAATTCCCAACTCAAAGGCAACTGGACAACCCACGATAAATCCACGAGCCTCAGGCCCTACGATCATATCAATTTTCTTGTCAGTAGCATATTGAACGATTTCACGAACAGCATAGCTATAAGCATTCCCATCAGCCATCAAAGGACTGATATCACGGAAGGTAATCCCTTCCTTTGGATAATTTTCAATTGTTGCAATGTAATCTTTTAAATTCATCTTTTTCTTTCTTTCAAAGTTTTCTACTCCCTATTATACCATATTTTCTAGTAAAGAAGGAAGAGAAAACAGTATTTCATTTGCTACTCACCCTATAAGCCAAATAAGACAATCATTTTATAGAGACTATAACTTACATACAAAAACGAGCACTTTCGTACTCGTCCTCTGATATAAACTACTGATTAAAGTGAGTTAACGTCAACCTTGATACCAACACCTTGAGTAGTTGTGATTGTCAAGCTTGTTACGTAAGTTCCTTTAGCAGTAGCTGGTTTAGCTTTTTGGATTGTTTCGTTAAATGCTTTGAAGTTTTCAACCAACTTGTCAGCTTCAAATGAAACTTTACCGATGATCGCTTGTACGATACCTGCACGGTCCGCACGGTAAGTGATTTTACCACCTTTAGACTCTTCAACTGCTTTAGCAACATCCATTGTTACAGTACCAGTTTTAGGGTTTGGCATCAAGTTACGTGGTCCAAGGACACGTCCAAGACGTCCAACAAGAGCCATCATGTCAGGTGTTGCGATAACTACGTCGAAGTCCAACCAACCGTCGTTGATTTTAGCAACAAGGTCGTCTTCACCAACGAAGTCTGCACCAGCAGCTTTTGCTTCTTCAGCTTTTGCACCACGTGCAAATACAAGAACGCGAGCTGTTTTACCAGTACCGTTTGGCAATACCATTGCTCCACGGATTTGTTGGTCAGCTTTTTTAACGTCAATGTTCAAGTTGTAAGCAACTTCTACAGTTGCATCGAATTTTGCAAAGTTAGTTTCTTTTGCAAGAGCTACAGCTTCTTCAACGCTGTATGCTTTTGTGCTGTCGATCTTCTCAAGAGCAGCACGAAGTTGTTTGCTTTTTTTAGCCATTTTCTATTCTCCTTGTAAGTGGTTCAATCGATTTTCATCTCCCACGTCACTTCTCGAAATGATGAAGTCTTGCGGGTTATATAGGGATGTTATTGATTAGTCAACAACAGTGAATCCCATAGAACGAGCAGTACCTTCGATCATACGCATTGCAGACTCTACGTTTGCTGCGTTCAAATCTGGCATCTTAGTTTCTGCAATTTCTTGTACTTGCGCACGAGTAACTGTAGCAACTTTAGTTTTGTTAGGTGTCCCTGATCCTTTTTCAACACCTGCAGCTTTTTTCAAAAGAACAGCAGCTGGTGGTGTTTTTGTAACGAAAGTAAATGATTTGTCTTCGTATACTGAGATAACAACTGGAATGATCATACCAGCTTGGTCAGCAGTACGAGCGTTGAACTCTTTTGTGAATCCCATGATGTTGATACCAGCTTGACCAAGAGCAGGTCCAACCGGTGGAGCTGGTGTAGCTTTACCAGCAGGGATTTGCAATTTTACAAGTTTTTCGACTTTTTTAGCCATTTTTAAATCCTCCTTTGTGGTTTTGGCGGTAATTAAATATTTTTACCTCCCACAAGTATGCTTTTCACATACCCATCTATTATACACTATTTATCTAGAATTGCAAGAGAAAAGTTTATTTTTTAATCGACGTAATCTCCGCCTTCAAAGCCGTAATACTCTTCCAAACTGAGACCACTTGCAGCTATTTCTTTTGCTTCTTTTCCAACATAACGAAGATGCCATTCTTCAGCCATATAGCCTGTTTCCTTTTCCTTGCCTTTGAGATAACGGACAACAAAGCCATAATCAGCCGCATGGTCCAAGAGCCACTGGGCCGCTTTTTCTTCTGTCACCAAATCACCATTTGTCCCAATCACATCAAAAGCCAAGCCTGTCTGGTGCTCGCTATAGCCAGGACGGGCAGAATAACGGTCGGCAGCTTCTTTCCCATCTTGATTGACATAATCTTGATAGAGCTTGGTCTGAGTTTCATAACTTCTAAAGCCACTGTAATGATCGCTAATGGGGAAACCTGCCTCTTGCATAGCTCTGATGAGTTTGACCAACTCTGCCTTGGCTGTTGGATTTTCCCCTGGATTGTAGTCTTTCGACAATGGATAGTGTTTATTGGCTACGATGATTTCATCGTATTTTCCTTGAATGCTATAGTAGTCTCCTTTATTGACCACTTCCGCTTTTTTCTGGGAAGCTCCTTGAGATTTACTGTCGACTGTTCCATCAGCTTTAGCTGTTTGTTCTGTCTTAGCTGCGCCATCTTCATTTTTTGCTTTTTCTTGTGAACAAGCTGCTAGACTCAAGACTAGCAAAGCTGTCAAGACAAGGTATCTTTTTTTCATTTCTACTCCTTTATTTCTAATAGTTTATCTACTTCTAACGATAAACATTCGACTAATCTTTTAATCTCATCCGGTTTTGCTTGACAGGTTTCTGCTGTCATTTCTTCAAAGGGAACCCACCAGACTGGACCACGTCCCTTGAGACCGTGACCATTCATATCACCTCTTCGTCTAGGAAACAGATGCCAATGAAGATGGGCATCGCCATTTCCTAGCAGTTCGATATTCATTTTCTCGGCAGCAAAGGCCTTGGCAACTGCCTCTTGGACTAAACTCATTTCTTCTAGAAAACGGAGTCTCATTTCCTTTTCTAAATGGTGCAATTCCGTGACGTGTTCCTTGGCTAGAAAGAGACTATAGCCTGAAAAATACTGGTGATCTCCAATCACAAGATAGCCTGTTTCCAACTCTTTGACAAAGTAAGGATTGTCCCCAGCTTTAATGAGCTCAATTCTCTGGCAAATAAGGCACATATTAGTCTACCAACCCGCTCTTAAGGTAAGCATCAACCATACGCTCTGTTGCGACCACCGAGTCAATATGAGTGCGTTCATATGAATGGCTAGACTCGATACCAGCACCGAGAAGGGCGTGTTTGACTTCTGCACCTGCAGACATAGCTGCCGAAGCGTCCGAACCATAAAATGGATAGATGTCCAGCTTAAATGGAATATCTTGCTCTTTAGCCAAGGCAACCAAATGTTGACGGAAGTCATAGTGATAAGGTCCTGAAGCATCCTTGACACAGATAGACACTGTGTACTCATCTGTTTGCTGATCATCCCCCATAGCTCCCATATCCACAGCCAGATATTCTACTACCTGAGCAGGAATATTAGAGTTAGCACCATGCCCCACTTCTTCAAAGACTGAAAAAGCAAAATGGGTTGTTACTGGCAATTCAATCTTCTCTTCCTTATAAATGCGAAGTAGGTTAAGCAAAATCGCTGCGCTGACCTTATCGTCCAAATGACGAGACTTGATAAATCCTGTCTCTGTCACGACAGTTCGTGGGTCAAAGCTGATAAAATCACCAACCTCAATCCCCAAGGCACGAGTTTCTTTTTCATTGGTCACTTTTGCATCCAAACGCACTTCCATATTGTCCTGGGTGCGTTCTGCAGTTCCTGCATCCTTGTAGACATGGCAAGAAGTTTGGTGGATGAGGATGGTGCCTGATAGCTTTTGATCTGTACTAGCCACATGAACGGTACAGTTTTCTCCTTCAATCATATTCCAAGGAAAACCACCGATACGGTCCAATTTGAGACGGCCGTCTGGTTTGACAGCGCGGACAATGGCACCAAGCGTATCCACATGGGCAGTCACATAGCGGTGTTCTTCATCATTTTGACCTTTGATGGTCACATTGACACCACCCTTGGCTGTGCGAACCGGCTGGTAACCAAAACCTTCTAAAGTCTTGACTAAATAGTCCGAAATTTCACGAGTAAAACCCGTTGGCGACGCAATGGCTGTCAGTCCTTTGATATATTCTACTGTTTGATTCATTTCTTCACCTCTTTTGCTACCTATTATAACACATTTATCATCGGATAAAAAAAGAAAATCACTCCTGTAGACTTGGCTACAAAAGTGATTTTAGTGATTATTCCATTTCAAAAACATCGCTTTCTTGCTTGTTTGGTAGAACCAATGAGAGCAAGATTCCGACAATGGCTGGCACCAACCATGGGAGAGATGCTTTAGCAAAAGGAAGAGCGTTAACAAGGTTTGCAAGAAACTCAACCTTAAACGAGCTTCCTAGTACGCTTGCAATGGCAATAGCTGTAACCACAGCAATTGTCAACTGCATACCTGGTTTTGAAAGAGCCACAAATTTATTCACAATGACAATCATAACGATGGCAATGGTGATTGGGTACAAGATAACCAGTACAGGAATTGAGTACTTGATAATCGCATCAAGACCCAAATTAGCAATGGCAAATCCAATCAAGGTAAAGGCTGTCGCATAAACCTTGTAGCTGATTTGTGGGAAGCGCTCATTAAAGAACTCAGCAGTTGACACAATCAAACCAACTGTAGTTGTGAAGCAGGTTACAGTAACCATAGCTGCAAGGAAGATTTGAGCTGTTGAACCAAAGATTTCTTGAGTTGCTTGTGACAAGATGTAAACACCTGGTGTTCCACCCTTCATCGCTTCAGCTGGTACTGGGAAATGATTTCCAAGGAAACCTAAACCGATGTAAAGAGCGCTGAAAGCAAGGGCTACAACGATACCAACAACCCAAATAGTTGAAATGTATTCTTTCTTACTTGAAAATCCAAGTTGTTTCAAGGTTTGAACTGCGATTACACTGAAGGCAACCGAAGCAAGGGCATCCAAGGTATTATAACCTTCTAGGAAACCTGTACCAAAGGCAGAAGCTTGATAAGCAGCTGAAGCAGCTTGAGGACTTGTTCCACCGTATTTGATAGCTCCTAAAACAACCAAGATAACAATCAAGATTGCAAAGACTGGTGTTAAAATACGGCCGATACGGTCCAAGATTTTTGATGGATTAAGCGAGATTAAATACGCTGCCGCAAAATAAAGAAGGGTAAAGACAATCAAGCCAAGTCCTTTATTTGCATCCGATAAAAGGGGGCTAATCCCTACTTCGTAAGCTGTTGTAGCAGTACGTGGGATAGCAAAGAATGGACCGATTGACAAGTAAAGAACTGAGAGGTAAAGAGTCGCAAACCAAGGCGCTATCTTCGTTGAAATCTCGTAGATATATCCTTTAGGATTTAGCGTTCCAATAATAAGGGTCAAGACGGCGATACCGACGCCTGAAAAGACAAAACCTGCGATAGCAGGAAGAAAATGTTCTCCAGATAGAGCACCCAGAGAAGGCGGAAAAATCAAGTTCCCCGCACCAAAAAATATTCCAAACAGGAGTAAACCTGTTAGGGCACCTTTTTTAGCCATGTAAATCTCCTTCATATTTATAAAATACTGACCTAGTATATCATGAATAGGAGTATGAAAAAAGCTTCACGAAGTAAATATTGAATGTTTTCAAGATTCACAAAAATAAGAATTATCTAAAAATAACATTCTCCTACCTAGATCACACCAAGTAGGAGAAAATTCTAATGTTCAAAGTTCTTCAAAGGCAGTCATACCACCTTGGACATTGATAACCTCATAACCTTGTTCAGCTAGGAATTGGCAAGCACGCGCCGATCTCATCCCAGATTTACAAATGACATAATGCAACTGGTTCTTGTCCAACTGATTATAGCTATCAGCTAACTGACTCAGCGGTAGGTTGTGGGCACCTTCTAGATGAAGAGCTTCAAACTCATCCACTTCTCTCACGTCCACTAGAGAAGGTTGGTCGTTTTGGTAAAGCTGGTAAAATGCGTCAAAGCTAATTTCTTTCATTCTTTTTCTCCTAATACTCTTCGAAAATGGTTTTAATTCTTTTTTTCAAGTCTGGCACCACTTCTAACTCAAACCAAGGATTTTTGGCCATCCAGATTTGATTTCGAGGTGAAGGGTGAACTAATGGAAAATAGGCTGGTAAGTAATTCTGGTAATGTTTTACCCGTTCTGTCACCTTGCCACTGATTTTTTCCTGTAAATAGTAGGCTTGAGCATATTGCCCAATCAAAAGGGTTAACTGAATATCTGGTAATTCTTGCAAGAGCTGCGGGTGCCATTTTTCAGCAAAACCTGCTCGCGGTGGCAAATCACCTGACTTGCCATGCCCTGGAAAGTAGAAATCCATGGGTAAAACCGCAAAACAACCTGAATTGTAAAAGGTATCTTCATCTACACCTAGCCAGTCTCTCAGGCGGTCACCACTTTTGTCCTTCCAGTAAAGCCCTGCTTCTTGGGTTTTAAGTCCCGGTGCCTGACCGACGATATTGATGCGAGCAGTCTTTGGCGCTGCAAAGAGAGGCTCTATTCCGCGCTCGGTATAGCTGGCATTCTGCGGATCCGCCATGATAGCCTGCTTTATTCTTTCGATTTGAGACATCTACTTTCCCTCCAAAAAGAAGTCTAAGCATAGCATCTCAGACTTCTATCGTTTTATTTGATCAATTCATAAATAGCTTCGGCATAGATTGCTGCTGCTCGGAAAAGATCATCCAAGGCGATAAATTCATTGGCTTGGTGCATGGTGTCAATTGAGTCTGGGAACATGGCACCATAGGCAACTCCGCGTTCTAACAAGCGACCAAAGGTTCCACCACCGATAACTTGCTCATGACCTTGAAGACCAGTTTGTTTTTCATAGACATTCAACAAGGTTTGTACAAGTGGATCTTCCATTGGCACATAGTGAGGGGTATGACCGTGTTCAGAAAGGCTAACAGAAGCAACTGGCAAGTTTTCAAGGATTAACTTGATTTGCTCTGGACTTGTTCCTTTTGGATAGCGAATATTAAGGGCAATGGTATTATCAGCGCTTGTCTCATCGAAGCGGAAGACACCCGCATTCATAGAAAGGGCACCCATCTTTTCATCCACATGAGCAATCTTAAGACTTTCACCCTCATGGTCGTTCAAAAGAATCTTACCAGCGATATCAAGGTAATCTTTTGCAGGTCCTGCAAAGTCAAACTGGCTGAGGAAGAGGGCTAGGTAAGTCGCACCATTGACACCTGAAGCAGGCATAGCACCATGGGCTGATTTACCGATGATCGTCACCTTGTATTGACCATTTTCTTCTTGAAGTTCTCCTCTAAGTTTGTGTTCTGCAACAAAGGCATCTAGTTTAGCTTGCAAGTCAGCCAAATCACCTGAAACGACCGCTGTTGCTGATTCTGGTACCATGTTTTCACGCAAACCACCTGTAAAACTGTGAAGACGGGCAGCACCTGCATTTTCACCTGCAAAGTGGAGATATTCTGTAATATTTCCTTTTTCACCGTTGATGATAGGGAACTCAGCATCAGGAGAGAAACCAAAGTCTGGCTTCGCAAGTCCTACGTGCTCGAAGTAGTAGTCCATGTCTGCCCAGCCCGATTCTTCGTCTGTTCCGACGATGAAGCGAACTTTTTTAGAAGTTGGAAGGCCCAATTCTTTGATGATTTTCAAACCATAGTAACAAGCTGTTGTAGGTCCCTTGTCATCAGAAGCTCCACGCGCGTAGAGGCGACCGTCTTTGATAGTTGGTGTATAAGGATCCGTGTTCCAACCGCTACCAGCTGGCACCACGTCCATGTGGGCAAAGATTCCGAGAACTTCTTCTCCATCACCAAACTCGAAGTGTCCTGCATAGTTATCAACATTTTTAGTTGGATAGCCATCGCGGTCTGCGATTTCAAGGAATTTTTCTAAGGCTTTTACTGGACCAGGCCCAAATGGATGCTGGGCATCAGCCTTGCTGTCATCACGTTCTGAGTTGATTTCCAAAAGGCTAAACAAGTCAGCCAAGAGGTCTTCTTTGCGTTTTTCTACTTCTGCTGTAAAATCAATTGCTGTCATATTATCTTCCTTCTATCTTTTCTCGATGATTTCATCTACTGGCAAGCGGTAGCTTGGTTCCAATTTTTCATCTGTGTAACCCACTGTAATCAAGAGTTCTGGACGGAAACGGTCTTCGATATCCAAAACTTCGTTGACTTTTGATTTGTCAAATCCAAGAATCATATTTGATCCAATTCCTTGGTCTGTAAGAGCGAGAATCAAGTTCATGGCAACCAAACCTGCATTGAGGGCCAGGTAGTCGCTGACTTGTTGTTCATTGTAGCGTGCAAATTCAGCTGGCAAATTTTTCATGAAGTATTGAAGTTGTTCTTCTGAGAAATTGTTAGCACCACCAACTCGGGCAATCTTACGAGCACGTTTGGCAAGGTCTGTATCCGTAAACAGGGCAATGGTTACAGGCGCTGATGATACCTGCTCAAAGTTGGAACCGTAAGCCAATTTTGCCAGTTCAGCATTTTTCTCACGAACCACCACAAATTTCCAAGGCTGGCTGTTGTGGGCACTTGGAGCCAAGGTTGCAATTTCGATAGCCGTACGCACATCTTTGGGATCCACTTGCTTATCAGTGAAATGCTTGGTCGCATGACGTTTTTTATTTAATTCAAGAAATTTCATAATCGATTTCCTTTTCTAATTCTACTGCTTCCATTCTACCATAATTTGAAAGAGCTTGCAGGGATTTTTCATGATTAAGTTTTTTTTATCACAGCCATAAAAAATATATATTGGTTCATCGGGAAAGTTTCTGATAAACTAGCAGATAACTTACATTTGAATGGAGACATTATGAAAAAATTTAGCCTATTACTTGCTTTCCTTCCATTATTGGTTTCCTGTGGAAATCAAGCTACACCTAAAGAAACCAGCTCTCAAAAGACAATCGTCGTTGCTACAGCTGGTGATGTGCCGCCATTTGACTACGAAGACAAGGGAAATCTGACAGGCTTCGACATCGAAGTTCTAAAAGCAGTAGATGAAAAACTCAGCGACTATGAGATTCAATTCCAAAGAACTGCTTGGGAGAGTATCTTCCCAGGACTTGATTCTGGTCACTATCAGGCTGCAGCTAATAACTTGAGTTATACAAAAGAGCGTGCTGAAAAATACCTTTACTCACTCCCAATTTCCAACAATCCCCTCGTCCTTGTCAGCAACAAGAAAAAGCCTCTGACTTCACTTGACCAAATTGCTAGTAAAACAACGCAAGAGGATACTGGAACTTCAAACGCTCAATTCATCAATAACTGGAATCAAAAACACACTGACAATCCCGCTACAATTGATTTTTCTGGTGAGGATATCGGTAAACGAATCCTAGACCTCTCTAACGGTGAATTTGATTTCCTAGTCTTTGACAAGGTATCGGTTCAAAAGATTATCAAGGACCGTGGCTTAGATCTCTCAGTCGTTGATTTACCTTCTGCCGACAGCCCCAACAACTATATCGTTTTCTCAAGCGACCAAAAAGAGTTTAAAGAGAAATTTGATAAAGCGCTCAAAGAACTCTATCAAGACGGAACACTTGAAAAACTCAGCAATACCTATCTAGGTGGCTCTTACCTCCCAGATAAATCTCAGTTACAATAAGATATATAAAAGCGATTGGAGCAGCCAATCGCTTTTTTAGTTTGCATTGGTTATTTTAGGAAACTCTTACAAAAAATCAAAATAATCCTTCACATCCTCTACATACCCATGCTTTTCTATTAAGCTGGCTAAGAGTTCCAGATTGTGTCCCTGATAGTTATCTTCACGACGTAGTTCTTCATACATTTCGATAAAGGGAAGCCCCTTGGATTTGGCCAATTCTAACTCCGCTTCATAATCATAAGCGACTTTACGAAATTGGATATTTACCAATTCCCCATCTTCAATCTCTATCACGGCATACTGGGCACGGTGATTTTTTAACTTTTCCCAATTAAAATAGGGCATACCAATCGAACCTGGATTGATAATTTGTTGCCCTTGACTGCCATAACGAAGCAATTGCTTGTGAACATGACCATAGACTGCCACGTCGGTTTCCGCATCTAGCAGTTGATCAAATTTCTCTGTATCATTCTCAACTAGCAAGTCACCACCATAGTTCTTATTTGGCAAATTATGAGAAAGAGAAAAGCGCAGTCCGTCAACTTCTTTCTTTTCTAGCAAAGGTAAGCTTCGTAACCAGACAATCGTTGCAGGATCCATTCGCTCCATCAAAAACTGGGTCAATCGCATGAGCTGGATTTCTTGTGGATGTTCCAAACCATATTCGCCATCCAAGGCCTCAAGGACACAATCATCCCAATTACCTCGAACACTTGCCGTTATAGGAAGTCCCTTCAGCAGAGCGACCAGATCATTTGCGCCTGGACCAGGAAGAAAAATATCTCCCAGAAGCCAGTATTCACTGACTTCTTGATTTTTAGCATCTGCAATCACTGCTTCTAAGGCCGTCGCATTGCCATGAATATCTGATAAAATTGCGATTTTATAGTTCATGATGGTTTCCTTCCGTTTGGCAATCTACTCTTTCTTCCGCCACTTGAACCAATTCCACTTCTTCCTGCGGATTCAACTTCCTCTGCACAGCCTCTGCAACCGCTCTAGGTACTCCAACTTCGACAATCTCATCCACACTGGCTTCCTTGATTTTAGTGAGAGACTTGAAATGTTTCATGAGATTCTGTTTGCGTTTAGGCCCCAGACCTTCAATCCCATCCAGTTGTGATGAAAAGGAATTTTTGGAGCGCAGTTGGCGGTGGAAAGTAATGGCAAAGCGGTGGACCTCATCTTGGATGCGTTGAAGGAGGAAAAATTCCTGAGAATTTCTAGACAACTCCACCACCTCAAGCGGATCTCCAAAGAGCAATTCATGGGTTTGGTGCTTATCATTCTTTTGCAGACCTGCAATGGGTATATCCAAGCCCAGTTCCTCTTGGATGACTTGCTTGGCGATATTGACCTGACCTTGTCCTCCATCAATGACAATCAAATCTGGAGGAGTCAAACCGTCACGCTGTACTCGACCATAGCGTCTGCGGATAACCTCTCGCATACTAGCATAGTCGTCTGGCCCGACTACGGTTTTTATCTTGTACTTACGGTAATCCTTCTTACTGGGTTTTCCATTGACAAAGACTACCATGGCTGAAACAGGACTAGTTCCCATGATATTAGAGTTATCGAAGGACTCGATACGAACTGGGGTTGGGATTTGAAGCAAGCGTCCCAGATTTTCAATAGCCCCTTGGGTCTTTTCGACAGATTTCTCTAGCAGATTAAATTTCTGCTCTAGACTGACTCGAGCATTCTTTATAGCCAAATTGACCAGTTGCTTTTTCTCTCCACGTTGAGGCTTAAGAATCTTGGTGTCTACCAAAGCCTTGACAGCTTCTTCGTCAATATCCTGCGGAATCAGTACCTCATTGGGAACCAGGTGAGATTTTTCTTGATAGAACTGTCCCACATAGGTCAAGAAATCTTCGTCTGGATCATTGTAATAGGGGAAAAGATTGACATCGCGCTCAATGAGTTTTCCCTGACGGACAAAGAAAACCTGAACACACATCCAACCCTTGTCCACATAGTAGCCAAAGACATCACGATTCTGGAGATCCTTAGCCATGACCCGTTGCTTGGTTCGAAGCGTTCCAATAGCCTGAATCAGGTCACGGTATTCCGCTGCACGTTCAAATTCCATAGTCTGGACTGCCGCTGCCATTTTTCCCTTAAGAGCATCAATGATTTTGTCATCCTGCCCTTTCAGAAAATCAGAAACCTCCTGAGCCATAGATTTGAAGTAGGCCTCATCCTTCTTACAGATGGTATGGGCCATACATTGACCGATATGGTAGTAAAAACAGACCTTAGACGGTGGATTGGTACACTTACGAAAAGGGAAAATCCGATCCAGCAACCGCTTGATTTCATTGGCTGCCCCCACATCTGGATAAGGGCCAAAGTAGAGACCTCCGTCCTTTTTGACCTGACGAGTGATAATCAAACGAGGATAGCGCTCATTGGTGATTTTGATGAAAGGATAGGACTTATCATCCTTGAGCATGATATTGTATTTGGGCTTATTTTCCTTGATCAGGTTGATTTCTAGGAGAAGTGCCTCAATATTGGACTCCGTAACAATAAATTCAAAATCCACAATTTCAGACACCAAGGCCTCTGTTTTTGTATCGTGACTCCCACGGAAATAAGACCTCACGCGGTTACGTAGATTTTTAGCCTTTCCTACATAGATAATCGTACCGTTTTTATCCTTGTGAATGTAGCAACCAGGGCTGGTAGGCAAGAGCTCCAGTTTTGATTTAATCAAGTTATTCATAGTTCCATTATAGCAAAAAAGTAGGGAAAGATAGTCCCCTACTCATTGGTCTCATATAATTTTCGAAGGTTTTCAACATCCTCTTTCTGGATACCATAAAAAGAACCTGCTGGTTGCATCACAGACTTCTCATCTGTATGGTCCAAGCCAATAGCATGCCCCAACTCATGTTCTGCCGTATGGACAAGGCGCTCATAGGAATAGCCATAGTCAGGATTGGACAGATAATAATGATTCAACCGCACCGTGACAGACAAGAATTGTCCTGTTAAGAAGTTGGTTTGACTTTCCGCCTCTCCTGCCACAGGAGTGTTTCCATCGTTCATCTCCGTAGCCGTAATATCTGCCTTGCTGACCTCAGTCACGAGTTCAAAATTAAAAGCACCAGTTTGATTCCAATTCTGAATCGCTTCTAAATACGCCTCTTGAAAGCGTGAATTCATCTGGGGATCCAAGTAAATACGAGCAGAAGCCTGTGACCACCTTCCTTCAGAATGTTGGTGGCTATCAGTCTGGTTCAACTTAGGCAGTTGCCCTGTTCTTTCCCATTGGTCGATACTTTGTTGACCAATTTTTACCGACCGCTCTGCTTGCTTTAGCGCTCCTTGAAAATCCCCGTTCAGATACCAGAGAAAACCAAAAGCAAGAGCGCATAAGAGAACAACTATCCAAACCAGGCGCCAAAACAAACGCCACACAAAAGAAAAGAAAGCCCCTATCAAACGAAAAAGCCAACGCATATCTCTCCACCTTTCTAGCAAATAAAGTCTATTTTACTAAAACAAGCTGAAAGAAAGCTAAATACTGGCTTTTTCATCTTAACGTCCTAATATTTTTTTGAATAACTGAATAGCTTTGTATTTTAAAGGTGATGGATGGTAACGGAAAGTACCCGCTTTGCGTACAATATAGCCATTAAAATTTTGTTTAAAACGCAAAACACCATCACTACCATCAAAAATCCCTTGAATACCTAGGAAGTTGTATTTAGGTATTCCACGTTTTATACTTTCCAACATAACATATTTTTGAAGTAGCGCAGGGGCATAGAACTTATTAAATTCAGTGTAGGAACCACTAAAGAGGTAAGTCGTTTCCTGAGGCATATAAACAAATAAACTCCCGGCTAAAACAATATCTTCTTCTCCATATTTTTCAATCAAGTCTCTCGCTTCTGCTTTTCGAACTTCAAAAGTTTCAAATTGACTAGAATATTCTCTCAGTTGATTTTGTTTTTTCTCAGAATGAGGATTTTTACTCAAATCAAGTCGCAACTTGTCCAAGATTTCTTCTAGTTTACTTTGTTCACCTTGCAATTTGCTCATATACTCCGAAAAATTTAAGCTTGCTATGAGAAACTCCGCCTGTTCTCCAAATGAATCATAAAAGTGCTCATAATATTCTAAACTTTTATCACTATATTCTCTACGTTCAGAGGTTTCTTTTGTTATATTCTTAAAAATCGATAATTCTTCACGTTTTAACTTTTTCAACCGAATGCCAAACGTTTCAGCCTTTTTCACCAAGGGTTTGCCCTTTTTGCTAAAACTTTTAAGCAAATTCTTTTCAGTTAATTCAGTCAAATCTTTATAGTATAACCAATCTGGTTCTCCACCTGGATAACCCATTGTCAATCCATCAAATTGATAACCTAAATCAGTTAAACCTTGAATGATACTTTTTTTCTCAGCATCTATTGGATTACCTTCACTATCAAAAGTTTGATACGTTTCATAAGGTTTTACAAGCAACTCTAATACACCATTTTGCTTAGCATATTCTTTTAACTCCGCATAAAAAACTGGAAGAGCATCTTGTTGGGTATAAATCGGACCCGAATTGAGCTCCATATGCAGCCCCCCCAGCATGGGCAAGCTATAAACCAGAGCTGCAACTTGAATCTCTCCTTCTTGTTTCAAAGCAAGATAAACAATTCGAGCCCCTCTTTTGTCTAACAAGTCCCCCATCTGGACCGATTGCATAAAGGAACGAGAAGAAACCTGATCAGAATAAGTACGAAACTCTTCTTTCGTGAGTGTAGTTAGTGCCATATACTTACTTTCTATGTTTTTTTCTTAATGTTTTACGGAAATCAAGAGCAAGTCTTAACAGAGGATAGAGAGGATGAGTGGGCATTGTAAATTCACCCAAATATTCTTCAATCGTTGGATTAAATTTTTCCTTAAACTGATAAAGTCCACCATTGAGAGAGTTTTCAACACCACCTAAATTTTGCCACACCATACCTCGCTCAAAGGCATAGCGAGCCGTTTCATACCAAGTTAAAATTGGTGCATTGTAACGTTTAAAATCATCATCCATACCAGCATATAGATTGACAGAGGTAGTACCAAATTCCAAACTTAAAGTAGCCGATAAAGGAATGTTTGATTTTCCCATATTCATATATCCCTGCAAGAAATCTATTTCCTCTTCTAAACGTTCTTTTTCTTTTATATTTTCCTGAACTTTTGAAGATTTGGTTGCATCATTAAATTTTTCTGCAACTACTCTATTTTTTTCTAACTGTTCTTCTAATTCTCTTAAACGCTTAGAAACATCCAAACTCGTTAGCGTGATATAGGAATCTTCTTTGAAGTTATCTAATAATTTTTTATAATAGGCTTCGTTTCTTAAATGAATCTCTTTGCGCTTCTCAGTTTTTTTCATCAACTCCGAAAATGAATCTAATAGTTCCAGTCCACCATATTGAATTTCAAGCCCTTTGTTCCGTGCTGTTCGGATAGCTTGCCTCGTTGATTTAGAAAGTTTATCTTCTTCAAAATTTTCCTTATATATTTTCGCCTGAATACGAGGCTGAATGGTGTCATCCATCTCGATTGTCCGCCCAGACCACTTCACTCCTAGTTGCCCTAAAATCTCAACAATAGCAAGATTTTCAGGATATTCTCTTTTATCTTGATTAACCAAATGTTGAGATAGACAAATGCTTGGATCGAAAGTCACAAAAACCGCTCTCTTACTACGAGCATAAGACTTAATAGACTGCAGGACAAACTTTAAAAGTTCTGTATCCCTGTAATCCAATATAGGACCTCTTGGAATATAAAACATTTTATACCCCAAAGGCAGAGATTTTATGAGAATACTAGCCACAGCCAGTAAGTTCTCCCCTTCATAAACCCCAAGTCTCTCATGATTCCAATCAGATTTCACTTTTTCCCAAGCACTGCTTTGTAATAGATTAACCATGGGATGTTCTTTTACAAAATCATCATACTCTGATAATGGTATCCCAAGCTGATAACGATACATATTTTTCTCTCTTTCAACTAGTATCTCTCTACTATTTTACTATTTTCGATTAAAAAGTCTAGTGAAAATAGACTTCCATAATTGTTTTTAAGCCAAGAATAACTATAAATGGTAGTTTATTTATAAAAAACTAGCTCAATCTCTCTTCCAATTTGAAATCAATTGGTAGGGTTGCTAAAAAACCTTCCAATTGTTTTTCCCAATAATACCACTCATGAGTTCCAGCGCTATGGCTATAGGTCATATCAAAACCTAGTTTTTTGAGGTTTTTCACTGCCAGATTATTGGCTTCATACAAGAAATCCTGCTCGCCACACCAAGCCCAAAGCTTGGTCTTTTTGTCCGATTTTTTTGCCAGACTTTCAAGAGAATAAGGGCTAGTGGTCCAATCTTTAATTTCCCCAAACACACCTCTCCAATAAGCTGGCGTTCCCAAATTTTGGCTTTCAGGAGAAAAATCTTGAAAGCTCAGGGCGCCTGAAAAACTAGCTGCGTGAGAGAAACGATTTGTAGCAAGAGCCAATTTAAAGCAGCCATAGCCTCCCATGGAGAGACCAGCGATAAAGGTCTTTTCACGCTTACTGGTCATGTTAGGGAAGAAGCGTTTTAGAACCTGTGGTAATTCCACTGCTAGAGCTGTGTAATAGTCAAAACCATACTGGGTATCGGTGTACCAACCGTTGCTGGTATTGGGCATGACGACGATAAGATTGGTTCCTCGAAGCAAGCGTTCTACATTGGTTCGCTTGAGCCAACTATTATGATTGCCAGACATCCCATGCAAAAGATACAAGACAGGGATATCTTTACATTCTGGATCTTCCACTCGATTGGCATCAGGGTAGAGGACATTCACTCCCCACTCCATATCCAATACTTGTGAGTAATACTCAATTTTCATTACTGCCATGATTTTCTCCTTCTATTTTCCGATAAGAAAAAGCCGAAATTCGACTTTCTCTCTGTTTATTTCAAAGATTATTTCGCTTCCATGACTACTGGTAAAATAGCTGGACGACGCTTGGTTTGATCAAAGAGGTACTTGGTCAGATTATCACGAACCTTCCCTTTGAGATCTGCCCAATCAAAGTCATCTCCTTGAAGATACTCTTCAACCGTTTGGTTAATCAATTCTGAACTTTCACGGAGAATATCGCGACTCTTCTTGAGATAAACAAACCCACGCGTGTGAACACGAGCCTTGGCCACAATTTTCTTCTCACGACGGTTAACAGTAATTGCTACGATGAAAATACCATCCTCTGACAAGACCTTACGGTCACGAAGAACCACATTCCCAACATCACCGATGGCATTTCCGTCAATCAAGACATCCCCTGCCGAAACCGCTCCAGCTGGGACAAAGTCCCCATTCTCATAAGACATGCTGGTTCCCTTTTTAGGAATAAAAATGCGTTCTGGCAACATCCCAACTGCCATAGCAGCCTTAGCATGGGCATCCAACTCGCGGTATTCCCCTTGAATCGGGAAGAGATACTTGGGTTGCAAGAGATTGATCATCAACTGCAAATCACGCGCATTTCCGTGGCCTGACACACGTAAGTTTTGGGTGATCAATTTGACAACACCACCAGCTTGGTAAATCATATTTTCCACACGGGCCATAACTGCTTCTTTGGCGATAGATGGAGTCGTTACGATATAAACCAGGTCACCGTCCTTAATTTCCACATAACGGTGGCGACCAATTGACATCTTACGAAGACCGTTGATAGGCTCACCCATACGACCTGTCTCAAGGATGATCAACTCATGGTCTTCAAAACGAGACATATCTTTTGGTTTAATCAAAAGACTTTCGTTAGCTAGAGACAATTTCTTGAGGCGAATCGCAGTACGGACGATATTTTCAATATCAAACCCTGTCAAGACCACACGACGCCCTGTTGCATCCGCAGCGTCAAACACCTGCTGGATACGAGAGAGGTTGCTGGCTACTGCTGCAACAATGATACGACCATCCCAGTCCGCAATGGTTTGAGTGATTTCGTCCCCAACCTCACTTTCGCTAGCCACCTGGATATTACTATCTGCATTAGCTGAATCACTGAGAAGTGCTAGAACTCCATCACGACCGATTTCTGCCAAACGAGCGAAGTCTGTCGCATAAGATTCACTAGCTGTCTGGTCAAATTTGAAGTCACCTGTGTAAACGATGCTGCCTTCAGCGGTCTTCAAGACCACACCCAGACTCTCTGGGATCGAGTGGGTCGTACGGAAGAAGGAAACCACAGTCCCTCCAAAATCAATCTCCGTATCCTCATCAATGACATGGAAATCATTGAATTTCTTAACCGTATCATTTCCTTTGACAAAGAGTTTGGCCAATTCAATGGTCAACTCAGAGCCAAATACAGGTACCTTGGCTTCAGCCAAGAGATAAGGCAGAGCACCAATGGCATCCGCATGGCCATGGGTCAAGAAGACCCCTGCGATACGGTCGCTATTTTCAAAAAGGTAGTCCATATTTGGAATAACTACGTCTACCCCTAGTTGTTCATTTTCAGGGTACTTTAGACCTGCATCCAAAACGAAAATAGATCCATCGATTTCAGCGATATACATATTTTTCCCATTTTCACGCACACCACCAAGTGTTGTTAAACTGATATTACTCATTTTTCCTCCGAAAGCTTAATTTATCTTGATTATAGGGTTACTTGCCCTCTTATTCTAAAAGCACTATTACTTTTAGCCGAATCTTTTCCTACCATTATACCATTTTTTTGATGATTTTCAAAATGAAGATTTGTTTTCAAAAAAGAGCTGGTTGCCCAACTCTTTCCTATCTGCTATTCTTTTTCCATTAAAAAGTCATAAATTTCTTGCACAGTACCCAGCGCCATCATTTCTTGATCTTTGACGGTTTGTTTGAGATTTTGGTAAATCTGACTTTCTCCGATTTCCCGCTTTGGTGCCTCTTTATTCACTGTCATGACACCATCTGTGATCGTCACAAAGCCTAGTTCTTCAAATACTTGAATCATCTTGACCAGCAAGATTTGTTGAATATTGAGATAAGTGGCCAAATCTTTCAGCTTGTAGCGAATATCAAACTCTGGGAACTGGTAAATGGTCTTGTACAATTTAGCAAACTGCTCTCTAGTCCCATATCCTGTTAGATAGTAGGCCTTGTCAATATCATTTTTGAAATAAACAGCAGAGAAATGCTGTTCCTGAAAAATAGTTTTCAGCAGGGTAATATCCTCAGGAATGGTTTTCACTACAACAGCTTCACTAGTTTCTATATCTGGCACTTCTCCAGCAAAATCCAAGACTGGAACCCCTTCTGGCAAGACTGCATTTTTCCCACGAATGTTAAAGAGTTGAACACCCTCCACACGCGCATCCACCATCATCAACTGCAGGGCAGTTTGGCCATTCCATTGGTTGACAGACAATTTGACTGCCAGCTCTAGATTCTTGGTTTGAGAAAACTCTGTTACCCATCTGCCTTGTCCAAAGGCTACCACTTCAAAACTCGCCTCACCCTTGGAAATTTTCAGCTTGAGATGGGCATTGCCTGCCCCCATAGTACGGGCACTTTCGACCTGAAAATCCTTGATATAAAAGACAGGTTTCTGATTGTCCATGCCAAAAGGTGCCAAACGTTCAAAGTTCTTGACTGTTTCAAGACTCAAAGTCTCCAAATCCAACTCTTCATCTAGATTTAACTTGTTCTTACCAGCAGTATCTGCACCTTTTTCACGGACATAATCTTCCAAGACCTGAGATAAATCTGAAAGTTTCTCAACTTCCAGCGTCATGCCAGCTGCACCAGCATGGCCACCAAAGGCTATGAAGAGGTCTCGATGAGGATCCAAGGCTTCAAAAATATCGACCGCTTCCACACTACGAGCACTGCCCTTGGCACGACCGTCCTCTATATTGAGAACGATGACTGTCTGTCCTAGTTCTTCCAACAAACGACCAGCCACGATTCCTAGAACTCCAGGATTCCAGCCTTCCTTAGCCAAGACTTGGACCTTCTTCTCAGGATCCACCATAGTCTTGGCTTCTTCATAGATAGATTGCACGATTTCCTTGCGCTCTTCGTTTTTCTGATGAATCATAAGGGCAATCTCGTGTGCTTCCTCATCATCAAACCCAGTCAGCAAATCAATGGCAGGATTAGGATCATCCAAGCGCCCCAAGGCATTCAAACGAGGGGCAATCTGGAAACCAACTGTCTCTTCTGTCACTTCGTTGGCTGCAATCCCAGCTATATCCAGCATTTCTTGTAGACCAATGCGCTGAGTGTGCCCCAACATTTCCAGACCATACTGAACCAAGATACGGTTCTCATCCGTCAAACTCACCATATCCGCAATGGTACCAATAGCGACCAAATCAAGCAATTCCACTTGTACTTCTTCTAAAAGAGCACACGCCAGTTTGAAAGCCACTCCACAACCAGCCAAATATTTAAAAGGATAGTCCGCATCTGGATGCTCAGGATGGACAATAGCATAAGCATCTGGTAAGGTTTCAGGCATGGAATGGTGGTCAGTCACAATGACATCTACTCCCATAGACTGGGCCAATTCAATAGCCTCGTGACCAGCTACCCCATTATCCACAGTTACAATCAAGGAAATTCCTTCTTGCTCGATAAAATATTTATAGACACTGGCATTTGGTCCATAGCCATCGGTAAAGCGATTGGGCAAGTAAACACGGCACTCAGCGCCAAGCTGTTCCAAACTTTCCTTAACAATCGAAGCCGAAGTCATTCCATCCGCATCGTAATCTCCATAAATGAGAATATTTTCCCCTTCTTCAATGGCCTGACGAATCCGCTCCACTGCCTTATCCATATCATGAAGCAGATAAGGGTCGTGCAAGTCCTCCAAGGAAGGTTCTAAAAACTTCTTCAAACTTTCTTGGTCCTGAATCCCTCTCTCAAATAATAACCGAGCCACCTCAGGACCCAGTCCAGCCTTCTTGGCTATCTTTGTAAAATCCGCATCTTCTACTTGCGGGGCAAACTGCCATTCATAAGTAGGTGTTATCAAAAAGACATCCACTCTTTCTAAGAATTCTATCGCTTCATTATAACATGATTTAGGCTTTTTCTCTATCCAGATTGCTTTTTTATAAAATTTTAGTGAATTTTTTCAGATATGATTTGACAAGGTAATTCTTTTGGTGTAAAATCATGTTATAAAATCTAACACAAAGGAGATTCCTTATGGCTTTAGTAGAATTTGAACACGTCGAAAAATATTACGGAGACTACCATGCACTCCGCGACATCAATCTCCGTTTTGAAAAAGGACAAGTCGTTGTACTCCTAGGCCCTTCTGGTTCTGGGAAATCCACTCTTATCCGCACCATCAATGGTTTGGAGGCTGTTGATAAAGGAAGTCTTCTAGTAAATGGGCACCAAGTTGCTGGTGCCAGCCAGAAAGATTTGGTTCCTCTTCGCAAGGAAGTCGGCATGGTTTTCCAGCATTTTAACCTTTACCCTCACAAAACAGTGTTAGAAAACGTAACACTCGCACCCATAAAAGTTCTAGGAATTGATAAAAAAGAAGCTGAAAAAACAGCCCAAAAATATCTAGAATTTGTAAATATGTGGGACAAAAAAGATTCTTATCCAGCCATGCTATCCGGTGGACAAAAACAACGAATTGCCATTGCTCGTGGACTCGCTATGCATCCTGAACTCCTTCTCTTTGATGAACCAACATCTGCCCTTGACCCTGAAACCATCGGTGATGTTCTGGCTGTTATGCAAAAATTGGCCCACGATGGTATGAATATGATTATCGTGACTCATGAAATGGGCTTTGCCCGTGAAGTTGCTGACCGCATCATCTTTATGGCTGACGGAGAAGTTTTGGTAGATACGACCGATGTCGATGACTTTTTCGACAATCCAAGCGAACCTCGTGCCCAACAATTCCTCAGCAAAATCATCAACCACGAAAGTGACAAAGTAAAATAAGGAGGTCTCTATGAAAAAGAAATTCTTTTTATCAGCATTATTGATTAGCCTTTTCGGCCTTGCTGCTACAAAACTAGTGCAGGCTGATACCAGCGTCGCAGACATTCAAAAGAGAGGCGAGCTGGTTGTTGGTGTCAAACAAGACGTTCCCAATTTCGGCTACAAAGATCCCAAGACAGGGACCTATTCTGGTATTGAAACTGACTTAGCCAAGATGGTAGCTGATGAGCTTAAAGTCAAGGTTCGCTATGTGCCAGTTACAGCACAAACTCGCGGACCTCTTCTAGACAATGAACAGGTCGATATGGATATCGCGACCTTTACCATCACAGACGAACGCAAAAAACTCTACAACTTCACCAGCCCTTACTACACAGATGCTTCTGGCTTTTTGGTCAATAAGTCTGCCAAAATCAAAAGTATTGAGGACTTAAACGGAAAAACCATCGGAGTTGCCCAAGGTTCCATTACCCAACGCCTGATTACCGAACTGGGTAAAAAGAAAGGCCTGACCTTTAAATTCGTCGAACTTGGTTCCTACCCAGAATTGATTACTTCCCTTCACGCTCACCGTATCGATGCCTTTTCCGTTGACCGTTCTATCCTATCTGGCTACATCAGTAAGCGGACAGAACTACTAGATGATAGTTTCAAGCCATCTGACTACGGTATCGTTACTAAGAAATCAAATACAGAGCTCAACGACTATCTTGATAACTTGGTCACTAAATGGAGCAAGGATGGTAGTTTGCAAAAACTTTATGACCGTTACAAGCTCAAACCATCTAGCCATACTGCAGATTAAGGAGGACACCCTATGACAGATTTATCATCTTGGACAGCCTATTTTCAGGATTTTGGACAATTTTTCAATGGTTTCCTCTTCACCCTTGCCCTAGCGATTGGATCCTTTATCCTAGCCATGATTTTAGGCATCTTCTTCGGAGCCATGTCAACCAGTAAACGTCCGATATTGAGAATTTTGGCTCGCATATTTGTGGAGTTTTATCAAAACACTCCCCTCTTGGTGCAGTTTGTCATCGTTTTTTATGGTCTACCTCTAATCAGTGACCATATCATCATGATTCCGATTTATTGGACAGCTGTTCTCTGCGTAGGACTCTATCACGGAGCCTATATCGCTGAGGTGATTCGCTCAGGTATTCAGTCTATTCCTAGCGGTCAGATGGAGTCCGCCTTGTCTCAAGGCTTTACCTATATCAGTGCCATGCGCTTGATTATCTTGCCTCAGGCCTTTCGTATCATTCTCCCTCCTTTGACCAACCAAATTGTTAACCTCATCAAAAACACCTCGACAGTCGCTATCATTTCTGGAGTGGACTTGATGTTTGTAACCAAATCTTGGTCGGCTCTTAACGGAAACTATATCCCAGCCTTTTTAGGCGCTGCCCTTCTCTACTTTTCTCTATGCTTTCCTGTTGCCCAGTTTGGTCGCAAGATGGAGCAAACCAACAAAAAAGCCTATTCACTTTAGGAGGTTACTATGGAATCCATTTTAGAAGTTTTGACCCCAGATAACCTAGTCTTTATCTTTAAAGGATTTGGCTTGACCCTCTATATTTCTCTAATTGCCATCGTCCTCTCTACCCTTATCGGAACGGTGCTAGCCGTCATGAGAAATGGGAAAAATCCTGTCTTACGTATCATCTCCAGCATTTACATCGAGTTTGTGCGTAACGTTCCCAACCTTCTTTGGATTTTCACCATCTTTTTGGTGTTCAAGATGAAATCCACTCCAGCAGGCATTACCGCCTTTACCCTCTTTACCTCAGCGGCCCTAGCTGAGATTATTCGAGGCGGTCTCAATGCCGTAGACAAGGGACAATACGAAGCAGGAATGTCACAAGGCTTCACCTCAGTCCAAATCCTCTACCACATCATTCTTCCACAAGCTATTCGCAAAATGCTGCCAGCCATCATTTCCCAGTTTGTAACCGTAATTAAGGATACCAGTCTTCTCTACTCTGTTATCGCCCTACAAGAACTCTTTGGAGCCAGCCAAATTCTCATGGGCCGTTATTTCGAACCAGAGCAAGTCTTCAGTCTGTATATCCTGATTGCCCTCATCTACTTCAGCTTTAACCTAGCCATTTCTAGTCTGTCTCATATGCTAGCAAAACGTTGGCAACAATCTGCAGAATAAACAGCCACTCTCCAGTTAAATTGGAGAGTTTTTTGATGATAGTAGATATTTATAGACCTCAATTTGACACCATACTTTTTCTATGATAAAATGTAACAAATTTATTTACAACAAATCTAATCTTAATGAAATGGAATTTTCTATGAAATCACTCAAAGGACTACTCTTTATCATAGCTAGTTTTGTCTTGACTATTTTGACTTGGATGAGCACTTCTCTCCAATTCATGATTCCAGGACTAGCTTTAACAAGCCTATCTCTGACTTTTATCCTAGCCACTCGTCTCCCCCTACTAGAAAGCTGGTTCCACGGTTTGGAGAAGGTCTATACTGTCCACAAATTCACAGCCTTTCTCTCCATCATCCTACTCATCTTTCATAATTTTAGTATGGGCGGTTTGTGGGGATCTCGCTTAGCTGCTCAGTTTGGCAACCTTGCCATCTATATCTTTGTCAGCATCATCCTTGTCGCCTATTTAGGCAAATACATCCAATACGAAGCTTGGCGATGGATTCACCGCCTGGTTTATCTAGCTTATATTTTTGGACTCTTTCACGTCTACATGATGATGGGCAATCGTCTCCTTACATTTAATCCTCTAAGTTTTCTTGTTGGTAGCTATGCCCTTTTAGGCTTGCTAGCTGGTTTTTATATCATCTTCCTTTATCAAAAGATTGGCTTCCCTTATCTAGGGAAAATTACCAATCTCAAACGCTTAAATCACGATACTAGAGAAATTCAAATCCATCTTAGCAGACCTTTCAACTATCAATCAGGACAATTTGCCTTCCTAAAGATTTTCCAAGAAAGTTTTGAAAGTGCTCCGCATCCCTTTTCTATCTCAGGAGGTCATGGTCAAACTCTTTACTTTACTGTTAAAAATTCAGGTGACCATACCAAGAATATCTATGACAATCTTCAAGTCGGCAGCAAAGTAAGCGTAGACAGAGCTTACGGACACATGATCATAGAAGAAGGACGAGAAAATCAGGTTTGGATTGCTGGAGGTATTGGGATCACCCCCTTCATCTCTTACATCCGTGAACATCCTATTTTAGATAAACAGGTTCACTTCTACTATAGCTTCCGTGGAGAGGAAAATGCAGTCTACCTAGATTTGCTCCGTGACTATGCTCAGAAAAATCCTAATTTTGAACTCCATCTAGTAGACAGTAGGAAAGACGGCTATCTTAATTTTGAACAAAAAGAAGTGCCCGAACATGCAAGCGTCTATATGTGTGGTCCTCTTTCTATGATGAAGTCACTTGCTAAACAGATTAAGAAACAAAATCCAAAAGCAGAGCTTATTTACGAAGGATTCAAGTTCAAATAACCAACTACATTCTCCTGGAATTTCCCAGGAGTTTTTTCTACGCAAACACTCAAAAACACTGCCAGATTTCTAGCAGTGCTTTGAATTTCATTTATCTTAGTAAATTGTTCTTTCAGTTTCTACATCGAAGAAATGTGCTTTGTTCAAGTCAAATCCAAGTTCAACTGTTGCACCTGTTTGCAAGTAGTCACGAGCATCAACTTTGGCAACAAATTCATCTTTACCAACTTGGCAGTAAAGGTGAGATTCTGAACCAAGCAATTCTGATACAGAGATAGTAGCTTTTACAACTGATTCTGGGAATGTTTCAAGGAAAGCAGGTTCTGCATTCACATCTTCTGGACGAATACCGAAAATCAATTCTTTACCTTCATAGCCTTTTTCACGAAGTACTTTCAAAGCGCCTTCTGGAACTTTCAAACGGAAACCGTCTGAAATAATTTCGCTACCAACCAATTTCACATTGATGAAGTTCATTGCTGGACTTCCGATGAATCCTGCAACGAATTTGTTAACTGGGTTTTTGTAAACTTCTTGAGGAGAACCGATTTGTTCTACACGTCCGATAGTACCTGTACCAGCAGGGTTCTTAGTTGCTGACATGATAACGATACGATCTGCAAGTGTCATCGCTTCTGTTTGGTCGTGAGTTACGTAGATAGTTGTAGCCCCGATACGACGGTGAATTTTAGCGATTTCAGCACGCATTGATACACGAAGTTTGGCATCCAAGTTTGACAAAGGCTCGTCCATCAAGAATACTTTTGCGTCACGGACGATCGCACGACCCATGGCAACACGTTGACGTTGACCACCTGAAAGGTCAGCAGGTTTACGTTCCAAGAATTCTTTCAATCCAAGGATTTCAGCTGCTTCTTGCACACGTTTGTCGATGTCTTCTTTGCTGTATTTACGCAATTTCAAACCGAAAGCCATGTTGTCATAAACAGTCATGTGTGGGTAAAGAGCGTAGTTTTGGAATACCATGGCGATGTCACGGTCTTTTGGAGCTACGTCGTTGACAACCACGCCATCGATAGATGCAGTACCTTCTGTGATGTCTTCAAGACCAGCAATCATACGAAGAGTTGTTGATTTACCACATCCTGAAGGACCTACGAAAACGATAAACTCTTTGTCTTTGATGTCCAAGTTGAAGTCTTCAACTGAGTAGTGTTCGCTGTTTGGATATTTTTTGTAAATATTTTTAAGATTCAATTCTACCATGAGGTGAACTCCTTTTGTCTTTTGATAGTTTTATTATAGATGAAAACGCTTTACATTTCTATGGCAAGGTGACCAAAAAAATAAAAAAGTTCTGTGCAACTTGCACAAAACTTTAGAGAATATCTGGTAAAATCAATTGATAACACAAGGTCAGGTCAGTCAATTCCTTCAACTGTAGCCCTGTCAATTCTTCCCACTTATCAATCTTGTATTGGAGAGAATTGCGGTGCAGATAGAGTTGCTGGGCTGTTTTAGTGAGAACAGCACTATTTTCCCAAAGAGAGAGAATGATTTCCTGAATCTGATCTTGATCCAAAATCATCTGGTGTAGACATTCCTTGATTGCCTTCAAGTCCACGAGTCTTTCTCCCATACTCCAAAGATAGAGCTGAGAAAAAGTATGAACACCTTGATGACCCTGACGCCACCAAGTCTTAAACAAATCGCGCTCCGCTTTGATTAAGTCTGATAGGGCTTGATGGCCTGTCTGAGACCAAACCTGACCCAACATGATAGAGAGACGAAGTCCAAAGTCATACTCAACCGCTTCAATCGTATCAGATAAGATTGAACGTACAGAGGTGTACTTATCTTGTTGGAGAACAAAAATGTAATCCTGCGCTCCCACCTGAATCACCGTCTGACAGTTGGGAAAAAGAGTCCGCATCATATCTAGCCAAGACGTCAAATTCTCCTGTTGGAAATAGGAAAGATGACAATAAACCAACTGAATCTTTTTGAAAGCTTGCGGTGCTTGCCCCTTCCCCTCAATCAGATAGGGATACCAAGGATTGAGCGAACTAGATTGCTCCTGCTGGGTCAAAAGAGCAACCAACTGCTTTTCACGCTCGCTGAGCCCAGATTTCTCCAGCAAAAGCCACTGCTGAGAAGCCAAAGGGAGCGTGAGATAGCCCTCTTTCTCTACTGGTTGGTCTGAAATCCGAGCCTCAGGAAACCAGTCTTGTAGTTCTTTTGCCATCATCTCCTAGCCCTCCACTTTTCGGATGCACCACGAAATCAAGCTCTCAAGACGCTCCATATTTTCAGTCATATGGAGATAGCCCATCACGGCTTCAAAACCTGTGGACATACGGTAAGTCACCACATCAGCATTTTTGGCCTTGGTGTGGCTATTGGTATTGCGACCACGCTTGTAGATTTCTTCTTCTTTTTCCATCAAGACTTGCTCCTCCAACATGAGGGAAATCAGGCGAGCCTGAGCCTTGGCTGACACATACTTGGTTGCTTCTTGATGGAGTTTATTGGGTTTGGTCATACCTTTGAGGATGAGGTGGCGGCGAATATACATAGAATACACCGCGTCCCCCTCAAAAGCTAACGCAATCCCGTTAATGAGATTGACATCAATCACATGTCCACCTCACTCCATCTTTGGTGTCAAGGAGCTTAATACCTTGAGCAGCCAATTGGTCACGGATCTGGTCCGCTGTCGCAAAGTCACGATTGGCACGCGCTTCTTGGCGTTTTTGGATCAAGTCTTCAATCTCTGCATCCAAAACTTCCTCAATAAAGACAATTCCAAAGACTTCCAACATATCCGCAAGAACTTCCTTAACCGCTGCATCATAGTTGCCAGAGTTGATCCACTTGGCCATTTCAAAGACTACTGTAATACCGTTGGCAGAGTTGAAATCCTCATCCATTGCTGCTACAAACTTATCTTTAAAGGCTTGCAACTCTTGCGCATCTACAGTTCCAGTAAATGGTTGCTCGTAAGTATTCTTCAGATACTTGAGATTAGTCTCTGCATCCCGCACTGCCTTTTCTGTAAAATTGATTGGCTTACGGTAGTGTTGAGTCGCAAAGAAGAAACGAAGCACTTGTCCATCAAGAGTTTTGAGAGCATCGTGCACTGTGATAAAGTTACCCAAGGACTTGGACATCTTGACATTGTCGATATTGACAAAGCCATTGTGCATCCAGTAGTTGGCAAAGGTCTTACCTGTTTTGGCTTCTGACTGGGCAATTTCATTGGTATGATGAGGAAACTCCAGATCGGCTCCACCACCGTGGATATCAATGGTGTCGCCCAAAATCTCTGTCGACATGACTGAACACTCGATGTGCCAGCCCGGACGACCAGGTCCCCAAGGACTATCCCAAGAAATCTCGCCTGGCTTGGCAGCTTTCCAGAGGGCAAAGTCTACAGGATTTTCCTTACGAGCCGTTTCTTCATCGGTACGACCTGAAGCACCCAGCTCCAAATCTTCCAAGGTTTTATTGGCCAACTTGGCATAGTTGTGGGATTTTTCCACACGGAAATAGACATCCCCTTGACTCTCGTAGGCAAAGCCTTTTTCAATCAACTCTTCCACAAAGCGGATAATGTCATCCATAAACTCCACCACACGCGGATGGCGAGTCGCAGGTTTGACGCCCAAGGCCGTCACATCCTCACGAAAGGCAGCGATGTACTTGTCCGCAACCTCCTGAGGCGTGATACCTTCTTCCTTGGCACGGTTGATAATCTTATCATCCACATCCGTAAAATTGGAAATATAGGCAACGTCATAACCACGATATTCAAAGTAGCGACGAATGGTATCAAAAGCCACCGTCGAACGGGCATTCCCCACGTGAATATAGTTGTACACCGTTGGCCCACAAACATACATCTTAACCTTACCATCCTCAATCGGGACAAACTCTCGCAAATCACGAGACATGGTATCGTAAATTTTAATCATGCGGTCCACTCCCTTCTCTATTTCTGACTTTTTCGGCTGAAAACCAGCTCTGCAAAAGGACCAAATTGTCTGAGGCTATCCAGTTGGTAAAAGCGCTGCCCTTCCTCTTGGGTAAAGAGGGGAACCCCCTTTCCTAGGATAAGGGGCGCTATCTGAATAATGAGGTGATCGAAAAGATCCGCATCCAAGAGCGGTCCTACTATGGAATTACCACCAATCACAAAGACATTTTTGCCTTTGTCAATCTGGTGAACAAAGTCCACCACATCCCCAGCTACTGGCTGGTAATTGCTGACAGGCAGGTGCCTATCATGCGTAAAGACATAGTTTTCCGTAGCTTGATAAAAACTTTCTACATCTTGCAAATCTTGGATTTCCTCAAAGGTCCGCTTGCCCATGATGGTGATATCCATTTGCCTGTAAAAGTCATCATAGCCTGTATCCTCTACAGAACCAAGCTGATGCAACCAGTCTATCCTGTGCTGGCTGTCTGCCAAGTAGCCATCCATGGTGACACAGCCGTAAAAATATACTGCCATTCTTGTAGTTTCCTTTCTAGTTCTGCTTCGCCTTCACTTAGCGGGATAGACCCAGATGATTATACCTAAGCTAATCAAAGTATTCAGCAAAATCCTTGCTGGACAAGAAAAATAAGCCAGACAATAGCAATACCAATCTGCAGCAGAAAGGTTCATTCTTAAACATTCAAGCGCCTCTCCTGTCTACTTCCGGCTCAAGGTGTCATAGATTTTAATCATAAAATAATAGTCAAAAAAACTAAAATCCGAGAACAGTTAGTTTCATCACTAAGAGTTCAATTGAATTTCAGTCCGAATATCTCTACACTTCGGAATCCCTTGCTCCTTTATCATTCAGATAAACCACCTGGGTCTGTTTGACAAAGCCAATTTTTTCATACAAACGTTTGGCACCTACATTGCTATCCTCCACGGCAATCTGAAATTCCTTCTCATTTTGCTCAATTAGTTGGTTGACAAGGGATTTTGCTAAATAGCTTCCATAGCCTTTCCCACGTTCAAGTTCAGATATTGCTAAACCGTAGAAGTAATTCGTATTAGTCGATAAATCAACCGTGCAAGTCCCAATAACCTGACCATTTTTTAATAAAATATATAGGCGACTTTCTGGATCTTTCAGAGCTTCAGCGACATATCTATCCACAATCTCTCTAGACTCATGTTCCTCTGAGAAAGCCTGAAATTTTAACTGACTAATTTGATCCTGATAGGAACGATCTGCTAACAAAACTTCAAGATTGGAAACAGTTGCTAACGGATAAGGTCTTCTATCCTTACCTAACCAGGTTTCTGTCTCTTCATCCTCGACCAGTCCCCAGTTGTTGACAAAATCAGGATGGCGCTTTAGAAAAACACGCTCTGTCTGAAAAGTGACTGAACAAATAGAGAAAGAAGCCGTTTCTTTCTCAAAACTAGTAAGCAATGCACGCGCAATTCCCTGACGACGATGATCTGGATGAACCAGTATCGTCACTTCCACATCTTGGTCATCAGCATAAACAGTTAATAGACCAACAAGTTCGCCTTTTTCATAATAAAGGAAAAAGGCGGGCATGTTTGGGTCAAAATTAAGCATGTTAGAGAGATAGGGATCACGATAGGTACCGTCATAGTTTTGGCAACAGTTAATTAGTTTTTTCGCCTCAGATAACTCCTCTTGGCTTAACTTGTTTCTTGCTTGAATCATATAGCCATCCTCTACAAACCAGACGATCTGTGACTGGCATCTTTAGCCTGCTCGAGTTTATTGACGTAGTACTCTCGTTTTTCTTCAACTTCATGAATCGTTGGCTCATCCTTCTGTCCATGAACTCGGACGATCTTAGCAGGAATTCCGACCACTGTCACATCACTTGGAACATCTGCAACAACTACTGCTGCTGCACCGACCTTGGCATTTTCACCGATTTCAACGGGTCCAATGACTTGGGCATGAGCTGATATCAAGGCTCCCTTTCGAACGGTAGGATGGCGTTTTCCACAGTCTTTCCCTGTTCCCCCAAGAGTCACCCCATGATAGAGGAGAACTCCCGTCTCAACGATAGCTGTCTCTCCAATCACCAAGCCAGAACCATGGTCGATAAAGACACCTGAATCAATCTGGGCACCTGGATGAATCTCAATTTGAGTCCAGAAGCGCCAAAACTGACTGTGCATACGAGCCAGTAGTTTGAAGCCATGCTTCCAGAGAAAATGCGAGAGACGGTGGGCCGCCAAGGCCTTGACACCTGGATAAGTCAGCAAAACCTCCAAAGTGGTGCGGGCCGCTGGATCATTTTCTTTTACGATATCAATGGTTTCGCGCCACCATCCCATACATTTCTCCTTTTCTTATTCTGAATCTTTTGGTGTTTCTGTAAATTCTTTCTTAGGTTTGTGATCCTTGTGATGACGTGGGCGGTGAGATCTCTCAGACTTTTCGCCTTTTTCATCACGTTCAGGTTTTGGAGGACGAGGAAGAAGAGCTTTCATAGAAGCATCCACACGTCCTTTTTCATCAATCTTGATAACCTTAACATCAACTTCATCCCCGATTGCTACCAAGTCTTCGACATTATTGGTACGCGTCCAAGCCATCTCAGAGATATGAACAAGGGCATCTGTCTTATCAAAGAGGTTAACAAAGGCACCAAATTTCTCGATACGAACGACTTTAGCACGGTAAACTTCATCTACTTTGGCTTCACGGACCAAACCAGCAATAATTTCTTTAGCACGGTTAATAGCATCTTGGTCGCTAGAGTAAATAGACACATTTCCTTCTTCGTCGATATCAATCTTAACACCTGTTTCAGCGATAATCTTGTCGATGGTTTCTCCACCCTTACCGATGACAATCTTGATCTTATCCACATCAATCTTGATGGTATCAATTTTCGGTGCAGTTGGAGCCAATTCTGGACGAACTTCTGGAATGGTTGCTTCAATCACATCAAGGATTTCAAAACGCGCTTTCTTGGCTTGGGCAAGAGCCTCAGTCAAGATTTCTGCAGTAATCCCTTGGATTTTGATATCCATTTGAAGGGCTGTAATCCCGTCACGAGTACCTGCAACCTTAAAGTCCATATCTCCAAAGTGATCTTCCAAACCTTGGATATCTGTCAAGACTGTATAGTTGTTTCCATCTGAAATCAGACCCATGGCAATACCAGCTACTGGAGCCTTGATTGGCACACCACCAGCCATAAGGGCAAGAGTTCCAGCACAGATAGAGGCTTGAGAAGAAGAACCGTTTGATTCTAAGACCTCCGCTACAAGTCGGATCGCATATGGGAATTCTTCCAAGCTTGGCAAAACTTGAGCAAGAGCACGCTCACCAAGAGCACCGTGACCAATTTCACGACGACCTGGCGCACCGTAACGACCAGTTTCCCCTACAGAGTATTGAGGGAAGTTATAGTGGTGCATAAAGCGTTTCTTGTACTCTGGATCCAAACCATCAATGATTTGAGTTTCACCCATCGGAGCCAAGGTCAAGACTGAAAGGGCCTGAGTTTGCCCACGAGTGAAGAGACCAGAACCGTGTACACGAGGAAGGAAGTCAACAACCGCATCCAAAGGACGGATTTCATCAACCTTACGACCGTCAGGACGCACCTTATCTTCTGTAATCAAGCGGCGCATTTCTGCGTGTTCCATTTGTTCCAGGATTTCAGCCACATCACGCATGATACGGTCAAATTCTTCGTGGTCTGCATATTTTTCTTCGTAAACAGCAGTCACTTGGTCTTTCACTGCTTGAGTTGCAGCTTCACGAGCCAATTTTTCTTCTACTTGAACTGCCTTTTGGAGGTCACTGTTGTAGGCTGCGATAATTTCAGCTTGCAAGTCAGCGTCTACATGAAGCAATTCCACTTCTGCTTTTTCTTTACCGACAGCAGCAACGATTTCTTCTTGGAAGGCGATCAATTCTTTAACTGCTTCGTGCCCTTTAAGGAGAGCTTCCAGCATGATTTCTTCTGACAATTCTTTAGCACCAGACTCAACCATGTTGATGGCGTGCTTGGTACCAGCTACTGTCAATTCAAGAAGCGATTGCTCTGCTTGTTCTTGCGTAGGGTTGATGATGATTTGACCATCCACATAGCCCACTTGCACCCCAGCGATTGGTCCGTCAAATGGAATATCTGAAATAGAAAGCGCTAAGGATGAACCAAACATAGCTGCCATTGGTGCAGAAGCATTTTCATCATAAGAAAGAACGGTGTTGATGACTTGGACTTCGTTACGGAAACCTTCCGCAAACATGGGACGGATTGGACGGTCAATCAAACGCGCTGTCAAAGTCGCATCTGTTGAAGGACGTCCTTCACGCTTCATAAAGCCACCAGGAAATTTCCCAGCCGCATACATTTTTTCTTCGTAGTTGACTTGAAGAGGGAAGAAATCCCCAGTTGCCATCTTTTTAGACATAACGGCCGCAGTCAAGACAGTTGACTCATCGTAACGCACGACAACAGAGCCGTTTGCTTGCTTGGCAACCTGACCAGTCTCTACAATTAACTCACGACCCGCAAAAGTCGTTTGAAACACTTGTTTTGTCATTTTAATCCCCTTTGGATTGATAATATTATACGTCTTGCCTACAAAAATCAAGATACTAAGCCGTTAAGCAACTCAAAGGAAAATAGGAAATCGGACGACGGAGCGACTACTCCTAGGCAGATTTATCTTTTTCCACAGAGTTGTAGGCGTGTTCAATTACTCAAGATACAAATCATTAGAAAGTTTTGATACTAAAGTATCTAAACCTTTCACGCTAATTGCTATCAGGCGATTAGCTAAATGCTTTACTAACTCTCTCGTCAAATAACGTCGATTTGACTCGTTCGTTCGCTCAAACTAAATACTGAAAAGAACAAATTATGAAAAAATTTCTGTCATAAAATTGAGAATCGACAAAGCCTTTGAAATTTTAATACCCTCATCTTTGTATCAAGTACGTACAGAGTCTATTTTATCATATTTTTCTTAAAAAGTGCGGTCTTTACCATTAAAAAGGAACCATTCCCCTCACCTGAGAAGAATGGTTTGCTTTTTATTATCCTAGAGACTGATGATTAAACAAGGCATGTGTTGCTTGGTGGATGTATTTTGCTGTTTCAGCATTGTTCATAGTGTAGAGATGCACACCTGCAACATCCTGAGTTACCAAGTCCACGATTTGGTCCACTGCATAGGCAAGTCCTGCTGCTCTGAGCGACTCAGGGTCATGCTCATACTTGTCTAAGATGGCTTTAAATTTGCGTGGAAGATGGATATTCTCACAAGTCTTCAAGAGACGGAGAGCCTGATTTCGATTCAGAATTGGCATAATCCCTGCATGAATGGGAACATCAATCCCAGCCAAGATGCACTTGTCTTGGAAATCATAGAAGCGCTCATTGTCAAAGAAAAGCTGAGTTACGAGGCTCGAACAGCCTGCATCTACTTTCTTCTTGAGATTTTGAATATCTGAAATCTGATTTGGTGAATCTGGATGCCCTTCTGGATAGCAAGCGCCAATAATATCAAAGTGAGGGGCTTGTTCCTTGATGAACTCAATCAAGTCGGTTGCGTATCGGAAATCTTTCTGTGGCTCTACATCTGGAATGATATCCCCACGAAGAGCCAAGATTTTCTGCACCCCAACCTTGTCCAAGTCAGCAATGGTTTCAGCAACCTTGTCCTTGGTCAAATAGATGGCTGGCAAGTGAGCAATAGTCGGAATCGCCAAGTCATTTTGGATAAAGTCGGCCAAACGGACCGTCGTTTCCTTGATATTAAATTTATTATTGCTGGCAGTCACACTGATAAAGTGGGGAGCCAACTCCTGCATATCTTGAAGAGCAGAAATAATGTTATCATTACCCACTGCTGGGTTTGGAGGGAACACTTCAAATGAGAGTGACGGTGTTTGGCGTGACATAGTCATTATCCTTTTCTAGTTGATTTTTTTAGTTAGCTGGACTCTTAGAATCCGAGTGAAACAGGCAGATTGACCAAACAGTGCTTCTAGAGAAATCTTGTCTTACAATTTCTCACGCGCAGCTTTAGCTGCTTCAACAAGGCGGATCAAGCTTTCTTTTGTTTCTGGAATACCACGTGTTTTCAAACCACAGTCAGGGTTGATCCAAACTTTCTTGCTTGGCACTTTAGCAAGGATAGCTTCGATTGTGTGGTCGATTTCGCCTTCATTTGGCACACGAGGTGAGTGGATATCGTAAACCCCAGGTCCCACTTCGGTTTGGAAGTTTTTCGCTTTGAGTTCGTCCAAGATTTCAAGATTTGAACGGCTTGCCTCAAATGAGATAACGTCCGCATCCATGTTGTCGATAGCTGGGATGATATCTGTAAATTCTGAGTAACACATGTGAGTGTGGATTTGTGTGTCTGGCGCTACTGTTGAGTGTACCAAGCGGAAGGCAGGAATAGCCCAGTCAAGGTAGTCTTCGTACCAGTCGCTACGACGGAGTGGCAATTTTTCACGAAGAGCAGCCTCGTCGATTTGGATGATTTTCACACCAGCAGCTTCAAGGTCAAGCACTTCGTCCTTGATAGCAAGGGCAATTTGAAGAGTAGAATCCTTGATAGAGATGTCTTCACGTGGGAATGACCAGTTGAGGATGGTAACAGGTCCAGTCAACATACCTTTAACAGGTTTGTTTGTACGGCTTTGTGCATAGCTAGACCATTTAACAGTGATTGGGTTTAGACGAGTTACATCACCCCAGATGATTGGTGGTTTCACCCCACGCATACCGTATGATTGTACCCAACCATTTTTAGAGAAGAGGTAACCTGACAAGTTTTGACCGAAGTACTCAACCATGTCATTACGTTCAAATTCACCGTGAACAAGGACATCAAAGTCAATATCTTCTTGCCATTTGATCCATTCATCGATCGTTTCAGCAAGGAAAGCGTCGTACTCTTCTTGAGACAATTCACCTTTACGGTAAGCCAAACGTTTGGCACGAACTTCTTTAGTTTGAGGGAATGAACCGATAGTTGTTGTTGGAAGAGCTGGAAGTTTGAAAGCTTCTTCTTGGATAGCTTCACGTTCTGCAAATGCTGGCAAACGAGTGTAGTCTGCGTCTTTCAAACCAGCGATGCGCGCACGAAGTTCCGCATTTTCACCCACACGCTCAGTCGCAAAGAGTTCTTTGTTAGCTGCAAGAGCTTCTGCTCCTTGACCATTGCGGATAGCATCCAAATCACGAATCTCATCCAATTTTTCAACTGCAAAGGCAAAGTGGTTCAAGATTGCTGGTTCAAATTCTTCGTTAGCAGTTGTAAATGGCACATGAAGAAGTGAGCATGAGCTAGTCAAAACGATGTTTTCAGCTGGGATTTGCTCAAGAACAGCCAAGCTCTTTTCGTAGTTGTTACGCCAGATGTTTTTACCATTAACAATACCTGCGTAGAGAGTCTTGTCAGCTGGGAAGCCACCTTTAACAAGTTCAAGAGTTTTCTTACCTTCAACGAAGTCAAGACCAATCGCATCTACTGGCAAGTTTACAAGGTCAGAGTAAACGTCACGAACGTCACCAAAGTAAGTTTGAAGCAAGACTTCAAGACCTTTTTTGTCAGCCAAAAGTTTGTTGTAGAGGTTCAAGAAGAGAGCTTTTTCTTCGGCTGTCAAATCTTTTACAAGAGCAGCTTCGTCGAGTTGGATACGAGTCGCACCAAGTTCAGCTAATTTAGCAAAAACTTCTTGGTAAGCAGCAACTAAGCTGTTTACGAAGTCTTCTGCTTTCACGCCTTCTTCAAAATCTGACAATTGAAGGAAAGTGAATGGACCTACAAGAACTGGGCGAGTGTTCAATCCAAGTTCTTTGGCTTCTCGGAACTCATCGAAGATTTTGTGACCAGCCAATTTTACTTGAGTGTCTTTTTCAAACTTAGGAACGATGTAGTGGTAGTTGGTGTTGAACCATTTCTTCATTGGAAGGGCGCGAACGTCCCCTTTTTCTCCTTGGTAACCACGTCCCAAAGCGAAGTAACGCTCAAGATCAGACAAGTCCAAATTTTGAACTGAAGCAGGTACCACGTTGAAAAGGAAGGCTGCATCTAGGAAGTTGTCATAGTGAGAAAAGTCATTTGATGGGATTTCAGTGATGCCTTTTTCTTTTACAATGTTCCAGTGTTTAGCACGCAAGTCTTTTGCTGCTGCCAAGAGTTCTTCTTCTGAGATTTCTTTTCTAAAGTATTTTTCAGTTGTAAATTTTAATTCGCGGAATTCGCCCAAACGAGGGAAACCGATGATTGTAGTTGACATGATGTGTCCTCCAAAATTTGTTGTTGAAACTATCTTAACAGAAAAGAAATCATCTGTATAATTGTAAAAAATTAGGATTTGATATAGTTTGAAACTATATCTCCGTTTTAGACAAAAGAAAAAGACTTGAGACAAATGCCTCAAATCCTTTGTGTAGCTTGTTTTTTAACTATATTTCAGTTAGACTGGTCAAACACGTTATTAGTAATTCTTATAAGTGACTATGGCTTGTTATTAGAAAAGACTATATGTTGATTCCCTTCTCTCGGAGATTAGCTAAACACTCCTCATAGTAGGCAACGTCATGTTCGCTGTATATAGGACTAGTCAACTTTTCCTCTGCTAAGTCTTGATAAGAAGGGCAAGTCTTACCGCGGTAGTTCTTGTCCAGCCACTCTGAACTGACATTATAGCCACGGTCAGCCATTTCCTTCATGATCAAGCGATGATAGGCATAGAGACGATAGGGCGAGTGAGTAAAGACATAGTCCACCGTTGCATGCTTTCTGCCCCAGCCATTGCCACGCAGGGCACAACACTCTCGATGCTGTCCCAAAAGTTGAGGACGAGGAAGCTGTGAAATCAAAGCCTCATGCCAAAGTCTCATGGGAGTCTCCTTTCAATAATGTCGAATGTTGTAAGTAGGTATTGGGGTAGCGATCAAGCAACTCTCTCGTCTTAGCAATCACATCTTCCTTAGAAGCCTGACCAAATCGGTAGCGATCCAGCAAGATCATATAGTCCTCACGCTCAGCATCTGTCGCTTTCTTTTTAAAATAGCCCCAAATATGCTGAAAGGCATTGCAAACCTGACCCCTGTGTTCTGGGATTTGACAGGCACGGTCAATCATCTCTTGAACCATACTCACCTCCACCACTTCTTGCTTGAGATACTGGCGGATCTCATTGTAAATGTTGCTAGAATGACTCAAAACAAGGTATTTGTTTCTAGCCCAGAGTTGCTGGCAAAGGGCACGTTGGTTGTTATTTTCCATATTTCTCCTTACTTTCTACTAGTTCCCCGGAAATATGGAAACAAAGTTGTATCTTAAAAATGAGCGAATAAAGAGGGGGGGTTGTAGAGCCTGATTTTTCTAATAAATCTTAGTCAAGAATCCTTAGATACCTGAATAAGTCTCTACTAACAACTGAATCTTACGCAAAACTTCTTGCTTTTTCCGTTCACGTGCTCCCTGTCTACGAGAAGTGGGTGGAATAATAGAATCTAAATCAGTCCCACTGTTTTCAGCATAGCCTCGTTGAATTGATTTATCAATGAATAATTGGTAATCAGCTACAAGTTTCTCAGACTCAGCTAGATCATGGATTGCGATTTTCTTGCGCTCCTTGCCATATTCATAGAAAGCATTGATAATCCCATCATGGTCTTTCAATTTTTGCAAATCAGTGTCATTGATAAAGCCGATAACCAACTCTTCTTTAGCACGAATATCGATACTAGAACGAATCACACGACTAACTTCTGCTTTCATTGCTTCTTTGGACTCAGAATTCTTCGATTTTTCAACAATCAATGCAAGAATGTAGTCCAGATTAATCTCATCTGTTTTTAAGAGTTCAATTTCAAATTCAACATCTGAAAGATCAACATCCAAGTCCTTGGTCTTTTCATAATTTTTAAGGTTCAAAAATTCATCTCGAATTTCCACATAAGTGCTTCTTAAATCCTGAAGATAACCTTCTGAAATAGGTTTGTTGATTTCTTGAAATTCGTCATAATTTCGAAGAACATTATCAAGCTTCAACAACTCACCAAATAACTTAACAAACTCCTTCTTATCATGCTCTGTTTCAATTTCTTGCGGATTCGGGAATCTTTCCAGAATTTCCTGACAAACCGCAGTATAGCCTTTGACCTCTATACCCGTTACTTGATCCACGAAACCATCCATATATTCACTAAAACTTTTTTCTAAGATGATTTCAAGCTTATTGGTATCTCCAAAAGTCTTAATAGCTTCTTGCGTAGCCTTTTCTAAATCACGGAAACAAACAATATTCCCAAAAGGTTTAACCTTGTTAAAAATCCGATTGGTTCTCGAGAAGGCTTGAATCAAACCATGATAACGTAGATTTTTATCGACAAAGAGTGTATTCATAGTCGGCGCATCAAATCCCGTTAAGAACATACCGACCACAATCAGCAAATCCACTTCCTTAGATTTAACGCGTTTGGAAAGGTCACGATAGTAATTTTGAAACTCCTTCCCATCAGCTGAGAAGTTGGTCTTAAACATGTGATTATAATCATCAATCGCTCTAGAAAGAAACTCTTTAGAAGTTAGAGGCATGGCTGTATCTTGAGGTTCTAGCTCTTCATCTTGAATTTCTCCATAAGCTGACTGTTCTTCGTTAGGTGCAAAGCTAAAGATAGTCGCAACTTTCAAACGCTTAGCCTCTGGTAAAGCTGCTTGCTGTCGTTGGAGTTCTTCATAGTATAATTTTGCTGCTTCAATACTTTGTACAGCCAGCATAGCATTAAATCCAGACAATTGTTTTTGTTTATGAGTATAGTGTTGATTTCGGTGTGTTTTTGTATTATACACACGAAGTAAGTATTCTGTGATGGTTGCTATCCGTTCTGGATGTAAAAGTAGCTCCTTCTCCATCTTTTTGAATTTCTTCTCTTCAATCTCTCGGCCAACTGCTTTTTCAGCTTCTCTATACTTATTGATTTCAGGCTTGATATAGTTGTAATCAACCTTGAACTTCAAGACTTTTTTATCTCGAATAGCATCCGTGATAACGTAGTTATGAAGTTGCTCCCCAAAAACTTCTTGAGTTGTTTCTCCCGTTAAACTATTTTCTGGGAAAATTGGTGTCCCTGTAAATCCAAATAGGGCGTACTGTTTAAAAGCCTTCTTAATGCGCTTTTGAGCCTTTCCAAACTGAGAACGATGACACTCATCAAAAATCAAGACACATTTCTTAGCATAGACTTCATGATTAGGATTTGCAGTGATAAACTTATTTAACTTTTGAATAGTTGTGACAACGATTCGATCATCATTTTCTTCGATACTGCGTTGTAGTTCTTTTGTATTGTTACTACCATTGACTGAATTTGGTTGGAATTTTTGATATTCCTTCATAGTTTGATAGTCTAAGTCTTTTCTATCTACAACGAATATCACTTTGTCAATATAGTCCAACTCTGTCGCTAAGCGTGCAGTCTTAAAGCTGGTCAAGGTTTTCCCTGACCCTGTCGTATGCCAGATATAGCCACAAGCATTGATTGTTCCAAAATTCTTCATCTCATTAGAGGAATGAATTTTTCTCAAAATACTCTCGGTAGCTGCTATCTGATAAGGGCGCATGATGAGCAAGGTATTATCCACATCAAAAACACAATACTTGGTCAAAACTTCCAAGAGGACACGCTTGCTTAAGAAAGTAACAGTAAAATCTTCCAATTCGTGAATAGTCTTATTTTTACGGTCTGCCCACTCACAGGTAAACTCATAGTGATTTTTATTCTGAGCTGTTGTATTTGCAAAGTAGCGTGTATAAGTGCCATTCGAAATCACAAAAATCTGAACATACTTATACAAAGAATTTTCGCTGTTAAAGCTTTCCTTACTATAACGGTGAACCTGATTAAAGGCTTCTTGTAGACTAACTCCCCGCTTCTTCAATTCAATCTGAACTAGCGGAAGACCATTGACTAAAATGGTCACATCATAACGGTTGGTATGGCTCCCCACTTGTGTCACTTGGTTGATGACCTGCATGCTGTTGTTGTGAATATTTTTCTTGTCGAGTATGAAAATATTTTTAATCCGTCCGTCATCAAAGACAAAATCATAGATATGATTTTCTTGGATTTTTCGTGTCTTTTCAACCGAACCTTCATTGGAACAGTCTAAATACTCGACTACAAAACGTTGCCATTCAGCATCCGTAAACGTAACCTTATTAAGCTTTTCAATTTGGACCTTTGCATTCGCTAAAAGCTCCGCAGGTGTATGGATATCCAATCGTTCATAATTGAGACCATTGACTAAATCCATAAGCAATTGTCTTTCCAAATCTGCCTCAGACTTAAATTCTCTATCTGTGCGATACTCTGGTTGATACTCAGCCAAGAGAATCCCTTCATTTGTTTCCACAATTACTTCATGTACTTTTGAATAATCAACCATAGTATGCTTCCTTTTATTGTATTAATTGAGATTCTTTCTCAAAATGATTCAAAAATTTATCTAGTGAAGTTTAATAATTGTTCTCTCCAGTATTCATACTGTTTTTGTCTTAGTTCGATTTCTTTTGGAAGACCTTCAGAAAGAGAGTTGGTTAGGGTGTTAAAATTGTCAAGAATGGAGACGATTCTTTTTTGTTCTGTAATGGATGGCAATATAAACTTATATTGCATAATAGCTTTCTTATCTCCTCGGGGCATCTTAGAACCTTTTGAATATTGCACATTATAATAAAAGAATCGATCATCTGACAAAATATAATATAAATATTTATTTTCCATACAAGGGGTAATAGAATTTTGAATTGTCAAGACATCTCCACTTGTCCCACCAACTTGATTAGAAAACCAAATTTTTTTGAGATAAGGTCTGATATTACCAATCAATATATCACCCTGATTATAGGTTGTAACACTTCCTTGATCAGGTAAAAATGTAGCAACTGCTTTCCCTTTTCTATCTTGCAACAAATTATCAACTCCAACATAAGTTTCAGGAGTTAAATCTGTCACACTAATCCTCTTTTGACTATATTCTGCAACTGCTCCCACCTTCACTCGAATTGGTCCAAATACCCACTGTAAAAGTTTGATAATAGCGGAGTTGTCCCACTCCTCTACTCTACTCTACTCTACTCTACTCTACTCTCAGTGTACTCGCCTTCGGCGACGAATGTCAAGAGTTTTTCTCTAAAATATTCATACTGTTTTTGACGAAGTTCAATCTCCTTAGGTAGTCCGATGTTGAGGTCATTACAAACCGTATCAAAGTTGTCTAAAACTTGAACAATACGGGACTGTATTTCAAGAGATGGAACTGGGATTTTCAATGATTTAATCATACTCATATTTATATCCCCACGTGCACCTTGTTTCAAACTCAATATCTGCCTATTTTGATTAACCAACCAATAATACAAATACTTATAATTTACTATTCTTTCATCAACACTAATACTACAACAATGTTGATTAGTTGTTAAAGGAATACTATTCATCGCAACTCTACCAGCAGTTGCTCCTGAAATTGCAATAATTATGCTATTTGGCAGTATCCATTTTAAACCTGTTTCTTCAACAGCTTTCTCAGTAACATATTTTTCTGTAGTTGTTATTGTATTAAATTTTACTTCATTTGTTCTAAGCCAAGGAATAGTACCTTTAAGATAATAATCTTCGCATGATTTTTTAGGCGTTACTCCAGTAACAATCTTAACAGAAATATCTTGAATAGTCTTCCACTCAACCTGATAAACCTCATCCTCAAAAGATAAGAGTTTATCTCGATAATAAGAATATTGCTTTTTACGTGAGGTCAATTCTGTAACATAATCAGTAAATTTGTCAAGTGTTTGCACGATTTTCTCTTGAATTTTTAGAGGAGGGATGGGGATTTTAACTTTATCAAGAATAGCTTGAGTCAAACTAGGTCTTGTTGGATTAGTTGCCATTTCTTCCAATTTGACAGTTGTTAAATAATAATAAAAATACTTTGGAATAATCTGATTTTCATCAATCTCAGTATAGTAAATGGTATCAACATTCCAGAAAGCTTTTTCTATATAGAACAAGTTAGAAATAGAACCTTTCCTAGGAATTAAAACTGTTGGTTTGTCATAAGAATAATCTGAGACAAATTCTCCCATTTCTCCACCACTTCCATATACTGGTACTTCCCCACTTGGAAGAGTTTTCCAATCCTTTCCATTCTTCAATATAGCAACATCTTTAAGTACTTTCCACTCAACGGGACAGTTCTGGATTTCTTCTAGGATGTTCATCACTTACCTCCTTCCTTGGCTAGATTTTCAATACTTTTGATTTCTTTGAGGTAATCTTTTTCAACTTGACTAAGGGTCTTGGCTTGGTAGCTCTTATATTCCTTATCCACCTTATGCTTCATCTGTTCACGAGAGATAGAACCACTGTTAGCTAGCAAGTCTTCCCCAGTAGCCTGAAGGATACGATCTACGTGAGCCACCCAGTCAGCCATGGTCATGATTTCTTCTCGCTCTGCCTGTCTTTCAGCAAAGTCTAGATATCCTGATACAAGCTGATTAAGTCCACGGAGTTCTTTTTCTGTCAGGTAGTTCTTGGCAACTTTTGCTTCGGATAAAGTAGGAAGGTCTCCCTTAAAAGTAGTCAAGCCCATAAACTCCTTTTCACTATCAACACGATTGTAGATGAGTTCGCTCGCAGTATTGTGGTGAATAGCATAATGCATCTTGTTTTGAACTGTCGCAAAGAATTTCTTTGCCTCTGGTGAATTTGCATTGTAGTCGCTTGATGTAGCAAAGAGATCCAAGACCTGACGGTAAAAGACTTTTTCACTTGAGCGGATATCTCGGATTCTTTCAAGAAGTTCTTTAAAGTAAGAGCCTCCACCCAAGTTTTTCAAGAGCTCATCATCCATGGCAAAGCCCTTAATCAGATACTCTTTCAAGACTGTCGAAGCATAGAGTCTGAACTGAATGCCACGAGGAGATCGAACTCGATAACCAATCGCCAAAATCATATCGAGATTATAGTAGGCGACATTTCGCTGAACACTTCTATTCCCCTCATTTTGAACTGTCAACTTATAGTTGACAGTTGCCTCTTCCGATAATTCTCCATCTTCAAAAATAGCCTTGATATGTTTACTAATATTTTGCTTGGAAGTTTGAAAGAGCTCAGCTAGTTCTTGTTGGGTCAGCCAGACCGTTCCATTATTCAAGTGAAGTTCAATAGCGGACTCGCCGTCATCTGTCCTATAGAGAATCACATCATTTACCATAGCTCAATTCCTCTACAATCTTGTCTATCTCTGTACGCAAGTGGTCAATCTTGGCTACAGTTTCTGAAATTTCTTGATTGAGCACATCAATATCAATCTTCTCACGTGTATCTTCTTGTTCGACATAGGTTGAAACAGATAAGTTATAATCCTGCTCTGAACCAATCACATCATTATCAACGAGAGCCGCTTTATAGTCTACGCTTTGACAATTAGTAAACAATTCAATAATGTGCTCAATATTGTCATCCGTCAAGACATTGTTATTGGTCTCTTTTTTGAATTCTTTACTTGCATCAATAAAGAGTGTTTTATTTTCAACTTTATTCTTCGCTAGAACTAAAATCGTGGTCGCAATAGAAGTTCCAAAGAAGAGATTGTCTGGAAGGGAAATAACCGCTTCAACAAAGTTGTTATCTACTAGATACTGACGAATAGTCTTTTCAGCTCCTCCACGATAGAAAATTCCTGGAAAACATACAATAGCTGCTCGACCTTTATTGGACAAGTGATTGAGACTATGCATGATAAATGCAAAGTCAGCTTTTGACTTAGGAGCTAGCTTACCAGCTGGCGCAAAGCGGTCATCATTTATTAGAGTTGGATCTCCATCTCCCACCCATTTGACAGAATACGGAGGGTTAGAAACGATAGCATCAAATGGCTTTTCTTCTAAATGCTGAGGATTTAAAAGGGTATCTCCTCGCTTAATATCAAAGTTATTGTAGTTGATATTGTGCAAGAACATATTCATACGAGCCAAGTTGTAGTTGGTCATATTGATTTCCTGACCAAAGAAACCATCCTCTAAGATATGGTCTTCATATTGTTTTTTCATTTGAAGAAGGAGAGAGCCTGAACCACATGTTGGGTCATAGACCTTGTTAATCTTGTCCTTGCCGACCATCACTAGACGAGCTAATAGTTTAGAGACTGTCTGAGGTGTGAAAAATTCACCCCCACTTTTTCCTGCATTACTTGCATAGTTGGAAATCAAGAACTCATAAGCATCCCCAAAGGCATCGATGTCATTTTTCTCAAAGTTACCAAAGTTAATGCTATTGATACCATTTAGAATGTCAGAAAGTCGTTTATTTTTTTCTGGAACAGTTCCACCAAGGATATTGCTTCGTGTATCCAAGTTATCAAACAAACCTTTGATATCATCCTCTGATTTGAAGCCAATCGCTGATTTCTCAATAGCTTGGAAAATATTGGCCAAGTCTTCGTTTAAATTTTCATTTTTCGAGGCATTCTTGACTACATTTTCAAATAGTTGACTCGGAAGGATAAAGAATCCCTTATCCTCAACTGTCCCTGGTTTAAAATCTTGCTCAGCTTCTTGGTCACTCAATTCAGCATAACGGAATTCTAAATCCCCAGCCTCATGCTCAGCGCGGTCAAAATAATCAGCCATATGCTCTGAAATAAAGCGATAGAATAGGATTCCTAAAATGTATTGTTTAAAATCCCAACCATCTACAGCTCCACGAACATCGTCCGCAATCGCCCAAATCTTACGATGCAGTTCCTTGCGTTCTGCATTTTCTTTACTTGCCATTTTCACTTCCCTTATTAAATAAATGTATTATCTCTTTTATTTTATCATATTTTAAGAAAACCCACTCGAAGCGAGAAGAGCGAGTGGGATAGAAATGTTTTTAGATTAAGATTTTACAATTTTATTCTATAAATTCAACTATTTTTTGATTTTATTAAGATAGTAGAACATTTTTCATACCATCCTTATCATCACTCTTTATAAATACAAGATTTCGTTTTCCTGTTAACTCTACCAATTTTGCTTTACCAAGAATGATTGCAAGATTCTTAATAATCGAACGTTTAGCAGGCTCATCAAAATAAGTAAAAACAAATCGATAAATATATTTTCCATTCTCTGCTAATTCAAAACATTTTTGAAATATTTCCTTATCCAAAGGATCAACCGAGTGACCAAAAACAATAATATTCTTTGAATTTGGAAGTTGACCACCGAATGCATCACCTATATCATAGAAAGTTCGTTTAAAAAATTCTTCAAATTTATTTCCAGTTTCCTTAACAACTCTTTGGTAATATTTCTGATAAGGAATTAAATCACTGTTGACATCATTTTCTTTGTCCTCAATTCCAAAGACCATAGTATTGATTCGACTGAAGGGTCTATCTAAATCAATTCGGCCATGTATGAAATGAGTTCTCTCCTCATAAGTCCCAAATAAATATCCTGATGTATTAGTATAATTAAAGTTTAAAACAGAGGAATTTGACAAATCAGATATTGCATCTAGAGCTGTTGAACTTGCTTCAATCCTTCGAATATCAAAATCTAAATACGACAGATAAATTTCTAATAGTTCTGTTAATAAATTTAACTGTTCGATAAAAATGTAATTTAATTTATTCAATACCAAATCTCTATCCAAAAACTTCCATTCATAGTGACTGTAGAGTGGAGCGAATACCTCTGCAATAAAGTATTTTGCGCTGAAATTAGTTTCATTTTTCAAACTATCTCTACTTTTTCTAACTGGATGTATATCTGATAAATCATATAGTAATTTCATATTCTCTTTAAAATACATTATTGCATCCGCTAGTTGGGAGATCATGATTTCAAGATTAGACCAATTATCTCCAAGAGTATCTTTGTTTTCGTTGATAAATTTCAAATATAAATTATCTTTGTATTTCTCAATACTAATATTTTTAGCTTTTAGAAACTCCAGTAACTCATCATCTGGATTAGAAAATAATTGTTTTTCAAACTCAATAAAATCGGTATACCTTGTATCTCGGTTCATCGCACGATCAAACCCGTTGCCCAATATTAAAATTGTATCTGCCATAAAATTTCCTCTTATCTATTATAATTGGATTATCTTTTACACTTTTTTATCACTTCCACTATAACAGAAACATATATTTTTTCAGTCTTTTTCTCTAACATTATACCACGAAACCACAAAAATCCCCTTAGAATTCCGCTTCTAAGGGGTTGTCTTTATCCTGCTGCTTGGCCTGGTTCTTATGGTTTGGTCTTTTTATCTTTCTTGCTACTAGTGATGAGACGGCGCTTGCTATCTCTGATGCTATTGAGTTCCTTGAGGAGTTGAGTCAAGTGCTCCTTTTCAGGATAGGCTTCTGCACTGGCTACAGTATAGCACATAAAGAGGTCGTAGATGCTGGTTAGTTCGGTGCGGACTTGTCTAGTCTTGCCGACTTCCTTGGTAAACTTATGCGCACGCACCTGACTTTCCACTTGGTCATATTCCTCTTGAGCATTGACCACCACCGTCAGCAGTAGAATACTTTTAAATTCATGGAATGACGATTGTTCTAAACCTAGAATAAATTTAAACTTTAGGAAAGAGACATGTTCTAAGTCTCGAAGGTCTATTCACTATCCATTCCTCATCAAAAACAATCATTCCCCCTTTCTACTCCAAAATATGGTATAGTAGAGTTATACTATCTATGAGGAGTTTACATGTCACAGGATAAACAAATGAAAGCTGTTTCTCCCCTTCTGCAGCAAGTTATCAATATCTCATCGATTGTCGGTGGGGTTGGGAGTTTGATTTTCTGTATTTGGGCTTATCAGGCTGGGATTTTACAGTCCAAGGAAACCCTCTCTGCCTTTATCCAGCAGGCAGGTATCTGGGGGCCACCTCTCTTTATCTTTTTACAGATTTTACAGACAGTCGTCCCTATCATTCCTGGAGCCTTGACCTCAGTGGCAGGGGTCTTTATCTACGGCCACATCATCGGGACTATCTACAACTATATCGGCATCGTGATTGGCTGTGCCATTATCTTTTATCTGGTGCGACTCTATGGGGCCGCCTTTGTCCAGTCTGTCGTCAGCAAGCGCACCTATGACAAGTATATCGGCTGGCTTGATAAGGGTAATCGTTTTGACCGTTTCTTTATCTTTATGATGATTTGGCCGATTAGCCCCGCTGACTTTCTCTGTATGCTGGCTGCCTTAACCAAGATGAGTTTCAAGCGCTATATGACCATCATCATTCTGACCAAACCCTTTACCCTCGTGGTTTATACCTACGGTCTGACCTATATTATCGACTTCTTCTGGCAAATGCTTTGATACATAAAAAATCCGTTTGGTTGCCCAAGCGGATTTTGTACTTTATTTTGAAACTTCTTTTGCAAGGACAAAGTTCCCAAGAGTAGCAGAACCATTTCCTGCGACTGCTGGCGTTACGATGTAGTCACGCACATCTGGTACTGGTAGGTAGCCATTAAGGAGAGCTGTAAATTTCTCACGGACACGATCCAGCATGTGTTGTTGAGCCATGACCCCTCCACCAAAGACAATCACGTCTGGGCGGAAAGTCACTGTCGCATTAACCGCAGCTTGAGCGATATAGTAGGCTTGAACATCCCAAACAGGGTTATTGAGTTCAATATTTTCCCCACGTACACCTGTACGAGCTTCCAAACTTGGACCAGCTGCATAGCCTTCCAGACATCCCTTATGGAAAGGACAAACACCCTTAAACTCTTTTTCAATATCCATTGGGTGTCTAGCCACATAGTAGTGACCCATTTCAGGGTGACCAACACCACCGATAAACTCACCACGTTGGATGACACCTGCACCGATACCTGTACCGATTGTGTAGTAAACCAAGTTTTCGATACGACCACCAGCGTTGTTACGGGCAACCACTTCACCATAAGCAGAGCTGTTTACGTCTGTAGTGAAGTACATTGGCACGTTTAGGGCGCGACGAAGGGCACCAAGCAAGTCCACATTTGCCCAGTTTGGTTTTGGAGTTGTTGTGATAAAGCCATAAGTTTTTGAGTTTTTATCAATATCAATCGGACCAAATGAACCAACTGCAAGACCAGCAAGGTTATCGAATTTTGAGAAGAACTCAATGGTTTTATCGATTGTTTCGATTGGAGTTGTTGTTGGAAATTGTGTTTTTTCTACAACGTTAAAATTTTCATCACCGACAGCACAGACAAATTTTGTACCGCCTGCTTCCAAACTTCCGTATAGTTTTGTCATGATTAACCTCTTGTATTTATTTTCTTTATTATAGCATATTTCCAGACTGAAAATTGCTCAATATTTTAGATTTTCCTCTGTAAATTTTACCATTCAATCAAAAACGAACAAACATGACATTTGTTCGTTTTTATGAATCTATTAAGCTTTAACTTCAATGACTGCGTCACCCTTAGCAACTGATCCAGAAGCAACTGGATTTACTGAAGCAAAGTCTGCAGTGTTTGTCACGATAACCATAGTTGTGTTGTCAAGTCCTGCAGCGGCAATCTTAGCTGAGTCAAATGTTCCAAGAACATCTCCTGCTTTCACCTTGTCACCTTGGGCAACTTTTGCTTCAAAACCGTCACCGTTCATTGTTACAGTGTCGATACCAACGTGGATCAAAACTTCAGCACCATCGGTTGTTTTCAAACCGAAGGCATGTCCTGTTGGAAAGGCGATTGAAACTTCAGCATCAGCTGGTGCATAAACCACACCTTGGCTAGGTTTCACAGCAATACCTTGTCCCATAGCTCCACTTGAGAAGACTGGGTCATTGACATCAGCAAGAGCGACAACATCACCAACGATAGGAGTTTGGATTGTTTCGTCTGTTAGCTTAGATGCAGTTTCTACTACTTCTTCGCTAATTTCAGGCTTTTTTACAGTTGATTCTCCATCAGTTTCATCTTCATAACCAAACATATAAGTAAGGGCAAAACCAAGGGCAAATGATACAGCTACCATAAGAAGGTATAGTGGAAGTTGTCCATTACCAAGATAAAGCATTGTACCAGGGATGATGGTGATACCATTACCAGTACCAGCAAGACCAAGGATAGATGCCAATCCACCACCGATTGCACCAGCGATCAATGAAAGGAAGAATGGTTTACGGTAACGCAAGTTAACCCCGAAGATAGCAGGCTCAGTAATACCTAGGAAGGCAGAAAGGGCTGCTGGGAAAGCAAGAGTTTTAAGTTTTGGATTTTTAGTTTTCACACCAACTGCTACAGTTGCAGCACCTTGTGCAGTCATAGCAGCTGTGATGATAGCGTTGAATGGGTTAGCATGGTCAGCAGCAAGCAATTGAACTTCAAGCAAGTTGAAGATGTGGTGAACACCTGATACGACGATAACTTGGTGAACTCCACCAATCAAGAAACCACCAAGACCAAATGGCAAGTTAAGAATAGCTTTTGTTCCAAGAAGGATGTAGTTTTCAACAACATGGAAGACTGGTCCGATGACAAAGAGTCCAAGGATAGACATGACCAAAAGTGTCACGAATGGTGTTACCAAGAGGTCAATCACATCTGGAACAACCTTGCGGACAGCTTTTTCAAATTTAGCTCCGACAACCCCGATGATGAAGGCTGGAAGAACAGATCCTTGCAAACCAACAACTGGGATAAATCCGAAGAAGTTCATAGCAGTCACTTCACCACCAGAAGCAACGGCCCAAGCATTTGGAAGTGAACCGGAAACCAGCATCATACCAAGAACGATACCAACAGCTGGATTTCCACCGAATACACGGAAAGTTGACCACACAACCAAACCTGGCAAGATGATAAAGGCTGTATCTGTCAAGATTTGTGTGTAAGTTGCAAAGTCACCTGGAAGCGGCATTTCAAGAGCGTTGAAAAGACCACGCACACCCATGAAGAGACCTGTCGCTACGATAACAGGGATGATTGGAACGAAAACATCACCGAAAGTACGGATCGCACGTTGGAACCAATTTCCTTGTTTAGCAGCTTCTGCCTTCATTTCATCCTTAGATGATGTTGGCAAACCAAGAGCTACAACTTCGTCGTACATCTTGTTAACTGTACCAGTACCAAAGATGATTTGGTATTGACCTGAGTTAAAGAAAGCACCTTGAACTTTTTCCAAGCTCTCGATAGCATCCTTGTTGATCTTCGCTTCATCTTTTACCATAACACGGAGGCGAGTTGCACAGTGAGCTACACTGTTAACATTCTCACGTCCGCCCAAGGCATCGATGACTTTTTTTGCAATTTCCTGATTGTTCATTTGCAAAAATCTCCTTATAAAAAATTTATTCTTGTATGAAAGCGATTTTACTCGCCCTACGAGTATTATTTTATCATCTTTCAAAAATATGTCAAGCGTTTTGCAGAAAAAAATTGCTATTTTTTATTTTTTGATTGTTTTTGCTATTTTTTTCATCAACACAGCCATAACACCCTCTAAAATCAAGGTTTTTACTTTAAAGTTTTCAAAAGCTTTCATATTTTCATCATTTTTCATAAAATTACGTTCCTAGATTCTGTCAATCGTTTGACATTTTTTTCTTTAATTTAGTGTAAAAGACTTGCTTTTTTATAAGGAAACGTTTACTATTAAGATAGTAGAATTTATGGAGGAAATAGAAATGGAATGGACTACTGAACGTCGTTACAGACGTTATGAAGATTGGACACAAGAAGAAATTAAACAAATCAAAGAAAATATGGCTCAGTCTCCATGGCATACAAGCTATCACATCGAACCCAAGCAGGGTCTTTTAAATGATCCAAATGGTTTTTCATATTTCGATGGCAAGTGGGTTGTCTTTTACCAAAACTTTCCCTTTGGTGCAGCTCATGGTTTAAAATCTTGGGTACAACTTGAAAGTGATGATTTAGTTCATTTTTCAGAAACTGGAGTTAAGGTTCTACCTGATACTCCTTTAGATAGCCACGGTGCTTACTCAGGATCTGCTATGCAGTTTGGAGAACAATTATTCCTCTTTTATACTGGAAATGTTCGTGATGAAAATTGGATTCGCCATCCTTACCAGATTGGTGCCTTAGTGGACAAGGATGGAAAGATTAAAAAGATTGATAAAATCTTGATTGATCAGCCTGCTGATGCTACTGACCACTTCCGCGATCCACAGATTTTTAACTTTAAAGGACAATACTACGCTATCGTTGGTGGTCAAGATTTGGACAAAAAAGGATTTGTCCGTCTCTATAAGGCTATCGAAAATGATTATACAAACTGGCAAGAAGTTGGTGATTTGGACTTCAACAATGACCGTACTGCTTATATGATGGAGTGCCCAAATCTAGTCTTTGTCGGAGAACAACCTGTCCTTCTTTACTGCCCACAAGGTTTGGATAAAAAGGTTCTTGACTATGACAATATCTATCCAAACATGTATAAAATCGGCACTTCCTTTGATCCAGAAAATGCTCGTATGGTAGATGTGTCTGAACTACACAACCTCGATTATGGTTTTGAAGCCTATGCCACTCAAGCCTTCAATGCCCCTGATGGACGTGCCCTTGCTGTTAGTTGGCTTGGTTTACCGGATGTGTCTTATCCATCTGATCGTTTTGATCACCAAGGAACCTTCTCATTGGTAAAAGAACTTACCATTAAAGACGGCAAACTCTATCAATACCCTGTAGCAGCTATCAAGGATCTTCGTGCTTCAGAAGAGGAATTTTCAAATCGTTCTGAAACCAAAAATACCTACGAACTTGAGCTTAATATAGAAGCTAATAGCCAAAGTGAAATTGTCCTTCTTGCTGATAAAGACGGCAAGGGGCTATCTATCAATTTTGACCTTGTCAATGGCCAAGTAACCGTTGATCGTAGTCAAGCTGGAGAACAATATGCTCAAGAATTTGGAACTACTCGCTCTTGCTCAGTTACTAATCAAGCAACTACTGTCAATATCTTCATCGACAACTCAGTCTTTGAAATCTTTATCAATAAAGGAGAAAAAGTATTTTCTGGTCGTGTCTTCCCTCACGAAGATCAAAATGGAATCCTCATTAAATCTGGAAACCCAACTGGAACATACTACGAATTAGAATATGGTCGCAAAACTAACTGATGTCGCAGAACTAGCAGGCGTCAGCCCAACTACTGTCTCACGTGTTATTAATAAAAAAGGCTACCTGTCAGAAAAAACTATTCAAAAGGTTAAAGATGCTATGCGTGAGCTGGGCTATAAACCCAACAACCTAGCTCGCAGTCTTCAAGGTAAATCCGCCAAGTTAATCGGTTTGATTTTCCCAAAAATCAGCCATGTTTTCTATGCTGAATTGATTGATAAATTGGAACACGAACTCTTCAAAAAAGGTTACAAGACCATCATCTGTAATAGTGAGCATGATTCAGAAAAAGAACGCGAGTACATCGAAATGCTAGAAGCCAACCAGGTGGACGGCATCATTTCGGGAAGTCACAACCTTGGGATTGAGGATTACAATCGCGTGACGGCTCCAATCATTTCATTTGACCGTAACCTATCACCAGACATACCTGTCGTTTCTTCTGACAACTATGCTGGTGGAGTTCTAGCCGCTCAGACCTTGGCTAAAACTGGAGCCAAATCTATTATCATGATTACAGGAAATGACAATTCCAATTCACCAACTGGACTTCGTCATGCTGGTTTTGCTTCAATCTTGCCAAAGGCTCCTATTATCAATGTTTCCAGTGACTTTTCACCCCTACGCAAGGAAATGGAAATTAAAAATATCCTGACCAAACAAAAACCAGATGCGATTTTCGCCTCTGATGATTTGACTGCTATTTTGGTTATTAAAATTGCTCAGGAGCTTGGTATCTCTGTTCCTGAACAACTAAAAGTTATCGGATATGACGGGACTTATTTTATTGAGAATTTCTACCCTCACCTCACTACCATTAAACAACCCTTGGAAGAGATTGCTCGCCTAACAGTTGATTTGCTCTTACAAAAAATTGAAGGCAAAGAGGTTGCTACTACTGGTTATTTCTTACCAGTTACATTATTGCCAGGAAAAAGTATTTAAGTACAAGAAAACTCAGACCAATTCGTCTGAGTTTTTTATGATCTTAAGTTTTCGAGATAGCGCCGGGCTGTCTCTAGGTTAAAGGTTTTATCCGCGATGAGGCGCTCGACTAGAGGAGCTACCTCGGATTCACTGGCACCTGCGAGGAGTGCCAAGGATTTGGCCTGCAATTTCATGTGTCCTTGCTGGATTCCTGTGCTCACCAAGGCTTTGAGGGCCGCAAAATTTTGGGCAAGCCCGATAGACACGATAATCTGGGCTAATTCTTTGGCAGAAGGATTTCCCAGTAGCTCATGACTGAGGGCTACACGAGGGTTGAGGCCGATAGAACCACCCTTGGTCGCTACAGGCATGGGTAAAGTCATCTCACCGACCAATTCTTCTGTCTCCAAGTCTAGACGCCAAGAGCTGAGACCTTGATAGCGTCCGTCTTGACTGGCAAAAGCATGAGCCCCTGCCTCAATAGCACGCCAGTCATTACCAGTTGCAATCAAAACGGCATCAATACCATTAAAAATCCCTTTATTGTGGGTAGCTGCTCGATAAGGATCAGCTTGCGCAAATTGGCACGCCAAAGCAATTTTCTCTGCAATTTCTCGTCCTTGATCCTTTTGACGGCTCAAATAGCGAAAGGCGATGCGACAACTTGCAGTAACCAAAGAATCGGTCGCGTAGTTAGACAGAATACCCATGAGACTCTGTCCCTGACTGAGTTCTTCTACGACTGGCTTCAAGGCTTCCAGCATGGTATTGAGCATATTTGCTCCCATGGCTTCCTGCGTATCGACATGGAGATAAACAACGAGGAAGTCTGTTTCGCCTTTAATCTGCTCTACATGCAGATCACGCGCCCCACCTCCACGTTTAACGATAGAAGGATAGGCTTGATTGGCAAGTTCTAAGAGCTCCGCTTTCTTGTTAGTAATCTTCTCTTGCGCTTGTTCAGGATCAGCAACTTGATAAAGGGCTACCTGACCGATCATCTGGCGCTGATGTACTTGAGCGGTAAAGCCACCTGCTCGCTTGATGATTTTGCTGGCATAGCTGGCTGCAGCAACTACTGAGGGTTCTTCTGTCACATAGGGAACTGTATAGTCCTGCCCATTCACCAAAAGTTCTGGAATGATAGAATAAGGCAGAGAAAAAGTTCCTACCACATTCTCACTCAGCTGGTCTGCGACAGTCACACTAATTTGTTCATCCTGCTCCAGACTCGCTTGCTTCTCAGGACTAAGGAGCGCCTGAGCTTGCAACAGCTCGAGGCGCTCTTGGTATGATTTTTTAGAAAATCCATTCCAACTTATCTTCATTATTTTTCAACCTTGCTATAACGACGTTGGTGGTCGACAATTTCAACCAAGGCAAACTCTTGATTTTCATAGCCAGCAAACTGGGCTGAGTTTGTTTCATCTAAGTCTACTTCCTCAAAGAAGACTTTTTCATAGTCAGCAACAGACAGGGCAGTTCGTTGGTTGAGCTTGTTCAAGCGGTCTTTATCCAGATAAGCTTCATAACCTTCAACCAATTCACCACTGAAAAACTCAGCCACAGCCCCACTTCCGTAACTATAAAGGGCAATTTTGTCCCCAGCTTTCAAGCTATCTGTATTTTCCAAGAGAGACAAGAGTCCAAGGAAGAGGGATCCTGTGTAGATATTCCCTACCTTCTGACTGTAGAGAATAGACTGGTCAAAATGCTTTTGCAAGAGGTCTTTTTTCTCTTGAGGCAAGTTCTTATCCATGATTTTTTTCAAGCCTTTTAGCGCTAATTTAGGATAAGGCAAGTGGAAGCAAACAGCTGCAAAATCATCCAAAGTAAGCTGGTAGCGTTTTTGGTATTCAAGCCAAGTTGTTTTCAAACTATCCAAATATTGTTGAGTAGAATAGACACCATTTACATAAGGAGTTGTTGAGTAATTTGGACGCCAAAAATCCATGATGTCACGAGTCTGAGCTACATTGTCATTATTAAAGGCCATAATGCGTGGATTTTGTGTAATCAACATTGCCACACTTCCGGCACCCTGAGTTGGTTCTCCTGGAGTTTCAATACCATATTTGGCAATATCACTGGCAATAACCAAAACTTTGGACTCTGGAGAATTTTCCACATGCAATTTGGCATAATGAAGGGCAGCTGTCGCTCCATAGCAGGCTTCTTTAATCTCGAAACTACGAGCAAAGGGCTGGATGCCAAGCAAGCCATGCACAAAGACGGCCGCAGCCTTACTCTGGTCAATTCCTGACTCGGTAGCCACAATGACCATGTCAATTTCTGCTCTCTCTTGCTCAGTTAAAATAGAGTCACTTGCACTAGCCGCCAAGGTCACGATGTCCTCAGTTAGAGGCGCAATACTCAATTCCTTGAGCAAGAGTCCTTTGCTTAATTTTTCAGGGTCAATTCCCCTCGCTTCTGCTAAGTCTTGTAATTTCAAGACATATTGACTGGTTGCAAAACCAATCTTATCAATACCGATTGTCATATTTACCTCTGTTTTATCATTCATGTAAAAAATCGTTCTATACTATTTTATCACAAATGGCAGTAAAAGAGAGAAAAAAGACTTGATTCACCAAATCAAGTCTCTTGTTAGTCTAACGATTTTGCTGTTTTCGTAAGTAGGAATACAGTCTGAGAATCACTGTTCCGCTAGCCATTCCAATGGAAATTACCAGAGCCAACATGACAACTAAGGTTGCACTAGCAATGGCGTGACTGTAATCACCTGTCACAAAAAAGGCTGTTGTCCGATAAGAAAGGTATCCCGGAACCAGGGGTGCCAAAATGGCCAAGATAAAGACCACAGCAGGGGTCTTGTAAAGAATACTTAAAATCTGACTAACACAAGAACCGATAATGGCAGCAATGAAGGTAGCTACAATAACATTGGTTGGTTCCTTAAGCAAGAGATAAATTAGCCAGACAGCCATGCCCAAAATCCCTCCTGGTAAGAGCATAGACCGCTGAACATTGAGTACGATTAAAAAAGTGATGATAGCAAGAAGACTTGCTACTGCTTGTAATAAAAAGGTAGTTAGTGTCATATTAGTTCATCAATACCAAGGCGACAGAAGTTCCTGCCCCTAAAGCAAGGGTAATGAGTAGGGATTCAAACATTTTACTCATACCAGAGTTTATGTGGTTGGTCATAATATCCCGAACCGCATTGGTCAAGGCAATTCCAGGTACAAAAGGCATGACGGCACCAGCTATAATCAAATCTGCTGTTGAAGGAAAGCCCGTGTAGCGAGCCCAAAACTGGGCTATCATCCCAAAGACAAAGGCCCCAGCAAAGGCTGTTACAAAGGGAATTCGGATAAACTTTTCTACATAGAGGGAAAAGGCAAAACCAAATAAGGTAGCCACTCCTGCCCCGAGTGCGTCATAGATATTTCCACTAAACATAATTGAAAAGAAAGGGGCACTAAAGGTCGCAGCCAAAGTTACCTGCAACTTAGTATAGGGAAGGGGTTGGGCTTGCAAAGCCTTCAATTGCTTAAAGGCTGTTTCTAAATCAATCTGCCCCCCAACCAGCTGACGAGAAATCTGGTTCACATCGCAGACTTTTTCGATGTTATAAGAAGAGGAGGTCACGCGCTTCATGCGCGAAATATTGGTATTTTCAATCGAGAAAAAGATGGCAGCAGGCATGGCAAGAACATTGCAATCCACAATCCCCTGCGAATGCGCGATCCGAATCATGGTATCTTCTACACGATGGATTTCTGAACCACTTTTAAGGAGAATGGTCCCAGCTAACATAATCACGTCGATGACCGCATTTAATTCTCTTGATTCTTCCATGCTTTCCTCCTTTTATCAACTCCTTCTATTCTATCACAAATCTGGAGTCAAAAAAAATCTTTGCCATGAAATCATGACAAAGATTCGTCTAATCACGTGAATTTTCATTGTTGCCTTCACTACTTGATGGAGTAGTAGCAGGCGCATTCCCTCGTTGATTTCCTTGTGGGTTCCCCTGACTTGGTGTCGTAGTAGAACCTTGGTTTCCACGTTGGACTGGTGCTGATGATGACGTTGACGGCGGTGTTTTTGGTTTGTAGATTGAAATCTTGACACGCGTCTTAGTCAAATCAACCTTTTCACCCGCTTTTGGACTCTGTTCAACGACTGTACCTTCAGCAGTTCCATCAGGAGCTGTCGACACTTCTACAACTTCAATATTGGCTTCTTTAATACCGACAATTTGAACGAGATTATTTTTAGTAAATTCAAGACTAGATCCTGTATAACTTGGCATGGCAACTCTAGTTACTTTCTTAGCAACGGTTAAGGTAATCGTTGAGGCCTTGCTCAAATCATAGGTTGTTCCGGCAGCTGGACTCTGTCTAAGAACAGTTCCTGCTTCGCTCTCGCTTGATTCTTCTTCCTCAATCTTGATGAGATTTTCAGGAACCTTATTCTGCTTGAGTTCTGCGATAACATCTGTAGATTTACGGCCTATATAATTGCTCAATTGGAAAGATTGCTTGCCTGATGAGACAACCAAATTGATTTTCGTTCCTTCTTTTCGACCAGTTCCAGCGTCAGGATCTGTACGAATAATCCGCCCTTCTTCTACCTTTTCACTAGCCTCTGATTTCTCCTCGCCAATCTCAAAATTGGCTTTCTTGAGGGTTTCCTTGGCTTCCGCAACTGTCTGACCTGCCACATCTGGAATGGCAATGGTTGCAGGAGTTCTGGATAGTATCCAAATAAGAGAAGCTGCCACCAATACAATGCTGGCCAACAAAATCATATAGCGAACTCTAAATTTCCGTTTCTTAACAGGTTTGGTTGCGTAATTGTCTTCCAAAACCTGCTGACTAGGTTTCGCAGCCTGTGGCTTCGGACTTTGTGTTTGCACCTTAGGAATCGAGGTCAATGTACTCTGGGATACCTTTGGTAGTGTCTTGGTGTCCGCCTTAGTAGTATCATTAAATACCAGTTTAGGCTCATTGCGACGATTGTAAGACAAGCTACTGGACAAGTCCACATACATCTCTGCAACTGACTGATAACGATCTGTCAATTTCTTGGCAGTTGCCTTAATAACAACATTCTCCAAAGCCTGAGGCACAGATGGATTCTCATCAATAACTGATGGTAGTGGTTTTTGGAAATGCTGAAGGGCGATGGTCACCGCACTATCCCCGTCATAAGGGATATGGCCTGTCAGCATCTCATAGAAAATAATCCCCATGGCATAGATATCACTCTGTACAGTCGCCTTAGAACCACGCGCCTGCTCTGGTGACAAGTAATGAACCGAGCCCAGCATTGAGTTAGTCTGAGTCAGACTTGTCTCTGCAAAGGCTACTGCAATCCCAAAGTCTGTTACTTTGGCAGTCCCATCTGGTGTCAAGAGGATATTTTGAGGTTTCAAGTCCCGGTGAACAATTCCTCTGGTATGGGCCAAACGCATGGCTAGGAGGATTTGTCCCATGATACGGACGGCTTCTTCATTAGAAAGAGGATAGTGTTCCTTGATATAACGTTTAAGGTCTAGTCCAGCAACATACTCCATTGCAAGATACTGTTGACCGTCTTCCTCACCAATATCTGTAATCCGAACGATATGAGGATGGTCCAAATCCGCCATGGCTCTCGCTTCCCGCTGAAAACGCGCCACAGCAATCGGATCTGTCTGGTAATTGGTCCTCAGGACCTTCACTGCCACTTCTTCCCCGTCTAGAATCAAATCTTTGGCCAAGTAAACATCTGCCATGCCTCCTCGACCAATCTGTTTGATAATTCGATACCGCCCGGCAAAAATCTTGCCGATTTGGATCATTTTGCATCCTCCTCGTTCATAGAAACAAGGGCAACCGTAATGTTGTCTAAACCTCCTGCATTGTTAGCAAAACGCACAAGCGTCGCTGTTTTATCTGCCAAAGGAATATCACTAGTTACAATATCACAAATCTCACTGCCTGAAATCATGTTGGTCAAACCATCACTATTGAGCAAGAGATAGTCACCTGGCTCAAGGGTAATCATTCCAAAATCAGGCTGAATTTCATCTTTTTGACCGATTGACTGGGTAATAATATTTTTCTGTGGATGACTGGCTGCTTCTTCTGGCGTCAATTGACCTGCCTTGAGTAATTCATTGACCAAGGAATGGTCGCTCGTTAACTGGTGGTATTCTTCTCCACGAATCAAACCGATACGAGAATCTCCAATGTGGGCATAGATAGCCTGATTACCAATAATAGCAACAGCTTCTAAAGTTGTTCCCATTCCTTTATAGGCATCATCTTGTCCAAGTTGATGAATCTTTTGATTTTCAATTTCTAGGTAATTGGCGAACCATTCACGCACTTCATTGACTGTATCGATCTGGGTGTCAACCCAAGCTATACCTAGGTCTGTTACCGCCATTTCACTAGCGATATTCCCTGCGCGATGACCTCCCATCCCATCAGCTAAAATAATCATAGTACGTCCAGCTCTATTGACATAGTGGTTGACATAGTCTTGGTTATTTGTTCGTTTCTGACCAACATCTGTTAATAATGAAATTTCCATGTGTCAGTTCCTTCCTAATCCGATATCTTACGAAATTGACTGATGAAGAATCCATCACTTCCATACAATTCAGGTGTGATGAGGATACAGCCATCTTTCATGATATCCTTACATTCATGTTCTAGCTTTACCTGCTCGAACTCAGGATGACTTTCTAAAAACGCCTCAACGACTTGAAAATTCTCCTCTGAGACAATAGTACAGGTACTATAAGTTATTATACCACCTTTGCCTAGTGTTTGACAAACACTACCTAATATTTCTAGCTGAATTTCCTGCAAGGACGCGAAATCTGCCGTTTCTTTATTGTATTTGATGTCTGGTTTTCGGCGCAAAAGACCGATTCCTGAACAGGGAGCATCCACCAAAATCTTATCAAATGAATCCTGACCAAAAAACTCATGTACCTTTCTGGCATCCAATTTTTGCCTTTGAACCCGATCTGCAACTCCCAGACGTTGAGCATTTTCTTGAATCAAGTCCAACTTGTGATCGTAAAGGTCCAAAGCCGTAACCTGACCTGTCGTAAGATAAGAGGCTATATGGGCTGTTTTCCCACCCGGAGCCGCACAAGCATCAAGCACTCGCTCATCTCCCTGCAAATTCAAAGTTGGCGCAACCAGTTGACTAGACTCGTCTTGGATGGTTATAGCCCCTTCTTCAAACAAATCATGGCCTGCAAAGTGCCCCTGCTCCTTAACCAGACCAGAAGGAGACAAGGATGAATCACTGGCCTCCAACAAGGCTTGGATTTCCTCTTTTCGTCCTAGATCTGTTACACGAATGCTGGCCTTGTTACGCACCAAGAGACTTTCAAAAATAGCCTTCGCTCGCTCCTCTCCGTATTCTTCCTTGATTTTGGCAACTAGCCAAACTGGGAGAGAATAGGCAAGGGAATCACGCTTGTTTTTTCGCTTGATGCTGGCAATATCTGGCCAGCCTTCACGCAGAATACGACGAAGGACAGCGTTGACTAATTTTTCACTGCCTTTTTTACGGACTTTGGCCAATTCCACTGCTTCATTGACCACAGCATGGTCTGGAATCTTATCCAAATAGCGAAGTTGGTAGGCACTCATGAGGAGCAGGACATAAAGCCAACTGTCTAACTGGTCTCTGTCCTCAATAAAGTGGGATAGGTACCATTCCAGAGTCAGTTTACGGGCTACCGTTCCATAGACCAGCTCGGTCACCAAGCCCTTGTCTGCTGCTGAAAGTTGACTTCCTTTGAGATGCTTATTTAAGGCGATATTTGAGTATGCTTGATTGATAAAAACATCCTCTAATACCGCTAGGGCTAAACTTCTAGCCGTTTCTACTTTAGTCACCAAATCGTTCTCCTACAGTTAATGTACGGCCAACTCCGTTGAGGAAGGAAGCAATGTCCATCTTAGGCTTACCTGCTGGCTGCACTTGCTTGAGAGACAAAGCTCCTTCTGCCGTTGCGACAATCAATTCTTTCTTGCCGATAGAGAGAATTTCACCTGGATTTCCCTGACCTTCTACTGGTAGGGCTTCATAAATCTTAAAGCGGTCACCCTTAAGAAAAGTATGGGCAACAGGCCAGGGGTTCATCCCACGGATTTGGTTGAAAAGTTGACGATTGCTTTTATTCCAGTCCAATTTTTCTTCCTCTGGTTTGATATTTGGAGAGAAGGTAACTTGGCTTGGTTCCTGCGGTTCAGATTGAATTTCCCCAGCAATATAGGCAGGTAAAGTATCCAAAAGCAAATCACGACCAACTAGCGCCAATTTTTCAAACAAGGTGCCTACATTGTCCTCATCTGTGATAGGGATACTGCGACGGGAAATCATGTCTCCTGCATCCATTTCCCTAACCATTTCCATAATGGTTACACCAGCTTCCTCATCCCCTTGAATCAAGGCATAATGGATAGGCGCACCACCACGGTGTTTAGGAAGAAGAGAGGCATGAACGTTGACCGCAAAGTCCATGCTATCAAGGAATTTACTTGGGAGAAACTGCCCAAATGCAGCAGTCACAATTCCATCTGCTCCTAGCTTCATAAGATCTTCCATCTCTGGACTTCCAGATAGTTTTTCAGGTTGGTAGATAGGAAGACCAGCTTCTTTAGCAGCCTGCTTGACTGGGGTTTCTTGGATCACTTTTTTACGACCAACAGCACGGTCTGGCTGGGTCACAACGGCTAGAATTTCGTAACGATTATCTGTCAAAAGTCCTTTTAATACTGTTGCTGAAAAGTCGGGGGTCCCCATAAAGATTAATTTTGTCATATCTTCTCCTTCTTATAAAAATTGCTGTGGCTCATGGTCAATGCTGAGACGGAGCTCACTATTTTCCCGTTCTTGAGTCAAGGCCAAGACCTGGTTGAGGGTTGGCCCCAGCTCATCTTCTAAACGGTATTTAATCAAAATCTGGTAATGATAGAGGTTGTGGGTACGAGCAATCGGTTTTGGCGTCGGCCCAAGGATGTTACTGGTTTCAGACAAACCTGACCGCAAAATGTTCATGACTTCATAAGCGCGTTTGACCACCTCTTCTTCTTTCTTGTGAGAAAGGGTAATGCCAATCGTAAAATAGTAAGGTGGATAACCAAGTTGTCGTCTGATTCCCATTTCATAGGCATAAAAACCTTCGTAATCCTGATCCTTGGCAAATCGAATAGCATAGTGCTGCGGATTATAGGACTGAATCAAGACCTGACCAGCTTTTTCAGCACGGCCTGCCCGGCCTGCCACCTGAGTCAAGAGCTGGAAGGTTCTCTCAGAAGAACGGAAATCAGGCAAATTCAAGGCTGTATCCGCATTGAGAACTCCGACTAAGGTCACATTTGGAAAATCCAATCCCTTGGCAATCATCTGAGTACCTAGTAAAATATCCGCTTCCCCTCGCCCAAACTGGTCAAGCAAGGCTTGGTGACTGCCTTTCTTTCGAGTCGTATCCACATCCATCCGCAAAATGCGGGCCTGGGGAAAGAGTTCTGCTAGCTCATCATAAGCCTTCTGTGTCCCTGTCCCATAGTAACGAATGCTGTGGCTCTTACAGTTAGGACAGTTCTGAGGAATGTCCTTCGAAAAGCCACAATAATGGCAATTCATGGTCTTGGTATCCATGTGCAAGGTCAAGGAAATGTCACAGTTGGGACAAGTATCCACAGTCCCACACTCTCGACACATGACAAAGCTAGAGTAACCACGGCGATTGAGCATGAGCACCACCTGCTCTTTTTTAGCCAGACGGTCTTGAATGGCTTCTAGCAAAGGGGGCGTAAAGTTTGAGGTCTCATTCTGTCCGATATAATCCCGAAAGTCAATCACTTGGACCTCAGGAATGGTAGCTAAAGGATTGGCACGTTGGGTCAGACGTAAGTGTTGATAGACGCCTTTTCCAGCCCTCGCACGGCTCTCTAAGCTCGGTGTCGCAGACCCAAGCACCAGAGCCGCTTGATTGTACTGAGCCCGTAAAATAGCCACCTCTCTGGCATGGTAACGAGGATTGCTGTCCTGCTTATAAGTCACCTCATGCTCCTCATCGATTATCATGACACCCAGATTTTTCAGCGGAGCAAAGATGGCTGATCTGGCTCCAACCACAACTTGAGCGTCTCCACGCTCAACCTTGCGCCATTCATCATACTTTTCACCATTGGACAGGCCTGAGTGCAGAATGGCCACTTTCTCACCAAATCGAGCTATAAAACGCTCCGTCATCTGTGGAGTCAAGGAAATCTCAGGAACCAGCAAAATAGCTGTCTTACCCTTATCCAAGGCTCCTTGGATTATTTGTAAGTAAACCTCGGTCTTCCCACTTCCTGTAATCCCTTGAAGGAGGAAGGGAGGCTGATGACTGCCAATAGCACTCACAACCGCATCACGCGCCTGTCTTTGCTCTGGATTCAACTCCAAAGGCTGACTTGCCTCAATGCCTTCAAAATAAGCAGCCGAGCGTTGAACTTCCTTTTGGACTATGGTAACAGCACCTTGTTCTACAAAGAAGTTGACTTGCTCTCGCGAGTAGGACTCTAACAAACTAGCCAAGGAAGCACTCTCAGGATGAGACAGCAAGTAATCTCTCAATTCCAACTTTTTCTTGGCGCGTGTAGAAATCTCTACACTTTCTAATTGAGCAAGGTCTACCTCATACCAAGACTGAGTCTTGACCTTCTTCTGATCGACAGCCTGATATTCTAGACCAAGCAAGCCTTTTCTAGTCAAACGCATCATTTCTGCTTGCTTACCTAAATCCAGAGAAGAAAAGGCAAGTGAATCTTCTGAACCAAACAGACGCTCTCGATCTTCCTGATTCAAACCTTCGAGAGGATAGAGAATCTTGTCATACCTGGAGTTCAGAAATCCCGGTAGCATAGCCTTAAGGATAGAGATTTTATAAGAAAAGACGGACTTGCGGAGCTCTTCAGCCAGCCAGAGTTGTTCTTGCGTGAGTACAGGAGAAAAATCCAGTACCTCGACAATATCTTTTAAATCTTGCGCCATCTCTTCTTCATCTGATTGGGACTCCAAATCAAGAACAATTCCTTGAATCAAGCGATTGCCCTTACCAAAGGGCACATGAACCCGCATCCCAACTTCTAGCATTCCCTCAAATTCCTTAGGAATCCTGTAACTATAGGGCTGGTCCGTCTGCATCAAGGGCACATCTACAATAATCTTGGCTATGGCCATCTTCTCACCTCCTCCTTGTCAGTAGATTCTTGCAATAGAAAAAATAAGATTGAGTCCCCCCAACCTTAAATTTTTTCACCATCTTCTTTTTCTTTAGCGATTTGCTCTTTGATTTTCTTTTCTTCTTCTTCTTTGCGGCGTTTTTCTTCTTCGATACGGCGACGCACTGCTTCACGTTTTCCTTCTGGATCTGGGTGAATTGTTACGTTTCCTGATTCGATTTCTTCTAAAGCGCGAAGAGTTGATTTTTCAGATTTGAAACCTTGAGTTGCTGGCGCACCTGCTTCTAATTCGTGGGCACGTTTTGCTTCCAAGATTACGAGTGAATATTTTGATGGAACCTTGTCGAGCAAGGTATCAATAGAGGGTTTTAACATCATTTGCTTGTACCTATTTTCTAAATTTTATCTGGTAGTTGGAGATTTTGGTAACATCTCCTGATAGTGACCAATGACACGATCCACACGGAAGTGTTCTGCTTCAATAACACGTTTGACACGCTCAGCAGCTAGGGGCACCTGATCGTTGACAATCGCATAATCATACTCACGCATAAGGGCAATTTCTTCCTTGGCCTTTTCGATTCGTTGGGCAATCACTTCTGCACTATCTGTTCCACGACCTACCAAACGATCTTGCAATTCATCCAAATCTGGTGGTGTCAGGAAGATAAAGACAGCATCCGGAACCTTTTTCTTGACCTGAAGAGCGCCCTGAACTTCAATTTCAAGGAAAACATCGATTCCCTTGTCCAAGGTTTCATTGACGTAGGTCAGAGGAGTTCCATAGTAGTTGCCGACATATTCTGCGTATTCCAACATCTGTCCTTGACGAATCAGTTCCTCAAACTCTTCACGAGTACGGAAGAAATAATCAACACCGTCCACTTCTCCAGGACGTTGTGCGCGTGTCGTCATCGATACAGAGTATTGAAATTGGTTTTCAGAACTCTCAAAAATCTCTCTTCTAACCGTTCCTTTTCCAACCCCTGAAGGACCAGAAAAAACGATTAGTAAGCCTCGGTCTGCCATTGTGTCTCCTTTTAGTCAGTCTGTGAAAATAAAATAAAATTTTCCTTCAGATAGTAGCATTTTACACAAACTATCCTTCTACAGTCTTTCTATCTAGTGTAACAAAAAAGCAGTAATTTTTCAACTGCTCTTTCTTATTTATTTAGCATAATCTACTGCACGAAGCTCGCGAATCACGGTTACCTTGATATTTCCTGGGTAATCGAGATTATTTTCAATTTTCTCACGAACTTTGTGAGCCAAGATTGTGACTTTGTCGTCCTTGATTTGTCCTGGATTGACCATGATGCGGATTTCACGTCCTGCTTGAAGGGCAAAGCTAGTTTGTACTCCTTCAAAGCCGTTCGCAATTTCTTCCAAATCATGGAGACGCTTGATATAGCTCTCAAGAGACTCACTACGAGCACCTGGACGGGCTGCACTCAAGGCATCTGCCGCAGCGACGATCACTGCAATCACGCTTTCAGCTTCAACATCTCCGTGGTGACTAGCAATCGTATTGACCACAACTGGGTGTTCCTTGTACTTACGAGCCAATTCCATACCGATTTCAACGTGGCTACCTTCAACCTCGCGGTCAATGGCTTTCCCGATATCGTGAAGGAATCCAGCACGACGGGCCAGAGCCGCATTTTCACCAAGCTCGCTGGCCATAATACCAGCCAGCTTAGCAACTTCAATCGAATGGCGCAAGACATTTTGTCCATAAGAGGTACGGAACTGCAAGCGTCCCATAATCTTCATCAAGTCTGGATGAAGGTTTGGCGCACCAATTTCATAGGCAGCAGCTTCACCATATTCACGGATCTTATTGTCAATCTCTTGACGGTTTTTCTCAACCAACTCTTCGATACGAGCTGGGTGGATACGACCATCCTTGAGCAACATTTCCATAGTCATACGGGCAATTTCACGACGAATCGGATCAAATCCTGACAAGGTCACTACTTCTGGTGTATCGTCGATAATCACATCGACCCCTGTCAAACTTTCAAAAGTACGAATGTTACGACCTTCACGACCAATAATGCGTCCCTTCATAGTATCGTCTGGCAGATGAACCGTTGAGTTTGTTGACTCCGCTACATATTCACCAGCGATACGTTGCATAGCTTGAACCAGGATGTCCTTGGCCATTTTGTCAGACCGTTCCTTGACCTCTTGCTCAGCTTCACGAATGCGACTGGCAATCTCCTTGGTCAAGTTTTCCTCTGTCTGTGCCAAGATAATATCTCGTGCTTCTGCCTGAGACAGGGCACCAATACGCTCTAGTTCTGCTTCTTTTTGTCTTTCGACTTCCTCTAATTGCTCTTCACGCGCATCAAGGTTTTTCGCTCTATCAGAAATACTTTGTTCTTTTTGTTCAAGTGTTTGTTCTTTACTCGTCAAATTGTCGTCCTTACGGTCGAGGCTAGTAGCTCTCTCTGTCAAACGACTTTCGATTTGTTTGAGTTCTTGACGTTCTGATTTGAATTCAGCATCCACTTCTTCACGGTATTTTCTGGCTTCTTCTTTGGCCTCCAATAGTGCTTCTTTTTTAAGAGACTTGCTTTCACGTTTAGCTTCATTAACAAGTAAATCCGCTTCACGCTCAGCTTGTCCACGTAAATTAGTTGCTTCTTGTTCAGCATTTAAAAGCATCAACTCCGCAGCTTCCTGAGATGATTTCATCTTAGCTGAGATGCTGACATATCCAATGACTAAACCAATGATGACGGCAAAAACAGCAATCGCAATCGACATGATTTCCATGTTTTTACCTCATTTTATTGTTATTCCGAATGACATACATTCTTTTACATTCTACCATAAAAAAGTGATTTTCACAAACCTAAAATAGAATATGTTTTGGGGAATTTGGAACACATTCACCAAAATAAACTTGTTGTTTAGAAAAGCCTACTTCGCAGTAGACTTAGTTTGTTTCTATTCTAATCGGCACTCTTCCAAAATTCTGCTCTGCTATACTTGACTTTCCAAGTTGGTAAATCTGGTCTGCCTTTTGGGTCATAGTATCCCAAGGCTCTTTGCCAATTCGACTGACTAGATTGACCTGTCCTTTCAGAGATTTAAGATGCTGCCTGCCTTTTTCGGTAAATCCAAGGACATGAATGGCTTCTGGCAAGTCACTTTCTCTAGCTTGCACCAAAATATAGGCCAAGAGGCGTCTGACACGCGCCTTGGTATAGCGTTTGGTAGCAACCACTTCAACCAATTCGTCAACAGACTGAGCCGTCTTGATAGCTTCCTTAATGCGCACAGCCATTTCTTGATTGACCTGATAGATGGTGGTTAGGTCTGGATTTGACAAGATTTGATATCGGAGCAAGGAAAAATAGTCTTCCCAGCTCACCTTACCGGCCTGCTCAAAGAGGGCAACAGAAGGCATAAAGCGTTCTAAGAAATCTTGGTCTGACTGATGCTGGCGCAGAGCTGTCGCCGAGGCAAAGTCCACATCCTTATCCACAGAATGGTAACCAGCGCCCTGACGCTGAATCGGCTGGAGTTTGATGTTGCGTCCCGCAACCGCCTTGGCATAGGCCAAAGCTAGAACATGATTGGGTGTATTGCCAGAAAAATCAAGACCTGCAAATTCCTCCCACATAGCTTGGGTTTTCTGGGGATAAGATAGTGAACCAGGCAGATTTTCCACAAATTTCTCCATCTCAGTACCTTGCTCTGTGTATAAGTCAGATATCTTTTGATAATCCAGAACTTCCTCTGTCCCGAAAGCTAGAGTATCAATGCCCAAGCGAGCCAAGATATCCACAGCTCCTTGACCGAAGAAATCCGCAGCCTGAACACTGACTAAAAAGGGCAATTCCACTACCAGATCCGCTCCATTTTCCAGCGCCATCTGGGCCCGTGTCCACTTGTCAATGATAGCAGGCTCTCCTCGCTGCATAAAATTACCAGACATGGCAACGATTTTCAGTCCCTCAGCCTGATCCAGCAGGTATTTATGCCCATTATGAAAAGGATTAAACTCCGCGATAATACCTGTGATGGTCATAGTGATCTCCTACTTCTGCGCGACAAAAAACCAACGGGTACTTGTCTCTGTCGGCTCCTTGTCCTCAAAGTCTGCATAGAGTTTGAAAGACTTAAATCCAGCCTGTTCCAGCAAAATATCATAGGTCAAGACTTCATAGGTCCGCTCCTCATGCACCTCATCGTGACGACTAAAGGAGCCGTCCGCTTCCTTGACAAAGAAAGTCAGCTCATGCACGATGGAGTGAGGCGCCGCATCCTCATAGGTATCCCAAAGCATGGCAAAATCTTCCGCATTTTCATGGTAGGAATAGCCTGGAAAAACTTCATCTGTCTGGTAGGTCGAATGCACATCAAAGATGAAAACTCCATCTTCATTAAGGGCATTATACACTTCCTTAAAAACATCCCCTACTTCCACCTCATCCTGCATGTAACAGATTGAGTCCGAATAACAAGTAACAAAGTCATATTTACCTGACTTGGACAAATCCAGCATATTGCCTTCCATAAAATCAATCTTTTGCTTGGCTGAAGCAGCTCTCTTCCCAGCAATCTTCAACATATCCCCACTCAAGTCAAGTCCAGTCACATCAAAACCAGCCTGAGAAAAGCGCACCGATTGAATTCCTGTCCCACAAGCCAATTCCAAGAGTTTCTTTCTCTCCTTGGTCTTAGGCAAGTGACGCAGAGAAAAATCCGTCCATTTGTCGTATAAACTATCGTCCATGACTGCATCATAGACCGCCGCAAAGGTTTCATAAGTTGCCATAATCATGATACCAAGAGCCTCCATGGTAAACACCACTCGCTCTTTACCTTTCTATCAATTTTTTCTAAAATAAGCAAAGAAACCCAGTTGACTACAACTGAGTTCATCTTCTAAGCAAGAGCTTCTGAAATATCTACTGAATTCGCCTCATGCCATAGTTTTTCTAGGTTATAGTGGGCACGCATTTCTTCTGAAAAGATATGTACCACCACAGCACCGAGGTCCAGCAAGACCCAGCCTCCAGCTGCATCGCCTTCGACATGACTGCCTTTAAAGCCTGCTTGAGCTACCTTTTCACGGATATTGTCAGCGATAGCGTCCAACTGACGGCTATTCATTGAGCTAGTGATCACAAAGTAGTCCGTCACACTAGTCAAATCTTGTACATCAAGTGCGAGGATATCCTCCGCACGTTTCTCATCAGCCGCTTTCACGACTAGTTCTAGTAATTCTTTTTCGTTCATTTAGTCCTCTTTCAAATAGTGCACAAAGGCGTTATAGGTTTCAAGGGTTTGGGGATAGATGGGAAATCCCTGATGAGCTAGATACTCCACGGTACGAGCTGTTTCGTAGGCCACCGCCTTATTGAGCGATAGCTCAGCAATCTCACGTGCCACATCCACTCCAGGAAATGCCCGATTGTGCTCGATATAGTCTGCGACATAGATAACCTTATCTAAATCGGTCATCTGACCAGCTCCGACTGTATGGATTTCAATGGCTCTCAGGATTTCTGTATCATGCAAATTCAAATCTTCCTGAATCTTGTAGATGCCAACCATACCATGCCAGACATTATTACCCCAGTTTTTGAGGTCAGGGTCTAACTGAAAACGATCAATCAAGTCTAAAAATTCCTGATCTGACAGCTTTTTAGCATAGTCATGAAGGAGCCCTGCTAAGCCTGCTTTCTCGGCATCGACTCCAAAGCGCTGAGCCAGTTCTATGGCTGCACGCTCCACACCCAAGCAATGGGTTAAGCGTTTCTCGGGTAGAAGCTCTGCCATTTTTTCCAACAAAGCCTCGCGAGAGCAATTGATATAGTTTTGGTATGCCATCAGTAAAGCCCCTCCTTCTCGATGTAGTCTAGCACAGGCTGAGGCAGGAGAAAGTTGGGTTTCCGTCCTTGGGCAATGAAGTCACGCACCATGCTGGATGAGATATCCATGAGAGGCACATCCACCCAGATAACTGGGTAAGAAGTTCCAGCCTTGTAGCGTGGGCGCTGAACCCCCACAAACTGAACTATGTCAACCAGTTCATCAATTCGGTACCACTTAGGCAGATAGTCCACCATATCGGCACCGATGATAAAGTAATAATCCGTATCCGGATTCTTCTCTGTCAAAATCTTCATGGTGTCGTAGGTGTAGGAAATACCCTTACGCTCCAACTCGATGGTTTCAATGGCTAGACCTTCGATCCCATCAATCGCCAATTCAAGCATTTTGAGACGATGGTGTTCAGGAATGGTTTCCTTTTTATCAACATGAGGAGGTTGGTATTCAGGCATGAGCAAGACCTGGTCCAGTCCCAACTGTTGCCGCACTTGGTCCGCAACGATCAGATGGGCATTGTGAACAGGGTTAAAATTTCCCCCTAAAATCCCGACTTGTTTGCGTTTTTTCTCCTTGATTTCTGGCTCCAACTCTACCTTAGTAAAAGGGGTCAATAATTCGATTGCCATAGGCTAGTCTCCTTTATTTCTCTGTAAAAACAGTTATTTGGAGTATAGTTTTTAGATTTCTTTGACTTTTTTAGAAATCTTGCGATTTTCTTTCTTGCTGGATTGTTTAAACAAAATCAAGATTCGTCCGATTTTTTGGACTGTATCCACACCGATTTCTTCTTCCAAGATTTCAGCTACTTCGTGGATATTTTCATCTGTGTTTTGCAAAAGAGTAACCTTGACCAATTCGCGTGCATCAAGTGCTTGACGAACACTGGTTTTGATTTGGTCGTTCAGTCCATTTTTCCCAATTTGGATGATGGGTTTAAGAGTGTGTGCCTGACTGTTAAGGAAGGCACGTTGTTTTGATGTTAATGACATAATATTCTTCCTTGTTTTTTGATAGTTATTTTAGGTGGTGAGGGACGGTCGGAACTAATTTTCCAAAGATCTCATCTTTGAAAAATGGATTTCCTGACCTCACAATTGAGCCTTGGTCTCAATTGTGCCCCTTGCCAATCTATCGATTGGCAAGACACCACGGCAATAACTATCTTTTTATGAGCTCACTTTGTTCGCTCAGTGATTTTATTTTAAATAATTGCTTTTCGTGTGACGACGGCGACGCCTTCTGGTGCCCAGACGGCGACTTTGGCAGTGCCTGTTACACGGATCCACCCTAGGCCTGAGATGACTAGATCTGTCTTGTCCTTGATGGTAAATACATGCTCAACCAGTTTAGGAAAATCTTCTTTTTCCTTGCTATTTGGTGGGGTTAAAAGGGTTCCGAGATGCTTGTCGTAAAAGGCACTAGCGCCTTCAAGTTTGGTACGATGGAGTTTCAATTCGTTGTCAAAGAAGGCAGTAAAACCTTGCTTTTCTCCTGCAATAAAGTCAAAGCGTCCGAGACCTCCTAAAAACAGGGTTTGTTCAGGATTGAGCTGATAGGTTTTAGGCTTGATTTCCTTTTTAGGGCTGACATACTTGAGATTTTTGGCCGTCAAGTAGTGGGCCATTTGGTGACGGTGGATGATTCCTGGCGTATCGTAAATATAAGATCCGTCGTCAAGCGGAATCTCAATCTTGTCCAAGGTTGTCCCTGGGAAGCGCGAAGTAGTGATGACATTTTGGTCACCTGTGATTTCTTGGATAATGGCATTAATTAGAGTTGATTTTCCAACGTTGGTCACACCGACCACATAGACATCGCGTCCCTTACGGTAATGTTCAATCTTGTCAATGACTTCCTTAATGGCATGTTTGTTTTGAGCTGAAGTTAGGACGACATCAACAGGACGAAGCCCTTCTTCATGGGCACGTTCCATCAGCCACTGGCCAATCTTTCCTGGTTTAACTGACTTAGGCAGGATATCTTTTTTATTTCCCACCAAAAGGACATCATTGCCCGATACAAAACGTGGCAAACCTGGGATAACAGAGCCATTAAAATCAAAGATATCAATGACATTGACCACTAAAGCATCACTGTCTCCCACCTCATGCAAGAGCTTGAGGAAATCATCGTCTGTCAACTGGACATCCGTGATTTCATTGTAGTGGCGGAGACGGAAACAGCGTTGGCAATAGACTTCGCCAGTCTCCAAGCCTTTTTCGAGTGCCGACTGGGGGGTAAAACCAAGACCAGCCTTGTCTGTCGTCTGAATGGTTGCTCCACAACCAATACAGAGAATTTCTTCCATAGTTAAATTCCTTTTTTATATGTAATCGGTCCGTACTTTTCAGTGATTTTTCTCATCACACGGCGCTCACGAGCTCGGTTAATCTGCGTTTTGATCGAGTCATGTTGGACTAAGGGCTTAACCAAGATTGAGCGGATGCCTGCACGGTGGGCTGCTCGTATATCTGTCATGAGCTGGTCGCCTACCATGACCACTTCGTTTTTCTCATAGTGGAATTCCTTCATGGCACGGTCAATCCCAAACGTGAAGGGCTTTAAGGCCCAATAAACGTAGTCAATCCCAAATTTCTCAACTGCTCGTTGGACGCGTTTTTTAGTGTTATTTGATACCACAATGATGCGAATGCCCGCGTCCCGAAGATCATGTAGCCATTGCTTCATCTCTGGCGTCCCGTCAGGGTTGTTCCAAGCAATGAGGGTATTGTCCAAATCGACCAAAACAGCCTTGATTCCATGCGCCTGCAGGCTTGGGACTGTCAGATCATAGACTGCTTCCACAGCAAAGTCTGGCATGTAGTTTTCAATCACCATTTTGGCTCCTTTTCTTTTATTTTCTAGTAATTTTCTTCAGCCATTGAGATAAGGCCACCCATAAAATCAAGCTAGTCATTAAGATATAAATCCAAGCATTTGGCTCTTCTGTAAATGGTAGAGGAACATTCATTCCGAAGAAACCTGTAATAACCGCAAGTACTGCTAGTAAGACGGAGATAATAGTCAAAATTGACAAACTATCATTCAAGTTATTGTTTAGGATGTTGTTGTAAGAAGCTGAGAGTTGTTGCAAGACTTGAGAAATCAAGTCTGTCATAGACACCAACTGATGGGCTTCAATCATGGCATCATCAAACTGCTCTCGTTCGACATCATTAAATCTCCGATAAAGAGCATGGCCCTGGATATGTTCCAAGAGGAGTCGATTTTGTTTTGCTGCTGCTGTCAAGTAAACCATACCAGTCTCCAAGTCAGAGAGGGCGAAGAGATTTTTCTTTGTTGTAGTTTGACGTAGCAAGGCACTAATTTCGTCCTTACTTTTATCCATCTCTTCAATGACAGGATAATAAGCGTTACTGATAATCTCTAAACCAGCAAAGAGAAACTTGTAAATAGAAAGCGACTCATGGCTATCCAGATAAGCTGACATCTGATCAATGACATAAGCATTCTTATGGTTGCTGATGGTAATCATTCGTTGTCTTTCGACGATAAAGGTCATGGGAATCGCTTCATAATATTCTTTGTCTTTTTCTAAATCAAGAACATTATAAATAAAGGTTACCGTCTCCGTTTCACGGTTATAATCCATATGAGCTCGTTCATTTCTATCCAGAGCATACTCAATGGTTTCCTTGTCCAATCCATAGATGTCAGAAAGATCTTCCATATTTTTAATCTTATCCACATCAAGGTCTATCCAGGTACAACCATTGCCCAACTGCTTTTCTAAAAACATCTTCTCTCCTTTACCAAACTCTTTCTATTGTACCATAAATCTGCTAAAATTTCAGGCCTAGTCTGTCCGAGAGAAATTGCTGACAACGGTGATATTACGATTGGGAACGAAATGCAGAACCTGATCTTCTCCTCTGAGTTGCGTTGTTCGAATACCTACACTGACAACCTTACCCGATACAGTAATAGGACCATTTGTCAGAACGACCTCATCTCCCACATCTAGTTGACGTTCAAAAAGGATGAAAAAGCCATTGATGACATCAGACAGAAAACCTTGGGCTCCCATACCAATAGCCACCCCAGCAATCCCAGCACCTGCCAGCAAACTAGAAACTGGCAAACCTAAAATAGACAAGATACAGTAAAGTAAAAAGAAATAAAGGGTATAATTAAACACATTCTCTAATAAACGTGAAATAGTTTTCTGACGCCCGACATCATGACGAGACATTTTTAGAGAAGGTTTGACAATTCTCTGCACCATGGTATGGAGCAATTTTTTAGCTATATAAAAGATCAAAAATAAGAATAAAAGAGAAAGTAGCTTGGTTAAGATATTCTCGATAATCGCTGTAATATCAAGCTTATTGAGATAGGTTTGAATAAATTCTTGCATAGAAAACTCCTTTCATTTATTATACCATACTTTCATAAAGTGTCAGTCTCCATAAATTTTCAAAAATAATAACAAAAATAGACAGAAAATTCTTGATTTTACCTAATATTTATACTATAATCATAAACATTACACAACAAAGGAGATTGTTATGAAAAAATTCATTCATGCTTGGAATAAGGCAAGCCTGATCAAACGTATTTTGATTGGCATGCTTGTCGGAGGAATCCTTGGACTGACATTTCCTACTGTTTCAGGAATTGGTCTACTCGGAGATCTCTTTGTTGGTGGCCTCAAAGCCATCGCACCTATTCTAGTCTTTGCCCTCGTTGCCAATGCCCTTTCCCAACATCACAAGGGACAAGATAGCAATATGAAAACTGTTATCTTCCTTTATTTAGTGGGAACCTTTGCAGCAGCACTTGTTGCTGTCCTAGCAAGTTTCATTGTCCCTGTTGAGATTACCTTGAATAGTACCAATACAGAAATCGCACCACCAGATGGGATTGGACAGGTCCTCAGCAACCTCTTGCTCAAACTGGTTGACAATCCAGTCAATGCCCTCGTTACTGCTAACTACATCGGTATCCTATCTTGGGCAGTTGTTTTCGGGATTGCTATGAGAGAGGCAAGTAAAAACAGTAAAGAATTACTGAAAACCATGGCTGATGTGACTTCTAAGATTGTCGAATGGACCATTAACCTAGCTCCATTTGGAATCCTTGGCCTTGTCTTTAAAACTATCTCTGATAAGGGAATCGGAAGTCTAGCTAACTATGGAATCTTGCTTGCCCTCTTGGTGACAACCATGTTCTTTGTAGCCCTAGTAGTCAATCCATTGATTGCCTTTCTCTTTATGAAGAGAAATCCTTATCCCCTCGTTTGGAAATGTTTGCGTGTCAGCGGTGTAACAGCCTTCTTCACTCGTAGTTCTGCGGCTAATATCCCTGTCAACATGAAACTCTGCCATGACCTTGGACTCAACCCAGATACCTATTCCGTTTCTATCCCACTTGGATCTACTATCAACATGGCAGGAGCAGCGATTACTATTAACGTTTTGACCCTTGCTGCAGTAAATACTTTGGGAATCCCTGTTGACTTTGCGACAGCCTTTGTCCTTAGTGTAGTAGCAGCTATCTCAGCCTGTGGAGCTTCTGGTATTGCCGGTGGTTCCCTCCTTCTTATCCCAGTTGCTTGTAGCCTTTTCGGTATTTCTAACGATATTGCCATGCAAGTTGTTGGGGTTGGGTTTGTGATTGGTGTCATCCAAGACTCATGTGAAACAGCCCTCAACTCTTCTACAGACGTCCTCTTTACTGCCGTTGCCGAATACGCAACAGCCCGTAAAAAATAACTCATAAAGGCAAGCCTGCTCAGGTCTTGTCTTTTACGCTTTTATTCTAACTTACTAGGAAATCCATATGTCTATTAGCCAACGTACGACCAAGCTCATCTTAGCTACCTGTCTTGCCTGCCTTCTTGCTTATTTTCTCAATCTTTCTTCAGCAGTTTCAGCTGGAATTATCGCTCTATTGAGCCTATCTGATACGCGTAGAAGTACTTTAAAACTGGCTCGCAATCGACTTTTTTCTATGCTTCTAGCTCTGTCTATTGGGGTTTTGGCCTTTCACTTGAGAGGATTTCATATCTGGAGCCTTGGCCTCTATCTTGCTCTATACGTTCCTCTAGCCTACAAGATGGGCTGGGAAATTGGTATCACACCAAGTAGTGTTTTGGTGAGCCATCTCTTGGTACAAGAGTCAACCTCTCCAGACCTTCTAGTCAATGAATTCCTTCTCTTTGCTATCGGTACAGGATTTGCCCTACTGGTCAATCTCTACATGCCTTCACGAGAAGAGGAAATCCAGTACTACCACACGCTGGTGGAAGAAAAGTTAAAAAATATTCTCCTACGCTTCAAATATTATTTATCCAGAGGGGATGGACGCAACCGAGCACAGCTGGTGGAAGAATTAGACACTCTTTTGGAAAAAGCCCTCAGACTGGTCTATTTGGATCACTCAGACCACCTCTTTCACCAGACTGATTACCATATTCACTACTTTGAGATGAGACAGCGGCAAAGTCGCATCCTGCGAAACATGGCCCAGCAAATCAACACCTGTCACCTAGCTGCCAGTGAGAGCCTGATTTTGGCCCAACTCTTTTCAAAAATTGCCGGTCAACTGAGCCAGACCAATCCTGCTTCTGATTTGCTAGATGAAATTGAACGCTATCTAGAAGTCTTTCGCAACCGCAGTCTCCCCAAAACAAGAGAAGAATTTGAAACCCGCGCCACCCTTCTTCAACTCCTACGCGAAGCCAAAACCTTTATCCAAGTAAAAGTCGACTTTTACCAAAAATATGGACAGTAATACTCTTCGAAAATCTCTTCAAACTACGTCAGCTTCCATCTGCAACCTCAAAACAGTATTTTGAGCTGACTTCGTCAGTCTTATCTACAACCTCAAAACTGTGTTTTGAGCAGCCTGCGGCTAGCTTCCTAGTTTGCTCTTTGAGTTTCATTGAGTATAAAAAAGAAAACTTCAGACCAATCACAAAAGGTGAATATCTGAAGTTTTCTTTTATTTATAAGTTATCACCATAAAGGTTAATAGTAAAACGAATAAGGCCAAACTCACTAATAAGGTGAGCACCTTTACCAAGGTGTTGCTCTGCCAGTAGCTTGGTTTACCAATATTACTAGTGGCATCCATGGAAAATAGTTGATTTTGACGGGGTTGTATGGTTACCAGTACAATCAAAGCAAGAGAGAGGACAATAGCTAAAACAATCAGTATGTCAATCATAGCCCTACCTCAAAATTCCCAGCAAAGTAAAGAGTAAACCAATCAGAATCATTAAACCCAAGATGAGTGAAAAAGTTTTACTAATCTTTTCCCCTCGAGTTTCTTTTTCCTTCTTGATCGGTTTTTGTTTCAACTCTTCCATGCGACCTTCAACGTCTTTGTAAAATAAATCTTCATCTGACATGTTAGCCTCCTAAAACGGTTTGCATGATTTCCTGATATCGCACCAAATCAACATAATTTGCATGTTGACCTTGTTTTCCAAGTGCCTGACGCATTTGATCAACATCTGAAAGAGCTAGTTTAATGGTCTCAACCAAAGCAGAAACTTCACTACTTTCAAATAGATAATCTGGAGCGATATAAAGTCTATTGTGCACTGTCTGATTAAATCCAAGGATCAAGAGATTGTGCTCAAATGCCTGACGCACTGCCTGTAGCAACTCATTACTGTGGTTTATATCCAAGTAAATATCCGACAATTGATAGAGCTCCTGAATCTTCTGTGGACTAGCGTTCTGGTAAAGGACCACATTAGGATAACGAAGCATGTCTAATAACTTAGAAGACATCTCTGTCACCGCTGCGATACGGAAAGTGACATCAGGCAGGGCTTCTACGATTGCTTCTACTTGCTCAATCTGATCTGAATTAGTCAAGATTAAGGCATCTCTTCGAAGGAAATTATCTCGTTTGAACTGATAATGGTAACCCAAATGCACAAACTGAGCATGGTATTTCTCGTCAGTCAACTCTAAAGCACGTTCATAAGTCGCCTTGTTTGGAATGATGATTTTCTTAGTACGCACATCATCACTCTCTAAAATCAACTGCATATTGCCTGGAATAGAATCATAGAGAGGTTCCTGCCAAACCAAAACATCTGAACCAGATTTATCTGGATGATGGAAGGAAACCAAGAAAGGAGTCGCTAGAGTATTAAAGATAAGCTGACTGGTATCTATTTCCAAATCTTGCAAAAAGAAGGTGATAAATTCAACCTTATTGGCAAAGTAACGCATGGACTGACCTGGTAAGGTCAATAAGATATCACCCGTCACATGGTTTTCCAGCAAGACTTCCTGACCATTGACATCTTGGTAAACCGTCATAATCGGCTCACTATCAGCGCTATAGGTCGTTGTAGCAAAGCAAGCTCCAAAGCGGTTATAATGATCAACCTGGCGTACTCGGCCTTCTAGGTCTTTCCAGTCTACCTGTTTAACCAAGCGAGCCTGCATTCCATCAGCATAATGAATGACAGCCCTCTCCTGTGTCATATCTTCAATACGAGCAGACTGATTATTTCCTGAAATTTCCCAAAAAGCTGGAACAGGAACTTGGTTAAAATAAAGAGGTTTTCCCTTTTCATATCCTAGATAATAAGTAAAAGGAGAGACCAGACCATCAGGCAGAAAACCATCTGCATCGATGACTACTCCAAGTTGAGAAAGACCAGTAGCTACTAGGCTTTCATGTAAATCTCGACTTTCCTGACTATAACGATCATAAAGTTCAATCATGGAGCACCTCCTCTACTGTTTTTTTCCACTTTTCTAAAATTTCTTTGGTTAAGAAACCTTCTGCAATTTGATAAGAATGGGCACGCATACCCTCTAGACGATTTTCTTGATACAATTGACAAATCTTAGCTGCGTAAGCTTGCTTGATTTGGTCTTCTACATGGTCAGATGAACTTGGAATCAAATAACCATTTTGCCCATCTTCTATAAAGGTCTGATTCCCATAAGGCACATCAAAACCGATTAGGGGTAGACCTGAACCAATAGCTTCCATCAAGGTCAAACCAAAGCCCTCGCTGGTTGAAGCAGTCAAGTAGACTTCATACTGACTATAAATATGCGAAAGTTCCGCATGTCCCTTGAGTTGGATATAATCCTCAGCCTGATGAGTTGCAATAATGTCTCGAAGCAGAGAATCCTCTCCACCGCTACCATAAATATCGAAGGTTAATTCAGGAATTTCCTTACGAGCTTCAATGACCGCCTTGACCAACCAGTCAATGTGTTTTTCTTTGGCAAGACGTGAAGCTGTAATCAATGAAAATGGCTTACGTCCTTGACTTGACTCCGTCAGAGAGTCAATACTGCCTACAGGAATGGTAACAATCTTTGGTTGATGCTGGGTGTACTTGGCAAATTGCTCTTGCAACACTTCATTCTGTCTATCAGTTGACACGATAAAGAAATCAACCTTATCTGCATTTGTAAACTGATAGTCATAATAGTTGTTCCAAAGGATATAATCCTCATTTGTAGCATTTTCACTATAATGCTCAGCATGAACAACTACCGCTAGATGCGCTGCTTGCGCTTCCTCAAACACAACCTGTCCAATACCTGTCTCCCTATCGAGAATGACCAAATCAGACTTGTTCAAATTCAAAGATTTCATAAAAGCACGCATGAAAGCTTGCTTTCCATAGAAAATCTTATCCTTAAAACGGTAAACTTCTTCCTTCCCTTGATTCATCAAGATATCATAGGCTGTAGTCCCGTCTTCATTGTAAAAAGTTCGTTGGTATAGGACTGCAACATTGTCCTTGGGAGCAAAATACTCGCTACAATAACGCGTATAAGAAAAGTAATCCTTCCGAATCAAGTTCCCCTTAAATACATACTCCACATGTTGGACCAAGTCCTTGTTCTCATCAACCAAATAACAGGTGACAAACTTATCTTGGTCAGAAAAGAAGACACGCAAAACCTTGCCATTCTTTTCTCTACGACTTTCAACACCGTCAACAGTAGCCAAGACATCAGCCACTGTTACACTAGTTGGTGCAATCTTGATATCTGTAAAGTGATTATAAAGCCAGATCACTTGATCATCATCAAAACCAATATTGGCTGTTAAGTGCTGAATATTATCGGCTAAAATCATATCTGTAAAGATAAACTTAGAGGACAGATTTAATTTCCGAAAAACACCAGCACGATAGGCTTGGGCGTATTCAACACCGCTACTAGCCCAGCCAATTCCTAAATTTATATTGTAAATTGTCATATTTTCCTCTTTTTATGGGAAATGAGTCATAATCTCACCCTTAGGAGTGACTTCAACCAAGCCCATCAGGAGATTACGCACCATATCCGCACGGATTTGTTCTTTCATAGCTTCAAAGCCCGCGTAGGCTTCTTGATAATACTCTACGATTGGATTTTTCTGACTAGCAGACTGGTCACCGATAGCCATCGATAACTGTTGGAGATAGTCTACCTGCTCTACCCAGTTGTCATCAATAGCCTTGAGCATAGAAAGTCGTAAATACTGTTCATACAGACCATGTTGATCAAGCAATTCTTTCTTTTCAGAAAGTTCTTTATCAATCACCTGTTTCATAAAGTTACGAACTGCAGTTTTGTCAGTCACATTTACATAGTCTGGAACTTCTTTAATATGAAAACTAATATTGGTCACAATGAAGTGGAAGAGTAGCTCTCGGCTTTCATAGTCTGAAGAAGTCACTTGATCTATGTAGCTAGCAATGATTTCATCAACAACATCTTCTAAGTCACGAGAACCATCTATTAGACGATTACGCTCCTTATAAATCATATCCCGTTGAATATTCATACTCTCCGCATATTCTAGAGTCTGACGACGTGCCGAACGTCCAGCACTATCACTGGCATGCTGAGCTCTTTCAACTAATTTCCGATATTTGCGTCCCTTAAGAACCTCTGGTTGTGTCATATCTTTGACTTGGTAGTCTTTATACTTTTTATGCACCCAAGATGGGCCAAATTTCTTGATAACATCGTCCTCTAAAGATACAAAGAACTTACTCATCCCAGGATCTCCCTGACGACCAGAACGTCCACGAATTTGCAGGTCGATCCGCTGACTTTCCATCCGCTCCGTTCCAATGACAACCAAACCCCCAAGTTCTGCGACCCCTTTACCAAGCTTGATATCCGTCCCACGTCCTGCCATAGAGGTAGCCACTGTCACAGCCCCCATCTGACCTGACTCGGAGATGATTTGAGCCTCACGCGCCGCATTGTTAGCATTTAAAACATTATGGGCAATTCCCTCTCGAAGCAAGAGTGACGAATAAAGCTGAGACATTTCAACTGAGCCTACAAAAACGAGTAAGGGATTCCCCTTAGCATGGTATTCCTTGATGTACTCCAAAGAAGCATACACTTTTTCAGGTAAAGTGACGTATAGATTATCTGGATAGTCAATCCGTTGTCTAGGACGATTGGTTGGAATGCGCACTACAGACATATTGTAGGTTTCAATAAACTCTTTTTCTGCAACCTTACCTGTCCCTGTCATTCCAGATATCTTATTGAACATCTTAAAAAGACTCTGATAGGTGATAGAAGCCATAGCCCTTGTTTCTGGAGATAATTTGACATGTTCCTTTGCCTCAATGGCCTGATGAAGACCTCCTTGAAGTTTAGTTTGTTCCAACAAACGACCTGTTCCCTTATCTACCAGTACCATTTCGTTCCCACGAATGACATAGTCCTTGTCTTTGGTAAAGAGTTTATGGGCTCGAATCGCATACACTAAATGACGAGCAAAGACCGCATGTTCTTCCTTATAAAAATGATCTATTCCTAAGAAACTTTCAGCAGCCTTAGCCCCCTTGGTAGTGAGCCAGATTTCATCCTTCTCCTCTTTAAAGATATAGTCCTCCCCTTCTACCAAAGTCGTTACCAGCGTGTCAATAATACCGTAGTGATTAGACTGAACACGCGGGGCTCCGGCAATGATCAGAGGTGTCTGAGAACTGTCCAATAGAATATCATCAATCTCGTCAATAATGACGTAATCAAATGGTCGTAAAAATTTTCCTTCCTCATTTGAGGCTAGATTATCATTTAAATAATCAAAACCTAAATTACTATTAGTTGTATAAATGATATCTGATGCATAAATTCTTTTTTTCTCTTCTGACGTCAATTCCTCTTTAGGATCATCTGTAAAAGGTACCCCAATTGTCAATCCTAAGAAACGGTAAACTTGTCCCATCTCTTCAGCATCGCGTTTAGCTAGATAGTCATTGGTGGTAATCAGCATGGTTCCTTTTCCTGTCAGGGCATTGAGATAAACAGGCATAGTAGCTGTCAAGGTTTTTCCCTCACCTGTATTCATCTCAGCGACATTTCCCTGATGGATAACAATTCCTCCCATGACTTGGACATCATAGGGAAACATGCACAATACACGTTTATCCGCTTCACGAACAACTGCAAACGCTTCTACCAATAGGTCGTCAAGAGTTTCACCCTCAGCAAGACGTTGACGAAACTCCACTGTTTTTGCCGCTAGTTCTTGGTCTGATAAAGACTTCATCGTTCCTTTAAGGGCATTAATCTTCTTTAAAATTCTTTTGACTTTACGAAGTTGGAAATCTTGATATAAACCTTTAAACACGATTCATCTCCTTAATAGAAAAAGAATAGAAATCCAAGGACTCAAAACCAGCACTTAGAAGGGAAACTTGGTAGGTATAGGTATCATCAGGATAAGTAAAATCAAAGACTTTCATTTTTTCAATTTTCTCTTCAATCACATCTCCGTATCTATCAAAAAAGGCAATCTTTGTATAAACTCCATTTGTAGGTTGGCATTCAAAATTCATGCATAATTGATAATCGTGATTTCTTTTTAACAAAGGGAGGCTAGGCTGAGTACGAGCAGCCTGGTAATTGACATTAGAAAACCATGTTTTTAAGATTTCTCCTGATGTCACTAAGGGATTATATAGACTAATATGTTTGTCTTCATAATAGGTTACCTTACTACCATACATAAATGTCCCCCCTACTTCGCCCCACTTAATGTCTGTTCTCTGATTGATAATCATTTGTCCAACCTTCCAAAATCTGATTTCAAAATCATACGGTAAAAATGTAGAAACCAAGCAACATTGGTATCTGTATCATCATTATGTCGTCCATCTGTACCTTTAGACAAAATCTTAGCCCCTGTATGGCAAAGATGTTCTACTAACTGATCGTAGGCTTTGCTGTCCATATCTTCATCCTTCATATAGGACAAACCAAAAATTGTCTGGGTGAAATCAGCCTTTTTAAAAGCATTCCAAAAAGTTTGATCCAGATCTTCCATATGCTGGGGACTAACTCCGCCCGTCTGATGTCTCAGTACATCAAATCCTGTATTAAATACTCCTGGTGCCTCTAAACGCCCTCGTCTTGCAATAGTCCCAATGTTAGCTAGTGGCTTCCCGACAATAACTGCACGCGGTTCAAAAGTGGCTCCATAGTAGAGCGATGGAAAAGTTCCCATTGATAAGCCTGATAAAATTAAATCTTTAGATGTCAAACCAAGATAATCCAAATAATATTGAATGGTTTCCTTAATCTTATTCTCTAATCCTTCACTACCTAAGTAAAAGGCTCCACCCACAAGACGAGGATCCGAAAATAGAAGAAATGGACATCCTAAATTTTTCATCATAAAATATCCTTCAAATCCCTCAGCTGGACGAAAACCTGAAAAGTAAACAGCTAAAGGTGGCTTAAAATCACCTGGATGGAAAAAGTAATTAATTTCATCTCGATTTTCGTCATGTAATATGTTACCACCAAGGACAAATTTCCCAAACTGTTTTCGGCTCCAACGTTGGTGAAGATTCCCTAACTGGAGTTTGCCTTCACCACGTCCTTCAATCGATATATATATCAAATAATTAGCCTCTTTACTATCCATAATTATAGCTTTTTCTAAATCAGCTTCTAAATAAACTTCCTCTTCAAAAAATTCATCCACTGAACCATTCCATATCTTGCGAATCACCAACCTAAACTCAAAATTTCCTTGTTTTTTGTACTCTAACCATAGTTCTATGGGTAAGTTTTTATCGACCATAAAATTATAGGACCAGTAAGCTAGTTGTTGGAAATCCTCTCCAAAATTCCCTTCTAGAGTCACGTGTTCAAATCCTTGATAAGAAATAGAACCTTTAAAGGAGGGATGAATTTGGATACCAGATGGAAATAGTTTATCACCGTAACCTCCACCAAAGAGAGAAGTGGACAAATCATTGACTAATTGCTGAGGATCTGAGAAGTCTATAGCCTGAGCACACCTCTGCTTTAACAAATCAAAAATAACCGAATCGGACGTCTTAAACTCTTGATCATAAAAAAGAGTGTAAGGCTCAATATGATGAATAAAAGGCAGTAAATCAGATAAATACTGTCCATCCTCTATTAAGATAGCATGAAAACTGGTTATCCCTTCCATTTCCATCATTTTACGAAGGGCTAGCGGTGAGTTGGGACAGAAGTAATACCAATCCATGTTTTCAGGAATTTCATAATGATGAGCCCAATTATCAATCCCTATCTGTAGGATCTTATAATCCTTTGACATCTGTAACCTCCTCAATCCAGTGATGCAACTTATCTAAGAATCGTTGTCCAGTATGCTCCTTGATTTTATCAATAGAGTATACTAATGCTTGGTTCCATTCTTTCAGTTTATCTGTATAGTAATGTGCCGCCTTGGAAAATTCGGTCACATCTGAAATCAAATAACCATTTTTCAAATGTTCCACATAGACGGTTTCGACCTGATTAATCTGAGGAATCCCTGCACTAATACCCGCTATTTGGGTATAGAGGTGGGGTTGTTTATTGAGATCCACAATCAAACGAACAAACTCTAGTGTCTTAATCAAATCCAACTCGTCATTCATATTGACAAATTGAAAACGTAATTCCTGCTCTTGATTTTCTTCTAAAGGATTTTCTGCCTCACCGTAATCTATTCCTTTTTTTAAACTATCAGTATGGATTTGTTCCTGAATGATTTCATTGACAAGTGATTCTACCTCTTCCATTTGTTGCTGACTAGCAGAAAAGGCACCAAAAATAACTTCTGTATTTTTTGTTTCAGCAATGAATGATAAGACCTGAAATAAGGCTTGTCTATCAATTCCTTCAGAAAAATCTAATTGATAATAAATAATCGATTCTTTTCTAGTCTGACTTCTTCCCAGTCGTAAACGCGTATCAAAAGGAGAAAGATGATAAAATTTATCCGATAGAGTAGGATATAGTTCCTGCAAGAGTTGTAAACTATCTTCTCTATCTACTAAGACTATATCTGCCTGATCAAATGATAGAGCTAAGTCTTTAAAACTAGCTTGAGCATTCCTATTAATGAAAAGACTCAATATTTTAGCAGTTTCACTTGGTAGGCAACTGAAGATAAATTGGTCATGATAGGGATGAGAAGGGATAATGAAAATATCCTGTTTTTTTTGTTTCTTTTGAATATATTTATCAAAAAACTCTGCAACCAATTGACTCATATCAGCGTAGTGAAGATGTTTAAATTGATAGCCAAATATTGGATTTACCTCTACTCGGCCTCCCTCGTTTAAATACTCTCTAAATCTCCAAATCCCCTTAGGATTCAAATAGTCCTGATAGGTAGGCTGTCCATCTTCGAAATAAATAACACTTGATACAAAACCACGGTCATCCATAATATAGTGCTGACTTATCTGGCCATTCTTATCAAAGTATTGGATATCACTGATAAATCCTTCTACTCCATGCTCCACCTTTGCATACTTTTTACCATTTTTTTGAACCACTATCGCAAAAGGACTATAAAGAAATTGACAATCACTATCCCACTCTATATCTCTTATATTGAGAACCTGAGTGTGGGGGTCTTGCAAGTCTTGCATGTCATCAAAGATAGAATAGACTTCTGTCTCTAATACACCATGTCTATGTAAAAAGTAACGCAAATGTGGCTGATAGGCTAATACTAGTAGTCGAGACGGTATCCCTTGTCTTTGAAAAAGCCTAATTTGATTGAATGTATCATCAAATTCAAGCTTAAAGTGAGAATAATACCATGGAGTCAAATCAGCGTGCCATTGGCGGTTTGAACCATACCAAGCTGGTATAAAATAATACATAAAAACCTCCTAAATCAAGGGTTTATAAGTTTCATTTAATCTCAGAGCTTTCATTTCATCTTTAATTGTAAAAATCATACCTCCGAACATCATAAATAAACCTGGAATCATAGCAATCCTCAATAAATTTTCATCAGATAAAACAAATAACATTGGAGTACCTGCCATCAAAACATTAAAGATTCCTCCTATGATCGAAAAGCGCAACACTAATCGATTAATAAAATGACTTGTTTCCTCTCCTGGGTAAACTCCATAGATATACTCTCCAGATTTCTTCATCCGATCTGAGATTTGGTCTCCACTCATATTGACAAAAGCAAAGGCAATACTAAATAAAAAAATCATGGCAATATATGAATAAATCCATAATGGTTTTCCGACTCCATATTGAGCCGATAGTTCAGAGAAAACTGATGACTTCGGAAAAAGAGTCTGTAACAATAAAAAGATATAGGTAGGTAAACTTAAAAAACTCATTACATACATAAAAGGCATACCACCAGCTGGATTTAACATTATTTCCAAATAAGAATAGCGCTTAAATCGACTACGTAAACCAATCTTATGAACTGGTATACGATAACGCGCTCTATACATAAGTACCATCATATAAATTAATACAATACTACTCAATACAATAAGTAACATTACACCCATAGAAATTCGAACAAGCTGAAATGTATTTATAATATCTTGTGGAATATTTAAAATAATACTAGCTAGTAAAATAACTACAGAACCACCTACTCCAAGTTGAGCATTTAAATCTGATAACCATATGAGAAAGAAGGAGCCAGCTATTAATAACAGAGTATTCATTATGATCACTAATAAGGAGGAATAAAGATGTTGTATCGGTAAATTCAATGAGAGCGCTAAAGATTGAATCAAAGCAATGACTAGTGTTAAATACATCTTTCTTCTATCTTGAACTTCTACTGCCCCTGAAGAAATATTCAATTTCTTAGAAAAAGAGAGTAGTTGCCATAGAATCATTGACGACATCCATGGTGATAATCCTATAGAAAACAGAGACAAACTTCTCAGATTCCCTCCTAGTAGTGCTGTTGAAAACGCCAAATATGCCGTTGAACCACCTAGAAAGTCTCTACTGTTCAAATCAACAAAAGGAAGAGTAAGTCGGCTTCCCAATACATAGATAAACAGCAAAAATAAAGTTATCAATCCCTTTTTTACTGCTATTGATGAATAAATTTTTTTCACGAAATACTCCTTATTAAATCTTAGTTTGAATTTCACTATAGTTAAAATTTGTACTTGACTTAAGACTAGTTTTCCAAACTCTTTATAGCTTTAACCATTTCGTCAGGTCTATCTACAGAGAAAATACCACTGTAAATACTATCATCTAAGAATTTCCTAGTATTATCAAAAGTAAATATTTTTATCTCTTTATCCCTGGTCCTAGACAAGACATCCAAAACCTCTGCTCCATGATTAATATCTAAATAGACCGTCGCATCATCTAAAAGCCAATCAATCCTATTATGAATGATACTCTGATAAAGTTTCACATTTTCATAAACTGAAAGATGAGTTAAAGCAGGAGCACAATATACTGGAGCTCCGATATTAAAATGCCAATCTGGTAAAGACTTTATTAAATATTCTAAATGCTCTACTTCTAAAACCCATGTTGCAATAAAAGCATTCTTCTTAGATTGGTTACTACGTTCAAAATAATTAAGATTTGCTTTTTCTGATATCATTTCAGACCAATCTAAATCTCTATATACCCACCACAGTTCTCGAAGACGCGATATACTATAAGTCTTCCAAGGTTTATCAGGATCTGCAAAATGCGTAATTACCGGCCACTTTTTATTTAAATTTTCTATTTTCCCTGACATATGTAGAAAATCCAAACCAGTTAATTGATTAAACTTGTAATCTAAATGTAACCATCTAGTCTCAAAATAAATATTTAAGATACTTTGGTCTGCCATTTGAACTTGATCTTGCTTTTCTTCTGTCAATACCAATAACTCATGCGTAATATTTTGATCTCTCCACATATCATTATTGATTAATAATACTCCAGCATGAAACCATTAATAGAAAGTTCCTATCCATATTTGTCCTGTACTGCTGCTATAGAATAGCCATTAAAATCTAATTCAAATAAGGGACTTAAATCACCACTCACAATCAAGATATAAAGCTCTACCTTCTTCAATAATGTTAGGGATTAAAAATCTATAAAATGTAGCATAGTTTATAGAATTTGCCGTTTTAAAATCTTTAAAGTCACTAGAATCCAAACGAATATTTTTAATACTGGAATCAAAATATTTTAATTTAGGAACTAATAACTTAAACCATTCTGGTGCTATATCACTATTTAAAATATAAAAATCAACTTCTGTATTATGACAAAGAATCGACTTAATTGTTGTCTCTAACTAAACTAAATAAGCATTATCCGCTGCTAAGACAATTAATTTTCTTATGACTTTCCTTCCATAAAATTCTTAATCATTTCTACCATATCATCAGGTCTATCATGATGGCAAATCCCAACATATCTTTCCTCAGGTATACCAGAGAAATATGTGTTATCAAATGTTAACATTGGTTTTTGATGTTTTTTTACATACTCATAAACTATGTCCATTTTTCCGTCATGATTAATATCTAAATATAAGTCTGATTTCTCAACTATTTTCTCTACTAAAAGAGGCAATATATTTGGATATAAAGTCACATTATGAAAACGAGAAAGAGAAAGCAGCTCACCTGACATATTTGTAAATGCCGCAAGATGAAAATGGACATTGGGCAATTTCTGAATAAGATAGTCAATTTTTTCAACATTCCAAGAATTAGTTAAATTGACACAGTGAAATTTTGGTAGATATTCTTCAACAGTGTAACAAAGACCTTGTTCACTCCAATGTTTAACAACTTCAGACCACTCGAGTAAGTTATAATGCCACCAAACTTCCCTTAATCTACCTACAGAAAATTGATTCCAAGGTTTATCCTGAGATAAGAAATGTAAAATTGTCGGTAATGGATTTAATGAAATCTGAAAAATAAATTCATGATTATGTGCTGCAGCACCATAGTCAAATCCTATTTGAAAATTGTAATTCCAATCTAAATCTTTGTAACAATCATGAAAGAGCATATTTAAAATGGACTGATCTCCTTCTGCCACATTTTCATGTTCTTTTTCTGTTAATTCAATCAATTTTTGTCGAACATTTTCAGATTTCCATTTTTTATTATTGATTAAAAGAACACCAGCGTTAAAGCCAATTCCTACTCCAAAACAAGAACGTGCTGCTGCCAGATAATTTTCACCTAAATCTAGTTCAAACAAATCGGTCAAATCACCAGTTACAATCAAATCACTATCTAGATAGAGAGCTTTATCTTCTGTTACAAAATCTGGTATAAAATAGCGTGCAAAGGTCATATGATTGATATGAGGCAATTTATTTGACCAGTTCATTTGAAATTGGGGACCAATTAACTTACAATCAATCAAGTCGCTTCCTATTTCTTGTAATTTTGGTCGTAAGAAACGAAACCACTCTTGAGGAATGTCTTGATTGAAAATATAAACTTTCAAACCACTATTGTGATAACACAAAGATTTTAAGGCAGTCTCAATCTGTCTAATATATCCATAGTCTCCTGCAAAAACTACAGCTTTTTTATCTTCTAACATTTTATCTCCTTTAAGTTTAAGGTAATTCATTACGATAAGACAGTGAGCACTTGACTATTATATGCCTCATCTTCTATAAATTCAATATCTTGATCAAAATTATGTTCCGCAGTATGCTTGTGATGCAATTTAACCTTTGTATCAGCTCCCATTTTCATCCATTCATACTCTGAATCAATATGACCAATATCTAGAACCCGATACCCCTTCTTAAAAAGATTATAGGATAAAATTTTAGCTGTAGGACCAAGCATACATAAAATAAGGCGATTTTCAGCATACTGTAATACAGCTTCTTGAATCTCTTCTATACGCGCATAAGCATTATGGGAGGGACAGATAATCCGCTTAATTGAATTTGCTCCATCAAATAAATCATTACCTACACCTGAACGAGAAGTTACTCCTTCTACAATCAGAATGTCCTTATCCTTCCAAATTTGTTTTAATTTTTCAAATTGACTAAATGATTGAGATTTATCCACATAATCAATGTAGGGTCTAGATACAAATGTAGTCCCATACCAATCTGCTCTAGCTAATTCTACATAATCTTTTAAATGATGTTCTAAATGTCCCTTCCAGAAGGCTTCCGCTGCTGGTGTAAAATTAGAACGATCAGCAAATACATTTGGTAAGCCGATAACTAATTTTTCATCACTTTGAAGAGAAATAATCTCTTTCAACTGACTTGCAAGATTCTCATCATATACTTGATAAGGAATAGATTTCCCTAACATTAAATCCATCTCTCCATCTCCAAAACGGATAATAGAAGATTGGTTTTCTATTATATAATCTAGAGTTTGATCAATACCCTTAACTATAATCGCTGGTGTTCTTGCTTGAAATGTTCCAGAAATAAGATTTTCAATGTCTTCCACCATACGTTCAGGTGATTTTGAAGAATATATCTGTTGTCCAAAGAAGCCATGTTGGGTACTATCAAAAGAGAAAATGATTTTATTCATTTCATGAGCTGACTTCACAATATCATGTGTTGAATGACCACAGCTAATATCTAAATACAATCCCATTCTTACTTTTAATTGTTCTAATTTTTCTATAGTTATAGCTGGATGTAAACGAATATTTCGATAGTTATTTTGTAGTTCATATAACTTAGGCCCCATATCTGTCCAGGCTGCGACATCAAAAATAACATGTGGAAGATATTGAGCTAAATAGTCTAATTGTTCAATGTCTTGTGTATCTGTAAATATTAAGCAATGAAATGTCCCCTGATTATAATCTTTTAAAAACCGAGAATGGCTAGCATAGTCTTTGATAGCTTCTATTATTAAATTGATATCTTCTTTGTCAAATACCATTTGGTTATACATTCCATGCTGTGTATTGGAAAAGCTTAGGATAGGAATCCCAAGTTTATCAACATCTTTCAAGATACTTTCAACTTCCAATCCCTGATGGATATCCAAATATAGATTTGTTGATTGTTTCAGCTTATCTAGTACAGGTGGAACAATCTGTGGATGCAATCTCACATTATCATATACAGCTAATTTTGTTAGCTTATCACCCATATCCGTCCAAGCCGCAATATGAAATACCACATCTGGTAGAGCTGTAACCAGCTCCTCTATTCCTTCTAAATCTTGGGAATTAGTTAAAGTTAAACACGAAAATTCTCTATCTAGACGAGGTAGAAGTTCAAACTCTCCTATATGGTGTTGTAAAATCTGACTCCATTCCAAATCATGGAATTCCCACCATAAATCACGATAACGATTGGCTATCAAGGTAGTCCAAGGCTTTCTGTAGGTCGTAAAATGAATCACCACTGGTTTGTCATTAAAAGCTAGATGTTCCTGCCAATTATTATACAAAGCAACACCATCATATCCTACTTGTAAATTATAAGCTCGACCTAGCTCCAACCAATCATCTTGCAAGACTTGATTGAAAATCGTTTGATCTCCATTAAAATGTTCAAAACGACCTTCTTCAACTTCCTTTGTTGTTAGGATAGACTGTTCAATTAGTCGTTCTTTTAGTTTCTCTTGACGCCATTTTTCATTATTGATTAGTAGAACACCAGTATTAAAAACTTGACCATTTGCATCTCTAATCGCTGCGAGATAACGTTCTTCTATATTCTGCTCAAATAGATTGTCTAATTTATCATTGATAATTAAATCACAATCCAAATACAAAACCGTATCTTCTTGTATATAATCTGGGATAAAATATCTAGCATAAGCAATCGAACTAATGTGAGCTTGTTTTTTCCAATTCTGAAATACAGTCTGTTCAGGTAGTTTAACATCGATAATCTCACTACCTAACATGCGAGCTATTTTGCGTGGCTTGCGAAACCAATCTGGCATAATATCTTGATTTAAAATATAAATCTTAACATCTGAATTGTGGTATAGAATAGATTTTATAGTTGTTTCTAACTGCGTGGTGTAATTACGATCACCAGCTAATACAATTGTTTTAATCATCTTGTTCTCTTAATCAATTCCTAAGTGATAGATTGCATCTACCAATAACTTTTTAGTGAAATAACCTTCTTTTAGCAGATAGCTAAATGTCTTGATACGATTCGTCATTTCTTGATATTCTTGTAGATTCATTTTATCAACTATCTCATGAACTTCTTCTAGGCTATCTGCCACAAAGCCCAAGCCTTGGTCTACTATAAATTTAGCAGTTGATAAGCTACTCGGTACAATGACTGGGATACCAGCGGTTAGATAAGTACTAACCTTATGAGATATATTCAGAGTATAATATTGGTTACTTTCTCCATCATTTTGGTGAGTTCCCCAGACAAGACCAAAGCCACCCTTTGATAATTCTAGCAATAGTTCCTCGTCTTTTTTCCATCCTTCAATGCTGAGATTTCTGGCATTGGAACTAGCTTCTCCTTTATTTGAAAATACTCTCAAAGGCGTATCTTGAGACCAATTTTGTAAGTCTGGAAAACGTTCTAAACTTCCAGCAAAAAAGAGTTCTTTTTTAAAAGATGGGGTGTATAAGGATAAATCATGAGGATGATCCCACATACCTTGAACGAGAATCTTCTTAGTTGTCAATCCTTCTTCAATCAGACGTTCTTTCATCCTCTCTGATGGGACGATTATAACATCTGATAGATTATACATATACATGTATTCATTCATGAGATAATAGTTACTATCAAACATGAGGGGGACAACATCATGGATAAAGCAAATAATTTTCACTTGCATATCCTTCAGTTTATCAAACAAGACTCGATCAAACTCAAAGCCATTCCAAGTAGGAGACTGAAAGACTAAGACATCACCAATAGAAATACTGGCCATAATCCCATCTAGACGCTTATTCATTTCAGAAGGGCTATCTGAAGCAATGTTATAAAAATAGATACCAACCTCTCTAAAACCCAGTTGACTGGCTATCTTTTGCACGGCATTTTGTGCTAGAATAACCGTACTATCACTAGCCATGCCGTATAAGTTTGTTAAATGTAGTTTCATATTGTATTATCTCATCTTTTATTAGTATCTACGGAAGTAAAGACAATTTTTCCATCATTCTTCTATAAATCTCTGTGAACTGCATATTTTGTTCTTCTTCAAAACTATCTAATTGATTTCTGTCAATCAAAATATGGTTTATTAAATCATAACCCAAACTAACTAGAATAGACCACCTTTGAAACTCTTAGAAGTATCTTCCATGTCCAGTAAGTATCAATTCTTTAACTACCTGTATTTTAGTATCCGGCAACATTTAAGACTTCTTTAATCGCATCTACCATTTTTTCCGGTCTCTTAGATTCACAGATAAAACTTGCTTTTTCTACATTATGACAAGTATTATCAAATGAAAGAATAGGTTTTCCAATTTGATATACCTCTTCAATAATATTAGCAATTTCATTTTCATGATTAATATCTAAATAGAAATCAATCTTTTCTAAAATCTTTTTGAAATTCATCGGATTGAATGAAGGTAGTATTCGTACATTTAAATATCGTTGTAAATCAACAATTTCAGATGCAAATCCTGTATGAGCCAGAATTGAAAAGTGAACCTGCGGTAATTCTCTAATCAAGTATTCCAGATGCTCTATATTGCAAGTATTTGTAAAGATAGCTGTATGATAGAGTGGTGCTTCTATGAGTGAGTTTAAGCCCTTCTTAAAGTCGGCCTTTCTCATCACAATATCAGACCATTCCAAAGAATAATAGAACCACCACTCTTCTCTAAAGCGATTTAAATTCACTTGATACCATGGTTTGTCTCCTGTAAAATGAATAATCTTTGCTGAATCTTCTAATTTCAACGAATCGATATACCAGCTATCAATTTGATAATTTTTTGCAACTGTATCCATTCCAACCATGAAATTATATGAAGAACCTAAAGCATACCAACGATTTTCAAATAATCTATTTAAAATTCCTTGATCTCCAAAAGAACTATCATGAAATTCATTTGTTAATTCAATAAGTTTGTCTGTTACTCCTTCTGTTCTCCATAATTCAACATTGATTAACATTACTCCAGCATTAAACGTGCTTGGAACCAACTCATCTTGAACAGCTTTTATAGGAATATCCGTCATGTCAGTCAAAAATAATTCTTCAATATCTCCTCTTACTATAATATCTGAATCTAAATAGAGAGCCTTTTCCTCTTTTACAAATTGAGGAATAAAATAACGAAAGAATGTTGCATAGCTTAAATGGGGCAATGGAAGATGATAAGCTCTTAAACTATTACCACTTATTTTCACATTAACGATTTCAGATAATAAAGGTTCCAGTCGTTTAGACATTAATTGAAACCATTCTGATGAAATATCATCATTAAAGACATAAAATTTCAAATTACGATTGTGAGCACAAATTGATTTAATTGTTGTTTCTACCTTATCTTGATAGCCATTATCTGCACCTAAAACAATAACTTTCTTTGTCATTTATCCATCCTCTTAATCTATATACTTTCTAATTTCCTGAACCATTTTATCTGGATCGGTAGGAGAAAATACTTGAGCTCCCTCGTTGCAATGATTTGTATTTGAAAAAGAAAACACTGGTTTCCTCATATTCATTACTACATTTGTAATATCATCAATCTCATCATGATAGTTTATATCTAAATAAAAATCTAATTTTTTCATTACTTTATCATAAGAAAAACGATTGTACTGTTGATAAACTGTTACATTAGGATATCTCATTAAATCAATAATATTAGAGGCAACCCAAGTATGAGCTAATATAGAAAAATGAACATCTGGTAAATTTTCTATTAAATATTCTACTTGCTCCAGCTCACAACTATTTGTAAAAATAGCTGTGTATGCCTTAGGAATAACTGTCAAATCTTGATATGTCTGAAATACCCTTTCTTTACGTAACAAAATATCCGAACAATCTAGCCCCTGATAGAACCACCAAATATCTCTATAACGATTTTGACTCATATGCAACCAAGGTTTCTCTCCTGTATAGTGGATGATATAAGGCAAAACATCGTCAGGAAGGGCTGAATTGTACCACGATGATAGTGCTTCTGGAGTTGCCTCAACAGCGATATGAATTAAACTATCTAAACCAACCATAAAATTGTATTTACGATCCAATTTTTTCCAGTTTTCCCCAAATACCATATTGAGAATACCTTGATCCCCAAAAACTTCTTGATGATGTTTATTTGTTAGCTCAATTAGTTTTGCAGAAAGATTTTCTTGTCTCCATTTACTAACGTTAATCAACATCATTCCTGAATTAAAGCGATTTTCATACCCTTTTACAAAATAGTCCCGAACACCAGCAATCCAATAGTCTCCTAATTCTTCCTGAAATAGTTCATCCAACGAATGAGTCACTACTATATCCGAATTAAGATATAAGGCTTCTTCTTCCACTACAAAATCTGCTATAAAATATTTAAAAAATGTAGCGTAGGATAAATAAGCACTTGGAAGATGATAGCCCTCTAATTGATGATTCGAAATCTTGACATTGACAATTTCTGAATCAATTACTTTTAATCGTCTATTCATAACTTGAAACCATTCGCTCGGAAGATTATCATTAAAAATATAAAATTTTAAGTTTCTATTATGCGTACATACCGACTTAATTGTAGTCTCTAGCTTATTTAAATAACCATTATCTGCTCCAAGAACGATTGCTTTTTTCACTTTATTTCTCCTCATAGATTATCCCTGTTAATAAAAAGTCTAATTCCTCTAGCCTCTTAGTTTCAATACTGTTTTCTAGTCCTTTTTCATTTGCAATTCGATGCCAATAGTCTAGATAAAAATGATGTTGTTAAACGTACTGACTTATATCGTAATCTTTTTATGCTACCATCGTAATCCTTTCCAATCTCAAATCATGATTATCTCTAATCATTTTTTCTGAAAAACCATTATTTGAAATGCTAATCTTTCGAATACGATATATAAGTTATTTTTTTACTTGCATAAATAACTTATAATTTGTACCTATATCTTCTTTAATCCTTCCTGCTGGAAATGTTATTTGATCAAATAGTTCACGTTTTGACAATATACACCATGAAGTTTGCAACGTTGAGTCTCCCCCTTCAAATTTAGGTAGCTGTTCGACTACTTTTCTCCCACTATAAACATTCTCATACTCATCTCCATATTCATAAGCTCTTTCCTCATCATAAGCACCATAATAAACTGTTGAAACATCTACATTATACTTTATCATCAGTTCATATAAAGTTTCTAAGTAAGAAGAATCTACAAAAGTAAGATATGTCACTATCGAACGTTCAATTCCAATATTTCTCGCTGAAGATAATCCACCATTTTCTTTTTTCAAAATAACGGAAACGAGTATCCTTAGCAAGATATTCTCTACAGATATATGCTGAATTGTCTGGGGAGGCATCATTGATTAATAAAACCTCAAACTTTGATACGTCTGATTCTGAATACTGTCCAAGTACATTCGTAAATAATTCTCAACGTTATAGACTGGATCTGCGATACTGATTAATTCATTTCCATACTATAATTACTTTTCTCCTAAAATTTTTTGTATCTCTGTCACCATTCCATTTGCATCTTCTGTTCTAAAGACTTTACTATATCCACTTGAATCATGACTAGTATTCTCAAAAGTATAGACAGGTTTATTCTGTTCTATTGCTCTATTAACAATACCATCCACCTCTCCCCAATGGTTGATATCTAAATAAATATCTGATTTCTTCAACAAGTCCTCAATAATATCATCATGATGAACATTTGTGTATATATTTACGTTTTCATAACGATTGAAACTTTCAAGATGATCCGAAATATTTGTTTTAGCTGCTATATGGAAAGCTACCTCTGGAAGATTTTGAACAAGATAGTCTAGGCTTTCTAAAGTGTCCGAAGCTGTTAAAGTAAAAACATGAAATTGGTGTTGGTTCCTAGGAATGATTTTCAAATCCTCTTGAGAAGTAACGATAGAATTAGCTGGTATATCTTTATAAATCAGAGCATTTGCTCCAATTATGACATTATCTCCAATAGTCACTCCTTTTAAAATGACAACATTGGTTCCAATCCAACAATTGTTTCCTATCGTTATTTTGTCAGCAGTAAATTGAATTTTTTCGATATGGTAATTTGAGTATTTATGATTATGGTCAAAAATCCTCACCCCATCTCCAAACATGGTATCCTTACCAATTTCAATTTCTTTACCACAACGAATCGTACAATGGTCATTAAAGAAAACTCTATTTCCTAGTGTTAATTTAGCATTATTAGCTACTTCTAAACTTACAAATGAACGGAATGTAACATCTGTTCCTAATTCAATAGTACTAGTAGGAGAAATCTCTATATGATGAAACTCTCCTAATAACTTTACAGAATCTTTAAAATCCATGTTTTTCTTCCACTTCTCTTAATTTCTCAATCATTTCTTTAACTTGTTCTACTTTGTAGGTTATCTGTCCCATTTCACGATATTTTGTATTTTCAAAAGCTAAAATTAACTTTCCTCTTTTTGAAAATTGATCTAACATTTCCTCTGTTTTTTCACCATGATTAATGTCTAAAAGCACCTGACTAGTCTCAATTAATTCTTGATCCAGTTCTACTAAATAATTGATCCCAGCATAAACAGTTACATTTGGATAGACCAACAATTGTTTCAAACGATCACTGACCATCACTCTAGCTGCAATCTTAAATTGAATATTAGGCAAGGATTGAATCAATGTATCAATTTGTTCAATCTGATCTGAAGACGTATAAATTAAACAAGTAAACGGTTCTCTGATAGGATAGATATGTGATTTTTGTAGTGGATGTAAATGATGATTTTGGCCCAACTCTGTCCATTCCAGACTATGATAATACCACCAAACATCACGATAGCTCTGCGCAGCTAAATCAAACCACGGCTTTCTATGTGAGAGATAGTGGATAATACCAGGATAATCTTGACCTGCTGGTAACTCATAATCTGTGAATTGCTTATGAATCACAACATGGTTATTGTCAAATTCCATCTCTATCCATCTATTTTCAAAGAGCATATTTAAAATACTCTGATCCGCTTGATCTACCTTATCATGCCACTCATTTGTCAAATCTATCAAACGTTGGGACATGTTTTCTTGTTTCCACAAACGATTGTTGATTAGTAAAACACCCGCATTGAACATTTCCCTGCCATAGTATACTCTTCCTCCATAATCTCGAACAGCTGCTAATGGATAGTCTTGCAAATCTGTTTCAAACAAGTTATCCAAATTTTTAGTTACTACCAAGTCACAGTCTAAATAGAGAGCCTTATCTTCTTGCACAAAGTCAGATACAAAATAACGCAAAAATACTGTGTAACTAATATCTGTTTTATAACGCGAAATTTGCTCATAAGTAACCCGACAATTGATAATCTCTGAGTCATATCTTTCCAATCGCTTGTTTAATTGTTTAAACCATTCATTAGGAAAATCACTATTAATCAGATAAAACCGAATCGAGCGATTATGATAGCAAATGGACTTAATAGTCGTCATGACCTGCTCGACATAGGCATAATTTGCTGCAAGGACAACAGCTTTTTTATCTATTGTCTTTTCAGTAGTTAATTGACTTAAAACCACTTTTTTAGCAGCAAGTTCCTTGTATGTATTAGTATCCGATAAGGTACTAGCTTGACCATTAGATAGTACGCTATCTAACATCTTACTATAAACTGCCAAGTGCTTTTCTAAAGGATAGCCTAAACTAGCTAGTAAAGTAATACGTTCCGACATCGCATCTACTAAAGCATGCATCCACTTTTCAGTCCACGACCTAGAACTACTTCCTTCTCTCTGGCGGTAAGCATATAAACCTGCATTCAAATAGATTGTCTTTTCAGCAAGTAAATAAATCTTTTGATTGAGATATCCATCTTCACCTAATTTACCTACTTCAAAACGTAGCTCCCTAAATAAATCTGCTTTATAAAGCTTTCCACCAACACAAAGCAAAGCAAAATTCTTCATATGTTCTGATTCATAAAAATTTTCAAAAATAGAGACATTATCATACACTTTCTCATAATAGGAACTTCCAAATATATGGAAGTAGAATATCCCTTCCTGTTCATTATATGAGTAATAATTCCCAACTGCAATATCTGCCTGATACTCAATTAATTTATTATATAGAACTTCTACATAATCCGGCTCAACCCAATCATCTGAATCAACAAAGGTAACATAAGATCCTGTCATTCGATCCAAGCCCATATTTCGTGCTTCAGATTGACCACCATTTTCTTTTTCAATATAAATAATTCGATTATCTTTTTGTGCATACTCTTGACAAATTTTACCCGAATTATCTGTAGAGCCATCATTGATAACGATAATTTCAAGATTTTTATAAGTTTGGTTAATTAAACTATCCAAACATTTATTTAGGTAATTTTCAACATTGTAAACTGGTACAATTACCGTAATTTTTTCAGTCATGAAGCTATTCTCCTTTCCTAATATTATAACATTTTTTTGCTATTTTTTAAGCTATTAAGGAATTTCCAAGTTAAAAAAATATATTTATTTCATTGATAGAATCGTTCATACAGTATCAAATTATAATTAAACTAAAAATTGTATAATAGTGCAAAAATATAAGTTGAATAATTTAAAATATTTAGCGTTATAATCTTACTGCAGTTACACAATAACATTTTCGAATGATCAATCCTAAAGATAAATTTTTAATTCATCTCAGACATCTAAAAAATGACTCGTCTATATGCATATCAAGTATCTTTTAGGAATTTATTGATATAACTAGCCTTATTATTTTAGAATAGCTATCTAATAAACGTAAAAAAGCGACCCACATCAAAAATTAGATAACATTCTAATTTTTGAGTATAAGCCACTTTTTCTATCTAAAAATAAAGAAAAACAAATTTGTAAAATGTGTTTTACTAACCTTTAAAATATTTAGCTGCAATTGCTTTTTTGACCAAAATTTGTTGATAAGATTCCACATCTCCATGTTTAAGAGTTTCTTCTTCATGAATAGATAATCGCCATTTATAAGCTTGAATTTCTCTATCCAATAACTCCTGAGGAGCTCCAATCAATTGGAGAATAGTCATACGTTCTTCAATACTCTTTAAGGGATATACATCTGCAAGATTGACTGTCCTTGTAACACTTGTAGAACGTTTTCTATGGATATAAATAGCCTTATTCATAAAAGCAATTTTATCTGTCTGAAGATAAACTTTATAAGTTGTGTAATCATCCTCTACACTTTTATCTGTTGGATATACAATATCTTTAAACAACTCCGTCTTGTATAACTTCGCCCACGGAACTGTGAAGCATTGACTGAAATTATACTTACTGTCATATTGATGGCAAAACCATTCAAATGGCGTATAAGTCTTCTCAAAATAATCATCTGTTCCTACATGAATCAAAAAACTAGCTTGATCATCTAAAAATTGAGTAAAGTTTCCGATTGCAATATCTGCATCTGTTTTTTTCAATAAATCATAAAGATTTTGGATATGATCCAACTCCAACCAGTCATCATTATCTACAAAAACGATATAATCCCCAGTTACAACTTCCAAGGCACGATTGCGGCTAGAAGAAACCCCACCGTTTCTTTTATGATAGACTTTAACACGTTCATCTTGATTTTGATAACGTTGACAGATTGCTGCTGAACCATCTGTTGAGCCATCATTAATCAAAATAATTTCAAGATTTTGATAGGTTTGTTGAACGATACTATCCAAGCATTTTTCAAGATATAGTTCTGACATATAAACAGGAATGATAACACTAATTTTTTCCATCATTTTAATCATATACTCCTTTTCTAATGCAATATATAAAAAACAAAGTCGATTTCAGTATAGTAGGCATTTTTTAAGATATGCTCTAAATTAATTCTAATATTTCTAATAACAGATTAATCACATTTAACTTTCCCTGCATTTGGTAAGTATTCTCTTATAAATTCTGATATATCCTTACTCATGATTTTATCCAATCGTTCAGAAATAATGTCTTCTGGCCAATTCCACCACGCAATTTCTAACATCTGTTCACGGAAAATAGGCTCTGCGATTCGATAACGAATCACTTTGGCTGGATTGCCTCCTACAACAGCATATGGTTCTACATCCTTGGTCACTAGAGCCCCTGCTGCTATGACTGCACCATCTCCAATAGTTACCCCAGCCATGATTTGAGCATTGTTACCAATCCAAACATCATTACCAACTCGAGTTGGACTTTTCAAAATATGGTCATCAGTCATCTGCAATGACTCATCCGTGTAAAACACCTCTAAACTCTTGAATGGATAAGTTGTAATCAACTCTAAATCATGATTTGCAGTGATAAATTGAACATTATGCCCAATAGAACAATAATCACCAATTATAACTTGACCTCCGTGGTCATAGTCAATTAATTGTGGAATGCCATACGTATGTTTCCCTACTATTAAGGCTCCGTAATCAATCAAATAGCGACAAGTATATTTTGTCAGGTAATCAAATAAATCTGGACGCGAATCATATATTCGTATTTCCAAGGGAATCGTTTCCTGATGTAAACCTTCCCAGTAGGAATAACCTACTTCTTCATAGCAACACTCAAAAACTGCTGTTAGTTGCTCTGACTTAGAATATAATTTAAGTTTGTAATCTTCTAATTTCCAAAACCGCTCATTATCATGACCTGCTCCACCAATATCTCTAATCTTACCATCAGATAAGAATTGAAAATAACGTTGGTGTTGCTTATTTTTATGTGAAAATAGACAGAATTTTCCAGATAGCAATTAAAACTCTCTCCCTTCAACTAAATTGACTATATCTATCAGTGTGTCTACAATATGAATAACTTGTCATCCAACTAAAACTTTTATACAAATTTAATGTTACTAACCATTAATATAGAGGTACTATATAGCGTTCTGTTATTATATACATCTTACCACAAATAGCCTTATAATAAAAGCAACTTACATACAATTAACAACTCGGAAATATAATCATACACAATTCAAGGTCATGCCGATGAAGTTTTATTTCTTCAAGGATATTAATCAACAAGTAAAGTGAGGTCTTAAAGTCTTGTTTACCATAGGCTACAATCGTACAGGAAAAATGCGAATACAACTATCGATCATTAGTGGACATTTACGACGAAATAATGCAAAAAATCCCCTGGATGAGTTTTCATCCAAGGGATTTTTCATAAATCGAAATAACAATACTTTCTATGTATTTTTAATCCGATTATTCTTCATCATCACGTTTACGGCGTTTCGCAAACAGACCTAGACCAGTCACAGCTGCCAAAGCTCCAAGGAGTGCAGATGACTTAGAAGCTTCTGTACCTGTATTTGGCAATTGCTGTCTTGACTTACCTGCTGATTCTGATGGTGTTTCAGAAGATAATGTGTCTGTTGACGCTGATTCTGAAGCACTTGTTGATGCTGATTCTGACGCACTTGTTGATGCCGATTCTGAAGCTGATGTGCTTGCTGATTCTGACGCACTTGTTGATGCTGACTCAGATGCACTTGTTGATGCTGATTCAGATGCTGATGTGCTTGCTGATTCTGAAGCACTTGTTGATGCTGATTCAGAAGCGCTTGTGCTTGCTGATTCTGACGCACTTGTTGATGCCGATTCTGAAGCTGATGTACTTGCTGACTCAGAAGCTGATGTGCTTGCTGATTCAGATGCACTTGTTGACGCTGACTCAGATGCCGATGTGCTTGCTGATTCTGAAGCACTTGTTGATGCTGACTCAGATGCTGATGTACTTGCTGATTCTGACGCACTTGTTGATGCTGACTCAGATGCACTTGTTGACGCTGATTCTGACGCACTTGTTGATGCTGATTCAGAAGCTGATGTGCTTGCTGACTCAGATGCACTTGTTGATGCTGACTCAGATGCACTTGTTGACGCTGATTCTGACGCACTTGTTGATGCTGATTCAGAAGCTGATG
>NZ_VFSH01000006.1 GCF_006385785.1 Streptococcus shenyangsis
ATCACAGTAACAATCGGTGAAGACGGTAAAGGTAAAGTACCAAACAGTGAATTACCAGAAGGTAAGGTTCCAGGTACAGCTAAGATTACAGAACCAGGTCAACCAACAGTTGAAGTTCCTGATGTAACAACACCAGGTAAAGTCACACCATCAACACCAACAGATACAAATCCAGTTGCACCAGTGACACCTGATATGCCAGTCAAACCTGATACTAATGGAAATTCTGGTCAAGATAAACCAGCACCAGCTACTCCAACTCCAAATGCAGATCAGGTAGATACTAAGACTACTGTTGATAATGGAGCTAAGTCAAATGATTCTCAAAATGTATTGCCAAATACAGGAACAGAATCAAATGCTGCTCTTGCATCTCTAGGACTTCTTGGACTATTGAGTGGATTTGGACTTGTAGCTCGCAAGAAAAAAGAAGACTAAAAATTTAGTCAGATGAACATTCATTCTTTTGTGTTTTAACAACGAACTAGATTGATTCTGATAGTTGTGTTATCCATAAAATACAAAGAATGATTAGATAAAGAAAGCGAACAATGCTAGGATTTTGTTAAACGGAATTCTAAGTATTGTTCGCTTTTTGTGGTATAATAAGACTATGCAGAAAAAACCAACATCAGCCTATGTGCACATCCCATTTTGTACCCAGATTTGTTATTATTGTGACTTTTCAAAGGTTTTCATCAAAAATCAGCCGGTAGATAGCTATTTGGAGCATCTGTTAGAAGAGTTTCAATCTTATGATATTCAAAGGTTGAGAACCCTCTATATCGGTGGTGGTACACCGACAGCCCTGTCAGCGTCACAACTAGAGGTGTTATTGAAGGGATTGACTGAAAACTTGGACTTGTCTGTCTTGGAGGAGTTGACCATTGAAGCCAATCCAGGCGACTTGGATGCGGATAAGATTGCTGTTTTGAAGAACTCGGCTGTCAATCGTGTTTCACTAGGTGTGCAAACTTTTGATAACAAAATGTTGAAAAAGATTGGGCGCAGTCATTTAGAGAAAGATATTTATGAAAATATCGACCGTCTGAAACTGGCTGGTTTTGACAATATCTCTATCGATTTGATTTATGCGCTACCTGGCCAGACCATGGAGCAAGTCAAGGAAAATGTGGCTAAGGCCATTGGGCTGGATATTCCCCATATGAGTTTGTATAGTTTGATTTTAGAAAACCATACGGTCTTTATGAACCGGATGCGACGTGGGAAATTGCCTCTGCCTAAGGAGGAACTAGAAGCGGAAATGTTTGAGTACATCATCGCAGAGCTGGAGCGAGCAGGTTTTGAGCATTATGAGATTTCCAATTTCTCCAAAATCGGTTTTGAAAGTCGTCACAATCTCATGTACTGGGACAATGCTGAATACTATGGCATTGGTGCTGGAGCATCTGGTTATGTCAATGGTGTTCGCTATAAAAACCATGGTCCCATTCGTCATTATCTGAGTGCAGTTGAGGAAGGCAACGCACGTATTACAGAAGAGCACCTGAGTCAAAAAGAGCAAATGGAAGAAGAAATGTTCTTGGGACTTCGCAAGAAATCAGGGGTTTCCATGGCGCGATTTGAGGAAAAATTTGGCCGGTCTTTTGATGAACTATATGGCGAAATCGTCAGAGACTTGGTTCAAAAAGGTCTCATGCAAATAGAGGGTGACCGAGTGCGCATGACAAAGAGAGGTCTCTTTTTGGGAGACACCGTAGCAGAACGATTTATTTTGGAGTAGGATCATGGGCTTAACTTATCAAATGAAAATGAAAATTCCTTTTGATATGGCTGATATGAACGGTCATATTAAACTTCCAGATGTGGTTTTGCTATCACTACAAGTTTCAGGGATGCAGTCTATTGAACTAGGAGTCGGTGATAAGACTATTTTAGAAAACTATAATTTAGTCTGGATCATCGCAGGATATGATATTGAGGTGATTCGTTTACCTCGTTTTGGGGAAGAAATTACCATCGAAACAGAAGTTTTGAGCTACAATCGACTTTTTTGCTACCGTCGCTTTACCATTTATGATGAAGCGGGGCAGGAGCTCATCCACATGATGACTACCTTTGTTCTCATGGACCGAGACAGTCGAAAAGTCCATGCTGTTGAACCTGAGATTGTGGCTCCTTACCAATCTGAGTTTTCCAAAAAATTGCTTCGAGGACCTAAATATCAAAGCTTGGAAAATCCAATTAGCAAGGATTACCATGTCCGTTTTTACGATTTGGATATGAATGGTCATGTTAATAACAGTAAATACCTGGACTGGATTTTTGAGGTCATGGGAGCAGATTTTTTGACCCAATATATTCCCAAGAAAATCAATCTCAAGTATGTCAAGGAAGTTCGACCAGGTGGGGTGATTACATCGGCTGTTGAGCGGAGTGGACTCGAAAGCAAGCATGAGATTACAAGCGACGGTGTTACCAATGCACAGACTATTATTACTTGGCAAGAATTAGAAAAGGATTAGGGAGAAATAGATGAAATATAAAGGCTATTTAATTGATCTAGATGGAACTATTTATAAGGGGAAAGATAGAATTCCAGCAGGAGAGGCTTTTGTTCATGAATTGCAAAAGCGGGACATTCCCTATCTCTTTGTGACTAACAATACAACCCGCACTCCAGAGAGTGTTCAAGAGATGTTGGCTCAGAATTTTAATATTGATACGCCCCTATCGACTGTCTATACAGCGACTTTGGCCACCATCGACTACATGAATGACTTGGGACTGGAAAAGACGGTCTATGTCATCGGAGAAGCAGGGCTCAAGGAAGCCATCAAGGCGGCTGGTTATGTGGAAGACAAGGAAAATCCTGCCTATGTGGTAGTAGGCCTGGACTGGCAAGTAGACTATGAAAAATTTGCCACAGCAACTCTTGCGATTCAAAAGGGCGCCCACTTTATCGGAACCAATCCTGACCTCAATATCCCGACAGAACGGGGTCTTTTGCCAGGTGCTGGTTCACTGATTACGCTTCTTGAAGTAGCAACACGAGTGAATCCTGTTTATATCGGGAAACCAAATGCTATTATTATGGACAAGGCGGTTGAGCACTTAGGTTTGGAACGCGAAGAATTAATCATGGTTGGGGACAATTACCTGACTGATATTCGAGCAGGAATTGACAATGGCATTCCAACGCTCTTGGTGACGACAGGTTTTACCAAGGAAGAAGAAGTAGCAGACCTGCCAATCGCACCGACTCATGTGGTTTCTAGCCTTGCGGAGTGGGATTTTGATGAAAACTAAACTGACTTTTTGGGGCTCTATGCTCTTTCTCCTCTCCCTGTCAATCCTTCTGACTATTTATCTGACTTGGGTCTTCTATCCTATGGAGATTCAGTGGCTGCACCTAACGAATCGGGTTTATCTAAAACCAGAAACCATTCAGTACAACTTTCAGATCTTGATGAATTACCTGACCAATCCTTTTAGTCAGATCCTAGAGATGCCAGATTTTCGTTCGTCAGCAGCTGGGCTACACCATTTTGCGGTGGTCAAAAACCTCTTTCACTTGGCTCAGCTAGTAGCCTTAGTGACACTGCCAAGTTTCTATTTCTTTGTCAAAGGAATTGTGAAAAAGGGATTCTTGTCTCTCTATCGTAAAAATTTTCTGGCTTTAGTAGTCTTACCTTTGCTGATTGGGCTTGGGGGAGTTTTGATTGGGTTTGACCAATTCTTTACTCTTTTCCATCAACTTCTCTTTGTGGGAGATGATACCTGGCTTTTTGACCCAGCTAAGGATCCAGTGATTCTGATTTTGCCAGAGACCTTCTTCCTTCATGCCTTCCTCCTCTTTTTCGCCCTCTATGAAAGCTTCTTTGGTTTTCTGTACCTGAAAAGTCGTAGGAAGTAAAACGAAAGACGTTTTTAATTTGTATATATAAAATTGTATATCATTTGAAACCATCGTTAAGAGTGAATTAACCAAATCCAATTGTGTCAATCGTTTGCGAACAGTCTATTTTTCTTGAAAAATAGGCTTTTTTTAAAAAATCGCTAGTCAAGCGCTTTATTTTTGTGTATAATAGAAATAGCAAAGTATAGATAAGAAGAGAAAAGCATGATTACACTATTTCTATCACCGAGCTGTACATCATGTCGTAAGGCTAAGGCCTGGTTAGAAAAACATAAGGTTCCCTTTGTGGAACACAATATTATGACCAGTCCTTTAACAAGAAAAGAATTGCAACATATCCTTTCCTTGACCGAAAATGGTACTGATGACATCATTTCAACTCGTTCAAAAATTTTTCAAAAATTGAATATTGATGTAGAGAGTATTTCGGTATCGGAATTGCTTCATTTGATTGAGCAGTACCCTAGTCTTTTACGTCGTCCAATTATTATTGATGCCAAACGCATGCAAATCGGTTTTAATGAAGATGAGATTCGTGCTTTTCTCCCTCGTAGTTACCGTAAGCAAGAACTAAAAGAAGCAAGAATGAGAGCTGGTATTAGTTAATGAACAAACAGTATAGTTACCCACTAGATTTGTCGTGGAGCACTGAAGAACTTGCTTCAGTGCTTTCTTTTTTTAATGATGTTGAAGCTGCCTATGAAGGCAAGGTAGAAGCTAAAAAGTTACTGGACTCCTATAAGGGATTCAAGTCTGTCGTGCCAAGCAAGAGTGAAGAAAAACGTTTGGGACGAGAATTTGAAACAGTTAGTGGCTATTCGCTTTACCGAGCAGTTCAGGCTGCCAAGGAAAAAGGGGAAGGAAAGATTTCTCTTGGAAAGTAAATTTGAATTTGCTAAAGAGCTTGTTAAGAAAGCAGGTCAGTACATCCTTGACCATATGCAGGAAGACTTGTGTGTTGAAACCAAGTCCTCTCCAACGGATTTGGTGACCAGACTGGACAAGGAAGTTCAGGAACTTTTGGTTAGTGAGATTTTGTCCCGTTATCCTAAGGATAAGATTTGTGCTGAAGAAGGTTGTCTGAGAGCCTCGGTTCAAGAGGGCAAGGTTTGGGTCATTGATCCCATTGATGGTACCAATAACTTTGTCGCCCAGCAGGAAGATTTTGCTGTTATGATGGCTTATTTTGAAAATGGTCAGGGACAGTTTGGCCTGATTTATGATGTGGTCAAAGGGGATTGTTATCACGGTGGTGGAGCCTTTCCTGTTTATCTAAATGATAAGCCCCTAGCTCCCTTTCAAGCAAAACCACTTGGAGATTTTCTCATTGCAGGAAATAGTGGTATGTTGGAAACCAATGAATGGGGACTGGCTGATTTGAGTCGAGCGGTTCTCGGTGTTCGTGTCTATGGGAGTGCGGCCATTAGTTTTGCCAAGATTTTGTCAGGACGTTTATTGACCTATGTCACTTATCTGCAACCATGGGATTATGCCGCAGCTAGTATTTTAGGGGAAAATCTGGGCTATCGGGTGGTGACCCTTTCTGGTGAAGCTCCTGATTTTCAAACCAGACAGCCGGTCATGATGGTGCCTCTTGAGATGCAGGAGGAAATTCAGTCCTATATTTACGAAAGGAAAAGAACTTAAATGCAATTTCCAGAAGGATTTGTTGAAAAATATGAAGAGATACTAGGAGATGAGGCAAGAGATTTTCTTGCCTCTTTTGAGGAGGAAGCGGTTTCGGCCTTTCGGGTCAATCCTTTAAAAGAAGCCCAAGCTTCATTTTCTGATCCTATTCCTCAAACCCCTTGGGGACACTATGGGAAGGTTTCAGGAAAATCTCCTGAGCATGCTACTGGTTTGGTTTATTCGCAAGAACCTGCTGCTCAGATGGTTGCTCAGGTAGCCCAGCCCAGTCCTAGTATGAAGATCTTGGATTTGGCCGCTGCACCGGGTGGCAAATCCACTCAACTAGCAGCCTATCTAGCAGGGGAGGGTCTCCTGGTTTCCAATGAAATTTCAAGCAAACGGGCTAAGATTTTAGTAGAAAACATGGAGCGCTTTGGAGCGACAAATGTCGTGGTGACCAATGAATCTGCCGACCGCTTGGCCAAGGTTTTTAAAGGCTATTTTGACCTGATTGTCCTTGATGCCCCTTGCTCTGGTGAAGGGATGTTTCGTAAGCAACCAGATGCTATGGACTATTGGAGCTTAGATTATCCAAGTCAATGTGCTAGTTTGCAAAGAGAAATTCTAGTAGATGCAGTGACCATGCTTGCAGAAGGTGGTCGTTTGGTTTATTCAACCTGTACTTGGGCACCCGAGGAAAACGAAGAGATCGTCAATTGGCTACTGGAAGAGTATGATTTTGACTTGCTACCAGTTGAGCATATCAATGGAATGGTAGCTGGTATTGATCTGCCAGAAACAGCTCGGATGTACCCTCATCATTTTAAGGGAGAGGGGCAGTTTGTCGCTCATTTACAATTTAAAGGTGACAATCCAGCACCTAAATTTAAGGCAAGTAAGAGCAATCTCAGCCGTGAGCAAGTTGCCTTGTGGCAGGAATTTGCACAAAACCATTTGAAGGTTAATCTACCGGGTATTTTGCAGACATTTGGAGATCAGCTTTATATCTTACCAGAACTTTTGCCAGATTTAGGGAAACTCAAGATTGCTCGCAATGGACTGCATCTGGGTACTTTTAAGAAGAAACGCTTTGAGCCTAGTTTTGCTCTTGGTCTAGCCTTGAAACCGAGTCAGGTCAAACAGTCGGTTGAAATTGACCAAGAAGGGTTTGTAAAGTATGTGGCTGGAGAAACCGTTCAGCTGGCGGAAAGTCTGCCAAATGGTTGGTATCAAGTTTTGGTTCAAGGCAATGGTTTGGGCTTTGCTAAGGTGACTGGAAATGTTTTGAAAAATTATTTTCCAAAAGGCCTCAGATTCAAGTGAAAATGCTAGTCAAAGTAGCTTGTCTATGTTATAGTGGAAGTATGGATTTTTTTCAAATTGTCTTTCATTTTAAGTCAAAATTAGTGGAGAAGGCAACTGAGCAAATTTCTAGTAAAACCAAGCTAGCAACGTCAGTTGGCTCCCAATTTTAAAAAAGAAAAACATAAATAAATAGTTGAAAAAATTCACAGCATTCACCATTATTTTCAAGGAGAAAAACAGTGAAAAAAAGGAAAAAACTCGCTCTATCCCTTGCGGCTCTTTTGCTAGCAGGTTCTTTGGCGGGATGTGCTAGCTGGATTGATCGTGGGGAATCCATGACAGCTGTTGGCTCAACGGCTCTTCAGCCCTTGGTCGAAGCAGCAGCAGATGAATTTGGTTCTATGCACGTTGGAAAAACAGTCAACGTTCAAGGTGGAGGATCTGGTACAGGTCTGTCTCAGGTTCAGTCTGGAGCCGTTGATGTAGGAAATTCAGACGTATTTGCCGAGGAAAAAGACGGTATCAACGCATCCGCTCTAGTGGACCATAAGGTAGCCGTAGCAGGCTTGGCAGTAATTGTGAACAAGGAAGTTGACGTTGAAAATCTGACAACAGAACAACTCCGTAGCATCTTCACAGGTCAAGTAACCAACTGGAAAGAAGTCGGTGGGAAAGACCTAGCCATTTCCATTATCAACCGTGCGGCAAGTTCTGGTTCGCGTGCAACCTTTGATAGTGTTATCATGGATGGTCAATCTGCTGTGCAGAGTCAAGAACAGGATTCAAATGGGATGGTCAAAAACATTGTTTCCCAGACACCAGGAGCCATTTCTTACCTAGCCTTTGCCTATGTGGATGACTCGGTGAAACGCATGAAGTTGAATGGCTATGAGCCGATTGCAGAAAATGTTACGACCAATAACTGGCCTTTGTGGTCTTATGAGCACATGTACACCCTAGGTCAACCAAACGAATTGGTGGCAGAATTCCTCAACTTTGTCTTATCAGATGAAGCGCAAAGTGGAATCGTTAAGGGAATGGGCTATATTTCTGTTAAGGAAATGAAGGTTGAAAAAGATGCTGTGGGAACGGTGACAGCACTAGAAGGGAGTCAATAATGAATCAAGAAGAATTAGCTAAAAAATTACTTTCTCCCTCAAAGAACTCTCGTTTAGAGAAACTAGGAAAAGGTTTGACCTTTGCCTGTCTGTCTTTGATTGTCATTATTGTGGCTATGATTTTGATTTTCGTAGCCCAAAAAGGCTTGTCGACCTTCTTTGTCAATGGAGTTAATATCTTTGATTTCCTATTTGGTCAAACATGGAATCCTTCAGGTAAACAATTTGGTGCCCTTCCAATGATTTTGGGTTCCTTTATTGTCACAATCCTGTCAGCCCTTATCGCAACTCCTTTTGCCATTGGAGCAGCTGTCTTTATGACAGAGGTCTCACCAAAAGGTGCTAGAATCTTGCAACCAGCCATTGAATTGCTTGTCGGGATTCCTTCAGTTGTGTATGGATTTATTGGTTTGCAGGTCGTAGTTCCTTTTGTCCGTAGTGTCTTTGGTGGAACTGGTTTTGGGATTTTGTCAGGGATTTTCGTTCTCTTTGTCATGATTTTACCGACGGTAACCTTTATGACAACCGATAGTTTGCGTGCGGTGCCTCGTCACTACCGTGAAGCTAGTTTGGCTATGGGGGCAACTCGCTGGCAAACCATCTGGCGCGTGACCTTGAAGGCAGCGCGTTCAGGTATTTTTACAGCAGTGGTCTTTGGGATGGCGCGTGCCTTTGGTGAGGCTTTGGCTATTCAGATGGTGGTCGGAAACTCAGCCGTTGTCCCAACTTCACTAACAACACCTGCTGCGACCTTGACCTCTGTCTTGACCATGGGTATCGGAAATACCGTCATGGGTACAGTTGATAATAACGTACTTTGGTCCTTGGCCTTAGTCTTGCTCTTGATGAGTTTGGCCTTCAATAGTGTGATTAAATTGATTACGAAAGAAAGAGGAAAGAAAAACTATGCACGCTAAGAAATTAGATAAAATTGCAACAGCTGTCCTCTACTCAATTGCAGGAATTATCGTTGCCATCTTGGCATCCTTGATTCTTTATATCTTGGTTCGTGGTTTGCCCCACATCTCTTGGTCTTTCTTGACTGGCAAATCCTCTTCTTACCAAGCAGGTGGAGGGATTGGAATTCAGCTCTATAATTCCTTCTTCCTTCTGGTCATTACCTTGATTATTTCTGTGCCCTTGTCTATGGGAGCTGGGATTTTCCTAGCTGAATATGCCAAAAAAGGTCCTGTGACCAACTTTGTCAGAACCTGTATTGAAATCTTGTCTTCTCTACCATCAGTGGTTGTAGGTCTCTTTGGTTACTTGATCTTTGTAGTTCAGTTTGAGTACGGATTTTCAATCATCTCAGGTGCCTTGGCCTTGACAGTCTTTAACCTGCCTCAGATGACTCGTAATGTTGAGGACAGCTTGAAACACGTTCACCATACGCAACGTGAGGCTGGTTTGGCCCTTGGGATTTCTCGCTGGGAGACTGTGGTCCATGTGGTTATTCCAGAAGCCCTTCCAGGGATTGTAACTGGGGTTGTCTTGGCCTCTGGTCGTATCTTTGGTGAGGCGGCAGCTCTCATCTATACAGCAGGGCAATCCGCTCCAGCCCTTGACTGGTCTAACTGGAATATTCTTAGTGTGACCAGCCCAATCTCTATCTTCCGTCAAGCAGAAACCTTGGCTGTCCACATCTGGAAAGTCAATAGCGAAGGAACCATTCCAGATGGAACCATCGTATCAGCAGGTTCTGCAGCCGTGCTCCTCATCTTTATCCTCATCTTTAACTTTGGAGCCCGCAAACTCGGAAGCTACCTACATAAGAAATTAACCGCTGCCTAAAGGAGAAGCCATGTCAAAATATAATTGGGATGAAAAGCATATCATCACCTTTCCTGAAGAGAAAGTGGCCCTCTCTACTAAGGATTTACATGTTTACTACGGTAAAAAAGAATCCATCAAGGGCATCGATATGCAATTTGAAAAAAATAAAATTACAGCCTTAATTGGCCCATCTGGATCAGGGAAATCAACCTACCTCCGCAGTCTCAACCGTATGAATGATACCATTGATATTGCTAAGGTCACAGGTCAAATCCTCTATCAAGGGATTGATGTCAACCGTCCAGAAATTAACGTCTATGAGATGCGTAAGCACATCGGAATGGTCTTCCAACGACCAAATCCCTTTGCCAAGTCTATCTACCGCAACACCACTTTTGCCCATGAACGTGCAGGGGTTAAGGACAAGCAAGTCTTGGATAAAATTGTGGAAACCTCTCTTCGTCAAGCTGCCCTTTGGGACCAGGTCAAAGACGATTTGCACAAGTCAGCCTTGACCCTATCAGGTGGTCAGCAGCAACGTCTCTGTATCGCTCGTGCTATCTCTGTTAAACCAGATATCCTCTTGATGGATGAACCAGCGTCAGCCTTGGATCCGATTGCAACAGCCCAGCTGGAAGAAACTATGTTGGAATTGAAGAAGGACTTTACCATCATCATCGTGACTCACAGTATGCAGCAGGCTGCGCGTGCTAGTGACTACACAGGATTTTTCTACTTGGGTGACTTGATCGAGTACGATAAGACCTCTAATATTTTCCAAAATGCCAAACTACAGTCAACCAATGACTACGTAACAGGACACTTTGGATAGAAAGGAAACAGTATGACAGAAGCGATTTTACAGGTGTCAGACCTGTCCGTTTACTACAATCAAAAAAAGGCCTTGAATAGTGTTTCCCTATCTTTCCAACCTAAGGAAATTACAGCCTTGATTGGTCCATCTGGATCAGGGAAGTCAACCCTTCTCAAAGCAATCAACCGCATGGGGGACCTCAATCCTGAGGTGACCACAACTGGTTCGGTGGTTTACAACGGCCACAACATCTACAGTCCGCGTACAGATACAGTTGAATTGCGAAAGGAAATCGGTATGGTTTTCCAACAACCGAACCCTTTCCCTATGTCTATCTACGAAAATGTTGTTTATGGGCTTCGTATCAATGGAGTGAAGGACAAGCACGTTCTGGATGAAGCGGTAGAAAAAGCCTTGCAACGAGCTTCTATCTGGGATGAGGTCAAGGATCGCCTGCATGATTCGGCTATCGGGCTTTCAGGTGGACAACAGCAACGTGTCTGTGTTGCCCGTGTCTTGGCAACCAGTCCTAAAATCATTCTCTTGGATGAGCCGACTTCAGCCTTGGACCCTATCTCGGCTGGTAAGATTGAGGAAACCTTGTATGGTCTAAAAGATAAATATACCATGCTCTTGGTTACGCGTTCTATGCAACAAGCTTCTCGTATTTCTGACAAGACAGGATTTTTCCTAGATGGAGATTTGATTGAGTTTAACGATACTAAGAAGATGTTCCTCAACCCACAACATAAGGAAACAGAAGATTATATTTCAGGAAAATTTGGATAAGGAGATAAATGATGTTACGTTCTCAATTTGAGGAAGATTTAGAGAAATTGCACAACCAGTTCTACGCCATGGGACAAGAAGTGCTCTCACAAATCAATCGTACAGTGCGTGCCTTTGTTACGCATGACCGTGATTTGGCCAAGGAAGTCATCGAAGACGATGCAGAAGTAAACGAATACGAAGTGAAATTGGAGAAGAAATCATTTGAAATGATTGCCCTTCAACAACCCGTTTCTCAAGACTTGCGTACAGTTCTAACAGTCTTAAAAGCGGTATCTGACTTGGAACGTATGGGAGACCATGCTGTTTCCATTGCAAAAGCAGCAATTCGTATGAAGGGAGAACAACGTATTCCAGCTGTTGAAGAAGAAATCAAGAGGATGGGTCGCGATGTTAAGAATTTCGTCGAAGCAGCCCTTGAACTCTATCTGAATGGTTCAGTGGACCAGGCCTATGAAGTAGCAGCAATGGACGAAAAAATCAACCATTATTTTGATAGCATTCGTGATTTGGCTACAGAAGAAATCAAGAAAAATCCAGATGCTATCGTTACAGGTCGTGATTACTTCCAAGTGATTGCTTTCTTGGAACGTATTGGAGACTATGCCAAAAATATCTGTGAATGGGTTGTTTACTTTGAAACAGGTAAGATTGTCGAACTATAAAATAGTTTCATTCTGTATAAAAAGGAGCTTGAAATTAACTGATAGCTCCTTTTTTGAATGAAAAAAATATTTTTAAGATAAAAATTCAAAAAATACTTGACAAACATCTTGAGTAGCGTTATAATTATACAAAATTAACAGAGAGGTTGTTTATTTATGAAATTAAAAAAATGGATATTTGTTTTATGTAGCTTTCTTGCAAGTTTCTTCTTAGTGGCTTGCCAGTCAAGTTCGAATGGTTCTCAGTCAGCTCTTGAGGCCATTAAGCAAAAGGGGAAATTAGTTGTGGCGACCAGTCCTGACTATGCACCCTTTGAATTCCAAGCCTTGGTTGACGGGAAAAATCAGGTAGTCGGTGCGGATATTGATATGGCCCAAGCTATCGCTGATGAACTTGGGGTTAAGTTGGAAATTTCAAGTATGAGTTTTGACAATGTCTTGACCAGTCTTCAAACTGGGAAGGCAGATCTAGCAGTTGCGGGAATTAGCGCTACTGACGAGAGAAAAGAAGTCTTTGATTTTTCAATCCCTTACTATGAAAACAAGATTAGTTTCTTGGTTCGGAAGGCTGATGTAGAAAAATACAAGGATTTAACTAGCCTGGAAAGTGCTAATATTGCAGCCCAAAAAGGGACTGTTCCAGAAGCAATGGTCAAGGAACAATTGCCAAAAGCTCAATTGACTTCCCTAACCAATATGGGTGAAGCTGTCAATGAATTGCAGGCTGGAAAAGTAGATGCTGTTCACATGGATGAGCCTGTTGCCCTTAGCTATGCTGCTAAAAATGCAGATTTAGCTGTCGCAACTGTCAGCTTGAAGATGAAGGACGGCGAAGCCAATGCAGTTGCCCTTAGAAAAAATAGTGCTGATTTGAAAGAAGTGGTGGATAAGGTCATCCAAAAACTCAAGGATGAAGGAACTTACCAAAGCTATCTTGAAAAAGCAGCAAGCCTAACAGAAGTTGAACAATAAGAAAAAAACAGAGTTGGAAGTCAATCCAATTCTGCTTTTAAATAGTTTAAAACATTTTCCAGATTGTCTAAGGACACTTTGGCAAATTGATAAGGGCAGACACCCAAGTAGGCCTCTTCAAAGAATTCCAAGCTCAGTTGACTGTGTTTGAGACTGGCAATTTTAGGGTATCGTCTTAGGTCTAGCAATACACCATCGTGAAGAGGAAAGTGAGGAAGGGGGCAAGTCAATTTAGCTAACCTTTCCTCGATTTGCTTCTGGTAAGCTTCCTGATTGGCCAAGCGAGCTAAACGATTTTTCTCAAATAATTGACTATCGATATAGAGTGACAGGGCCTTTTGCATGATGAGGTTACTGTCGTAGTCTAGGATATTTTTGTAGGCTACAAAGGCTTCTTTGATAGCATTTGGAAGGATGAGTGCCGTAATTCGCAGGGCTGGAAAGAGGCTGGTTGAGAAGGACTTGATGTAAATAACCCGCTCCTCTGTATCCAGATAGTGGAAGGTCTGGCCCTTTTTAGAGTCCAAATCCCCCAAATAGTCGTCCTCTACGATATAGACACCATACTTGGCAGCTAAGTCAAGAATAGCCCGTTTGTCCTGCTCAGAATAGGAATGGCCTAGGGGATAGTGAAAGCGAGGAATAGTATAGAAAAACTTAATCTTTCCTGTTTTGAAGTGTCGCTCCAGCTCCTCTAAGTCAATCCCATCAATGCCTCGTTCAATCGTTTGATAGTCTAAGCTCTGAGCAATCAAGAGGCGATTCATCCGATGGTAGGTCGGCTGTTCCACCAAGATTTCCTTTGCTTGGCTAGGAAAGGATATTTGAGAGAGAATAAACAAGGCTTGTTGGGTCCCAGAAGTCAATACCAACTGGTCTGCCTTGCAGTAGAGAGCTTGGTCAAATAGAAGTTTATGAATGGATTGTCTTAAGTCTTCTAATCCTTCTTGGTTGTCATAGTAGTTGAAGAGGTAGTTTTCCCGGCCAATCAAGGTTTCATTGACGCAGAGTCGGAAATCGTCATAGGCACTGGCATGTTCGTCAGTGACTTCGATTTCTAGGTCCTGGTGTTGCCCTTGTTCTAGGACATAGTAGCCACTCTGGGGCTTGGCATAGAGGTATTGTTCGTGCCGTAATTCAAGCAGGGCTCTCTGAATGGTGTCCTTGCTACAGTGGAAGTCAAGGCTCAGTTGACGGATAGAAGGCAGGCGGCTTCCCGTCGGAAATCGTCCAGACTCGATACCATTTTTCAGATAGGAAACGACCTCTTGGTACTTGCTTTGTTTCTTCATTCCAGACCTCCCTTGATTTTGTTACATTGTACCTTTTTTTTTCCTTCTTGGCAATGTTTAGAGTGTTTCTCTCGTTCACATCTAGGGGCAAATGTGGTATACTTAGGAGTAAGATTTATAGAATAACAGACAAGAAAGAGAATGGATAAGAACGTGCAGGAACCAGTGAAATTATTTCAATACAATACCCTTGGAGCCTTGATGGCAGGCCTTTATGGTGGTACCATGACAGTGGGAGAATTGCTAGAGCATGGTGACCTTGGTTTGGGAACCTTGGATTCTATTGATGGAGAATTGATTGTCTTGGATGGCAGGGCCTATCAGGCTAAAGGCTCAGGAGAGCAACCAGAAATTGTGGAAGTATCACCAGATGCCCTTATTCCTTACGCTGCAGTGGTACCGCATCAGGCAGAGGTCATTTTCCGCCAGCGCTTTGAGATGACGGACAAGGAATTGGAAGAACGAATCGAGTCTTATTATGATGGGGAAAATCTTTTCCGCTCTATCAAGATTCGGGGGGAATTTTCACATATGCATGTGCGCATGATTCCCAAGTCGACACCAGATACCAAGTTTGCTGATGTCGCAACCCATCAACCGGAATATAGTCGTGATAATGTGGTGGGAACCATCGTTGGTTTCTGGACGCCAGAGATTTTCCATGGAGTCAGTGTGGCAGGCTACCATCTGCACTTCATCTCAGATGATTTGACTTTCGGTGGACATGTCATGGACTTTGTCATCAAGGAAGGCATTATCGAGGTGGGAGCAGTTGATCAGTTGGATCAACGTTTCCCAGTCCAAGATCGTCAATACTTGTTTGCTAAGTTCAATGTTGACGAGATGAGAAAAGATATTGAAAAGGCAGAATAGGAGAAGAAAATGACCACTCATATTATCATTACCACGGTGCTTTTGCTAGCTTTCTTGCTAGGAAGCATTTGGTATGCCAAAAAGAAATACCAGATCAATCTAGCTGTCTTGGGCTTGGGGGCTGTCGCCTTCTTTGTCTCTTCACAGATTTTAGAAAAACTGGTGCATATCTTGGTTTTGCACCCTCAAAAAAACGGCAGTATTGCCCTCTTGCAAGACCACCCGCTTCTCTACATCCTCTATGGACTAGCCATGGCAGCCCTTTTTGAGGAAACTGCTCGTCTTGTTTTCTTCAAATGGTTGGAGAAAAAGAGAAGCTTGGAAAAGGCAGATGCCTTGGGCTATGGACTGGGGCATGGTGGCCTGGAATTGATTTTCCTCGGTATCACCAGTTTGATCAATCTCTACATCGTGCTTTCAGCGGTTCAAACGCAGGATCCACAGGTTATGCAATTGCTGTCTGAAAATATGTTGAAAACCATCCAGTCGCTGTCTGTCTGGCAGATTTATTTGCTTGGTTTTGAACGGATTTTGGCTCTAGGTTTCCAATTACTTTTGACAGTTTGGGTTTACCAAGCTGTTCGCCAGAAAAAATGGATTTATCTCCTAGCGGCCTATGGTCTACATGCCTTCTTTGACCTAGTACCATCTCTAGCTCAAGTAGGATGGATTACAAGTCCAGTCTTGGTTGAAGTTGTCCTAGCACTTGAACTTGTGCTGGTTGCCTATGGAACAAAGGCTATCTTTTGCAAAAAATCATAAAAAGAGGGGAAACCTCTTTTTTTGTTTAAAAGAAGCCCAAGATTTTTTTAGGGTCGTCAAATGGTCTTAAAAATGGTATAATGGAATGAATTTTGTAAAAGGGAGAGTGTCATGTCAGTAGAAGAAAACATGCTTGAAATCTTAGAAGGGATTGATATCCGTTTCAAGGAACCCTTGCATAGCTATAGTTATACAAAAGTAGGTGGAGAGGCCGATTATCTGGTCTTTCCACGAAATCGTTTTGAGTTGGCTCGCCTTGTTAAATTTGCTAATCAAGAAAATATCCCTTGGATGGTTCTTGGAAATGCCAGCAACATTATCGTTCGTGACGGCGGGATTCGTGGATTTGTCATCTTGTGTGACAAGTTCAATAATGTTTCAGTTGATGGCTATACCATCGAAGCTGAAGCTGGTGCTAACTTAATTGAGACAACTCGCATTGCCCTTCGTCATAGTTTGACTGGTTTTGAGTTTGCTTGCGGCATTCCAGGGAGTATCGGCGGTGCTGTCTTTATGAATGCAGGTGCCTATGGTGGTGAGATTGCCCACATCTTGCAGTCTTGTAAGGTCTTGACCAAGGATGGAGAAATCGAAACCTTGTCTGCCAAAGACTTAGCTTTTGGTTATCGCCACTCAGCCATTCAAGAGTCTGGTTCTGTTGTCTTATCAGCTAAATTTGCCCTAGCTCCAGGAAGCCATCAGATTATCAAGCAAGAAATGGACCGCTTGACGCATCTCCGTGAACTCAAGCAACCTTTGGAATACCCATCTTGTGGCTCGGTCTTTAAGCGTCCAGTCGGGCATTTTGCAGGTCAGTTAATTTCAGAAGCTGGCTTGAAAGGCTATCGTATTGGTGGCGTAGAAGTGTCAGAAAAGCACGCAGGATTTATGATCAATGTCGCAGATGGAACGGCTAAAGACTACGAAGACTTGATTGAGTCTGTTATCGAAAAAGTCAAGGAACACTCAGGTATCACGCTTGAAAGAGAAGTCCGTATTTTAGGTGAAAGCAAGTAGGAAGCTGTATTTGAAAAGCTGCTGCTATGTCATGGAAAGGGGGTGAAAGCCTATCGTTAGTGCAGAAGTATGTAGGCAGTTCAATCTCCTACACGAGGTAGTAGCGGCCTGACAGAGCCCTAATCTGTTAATCTATGAAAAAGAAGGAATAAATGACAATTGAAAAAACCAATTATTGAATTCAAAAACGTCTCTAAAGTTTTTGAAGACAGCAACACCAAGGTTCTCAAAGACATCAACTTTGAGTTGGAAGAAGGGAAATTCTACACCCTTCTAGGCGCATCTGGTTCAGGGAAATCAACCATCCTAAACATCATTGCAGGTTTACTGGATGCGACGACAGGAGATATCATGCTAGACGGTGTCCGAATTAATGATATCCCAACCAACAAGCGAGACGTCCATACCGTCTTTCAATCCTATGCCTTGTTCCCACATATGAATGTGTTTGAAAATGTTGCCTTTCCGCTCCGCTTGCGTAAGATTGACAAGAAAGAAATCGAGCAACGTGTTACTGAAGTTCTCAAGATGGTTCAGTTGGAAGGTTATGAAAAACGTTCCATCCGCAAACTTTCTGGAGGACAACGTCAGCGTGTGGCAATTGCCCGTGCCATCATCAACCAACCCCGTGTGGTTTTGTTGGACGAGCCTCTGTCAGCGCTGGACTTGAAATTAAGAACAGATATGCAGTACGAACTGCGTGAACTGCAACAACGATTGGGCATTACCTTTGTCTTTGTCACTCACGATCAGGAAGAAGCCCTTGCCATGAGTGACTGGATTTTCGTTATGAATGATGGTGAGATTGTTCAGTCTGGAACTCCTGTGGACATCTACGACGAGCCAATCAACCACTTTGTTGCCACTTTTATCGGTGAGTCAAATATCTTGCCAGGTACCATGATTGAGGACTACTTGGTTGAGTTTAACGGCAAACGCTTTGAAGCGGTCGATGGTGGGATGAAGCCAAATGAATCAGTCGAAGTCGTCATTCGTCCAGAGGACTTGCGCATTACCCTTCCTGAAGAAGGTAAGCTACAAGTTAAGGTCGATACCCAGCTTTTCCGTGGGGTTCACTACGAAATTATCGCCTATGACGAGCTTGGAAATGAATGGATGATCCACTCGACTCGTAAGGCCATCGTGGGTGAGGAAATCGGTCTGGACTTTGAACCAGAAGACATCCATATCATGCGTCTCAACGAAACCGAGGAGGAGTTCGATGCTCGTATCGAAGAATACGTGGAAATCGAAGAGCAAGAAGCAGGTTTGATCAATGCAATCGAGGAGGAAAGAGATGAAGAAAACAAGCTCTAAACTCTTTGTAGTGCCCTACATGCTTTGGATTGCACTCTTTGTCCTGGCACCCTTGGTCTTGATTTTCGGTCAATCCTTTTTCAACATCGAAGGCCAGTTTAGTTTAGAAAACTATAAATCTTACTTTGCGTCACAAAACTTGACCTATCTCAAAATGAGCTTCAACTCTGTACTCTATGCAGGAATTGTGACCTTTGTGACCTTGCTTATCAGCTATCCTACAGCCCTCTTTTTGACCCGTCTCAAGCACCGTCAACTCTGGCTCATGCTGATTATCCTGCCAACTTGGATCAATTTGCTCCTTAAAGCATATGCCTTTATCGGAATTTTTGGTCAAAATGGCTCTATTAACCAATTTTTGGAATTTATCGGAATCGGTTCACAGCAGCTGCTCTTTACGGATTTCTCCTTTATCTTTGTTGCAAGCTACATCGAGCTTCCCTTTATGATTTTGCCGATTTTCAATGTCTTGGACGATATGGACAACAATCTTATCAATGCCAGCTATGACCTAGGTGCGACCAAGTGGGAGACCTTCCGTCATGTCATCTTCCCTCTGTCGATGAATGGTGTGAGAAGTGGGGTCCAATCGGTCTTTATCCCTAGTTTGAGCCTCTTCATGCTGACCCGTTTGATTGGTGGGAACCGTGTTATTACGCTGGGAACGGCTATTGAACAGAATTTCCTAACCAATGACAACTACGGTATGGGTTCTACCATCGGTGTGATTCTCATCCTGACCATGTTCATTACCATGTGGGTGACCAAGGAAAGGAGAGAACGATGAAAAAATTTGCCAACCTTTATCTGGGACTGGTCTTTCTTGTCCTCTACCTGCCGATTTTTTACTTGATTGGCTACGCCTTTAATGCAGGCAACGACATGAATAGCTTTACAGGCTTTAGCTTGAACCATTTTAAAACCATGTTTGGTGATGGTCGTCTTATGTTGATCCTCACCCAAACCTTTTTCTTGGCCTTTCTGTCAGCTTTGATTGCGACCATTATCGGAACTTTTGGTGCTATTTACATCTACCAGTCTCGTAAGAAATACCAAGAAGCCTTTCTTTCACTCAATAATATCCTCATGGTTGCGCCTGATGTTATGATTGGTGCCAGCTTCTTGATTCTTTTTACCCAACTCAAATTTTCACTTGGCTTTTTGACCGTGTTATCTAGTCATGTGGCCTTCTCCATTCCTATCGTGGTCTTGATGGTCTTGCCACGTCTTAAGGAAATGAACGGCGATATGATTCATGCGGCCTATGACCTTGGTGCCAGTCAATTTCAGATGTTCAAGGAAATCATGCTTCCTTACCTGACTCCGTCTATCATTGCAGGTTATTTCATGGCCTTCACCTATTCGCTGGATGACTTTGCCGTAACCTTCTTCGTAACGGGAAATGGCTTTTCAACGCTGTCAGTCGAGATTTACTCTCGTGCTCGTAAGGGGATTTCGCTAGAAATCAATGCCCTGTCTGCCCTCGTCTTTCTCTTTAGTATTATCCTAGTTGTTGGTTATTACTTTATCTCACGTGAGAAGGAGGAGCAAGCATGAAAAAACTCTATTCATTTTTAGCAGGAATTGCAGCCATTATCCTGGTCTTGTGGGGAATTGCGACGCATCTAGATAGTAAAATCAATAGCCGAGATAGTCAAAAATTGGTTATCTACAACTGGGGAGACTATATCGATCCAGAACTCTTGACTCAGTTCACAGAAGAAACAGGCATCCAAGTCCAGTATGAGACCTTTGATTCCAACGAAGCCATGTATACCAAGATTAAGCAGGGTGGAACGACCTATGATATTGCTATCCCAAGTGAATACATGATTAACAAGATGAAGGACGAAGACCTCTTGGTTCCGCTTGATTATTCAAAACTTGAAGGTCTTGAAAATATCGGACCAGAGTTCCTCAACCAGTCCTTTGACCCAGGCAATAAATTCTCCATTCCTTACTTCTGGGGAACCCTGGGAATCATCTACAATGAAACTATGGTAGATGAAGCGCCTGAGCATTGGGATGACCTCTGGAAGCCAGAGTATAAGAACTCCATCATGCTCTTTGATGGGGCGCGTGAGGTGCTGGGACTGGGGCTCAACTCCCTTGGCTACAGCCTCAACTCCAAGAATACCCAGCAGTTGGAAGAGACAGTAGACAAACTCTACAAACTGACTCCAAATATCAAGGCCATCGTTGCCGACGAGATGAAGGGTTACATGATTCAGAATAACGCTGCTATAGGAGTGACCTTCTCTGGCGAAGCCAGCCAAATGCTGGAGAAAAATGAAAATCTACGCTATGTGGTTCCGACCGAGGCCAGCAATCTTTGGTTTGACAATATGGTTATTCCCAAAACAGTCAAAAACCAAGATGCTGCCTATGCCTTTATCAACTTTATGTTGAAACCCGAAAATGCTCTCAAAAATGCGGAGTATGTCGGCTATTCAACACCAAACCTACCAGCTAAGGAATTGCTCCCAGAGGAGAAAAAAGAAGATAAATCCTTCTATCCAGATGCTGAAACCATGAAACACCTAGAAGTTTATGAAAAATTTGACCATAAATGGACAGGCAAATATAGCGACCTCTTCCTACAGTTTAAAATGTATAGGAAGTAGGAGTTAGCAGTCACGAAACGAATCAGTCAAACTGGTTCGTTTTTTATGTAGAAGGCAATTTTTGTAACTGTATGTTTTTCTATGATAGTTGCTTATTTGCTTGCCTAGTAGTATACTAAGCTTAACCTTACAGAAAGCGGTAACAAATAATGAAAATGTCTACTTTTTTCAAAAAAGTTTCTGGTCAACCTTTTTGACTGTTAAGCAAACTGTTATACTATTCTATCTAAAGAATGGTTTGGATCGGTAATACCTAATAACTGAGTCTATATATTTGGTGATAGGAAACTTTATATTTGAAAATATTTACGTAGCTATCTTTAGCAATTCGAAACTTTGGGATAAAAATTGGGCTAAAAAGAGTGATAGCAGTAAGAAAAAATATATTCTGAAAAAGTAATCTGAGATGTAGGAAATTGGTTTGATTCGACGGAGATGATTTCCAGTTGACGCAAGCTTAAAAAAACGATATAATAATAAAGTTGAGAATTGATTTTCACTTGTCTTAGTCCAGAGAAATGGCGGTGCTGCGAGCCATCTAAGCTAGAAACTCATGCTACTCAATTTAACAATTGCATAATAAGAATAAGAGAATGACAAGTTCATTGAATGAAGGTGGTACCGCGGTTTTTCGCCCTTCGTGATATGAGCTTGTCTTTTGATTTTTTGGAGGTGTTGATGAAAACATTTCTTGTCAAACAAAAGTTTCGTCTTGGAGGCGAACGCTTCGCTATCAAGGATGACAGGGGAGAAATCGCCTATCAGGTAGAGGGATCATTTTTTAAGATTCCCAAAACTTTTACCATCTATGATGATAATGGTGAACATGTCAGTCAGATCAGTAAAGAAATCTTGACCTTGCTTCCTCGTTTTGAGATTCAGCTTAGGGATGGCTCGAGTTTTGTCATTCGTAAGAAGTTGACCTTCTGGCGAGATAAGTATGAGTTTGATAATCTAGGGCTTCGTATCGAGGGCAATATCTGGGATTTGAATTTCAAATTGCTGGATGATCGCGATCAGCTGATTGCGGAAATCAAGAAAGAACTCTTCCATCTGACCTCTACCTATACCGTAACCGTCCTTGAGGATGATTATGCAGACCTAGTCATTTCCCTCTGTGTCGCGATTGACTATGTGGAAATGCTGGAAAGCCAATCACATTAAACAAGTAAATAAGGAGACAATATGAAACAACTATCTAGTGCACAAGTACGCCAAATGTGGCTTGATTTCTGGGCGACCAAAGGTCACTCAGTAGAACCATCAGTGAGCTTGGTCCCTGTAAATGACCCAACACTTTTGTGGATCAACTCTGGGGTAGCAACCCTTAAGAAATACTTTGACGGGACCATTATCCCTGAAAATCCACGTATCACCAATGCCCAAAAGGCCATCCGTACCAACGATATCGAGAACGTAGGGAAGACTGCACGTCACCATACTATGTTTGAAATGTTGGGGAACTTCTCTATCGGGGATTACTTCCGTGACGAAGCGATTACTTGGGCTTATGAGCTTTTGACAAGTCCTGAATGGTTTGATTTCCCAGCTGAAAAACTTTACATGACCTACTATCCAGAAGATAAAGATTCATACAACCGCTGGATTGAAGTGGGAGTAGATCCAAGTCACTTGATTCCAATCGAGGACAACTTCTGGGAAATCGGTGCGGGACCGTCTGGACCAGACACAGAGATTTTCTTTGACCGTGGGGAAGCCTTTGACCCGGAAAATATCGGTATTCGTCTGCTTGCAGAAGATATCGAAAACGACCGTTATATCGAAATCTGGAATATCGTTTTGTCACAATTTAACGCAGACCCTGCTGTTCCTCGTAGTGAATACAAGGAATTGCCACATAAGAACATTGATACGGGCGCAGGTTTGGAGCGTTTGGTTGCAGTTATCCAAGGGGCTAAGACTAACTTTGAAACAGACCTATTCATGCCGATTATTCGTGAAGTAGAGAAATTGTCTGGTAAGGTCTATGACCAGGATGGCGACAACATGAGCTTTAAGGTTATCGCTGACCACATCCGCTCATTATCATTTGCCATCGGTGATGGTGCTCTTCCAGGAAATGAAGGTCGTGGTTATGTCCTTCGTCGTCTTCTCCGTCGTGCTTCTATGCATGGTCAAAAATTGGGAATCAACGAGCCTTTCCTTTACAAACTCGTCCCAACCGTTGGAAAAATCATGCAAAGCTACTACCCAGAAGTGCTTGAAAAACGTGACTTTATTGAGAAAATCGTTAAGAGCGAGGAAGAGTCATTTGCCCGTACTCTTCACTCAGGTCAACACTTTGCCCAAGGCATCGTAGCTGACTTGAAAGAAAAAGGTCAATCTGTCATCGCTGGTTCAGATGTCTTTAAACTCTATGATACATACGGATTCCCAGTAGAGTTGACAGAAGAAATCGCTGAAGAAGCGGGTATGACTGTAGACCGTGAAGGTTTTGAAGCAGCCATGAAAGAACAGCAAGAACGTGCGCGTGCGTCAGCTGTTAAAGGTGGCTCAATGGGTATGCAAAATGAAACCCTTCAAAACATCACTGTAGAAAGTGTCTTCAACTACAATGCTAGCCAATTGTCTTCTAAATTGCTGGCTATCGTAGCTGACAATGCAGAAGTAGAAGCTGTATCAGAGGGAACTGCCTCTCTTATCTTTGCGGAAACGCCATTCTACGCTGAAATGGGTGGACAGGTAGCTGACAACGGACAAATCTTGGATGAGTCAGGTAAGGTCGTGGCTACTGTGACCAATGTTCAAAAAGCTCCAAATGGACAGGCTCTTCATACAGTTGAAGTCCATGCACCACTTGCTTTAAACCAAGAATATACCTTGGCAATTGATACAAATCGTCGTCACCGTGTTATGAAAAACCACACTGCGACTCATTTGCTTCACGCTGCCCTTCATAATATCCTTGGAAATCATGCGACACAAGCAGGATCTCTTAACGAAGTTGAATTCCTTCGCTTTGACTTTACCCATTTCCAAGCTGTGACTGCTGAAGAATTGCGTGCCATTGAACAGCAAGTCAACGAAAAAATCTGGGAAGCTCTTGAAGTGAAGACAGTTGAAACGGATATTGACACTGCTAAAGAAATGGGAGCTATGGCCCTCTTTGGTGAGAAATACGGAAAAGAAGTCCGTGTTGTTACTATCGGTGACTACTCTATCGAGCTTTGTGGTGGTACCCACGTTGGCAACACTTCTGAAATTGGCCTCTTCAAGATTGTCAAAGAAGAAGGAATCGGTTCAGGAACTCGCCGTATCTTGGCAGTGACTGGTAAGGAAGCCTTTGAAGCCTACCGTGAACAAGAGGACGCTCTTAAAGCTGTCGCAGCAACTCTTAAAGCACCTCAAGTTAAGGAAGTTCCTCACAAGGTAGAAGGACTTCAAGAACAACTTCGTCAACTTCAAAAAGAAAATGCTGAGTTGAAAGAAAAAGCCGCAGCTGCAGCCGCAGGCGATATTTTCAAAGACGTTAAGGAAGTCAACGGTCACCGTTACATTGCTAGTCAAGTGTCTGTATCAGATGCCGGTGCCCTTCGTACCTTTGCGGACAACTGGAAACAAAAAGACTACTCTGATCTTCTTGTCCTAGTTGCCGCTATCGGTGACAAGGTAAATGTCCTTGTAGCAAGCAAGACAAAAGACCTTCATGCAGGAAACCTTGTCAAAGAATTAGCACCAATCGTTGATGGACGTGGTGGTGGTAAACCAGACATGGCCATGGCAGGAGGAAGCAACCAAGCTAAGATACAAGAATTGTTGGATGCAGTAGCAGGTAAATTGTAAGAAAATAAAGATCTATCCATTTGGGTAGGTCTTTTTGTGAATGCAAAAAAGCCAAATCCGATTGGACCTGGCTTGAATATTATGAACTATTAAATAGTATTGGCTGCCCAGACACTTACCGAAGCAGCAGAGACTGGGAATTGTCCATAACCTTCCTCATCGATTGTAACTTGACCTTGGTGGTTTCCAAGTAAATCTACAAAGGTTTGGTTAGCCCATTCTTGGCCGACAAACATTGACTTGCTGTTTTCTTGGTCATTTGATATAAGGACTGCGATTGGGGATTGATTTTCAGCACCTGAACGTACCCAACCGATACAGTTAGCATTATCAAAGTAGTCATTTTGTTCCCCATAGGCCAAGTCTTTTCGGATGGCTAGGAGGCGGTCAAGGATTTCTTTGAAATCTTGTTGAGCATACTGCCCTGAAATACCATAGTAGTCTCCGTAAAAGACACATGGAAGACCGTTTTGGCGTAACAGAATGAGGGCATAGGCTGCTGGTTTGAACCATTCTTCAACAGTAGACTCAAGAGCTTGACCTCGTTGTGTATCGTGGTTGTCGACAAAAGTCACAGCCTTGTCGGGCTTGAGTTCAACCAAGCTATCTGTAAAAATACCACGAAGGTCATAGTTGGAACCTGCTCGGCTAGCATCAAAGAGATTCTGGTGGAGACGAACATCGACAAGGTCAAAGCGTTCTTCCGTTTTTTCAAGATAGTCTAGATTGGCTTCCTTTTCTGGATTCCAAAATTCACCAAAAACATAGAAATCCTCACCGTATTTTTCCTTCATATCACGGATAAAATTGCGCATGAAGAAAGAGTCAATGTGTTTAACGGCATCCAAGCGGAAACCAGCTACACCAGTCGTTTCCATGAACCAGTCAGCCCAGTCATAGATATTTTGGATGACTTCAGGATGTTTAAAGTCTAGGTCGGCATACATGAGATAGTCGTAGTTTCCGTTTTCGTTATCGACCAATTCCTCATTTGCCCAACCCTTGTTGTCTCCTTGAATCAGATAAATCCCAGATTTACGGCGTTTGGCATCATAGTCAGTACCTGTGAAGTGGTACCAGTGCCAGTGGAAGTCATTGTAGGTATCTTGGCGACCATCGAAGGTAAAGCTAGTCCAGCCGTTGATGATGAAGGGTTGTCCGAGTTCGACTGTACGGTCAACAGGATCCACCTCAATAACCTGAAAGGCTTCCATGTGATCGGCTGCAGCCTTGTGATTGAGTACCACATCGGCCATAGGCTGGATTCCCTGTGTTTTTAGAGCTTGAATGGCTTGAAGATAGTCTTCTTTAAAACCATACTTGGTACGGACAGTTCCTTTTTGGTTAAACTCTCCTAAGTCGAATAAGTCATAGACCCCATAGCCGACATCTTTTTCATTGGTTGCCTTAAAAGCTGGTGGCATCCAGACGTGGCTAATCCCCAGATGAGCTAGGTGTGGAGCATCTTCAGCTAGACGCGTCCAGTGCTGACCGTCGTGGGGCAGATACCATTCAAAGTATTGCATGAGTGTTTGATTTTGCATGATGTTTCCTCTTACTTGTCAATCTTGTTCTTTATTCTATCATAAAGTATCGGTTAGCTCAAACGTTTGCGTAAAACTGAATAATAAGTTTTTGACTATTTTATATAAAATGTTGATTTTTAAAATGAAAGCGCTATAATTATAGTAAATTACATAGATAAAGAGAGGAGATTTCTCATGATTGAATTTCAAAATGTTAGTAAGTTGTATGGTGATAAAGAGGCCTTGAGCAATCTCAATTTGCAGATTGAAAATGGAGAGATTATGGGCTTGATTGGCCATAATGGTGCTGGAAAATCGACCACTATAAAATCCTTAGTCAGTATCATTTCACCCAGCAGTGGTCGTATTTTGGTAGATGGTCAGGATTTATCGGAAAATCGCTTGGCTATCAAACGAAAGATTGGCTACGTAGCAGACTCGCCTGACTTATTTTTACGCTTAACGGCCAATGAATTTTGGGAATTGCTTGCCTCATCCTATGATCTGACTAACTCTGACTTGGAGTCTAGTCTAGCTAGGCTATTGAGTGTTTTTGACTTTGCTGAAAACCGCTATCAGGTTATTGAAACCCTTTCTCACGGAATGCGTCAGAAAGTCTTTGTCATTGGGGCACTCTTGTCTGATCCTGATATTTGGGTTTTGGACGAACCCTTGACTGGTTTGGATCCCCAGGCTGCCTTTGATTTGAAACAGATGATGAAGGAACATGCACAAAAGGGCAAGACGGTCTTGTTTTCAACCCATGTCCTAGAGGTGGCCGAGCAAGTCTGTGATCGGATTGCCATTTTGAAAAAGGGGCATTTGATTTATTGTGGTAAGGTGGAGGACTTGAGAAAAGACCACCCAGACCAGTCTTTGGAAAGTATCTACCTTAGTCTTGCAGGTAGAAAAGAGGAGGTTTCAGATGCGTCTCAAGGTCATTAAAAAATTAGTTGATATCAATATCCTCTATTCATCTCAAGAAGCTAATCTGGCTAACCTACGAAAGAAGCAAGCTAAAAATCCTGGAAAAAAAGTAAATGTTTCCGCTAGAGTCCTAAGTTCTTACATTTTTTCCAGTCTCTTGATGCTCATCATGTTTATAAATATAGCCTTTCGTTTTCCTTTTGAGGAAAGGCCAAGTTTTTTTAGTACCATGGTTGCTATTTTACTGGTGCTTGCCTTTTCAACTTCTTTCACTGCATTTTACAATGTCTTTTATGAGAGTAAGGATTTGGTATCGTATAGACCCTATGCCTTTAAAGAATCAGAGATTATAATTGCTAAAGGACTGTCTGTTCTCTTGCCAGCTCTAGCTGGAATTGTACCAATCCTAGCTTATTTTCTAGTCCTCTATATTAGGCTAGCTCCTTCTCTTTGGCTGGGCTTGCCTTTGATGCTGCTGTCCTTGGCCTTGTTATTTGTCTCTGTTACTTTAGTGATGGTAGTGGCAGTACATTTCTTGGCTCAGACTACGGTCTTCAGAAAGTATCAGTCTATTTTTTCGAATGTGATGATTGGAATAGGAGTTCTCATACCTTTAATATTTGTCCTCTTTCTACAGTCGACTTTTGGAAGTATTGTTGACAAAGTTAGAGACATTCCATTTCTCCTTTATCCTCTTCATATCTTTTACAAAATAGCAGTGGAGCCTTTTTCGACAGAAGCCATACTGGGTCTGCTCGCTTGGATAGCTTTAACTGTTTTCTTGCTTTACCTGACCAAAAAGAAGGTTTTTCCTCATTTTTATGACGTTATCCTGCTTAATAGTGAGGAGAAGGTTAAAAAAGAACGTCGCAATAAGGAGAGAATTTCAACTACTAATAAAAAGGGCTTTTTCCGTATGGTTTTACGCTACCACCTCACCCTCTTGGGACAGGGAACTGGCGTGATTACAGTGCTTTTTACAAGTGCTTTCCTTCCTTATCTCATGATGATCGGTCTGATTTCCAACATCCGAGATTCTCAGATAGTTCCGGACATTCATCCTCCATTCTGGTTACCCTTGTTTTTTATAGGTCTCTTTATAGCAGTTGTCAATAACAATATCACCAGCCTGCATTCAATTGCCTTGTCCTTGGAGAGGGAAAATGTTGATTTTCTTAAGAGTTTACCCTTTGACTTTGCTCGTTATGTGAAAGTGAAATTTTGGATTATCTTTGCTGTCCAGTCCTTTTTACCAGTTCTGACTTTACTTGGCCTTTCTCTCTATCTAGGCTTGCCCATCCTTTCGATGATTTACCTTCTGGTAGTCTGGAACCTTGCCAGTGTCATCCTTTCTTGCCACAATTACTTTAAGGACGTAAAAAATCTGTCAACCAATTGGAGTAGTATTACGGACTTGGTGAACCGTTCAAATCGTATAGTAGCAATTGTTTTGATTTTGGTTTATAGTGCAATCTTAATGGCCCTTGTAATAGGGAGCTTATTCTTGGTTCAGTCTCTCTCCACTATCCTTGCCATCAGCTTGGGAGTAGGAGTTCTTATCCTCTTGCTTGCTCTTGCTATTTTTGGCTATCATTACTACTTGTCACGCATATTGACAGAAATAGAAAAAAGATGAGCTAGTTGGTCGCTTGCTTGATAAATTTTATAAAAAGAAATGAATCTGAGCAAAAAACCACTTCTAACTATCAAAAAACGAGTATTTCCGTAGATGGAGATACTCGTTTTTCTATGCCATTTTTCTTATCATAAAAACAAAACGACTAGTAATGTATAACAATGTATAAATCCTACAGCATCAATTGCTTAAATTTTGGACTAGATTTTATCTATGATGTTTTGAAGATTAATGGAGTTTGAGATGTTTGCTATTTATGGATAGTGTACAAAGTAAATTGTTACTGGCGAGCTCTCTCATGCTTCTGGGTTTGCCTTTCATCTAGTTATTCTTATAAAAAGCCGTTTTATACTCAATGAAAATCAAAGAGCAAACTAGGAAGCTAGCCTCAGGTTGCCCAAAGCACCGCTTTGAGGTTGCAGATAAAGCTGACGTGGTTTGAAGAGTATTAAACTAATTTCCACTTTGGTGAGTCAAGTGGAAGTTACGGAAATAATTCCTATTTGTAAAACTCTGATAAGTCTTGGCTGATTTTTGAGAAATATGGTATAATTTTTCTTATGGAAAAGATTATCATTACAGCAACTGCTGAAAGTATTGAACAAGTTAAACAACTGCTCGAAGTTGGCGTAGACCGTATCTATGTTGGTGAGAAAGATTTTGGCCTTCGTCTGCCAACAACGTTTAGTCATGACCAATTGCGTGAAATCGCTAAGCTGGTTCATGATGCTGGTAAGGAATTGATCGTTGCGGTTAACGCCCTCATGCACCAAGATATGATGGACCGTATCAAGCCTTTCTTAGATTTCTTGGAAGAAATCAAGACAGACTACATTACGATTGGGGATGCAGGTGTCTTTTATGTGGTCAATCGCGATGGTTATTCCTTTAAAACCATCTACGATGCTTCAACCATGGTAACAAGCAGTCGTCAGATTAACTTCTGGGGACAAAAGGCTGGCGCATCTGAGGCTGTTTTGGCGCGTGAAATTCCATCAGCTGAACTTTTCAAAATGCCAGAGATTTTGGAAATTCCTGCCGAAGTTTTGGTGTACGGTGCTAGTGTTATCCATCATTCTAAACGTCCGCTCTTGCAAAACTACTATAACTTTACGCATATCGATGATGAAAAGACTCGCAAGCGTGACCTCTTCTTGGCTGAACCAAGTGATCCTGAGAGCCATTACTCTATTTTTGAAGACAATCATGGGACCCACATCTTTGCTAACAATGACCTTGATTTGATGACCAAATTGACAGAATTGGTAGAGCATGGTTTCACTCACTGGAAACTAGAAGGGCTCTACACTCCTGGTCAGAACTTTGTTGAGATTGCAAAACTCTTTATCCAAGCGCGTAGCTTGATCCAAGAGGGTAACTTTAGCCATGACCAAGCCTTCTTGCTAGATGAAGAAGTGCGCAAGTTACACCCTAAAAACCGTTTCCTTGATACAGGATTTTATGACTACGATCCTGACATGGTTAAATAAAGCAAATGGATAGTTGAGAGAAGAAAGATACAAATGTTTCTTCTCTCAATTTTTCTTATTCTCCAATATTTTCAAAAAATCAGTAGGCTAGGATGATCTATCTGCTGGGATTTTTAAGAAAAGTGACCTTTTTGAGTTTGAAAATTATCCCATGTTTGCAGGTGCCAAATGGCCCTTTTTTTGGTATAATTTTTTATAATGAAAACGATTGGTAATCGCTATGTTGTGGTGGATTTAGAGGCAACTAGCACAGGTAGTAAGGCTAAAATTATCCAAGTGGGAATTGTCGTGATTGAGGATGGGAAAATCGTCGACCACTATACGACGGATGTCAATCCACATGAACCCTTAGATGCTCATATCAAAGAACTGACAGGATTGACAGACCAACGTCTGGCGCAAGCACCTGATTTTTCGCAAGTTGCCAGAAACATTTTTGACTTGGTGGAGGATGGGATTTTTGTAGCCCACAATGTTCAGTTTGATGCCAATCTTTTGGCGGAAAATTTATTTTTCGAAGGATATGAGCTAAGAAATCCTCGTGTTGATACGGTCGAATTGGCCCAGGTCTTTTTCCCAGAACTGGAAAAATATAGTTTGCCGATTTTGTGTCAGGAATTAGGAATTCCTCTAAAACACGCCCACACAGCCCTTTCAGATGCCCAAGCTACTGCGGAATTACTTTTATTTCTACGGGAAAAGATTGCCCAGCTTCCTAAAGGTCTATTGGAACGCTTGCTGGAAATGGCTGACGCTCTCTTATATGAGTCCTACCTGGTTATTGAAGAGATGTATCGCAGCCAATCTATCCTGAGTTCACAAGAATTGGTCCAAGTTCAAGGATTGTATTTCAAGAAAACTACAGCTCCCCTGGAGCCAAGAAAACTATCTCAAGATTTTTCTAAAAATATTTCTCTATTGAACCTTGAAGTGAGGGATGAGCAAGAAAGTTTTGCTAAAGAGGTTGGCTTGCTATTGAAAGATGAGCCTGTCTCATTAATTCAAGCACCGACAGGAATTGGGAAAACCTATGGCTATCTCTTACCCGCTTTATCTCAAGTGAAAGAGCGACAAATTGTTCTTAGTGTTCCGACAAAGATTCTTCAGAATCAAATCATGGAAGAAGAAGGTAAACGTCTCAAGGAAGTATTCCATACAGATATTCATTCTTTAAAGGGACCACACAATTATCTGAAGCTGGATGCCTTTTATCGTTCCTTGCAGGAAAATGATGAAAATCGCTTATTTAGACGCTTTAAAATGCAAGTCTTGGTCTGGCTGACAGAGACAGAAACGGGGGATTTGGATGAAATCGGGCAACTCTACCGTTACCAACATTTTCTAACAGACCTTCGTCATGATGGGAATTTATCGTCCAAGAGCTTATTTGTGACGGAAGATTTTTGGAAACGTAGTCAAGAAAGGGCACAAACCTGCAAGCTTTTAGTGACCAATCATGCCTATCTTGTAACTAGACTTGAAGATAATCCTGAATTTGTCAGTGACCGTTTATTGATTATTGATGAAGTCCAAAAAGTTTTGTTGGCTCTAGAAAATCTGCTTCAAGAGACCTACGATATCCAGTCTATTGTTGATTTGCTTGATAAGGCTTTAGTAGGAGAAGAAAACAGGGTTCAACAACGAATACTAGAAAGTATTCGCTTTGAGTGCATCTACTTGATGGAACAATTTCAGTCTGGCAAATCTAGGAAAAATATCTTGGATTCTCTGGCCAATCTCCGCCAGTATTTTTCAGAATTAGAGGCAGAAGGCTTTGGGGAACTGGTCCGCTATTTTACAGCTGACCGAGATTACTGGCTTGAAGCAACTGAAACGAGTCAAAAGAAAATTCAGATTTCTTCTACAAAATCAGGCCGTATTCTTCTATCTTCCTTAGTGCCTGATTCATGTCAAGTCTTGGGAGTGTCGGCCACTCTTGAGATTAGTCAAAGAGTTTCTTTGGCAGACCTGTTAGGTTATCCCGAAGCCAAATTTGTTAAGATTGAAGCTGGTAAAAAACAGGATCAAGAAGTGGTCTTGGTCAAAGATTTCCCCTTGGTAACAGAAACCTCCTTAGAAGTCTATGCCAAGGAGGTAACTGATTTGCTGATGGAAATTCAAGCTTTCCAGCAACCGATTTTAGTTCTCTTTACTGCTAAAGATATGCTTCTAGCAGTATCGGATTTACTTCAAGTTAGCCATCTGGCCCAGTATAAAAATGGCGATGTTCATCAACTGAAGAAACGCTTTGAAAAGGGAGAACAACAAATCTTGCTTGGTGCAGCAAGTTTTTGGGAAGGAGTCGATTTTTCAAGTCATCCTTTTGTGATTCAGGTTGTACCGAGACTTCCTTTCCAAAATCCCCAAGATCCCTTGACGAAAAAGATCAATCAGGAACTGAATCAAGAAGGGAAAAATGCCTTTTATGATTATCAATTGCCAATGGCCATTATTCGTTTAAAACAGGCTTTGGGAAGAAGTATGAGACGCGAACACCAACGTTCTTTAACCCTCATTCTGGATAGAAGAATCGTCGGAAAACGATATGGCAAGCAGATAGTAGCATCTCTAGCAAAAGAAGCGACTGTTAAAACCGTCTCTCGATCCGAAGTTGATGAGGCTGTTGATAGATTTTTAAATGAACTTTGATAAATAGTATTGTATGAAAGTATAAGGTTAGTGTATATGAAACGTTCTCTCGACTCTAGAGTCGATTATAGTTTGCTATTGCCAGTATTTTTTCTACTGGTTATTGGCGTGGTGGCTATCTATATAGCTGTTAGTCATGATTATCCAAATAATATTTTGCCCATTTTAGGGCAGCAGGTCGCCTGGATTGCCTTGGGGCTTGTGATTGGTTTTGTGGTCATGCTCTTTAATACAGAATTTCTTTGGAAAGTGACCCCTTTTCTATATATGTTAGGCTTGGGACTTATGGTCTTGCCGATCGTCTTTTATAATCCAAGCTTAGTTGCATCAACGGGTGCCAAAAACTGGGTATCAATAAATGGAATTACCCTATTCCAACCGTCAGAATTTATGAAGATATCCTATATCCTCATGTTGGCCCGTGTCATTGTCCAATTTACAAAGAAACATAAGGAATGGCAACGTACAGTTCCTCTGGACTTTTTATTAATTTTTTGGATGATTGTCTTTACCATTCCAGTCCTAGTTCTTTTGGCACTTCAAAGTGACTTGGGGACGGCTTTGGTTTTTGTAGCCATTTTCTCAGGAATCGTCTTACTATCAGGAGTTTCTTGGAAAATTATTATTCCAGTATTTGTGACTGCTGGAACAGGAGTTGCTGGTTTCTTAGCCATTTTTATCAGTAAGGGCGGTCGTGCTTTTCTCCATCAACTGGGAATGCCGACCTACCAAATTAATCGAATTTTGGCTTGGCTCAATCCATTTGACTTTGCCCAAACAACGACTTATCAGCAGGCTCAAGGACAGATTGCCATTGGGAGTGGTGGCTTATTTGGTCAAGGTTTTAATGCTTCGAATCTGCTTATTCCAGTTCGTGAGTCGGATATGATTTTCACGGTGATCGCAGAAGATTTTGGCTTTATTGGCTCTGTCCTTGTTATCGCCCTTTACCTCATGCTCATTTACCGTATGTTGAAGATTACTCTCAAATCAAATAACCAGTTCTACACCTATATTTCCACAGGTTTGATTATGATGTTACTTTTCCACATCTTTGAGAATATCGGCGCTGTGACGGGCTTGCTTCCTTTGACTGGGATTCCTCTGCCTTTTATTTCGCAAGGGGGATCGGCTATTATCAGTAACTTGATCGGTGTTGGCTTGCTTTTATCGATGAGTTATCAAACCAATCTAGCTGAAGAAAAGAGTGGAAAAGTCCCTTTCAAACGGAAAAAGGTTGTTTTAAAACGAATCAAATAAGGAGAAAATCATGGTTAAAGTAGCAGTTATGTTAGCTCAGGGCTTTGAAGAAATTGAAGCTTTGACAGTTGTGGATGTTTTGCGTCGGGCAAATATCACTTGTGATATGGTTGGTTTTGAAGAACAAGTGACGGGTTCACATGCAATCCAAGTAAGAGCAGATCGTGTCTTTGATGGTGATTTATCAGACTATGACATGATTGTCCTTCCTGGAGGGATGCCTGGTTCTGCACATTTGCGTGACAATCAGGCCTTGATTCAAGAGTTGCAAAGCTTCGAGCAAGAAGGGAAGAAACTAGCAGCCATTTGTGCGGCACCAATTGCCCTTAATCAAGCAGGGCTATTGAAAAACAAGGAATACACTTGTTATGACGGTGTTCAAGAGCAAATCCTTGATGGTCACTACGTCAAGGAAACAGTAGTGGTAGATGGTCACTTGACAACCAGTCGAGGTCCCTCTACAGCCCTTGCCTTTGCCTATGAGTTGGTGGAGCAATTAGGAGGAGACGCAGAGACTTTACGAACAGGAATGCTCTATCGAGATGTCTTTGGTAAAAATCAGTAAAACGGGAGTCAAACTCTCGTTTTTTTATGCTGAAAACTCAGAGAAATCATCGCTTTTTTAAGGAAAAAATGGTATAATGAAAGCTATGAAATATCACGATTATATCTGGGATTTAGGTGGCACTTTACTGGATAATTATGAAGCTTCAACAGCTGCATTTGTTGAAACTTTAGCGCTGTATGGTATCAGAAAAGACCATGACAGTGTCTATCAAGCTTTAAAGGTTTCTACTGATTTTGCGATTAAGACATTCGCTCCCGACTTAGAGCATTTTTTAGAAAAATACAAGGAAAATGAAGCCAGAGAGCTTGAACACCCGATTTTGTTTGATGGAGTTTCTGACTTATTAGCAGACATTTCAAATCAAGGTGGGCGTCATTTTTTGGTTTCTCATCGAAATGATCAGGTCTTGGAAATTTTAGAAAAAACCTCTATAGCAACCTATTTTACAGAAGTAGTCACTTCTAGCTCAGGTTTTAAGAGAAAGCCAAATCCTGAGTCCATGATTTATTTAAGAGAAAAGTATCAGATTAGCTCTGGTCTTGTTATTGGTGATCGGCCGATTGATATTAAAGCAGGGCAAGCCGCTGGACTGGATACCCACTTGTTTACCAGTATCGTGAATTTAAGACAAGTATTAGACATGTAAGAAAAAGGAATAAGATGACAGAAGAAATCAAAAATCTGCAGGCACAGAATTATGATGCCAGTCAAATTCAAGTTTTAGAGGGCTTAGAGGCTGTTCGTATGCGTCCAGGGATGTATATCGGGTCAACCTCAAAAGAAGGTCTTCACCATCTAGTCTGGGAAATTGTTGATAACTCAATTGACGAGGCCTTGGCAGGATTTGCCAGCCATATTCAAGTCTTTATTGAGCCAGATGATTCGATTACTGTTGTCGATGATGGGCGTGGTATCCCAGTCGATATTCAGGAAAAAACAGGTCGACCTGCCGTTGAGACTGTCTTTACTGTCCTTCACGCTGGAGGGAAGTTTGGCGGTGGTGGCTACAAGGTCTCAGGTGGTCTTCACGGAGTGGGGTCTTCAGTAGTTAATGCTCTTTCCACTCAGTTAGATGTTCATGTCCACAAAAACAGTAAGATTTATTACCAAGAATACCGTCGTGGTCATGTTGTCGCAGACCTTGAGGTGGTTGGAGATACAGATAGAACTGGAACAACGGTTCACTTCATACCGGACCCAGAAATCTTTACGGAAACAACAACCTTTGATTTCGATAAATTAAATAAACGGATTCAAGAGTTGGCCTTTCTAAATCGAGGTCTTCAAATCTCCATTACAGATAAGCGTGAAGGTTTGGAACAAACCAAGCATTACCATTATGAGGGTGGAATTGCTAGTTACGTTGAGTACATCAACGAGAACAAGGATGTTATCTTTGAGACACCAATCTATACAGACGGTGAGATGGATGATATCACAGTTGAGGTAGCCATGCAGTACACAACAGGTTACCATGAAAATGTCATGAGTTTCGCCAACAATATTCATACCCATGAAGGTGGAACGCATGAGCAAGGTTTCCGTACGGCATTGACTCGTGTTATCAATGATTATGCTCGTAAGAATAAGTTACTGAAAGACAATGAAGACAACTTAACAGGTGAAGATGTCCGCGAAGGATTAACTGCAGTTATCTCGGTTAAACACCCAAATCCACAATTTGAAGGACAAACCAAGACCAAACTGGGAAACAGCGAAGTAGTCAAGATTACCAATCGCCTCTTCAGTGATGCCTTCTCTGATTTCCTCATGGAAAATCCACAGATCGCCAAGCGTATCGTGGAAAAAGGGATTTTAGCTGCTAAGGCTCGTGTGGCTGCCAAGCGTGCGCGTGAAGTTACTCGTAAAAAATCTGGTTTGGAAATTTCCAACCTTCCAGGGAAACTAGCAGACTGTTCTTCTAACAATCCTGCTGAAACAGAACTCTTCATCGTCGAAGGAGACTCAGCTGGTGGATCAGCCAAATCTGGTCGTAACCGTGAATTTCAGGCAATCCTTCCGATTCGCGGTAAGATTTTGAACGTTGAAAAGGCAAGTATGGATAAAATTCTAGCCAACGAAGAAATTCGTAGTCTTTTCACAGCGATGGGAACAGGATTCGGTGCAGAATTTGATGTTTCAAAAGCCCGTTACCAAAAACTCGTTTTGATGACCGATGCCGATGTCGATGGTGCTCATATTCGTACCCTTCTTTTAACCTTGATTTATCGTTATATGAAACCAATTCTAGAAGCTGGTTATGTTTATATCGCCCAACCACCAATCTATGGTGTCAAGGTTGGAAGCGAGATTAAAGAATATATCCAGCCAGGAGCAGATCAAGAAATCAAACTCCAAGAAGCCTTGGCCTGTTATAGTGAAGGTCGTACCAAACCGACTATTCAGCGTTATAAGGGTCTAGGTGAAATGGACGACCATCAGTTATGGGAAACAACCATGGATCCCGAACATCGCTTAATGGCTAGAGTTTCTGTGGATGATGCTGCAGAAGCAGATAAAATCTTTGATATGTTGATGGGGGATCGAGTAGAGCCTCGTCGTGAGTTTATTGAAGAAAATGCTGTCTATAGTACACTTGATGTCTAAAAATAGGGAGAAGTAGTTCCCTTGGTATAAAAAATATGATATAATCGTTACGATTGTTTCAAGTAAAAAAGGAGTTTAATATGTCTGCTACACTAGTAATTTATTTAATAATTGCAGTTGCAGTTTTATTGGTCATTGCCTATGCTATCGCAATCTATGTAAGGAAGCGCAATGAAAGTAAATTAGCAATTTTAGAAGAGAAAAAAGAAGAGCTTTATAATCTTCCGGTTAATGATGAAGTTGAAGCTGTAAAAAATATGCACTTGATTGGACAAAGTCAGGTGACTTTCCGTGAATGGAATCAAAAATGGGTTGATTTATCTCTTAATTCTTTTGCCGATATCGAAAATAATCTTTTCGAGGCAGAAGGCTACAATAACTCATTCCGTTTTTTCAAAGCCAGTCATCAAATTGATCAAATTGAGAGCCAAATTACCTTGATTGAAGAAGATATTGCGGCAATTCGCAACGCCTTGGCAGATTTGGAGAAACAAGAGTCTAAAAATAGTGGACGTGTTCTTCATACCTTGGACTTGTTTGAAGAGTTGCAACACCGAGTTGCTGATCATTCTGAAGAATATGGACAAGGTTTGTCTGAAATCGAAAAACAATTGGAAAATATCCAATCAGAGTTTTCTCAGTTTGTAACTTTAAATTCGTCTGGTGACCCAGTAGAAGCTGCTGTGATTTTGGATAATGCTGAAAATCATATCTTGGCTTTGACACATATTGTTGATCGTATCCCAGCAATTGTAGCAACATTATCTAAAGACCTACCAGATCAACTAGAAGATTTAGAAGATGGCTACCGTAAGCTTTTAGATGCTAATTATCATTTTGCTGAAACGGATATTGAAGCGCGTTTCCAACTGCTTTATGAAGCTCTCAAGAAAAATCATGAGAATATTGCGAAACTAGAATTGGATAATGCAGAGTACGAAAATACTCAAATCCAAGAAGAGATTAATGCACTTTATGATATCTTTACAAGAGAAATTGCGGCACAGAAAGTAGTAGAAGGTTTAGTAGCAACACTTCCTACTTATCTGCAGCACATGAAGGAAAATAATGCTTTATTGATAGAAGACATTGAGCGTTTGAGTAAAAACTATTTACTTTCTGAGTCGGACGCAAGTCATGTTCGTCGTTTACAGTCCGAATTAGAAAGCTTTGAGACTGCTATTATTGAAGCGATTTCGGATCAGGATGAAGCAACTCAAGCATATTCAATTCTTGAAGAAAAACTTGAATCTCTGCAGGAAAATCTTAAAGAGATTGAAGATGAACAAATTGCAGTTAGTGAGCGTCTCGCACGAGTTGAGAAAGATGATATCAATGCACGTCAAAAAGCAAATGTATATGTTAATCGTCTCCATACAATCAAGAGATATATGGAAAAACGGAACCTACCTGGTATTCCACAAACTTTCTTGAAGTTATTCTTTACAGCAAGTAATAATACGGAAGATCTAATGGCTGAATTAGAGCAAAACTTAGTCAATATAGAATCAGTTAACCGTATTCTTGAAATTGCAACGAAGGATATGGAAGAGCTTGAGGCGGAAACTTATAATATTGTACAGTATGCAACCTTGACAGAGCAACTTTTACAATATTCTAACCGCTACCGCTCATTTGATGAACGTATTCAAGAAGCCTTTAATGAAGCTTTAGATATTTTTGAAAAAGAATTTGATTATCGCGCTTCATTTGACAAGATTTCTCAAGCATTGGAAGTGGCAGAGCCTGGTGTAACCAACCGCTTTGTTACTTCATATGAGAAAACACGTGAAACAATTCGTTTCTAAAATAATAAAAAGATTTGATTGTGTGAGAAGCAGAATCAAATCTTTTTTATAGTTTTGGGGAGATTTACTTCATTTTCTCCTGAGATTGAGTTTTTTCCCAGCCGATTTATCCACCACCTCAAAACAGTGTTTTATACTCTTCGAAAATCTTTTCAAACCACATCAGCTTCGCCTTGCCTTATATATGCCATTGCTTTCGTCAGTCTTATCTGCAGCTTCAAAGTTATGCTTTGAGCAACCTGTGGCTAGCTTTCTAGTTTGCTCTTTGATTTTTCATTGATTAGCAATAGACTTCAAAATTATAAAAACGCATAATAGCAGGTGTAGAAACTTTGCTACTATGCGTTTTATTATGGAAAGGCTTACTGGATTTTTTCTCGAATCGAGTTTTTACTTAACTTCTTTACTTGGTTGGAATCGAAATCCCAATTAATTTTTCTGAGTAGAGTGTTTTGATATTGGCCTCATCAATAGAGTCCTTATCAATTTTACGTTTCAAGAAAAACTCTTGGATGGCTTCGATTTCAGTTTCTCGAATAGCACGGTGTTTATTTGAGATGAGGATTTCATAGTGAAGCGGAGCTTGGGTAAAAATAACATCTGTATTTCCAGCAGAATAGACCTCAACAAGGGTTGCATCTGTACTCTCTAGCTGGCTTTTTACAAGTTGCGAGTGTGAGTTTGTCGTATTGATAAGCTTCATAATATTTCCTCCGATTTTCTAATTCTATTATAGCACTTTTTGAATAAAGTAGCTTGGTTTAGTCAATCTTATGCTGTTTTTTCCAAGACTGGATGGCCCATTTATGGCTACCACGTTTAAGATTTTCAATAGCCTCGTCGATAGGGAACCAGGCAATATGATTAAAGTCCTCTAGTGGTTTTTGAACTTCCTTGAAAGAAGTTGCTTCATAGAGGTAGGCAGGATTGTAGTAGTAGGTATCACGGTGACGAGAGTAGAAATATTCGTCAGCTTGTCCGTAATAGACACCAATTTCAGCTGTGAATCCAAGCTCTTCAATCAATTCACGTTTTAGGGCTTCCTGATGATCTTCCCCTGCTTCAATTTCGCCACCTGGTAAGAACCAAGCACCATTAGGCGCTTGAACAAGAACAATTTGTTTTTGTTCAGCGTCTGGAATAACCGCATATACACCGTAACGTGAAACATAGTCTGTATTCGATTTTTTTTCTCCGAAAGTTGGGTTTGCCATTGCATTTTCCTCATTATCTAGTATCGTTATTATTATCATAATGGACAAAGGTCGAGCTGTCAAGAAATTACAGTTATTTTAGTAAAAAAGAAGCAGAAACATTTCATTTTCTACTCCTTTTTTATAGAATTTATTTTTCTTTTTCAGAAGTTTTTACTTCAGCTTTTTTGGCAGATTTGATTTGAATCTTGCCCTTGCTGGTCATAACTGCCTTGAGGTCTTTTTCGCTTGGATTTTCAAGGTAGTAATCAGTGATTGCGTCCTCAATATAGTCTTGAATAGTACGACGAAGTGGGCGTGCCCCCATTTTTGGATCATAGCCGAGGTCAACCAACTTTTCCTTGACCTTGTCAGTTACATCTAAATGAATGTTGTTGCTAGAGAGGCGCTTGTTAACATCTGCTAGCATGAGCTCGACAATCTGAAGGAGGTTATCTTTGCTGAGAGCCTTAAATTCGATAATACCATCAAAACGGTTCATAAACTCTGGACTAAAGAAGTTGCCGAGTTCACCGAGAACAGAGTTGGTACGTCCTTCTCTAGCAGCTCCAAATCCAACGCTGGCTTCTGCCTTACCTGTACCTGCATTTGAGGTCATGATGATGATGGCATCCTTGAAGCTAACGGTACGTCCTTGCCCATCTGTCAAACGACCATCGTCCAAGACTTGAAGGAACATATGCATGACATCTGGATGGGCTTTCTCTACTTCGTCCAAGAGAATAAGAGAATATGGATTGCGGCGAACTTTTTCAGTTAATTGCCCAGCCTCATCGTAGCCGACATAACCTGGAGGGGCACCGACCAACTTAGCTACGCTGTGTTTTTCCATATATTCACTCATATCAAAGCGAATCATGCTGTCAGCAGAACCAAAGAGTTCGATAGCTAGTTGTTTGGAAAGTTCTGTCTTACCGACACCAGTTGGTCCGACGAAGAGGAAGTTTCCGATTGGGCGGTTAGGGGTCCCAAGTCCAACCCTATTACGGCGAATAGCCTTGGCAATCTTATCGACAGCATCATCTTGTCCAATAACATGAGACTTGAGGTCTTCGGCTAGATGGATGAGTTGAGATTGTTCTTTCTCTTTCAAATCCCCAACAGGGATGTTGGTTTTCTGCTCGATAATGTGCTCAATAGTTTTCTCGCTGATGATAGGTGTATCTTGGTCTGTGACCTTTTTCTTTTGCATTTCCTTATACTTGGCAATCTGGTCACGGAAGTAGGCAGCCTTTTCAAAATCTTCTTCTCGTGTAGCTTGAGATTTGAGATTTTCAGCCTCAATCAAACGCTGATCAATCACTTTAGGATCTACAAAATTCAAGGTCAAGTTCATCTTAGAACCTGCTTCATCTAGGAGGTCAATGGCCTTGTCAGGTAAGAAGCGATCTTGTATGTAGCGATTGGAAAGAGTTGCAGCTGCTTCAATTGCAGCATCGGTATATTGAACGTGGTGGTAGTCTTCGTATTTCTTTTGAATCCCTTTGAGGATAGTGATTGTTTCTTCCACTGTTGGTTCATCAACTTTGACAGGCTGCATACGACGCTCTAAGGCAGCATCCTTTTCAATGATACGGTATTCATTGAGGGTAGTGGCACCGACCAGTTGCAGTTCCCCACGAGCAAGGGCTGGCTTGAGGATATTTCCAGCATCCATATTGCCATCGCCTGCAGAACCTGCACCGACAATTTCATGGATTTCATCGATAAAGAGGATAATATCCTCACGTTTGCGAATTTCTTCCATGAGTTTTTGCATGCGTTCTTCAAATTGTCCACGGATACCTGTTCCTTGAACCAAGCTAACCACATCCAAGCGGATGACTTGCTTACCTTGGAGTTTATGTGGAACATCGCCATCGACAATTTTCTGAGCTAGACCTTCGACAACGGCCGTTTTTCCGACACCTGGTTCGCCAATAAGAACAGGATTATTCTTGGTTCTGCGATTGAGAATCTCGATGACACGAATAATTTCATCATCGCGTCCAATAACGGGGTCGATATCGCCACGACGGGCAATTTCAGTTACGTTGATACCAAATTCTTCCAGCAGGCCTTTTTCTTGGTTTGGTGGCGGAGTTTGAGCAGGTCCACGATTTTGGGAACCATAACTGCCGTTTCCACCGTAACCTCCACCTGATTGAGTTGGGGGAGTCGGAGGAGTATTGTTAGAAGGTCTAAAATTGTTTAGGTCATTGAAGAAATCACCAAATGGATCAAAGTCACGATTGTTCAGATCCGTCATACCTTTAAAGAGGCTATTATTAGGATCTGTCTTGATAATCTTATAGCAGTTTTGACAGAGGTCAATTTGTTTTTGCTTTCCATTGAGATTGGTATAAAGATGAATTGTTGAGTCGTTGATTTTACAGTTTTGACAAAGCATACCTCTACCTCATTTCTTTCTTTAGCCTGACCTATTTAAAGGTCAAAAATAGTCAAATTTCTATACTCTCATTATAACAGGATTGGGGTGTAAAGCAAGTAAAAAGATTGCAGCTTTGAGAAGTTGTTACAATGAAAATATTTGTGGATTTGGACTATAAAAAAATCCTATTTGTGAGACAAAAAGGATTTTGGTTAGACATGCAGGGGTAATCCCGACTAGTTTTAGATTAGTAAAGGAGTTCGTAAATCTCCATTGCAATCAAGTCAATGCTATCAAAAGTATAAGTTTCGCGAGCTTCTACATCACGAAGGGTAAAGATTGAGCCGTTTTCTTCGTCGTGGCTGTATGCAACTTCTGCAACAACAACTCCTTCGCGTTCAAAATTACGTTTTAAATTTCCGCCGTCTTTTGCCATTGCTTCAAGGCGGTTGATGATTCTAACCAAATGTGATTCCATTTTGATTCTCCTTCATTTCTTATCGTTACTATTTTACCATAAAGGAGGCCAACTTGCCTAGAAAAAACTAAGATTTCTCGCTAAATCTACTAGTTTTAAGTTTTTTTGAATAAATCAGATAAAAAGTTTGAATTTTAATTCAACCTATGTTATAATCATACAGTATTCTATTTTAGAAAGCAGTGTGACTATGAATTTTTCTTTTTTGCCTAAGTATTTACCTTATTTTAACTATGGGGCTGTCGTGACGGTTCTCATTTCTATCTGTGTTGTCTTTTTGGGAACTATTTTGGGTGTTGTCTTGGCTTTTGGGCAACGTTCAAAGTTTAAACCGCTTGTTTGGCTCGCCAACCTGTACGTTTGGATTTTCCGTGGGACACCGATGATGGTTCAGATTATGATTGCCTTTGCCCTTATGCACATCAATGCTCCGACTATTCAGGTTGGAATTTTAGGTGTTGATCTTTCTCGTCTGATTCCAGGGATTTTGATTATCTCTATGAACAGTGGTGCTTATGTTTCTGAGACTGTTCGTGCTGGGATTAATGCAGTTCCAAAAGGTCAGCTAGAAGCGGCTTATTCGCTAGGGATTCGTCCTAAAAATGCTATGAGATATGTGATTTTGCCACAAGCAATCAAAAATATCTTGCCAGCATTGGGGAACGAATTTATTACCATTATCAAGGATAGTTCCCTCTTATCAGCTATTGGGGTTATGGAGTTGTGGAATGGGGCTACAACAGTTTCTACAACAACCTATTTGCCTTTGACACCACTTTTATTTGCAGCCTTTTACTACTTGATTATGACCTCTATTTTGACCGTAGCCTTGAAAGCTTTTGAAAAACGTATGGGACAAGGAGATAAGAAATAATGACAGAAACCTTGATAAAAATTGAAAATTTACATAAATCCTTTGGAAAGAATGAAGTATTGAAAGGCGTCAACCTCGAAATTAAAAGAGGAGAGGTTGTCGTTATCATCGGTCCTTCAGGGAGCGGGAAATCTACCTTGCTTCGCTCTATGAATTTGTTGGAAGAAGCAAGCAAGGGGAAGGTTATCTTTGAGGGAGTCGATATTACGGACAAGAAGAATGACCTGTTTGCCATGCGTGAGAAGATGGGCATGGTTTTCCAACAATTCAATCTATTTCCTAATATGACTGTGATGGGAAATATCACCTTGTCACCTATCAAGACCAAAGGTGAGAGCAAGGCAGTGGCTGAGAAGAGGGCCAAAGAGCTTTTGGAAAAAGTTGGTTTGCCAGATAAGGCAGTTGCTTATCCACAGAGTTTGTCAGGTGGTCAGCAACAACGGATTGCCATCGCGCGTGGTTTAGCTATGGAACCAGATGTTTTACTCTTTGACGAGCCAACTTCAGCCCTGGACCCTGAGATGGTTGGAGAAGTTCTAGCTGTTATGCAAGACCTTGCCAAGTCAGGAATGACTATGGTTATCGTAACACATGAGATGGGATTTGCCCGTGAGGTGGCAGATCGTGTCATCTTTATGGCAGACGGTGTGGTTGTTGAAGACGGAACACCTGAGCAGATTTTTGAACAAACCCAAGAACAACGGACTAAAGATTTCTTGAGTAAGGTTTTATAAGTTAGCTTTGTGGAGTTGTTCGCAGTCAACTTTATATATAAAATATAGATTAGTGAAAAGCTCGACTAGAGCTTTTTCTTATAGTTTGAAACTATAGGATAGCCTAGGAAAGAAGTGTTAGAGGGTGTTGGCAGTTTTTGGTATAATGGAAGATATTTGAAAGAAAAGAGAAGTGATATGACACAGATTATTGATGGGAAGGATTTAGCAGCTAAATTACAAGGACAGTTGGCTGAAAAGACTGCAAAACTAAAAGAAGAAACAGGTCTAGTGCCTGGTTTGGTAGTGATTTTGGTTGGGGACAATCCAGCCAGCCAAGTCTACGTTCGCAACAAGGAGAGGTCAGCTCTTGCGGCTGGTTTCCGTAGCGAAGTAGTGCGAGTTCCAGAGACAATTAGTCAAGAGGAATTGTTAGACTTGATTGCTAAATACAATCAAGATCCAGCTTGGCATGGGATATTGGTCCAGTTGCCATTACCAAAACATATTGATGAAGAGGCAGTTTTGTTGGCCATTGACCCAGAAAAGGATGTGGATGGTTTCCATCCCTTAAACATGGGGCGTCTCTGGTCTGGTCATCCAGTCATGATTCCTGCGACACCTGCAGGAATTATGGAAATGTTTCATGAATATGGGATTGACTTGGAAGGTAAAAATGCTGTCGTCATCGGTCGTTCCAATATTGTTGGAAAACCCATGGCCCAGCTTCTGTTGGACAAGAATGCGACAGTGACCTTGACTCACTCACGCACCCATAATCTTGCCAAGGTGGCTGCAAAAGCGGATATTCTTGTGGTCGCAATCGGTCGTGCCAAGTTTGTGACTGCTGACTTTATTAAACCTGGAGCAGTTGTTATTGACGTTGGGATGAACCGAGATGAAAATGGCAAGCTCTGTGGGGATGTGGATTATGAGGCAGTTGCCCCACTTGCTAGCCACATCACGCCAGTCCCTGGAGGTGTCGGTCCTATGACCATTACTATGCTGATGGAGCAAACTTATCAGGCAGCACTTCGGACATTGGATAGAAAATAAGAGAAACATTCGATTATTTTCTATAGCTATATATAAAATGGCAGAAATGAATATTAAATTTTAGATATAAGATTATAAAAGGAGGTTTGCCCCTCCTTTTTGTTGTATAATAAATGCGAGAGGAGAAAACGATGAAAGTGATTGATCAAACCTTACTAGAAAAAGTCATTATTGAACGTTCTCGTACCAGTCATAAAGGAGACTATGGCCGTCTTCTGTTGCTTGGTGGGACTTATCCTTATGGTGGTGCTGTCGTCATGGCTGCTTTGGCAGCTGTTAAAAGTGGAGCTGGTTTGGTGACTGTTGGAACAGATAGGGAAAATATTCCAGCTCTGCACAGCCATTTACCAGAGGCTATGGCCTTTTCTCTTCAAGACCAGCAGTTGTTAAAAGAGCAATTGGAGAAGGCAGAAGTTGTCTTGCTGGGGCCTGGTTTACGAGACGATGCTTTTGGAGAAAATCTAGTAAAACAAGTCTTTGTTAATTTAAGCCAAAATCAGATTTTGATTGTAGATGGTGGTGCCCTGACCATTCTTGCCAGAACAAGATTGTCATTTCCTTCCAGTCAGCTTATCCTAACTCCCCACCAAAAGGAGTGGGAAAAACTGTCTGGAATTACGATTGAAAAGCAAAAGGAAGATGCAACGGCTAGTGCCCTGACTTCCTTTCCTCAAGGAACAATTTTGGTGGAGAAAGGCCCAGCTACTCGTATTTGGGAAGTTGGCCAATCTGATTATTACCAGTTACAGGTTGGTGGTCCCTATCAGGCGACTGGGGGAATGGGAGATACTCTGGCTGGGATGATTGCAGGATTTGCAGGCCAGTTTAAACAAGCCAGTCTCTACGAGCGTGTGGCAGTAGCAACCCATCTTCATTCAGCAATAGCCCAAGAACTATCTCAAGAACATTATGTGGTCTTGCCGACGGAAATTAGTAATTGTCTTTCTAAAGTAATGAATAAAATATCTCAAAAGAGGATGGGCTAGAACTTATACTCAATGAAAATCAAAGAGCAAACTAGGAAGCTAGTCGCTGGTTGTTCAAAACACCGTTTTGAGGTTGTGGATAGAACTGACGAAGTCAGTAACATATATACGGCAAGGTGAAGCTGACGTAGTTTGAAGAGATTTTCGAAGAGTATTAATTTCAGGAGAAAACGAAGTAAATATTACCACAATAAAACGCATAATATCAAGGTTTTAATCCCTGATACTATGCGTTTTTGGTCTGTTTCTATTCTGAGCAAGCTTCTGCTCAGTATGTTTTATAATTTCTCGTTGATAAATCGGATAAACTGGTTCCACCAAACTTTTAAGAAGAAGGCTTTTTCAACTTTCTTTTCTGATACCATTTCGAAACTAGAACGTTCTGTGGTAATGTAACCTTGACCAATCAAGTCATTGTCTTCGTAAGTCAGATGACCAACCACTGTTCCAGCTTCAAGTGGTGCTGGGATTGCTTTAGAATCAGGTGTGAATTGAATAGATTGGGAAGATTGATTCCCGACACGTTCAATTAGATAGATATCCTCTGGGGCCACTGCAGTGACCGTATCTTCTTTTCCATCTTGTACAGGGGCTTTGCTATCTTGATAGGCATCTCCTTTTTGCACTATTTTACGAAGTGTGAATGTAGAAGAGATATAATCCATTAGTGAAGATGTAGCTGTGAAACGAGCGTAAGGATTATTGGATTGATGATCTGCATTCAAAACAACTGTGATAACCCTCATTCCTTTTTCGACAGTAGTACCAACAAAAGACTCTCCAGCTTTGTCTGTTGTTCCTGTTTTCAGTCCATCAAAACCACCACGGTAAGCAGGCATGCCTTCTAACATGTAGTTGGTCGAAGTGATTGTCATCCCAGCAAAAGTAGAAGAAGGTTTTTTTGTGATTTCTAAGACTTGTGGGTATTTTTTGATGAGGTTACGAGCAACGATAGCAACATCATAAGCGCTGAGCTTATTTTCATCATCTTTATTAGACCCTGGGTAAATATTATCTCCTAGAGTCTCGTTGTTCAGACCAGTTGTATTGACAACGGTGGCATCTTTGATTCCCCATTCCAAGAGTTTGGCCCGCATCATATCAACGAAGTCTTTCTCTGAGCCAGCAATTTTCTCAGCTAGGGCAATAGCGGCGCTGTTGGCACTAGATACCAGGGTTGCTTCAAGTAACTCTTCCACAGTATAATTACGGGCCTCCATAGGAACATTACTGGCCTCAGAATTTGTCGTTAATTGATAAGGATAGTCAGAAATATCTACAGGAGTGGATAGTGTAATACTTCCGTTTTCCAAGGCTTCATAGACTAGGTAAACAGTAATCAATTTTGTGATTGAAGCGATTTCCACTGGCTGAGTTGCATCTTTTTCATAAAGTATTTTTCCAGTATTTGCTTCAACAGCAATGGCATGTTTTGCAGCAACATTAAAATCTTGAGCAGCAACAGTAGATGCTGAGCCAATAAGGGATAGGCTTAGGAGAGTTAAAATGATTTTTTTCATAGTAAGTTTATTCTAACATAAAGAAAAAAATATTCCCAGTTTCATGATAGAAGAAAGAAGCTTTTTTGAAAGTATGGTAAAATAGATGAATGGAGGTACCTCATGTTTCGTAAGAATAAATTATTTTTTTGGACCAGTGAGATTTTATTATTAACAATCATCTTCTATTTATGGAGAGAGATGGGAGCGATTATTACCCCTTTTGTAAGCGTCGCAAACACCATCATGATTCCTTTTCTTCTAGGTGGTTTTTTATATTATTTGACTAATCCTATTGTAAATTTTTTACAAAAGTATTTCAAAATTAATCGTATCTTTGGTATTCTACTAACCTTGTGTGCCTTGGTTTGGGGGTTAGTTATTGGGGTAGTCTATCTCTTACCGATTTTGGTCAATCAGTTGACCAGCTTGATTGCGACTAGCCAGACTATCTACAGTCGTTTACAAGATTTGATTGTGGATTTATCTACTTATCCAGCCTTTCAAAATTTAGATATTCAAGCGACTATTCAGCAGTTAAACCTATCCTATGTAGATATTTTACAAAATATCCTAAATAGTGTTACCAATAGTGTCGGAAGTGTCCTATCAGCTCTCTTTAGTACCGTTTTGATTATTATTATGACCCCTGTATTTTTGGTTTATTTTTTGTTAGATGGTCACAAATTTTTACCGATGCTTGAGCGCACTGTTTTAAAGAGAGATAAGTTGCATATTGCAGGTCTGCTAAAAAATTTGAATGCGACAATTGCTCGATACATTAGTGGAGTCGCAATTGATGCGCTTATTATCGGCTGTTTGGCCTTTATCGGATATAGCGTTATCGGTTTAAAATATGCTTTAGTTTTTGCCATCTTTTCGGGATTGGCCAATCTCATTCCTTATGTAGGACCAAGTATCGGTTTGATTCCAATGATTGTCGCAAATGTCTTTACTGATCCTCATAGAATGCTGATTGCAGTTGTTTACATGCTGATCATTCAACAAGTGGATGGGAACATCCTTTACCCTCGAATCGTAGGTGGGGTGATGAAGGTTCATCCAATTACGATTTTGGTATTACTTTTGTTATCAAGTAATATTTATGGTGTCATTGGTATGATTGTCGCAGTACCAACCTATTCTATCTTAAAAGAAATTTCTAAGTTCTTATCTTGTTTGTATGAAAATCATAAAATAATGAAAGAACGAGAAATAGAATTAGCTAAGTAAAAGTCAGGAGCCCCCTGATTTTTCTTTTTATAGTGATAGGAGTAGAAGTGCTGATTATATTAGCTGATTAAGAATAATTCACAAAAACTTTGTAAAACACTTGCAATTTAGCTGAAATTTGATAAAATAGTAAGGAAAGTTAGACTGTATTGCCTACTGTCTATCTATAAAATATATTTTATTGGAGGCTTTTACTCAAATGGCAAAAGAAAAATACGATCGTAGTAAACCACACGTTAACATTGGTACTATCGGACACGTTGACCACGGTAAAACTACCCTAACTGCAGCTATCACAACTGTTTTGGCACGTCGCTTGCCTTCATCAGTTAACCAACCTAAAGACTATGCGTCTATCGATGCTGCTCCAGAAGAACGCGAACGCGGTATCACTATCAACACTGCGCACGTTGAGTACGAAACTGAAAAACGTCACTACGCTCACATCGACGCTCCAGGACACGCGGACTACGTTAAAAACATGATCACTGGTGCCGCTCAAATGGACGGAGCTATCCTTGTAGTAGCTTCAACTGACGGACCGATGCCACAAACTCGTGAGCACATCCTTCTTTCACGTCAGGTTGGTGTTAAACACCTTATTGTCTTCATGAACAAGATTGACTTGGTTGACGACGAAGAATTGCTTGAATTGGTTGAAATGGAAATCCGTGACCTCTTGTCAGAATACGACTTCCCAGGTGACGATCTTCCAGTTATCCAAGGTTCAGCTCTTAAAGCTCTTGAAGGTGACTCTAAATACGAAGACATCATCATGGAATTGATGAACACTGTTGATGAGTACATTCCAGAACCAGAACGCGATACTGACAAACCATTGCTTCTTCCAGTCGAGGACGTATTCTCAATCACTGGACGTGGTACAGTTGCTTCAGGACGTATCGACCGTGGTACTGTTCGTGTTAACGACGAAATCGAAATCGTTGGTATCAAAGAAGAAACTAAAAAAGCTGTTGTTACTGGTGTTGAAATGTTCCGTAAACAACTTGACGAAGGTCTTGCAGGAGACAACGTAGGTATCCTTCTTCGTGGTGTTCAACGTGACGAAATCGAACGTGGACAAGTTATTGCTAAACCAGGTTCAATCAACCCACACACTAAATTTAAAGGTGAAGTCTACATCCTTACTAAAGAAGAAGGTGGACGTCACACTCCATTCTTCAACAACTACCGTCCACAATTCTACTTCCGTACTACTGACGTTACAGGTTCAATCGAACTTCCAGCAGGTACTGAAATGGTAATGCCTGGTGATAACGTGACAATCGACGTTGAGTTGATCCACCCAATCGCCGTAGAACAAGGTACTACATTCTCTATCCGTGAGGGTGGACGTACTGTTGGTTCAGGTATGGTTACAGAAATCGAAGCTTAATTCGATTTAGTTCCCAGAAGAACAATTATTTAAGTCAGACACTAAAAGAATCTTGCTTTGCAAGGTTCTTTTTTCTGATATTGAACTAAAATTGAAGAATTGTTTACATAAAAAAGCTCTATACACCTGATGTGCATAGAGTAATGGGGATTATTTGATATAGAGTTCTTGGTTTTTCAAGACAATTTCACGTACGCTTGCAAACTTCTTGAGTTTTTTAAGTTCTTCTGGATGAGTGACGAGAGTGATAACATAACCTTCCTTGCCCATACGACCTGTACGGCCAGCACGGTGAGTGTAGGCTTCCATGTCTCTTGGAATATCAAAGTTTACGACACATTCTAGGCTATCGATATCAATTCCACGAGCCAAAAGGTCTGTTGCAAGGAGTAGGGTTAGTTGGTTATCTTTAAACTTTTCTAAGATGACTTTTCTAAATTTAATATTGACATCACTAGCGAGGGAAACAGCCAATATATCACGATACTGTAATTTTTCTTCTGCGCTTCCAAGGTCTGATAGGCTGTTAAAGAAGACCAGACCACGGAAATCCTCTACATGAGCTAGTTTTCGTAGCATATCCACACGATGGCGTTGCTCCACCTGCATGTAGAAATGTTGGATGTTGTCCAATTTTTGGTCAGAAAGATTAATGGTACGTGTGTTAGGCGCAATCTTTTCTTGGTCAAACTTGGTCGTCGCACTCATATAGACCAGTTGGTGGTCACGCGGTGCGTAGTGAGTGATTTTCTCCACAAAGTGTATCTGAGAATCATCGAGCAATTGGTCAAATTCATCTAGAATGATGGTTTCCACATTCATCATCTTGATTTTTTTCAATTTAATGAGTTCAAAGATACGACCAGGGGTTCCAATCAGAATTTCTGGTCCTTTTTTTAGGCGTTCAATCTGGCGTTTCTGACTCGAACCCGATAAGAAGAGTTGGGCAGTTAAGCCGATGGCTTCAGCCCACGTTTTACATACATCAAAAATCTGTCCAGCCAGTTCTGTATTAGGCGCTAGAATCAAGAGTTGTTGGGCTTTTTTCTTTTGTAGTCTGAGAAGACTTGGTAGAAGGTAAGCTAGGGTCTTACCAGTTCCTGTTGGGCTCACCCCTAGGAGGTTTTCTCCAGCAAGAAGGGGTTCAAATAGTTGAGTTTGAATGGGAGTAAATTCTTGGAAACCGAGTTGATCACTCAATTTTTGCCATTCAGTCGGTAGTTTGGTTTTCATTTTCTGCCTCAAATCTAATGCCAGCAGTCTGGCGCATGGTATATAGTAGCTCATGAACAGAACTTGCATCATCCATCCAAGTTTGGTAGAGATTCAGATCTGGTTGATGGAGCATGTGTGCAAATGCAGCAGCTTCCTCAGTCATCGTATGGGGAGCCTGTTGGATAGGAAGCTGGACTTGATTTCCTTGGTGGTCGGTAAAAATAGCTGAATGGACATGTTCAATCGTGTTGAGGATCAAGGTGCCATCTGTCGTGTAAATTTCGCAAGGGAGATTAGAAGTGATGTTTTTACCAGCCTTGATATGGACTTGAAAATCAGGGTAGAAGAGGATGCCATCTCCATTTAGGTCAATGCTATTGTCAAGCTGTTGAGCCTGATAGGTGGCGTTCTCAGCCTTTCCAAAGAGGCGAACGGCAGCGTAGAGAGGATAAATCCCCAAATCCATGAGGGCTCCACCAGCAAAACGCTCTGAAAAGACATTGGGCGTATGACCAGCCAACAAGTCAGGCATCTTTGAAGAATACTTGGCATAGTTGAAATCTGCTCCCAAAATTTGTTTGTCTGCTAAAAAGTTTTTGATAGTAGTAAAAGTTTTCTCATGGTAATTACGAGCTGCTTCGAAGATAAAACGGTGATTTTTCTTAGCTGTTTGAATCAAATCCAGCCATTCTTGTGGCTGAGTGACAGCTGGCTTTTCAAGAATGACGTGTTTACCTGCAGATAATGCAGTTTTTGCTTGAGCAAAATGCAAGGAGTTTGGACTAGCAATATAGACCACATCAAAGGAGCTCTTGACTAAGTCTTCTAATTGATCAAAGAGCTGGATATCTTGATAGCGAGAAGCAAAGGTTGCTGCAGTTTCTAGTTTTCTAGAATAGACTGCGACCAACTGGTATTCTCCACTGGTATGGGCTGCTTCTATGAAGTGATGGCTGATAGCGCCTGTTCCGATGACACCTAATTTTAGCATAAATACTCCTTTTCCGATTTCAAATCCTTCTTTCATTATAACATAGATAGACGGGACTATCCAACAGAGGGTGAAAAATTTCAAATAAGCTACTAGGACTTTTCCAAAGAAAGTGGTACAATAATGAGATGAGTAAATGAAATGGGAGGGAAAATGAGATTATTACCTATAAGAAAAATATCACGTCAGTCTAAGAGGCTAGCGCTTTTTTTGACTTTTTGTGCAGGTTATGTAGATGCCTATACTTTTATTGTGCGAGGGAATACTCTTGTAGCTGGACAAACTGGGAATGTAGTCTTTCTTTCAGTAGAATTAATCCAAAATAATGTTTCAGATGTTAGGGACAAGGTTCTCACCTTGCTAGCTTTTATGATGGGGGTCTTTTTATTAACTGTTTATAAGGAAAAATTGAGAATTGTGAAAAAGCCAATTTTGTCATTGTTTCCTTTAGCAATCTTATCAATCATTATTGGTTTTGTGCCGCAAACTGTAGATAATATCTATCTAGTACCGCCCTTAGCCTTTTGTATGGGCTTGGTGACAACTGCCTTTGGTGAAGTATCGGGGATTGCCTACAATAATGCTTTTATGACGGGGAACATCAAACGGACCATGTTGGCTTTTGGGGATTATTTTAGGACCAAGCACACACCATTTTTACGTGAAGGGATTATCTTTGTAAGCCTGCTTAGTAGTTTTGTACTTGGCGTTGTCTTTTCAGCCTATTTGACGATTTTCTATAATGAAAAGACTATTCTTGGTGTTCCTATTATGATGAGCATTTTTTACCTCAGTATGTTTTCTGCCTCGTGGCGGAAAAAAGTAAAAGAAAAAGCTTCATTTTAGGTGTTATTACTTGTAAGAAAATAGGAGATATGCTATACTTGAAGAGTTGACTATGCACGTTCCTGTGCAACCGCACGAACATCGTCGCTTGATTATTCAAGTTTAAGTGGTTCGTCCCACGATGCTAGGCGAGTCTTCACAAAAAATTCGGGGAAACCCATAAAAATCATAGGAGGTGCATAATGAGCACATACGCAATTATCAAAACTGGCGGAAAACAAGTTAAAGTTGAAGTTGGTCAAGCAGTTTACGTTGAAAAATTGAACGTTGAAGCTGGTCAAGAAGTTACTTTTAACGAAGTTGTTCTTGTTGGTGGTGAAAACACTGTTGTCGGAACTCCACTTGTTGCTGGAGCTACTGTAGTTGGAACTGTTGAAAAACAAGGAAAACAAAAGAAAGTTGTTACTTACAAGTACAAACCTAAAAAAGGTAGCCACCGTAAACAAGGTCACCGTCAACCATATACTAAAGTTGTCATCAACGCAATCAACGCTTAATTTTAAGGAGAACACATGATACAAGCAGTCTTTGAGAGAGCCGAAGATGGCGAGCTGAGGAGTGCGGAAATTACTGGACACGCCGAGAGTGGCGAATACGGCTTTGATGTCGTGTGTGCATCGGTTTCTACGCTTGCCATTAACTTTATCAATTCTATTGAGAAATTTGCAGGCTATGAACCAATCCTAGAATTAAACGAAGATGAAGGTGGCTATCTGATGGTTGAAATTCCAAAAGATCTTCCTTCACACCAGAGAGAAATGACCCAGTTATTCTTTGAATCATTTTTCTTAGGTATGGCAAACTTATCGGAGAACTCTTCAGAGTTCGTCCAAACCAGAGTTATCACAGAAAACTAACACGGAGGAAAACATTATGTTAAAAATGACTCTTAACAACTTGCAACTTTTCGCCCACAAAAAAGGTGGAGGTTCTACATCAAACGGACGTGATTCACAAGCGAAACGTCTTGGAGCTAAAGCAGCTGACGGACAAACTGTAACAGGTGGATCAATCCTTTACCGTCAACGTGGTACACACATCTACCCAGGTGTAAACGTTGGTCGTGGTGGAGACGATACTTTGTTCGCTAAAGTTGAAGGCGTAGTACGCTTTGAACGTAAAGGACGCGATAAAAAACAAGTTTCTGTTTACCCAATCGCTAAATAAAAAGGTCCAGTGAACCTTTTTATCCCGAGCCTTGAAATATAAAGGCGAGGAAGCTAGAAGTAGCATAAACTAAGGCTTTCCGAGTTTTCGGAGAGCCTCTTTTTTTGTTTTGATACCCACGCTGATACCCATATTTTAAAAACCAATGTAAGAAGCGAACTTATCGGCTACTTTATCTTTTAGATACAATCATAAAATAGTGGAATGTAAAACTTTTACAGTAATAAAGTTTATGAGGGAATAAGATATTGTAAAAATGGCTACGTTTTGATATTATAATTGTATCTCAGAGAAAAAGTAAGCAGGATGAAAGGATGTAGACTAGTATGAAAAAATTATCACTATAATAGTCTGTTCAATCTCTTTTCTTGTTCTATCTGCTTGTGTAAGTAAGAAAAAACTTATTCTTCCTGAGCCTGAAACGATCTCTGTAATTTCTATTCAGAAAAAACTCTCTGAAAATGTTAAAACAATAACCAAGAGAGAAGAAATCTCAAAGTTAATTAAGGAGATACAGAAACAGTCTAAATCTACAACTTTGGAGAGTTTCAATGATCAACCGACAAATGTTAAAGATTACATCATTATCAAATTTACTCATCAGAATGAAGAAAATGATAGTGTAGTTTATCTATATACTATAAAAGAAAAACAGTATATTGAACAACCTTATGTTGGGATTTGGGAGGTAAGTCCAAATATAGCTAATAGGATTGAAGAGGCTTTTTCATAAATTTATGGGAAATCGAATTTGTGTCAAGTTTGAAACGGTAAATCAACAAGATTTGCTGTTTTTATTTGTTTGAAATAAAATGAGGACTGAAAAAGACATTATTCTAATTCTTGTCTTGGAATGTTAGGTAATTCATTTAGATTTGAAAGTTTCCTGACTTTTTTCCTTTTTGGAAAACTTCTAAAATATGGTATAATGAAAAGATAAAGAAGTTGGGGGATAGAAGATGAACATTCAACAATTACGCTATGTTGTGGCTATTGCCAATAGTGGTACTTTTCGTGAAGCTGCTGAAAAGATGTATGTTAGTCAGCCGAGTCTGTCTATTTCTGTTCGTGATTTGGAAAAAGAGTTGGGCTTTAAGATTTTCCGTCGGACCAGCTCAGGGACTTTCTTGACTCGTCGTGGTATGGAATTCTATGAAAAAGCGCAAGAATTGGTTAAAGGATTTGATATTTTTCAAAATCAGTATGCCAATCCTGAAGAAGAAAAAGATGAATTTTCCATTGCTAGCCAGCACTATGACTTCTTGCCACCAACTATTACTGCCTTTTCAGAGCGCTATCCTGATTATAAGAACTTTCGTATTTTTGAATCGACTACTGTTCAAATCTTAGACGAAGTAGCGCAAGGGCATAGTGAGATTGGGATTATCTACCTTAACAATCAAAATAAAAAAGGGATCATGCAACGGGTTGAAAAGTTAGGCCTTGAGGTCATTGAATTGATTCCCTTCCATACCCACATTTATCTCCGCGAGGGGCATCCTTTGGCTCGGAAAGAGGAACTGGTCATGGAGGATTTAGCGGACTTACCGACAGTTCGTTTTACCCAAGAGAAAGACGAGTACCTTTATTATTCGGAGAACTTTGTTGATACCAGTGCAAGCTCACAGATGTTCAATGTGACAGACCGTGCTACTTTGAATGGTATTTTGGAGCGGACGGACGCTTATGCTACAGGTTCTGGATTTTTAGATAGTGACAGTGTCAATGGTATCACAGTTATTCGTCTCAAGGATAATTTGGATAATCGTATGGTCTATGTTAAACGTGAAGAAGTGGAGCTGAGTCAAGCTGGGACTCTCTTCGTAGAAGTCATGCAAGAATATTTTAATCAGAAGAGGAAATAATGAAAAAAAGAGGAATAGTGGCAGTTATTGTACTGCTTTTGATTGCGCTGGATCAGTTGGTAAAATCCTATATCGTCCAGCAGATTCCACTGGGTGAAGTGCGTTCTTGGATTCCCAATTTCGTTAGTTTGACCTACCTTCAAAATCGAGGGGCAGCCTTTTCGATGCTACAAGACCAGCAGTGGCTATTTGCTATCATTACACTGGTCGTTATGGTAGGTGCCATTTGGTATCTACATAAACACATGGAGGATTCATTCTGGATGGTCTTGGGTTTGACCTTGATAATCGCAGGTGGTCTTGGAAACTTTATTGACAGGATCAGTCAGGGCTTTGTTGTGGATATGTTTCACCTTGACTTTATCAACTTTGCGATTTTCAATGTGGCAGATAGCTATCTGACTGTTGGAGTGATTATTTTATTGATTGCAATGCTAAAAGAGGAAATAAATGGAAATTAAAATTGAAACTGGTGGCCTGCGTTTGGATAAGGCTTTGTCGGATTTGACAGAATTATCACGCAGTCTCGCGAATGAACAAATCAAATCAGGCCAGGTCTTGGTCAATGGCCAAGTCAAGAAAGCTAAATACACTGTCCAAGAGGGCGATGTTGTCACTTACCATGTGCCAGAACCAGAGGTCTTAGAGTATGTGGCTGAGAATCTTCCGCTAGAAATCATCTACCAAGATGAGGATGTGGCAGTCGTTAACAAGCCTCAGGGGATGGTTGTGCATCCGAGTGCTGGTCATACTAGTGGGACCCTGGTAAATGCCCTTATGTATCATATTAAGGACTTGTCGGGTATCAATGGGGTTCTGCGTCCAGGAATTGTTCACCGTATTGATAAGGATACGTCAGGCCTTCTCATGGTTGCAAAAAATGATGAGGCGCATCTAGCACTTGCTCAAGAACTTAAGGATAAAAAGTCTTTACGCAAATATTGGGCGATTGTTCATGGAAATCTTCCAAATGATCGTGGTGTGATTGAAGCACCGATTGGCCGGAGTGAAAAAGACCGTAAGAAACAGGCTGTGACTGCGAAAGGTAAGCCTGCGGTAACTCGTTTCCACGTCTTAGAACGCTTTGGTGATTATAGCTTAGTGGAGTTGCAACTGGAGACAGGGCGCACCCATCAAATCCGTGTTCACATGGCTTATATCGGCCATCCAGTCGCTGGGGATGAAGTCTATGGTCCACGTAAGACTCTGAAAGGACATGGACAATTTCTTCATGCTAAGACTTTAGGATTTACTCATCCACGAACAGGTGAGATTTTGGAATTTACTGCAGATATCCCAGAGATTTTTAAGGAAACCTTGGAGAAATTGAGAAAATAAGAATGAAAAAGAAATTAACTAGTTTGGCACTTGCAGGCGCTTTTTTAGGTGTGTCATGGTATGGTAATGTACAAGCTCAAGAAAGTTCGGGAAATAAAATTCACTTTATAAATGTTCATGAAGGTGGCAGTGATGCAATTATTCTTGAAAGTAATGGACATTTTGCCATGGTGGATACAGGAGAAGATTATGATTTCCCAGATGGAAGTGATTCTCGTTATCCATGGAGAGAAGGAACTGAAACGTCTTATAAGCATGTTCTGACAGACCGTGTCTTTCGTCATTTGAAGGAATTGGGTGTCCAAAAACTTGATTTTATTTTAGTGACTCATACCCACAGTGATCATATTGGAAATGTTGATGAATTATTGTCTACCTATCCAGTTGACCGAGTTTATCTTAAAAAATATAGTGATAATCGTATTACTAATTCTGAACGCCTATGGGATAATCTGTATGGCTATAATAAGGTTTTACAGACTGCTGCAGAAAAAGGTGTTTCAGTTATTCAAAACATCACACAAGGAGATGCTCATTTTAAGTTTGGGGACATGGATATCCAGCTCTATAATTATGAAAATGAAACAGATTCGTCGGGTGAATTAAAGAAGATTTGGGATGACAATTCCAATTCCTTGATTAGTGTAGTAAAAGTCAATGGCAAGAAAATTTACCTTGGGGGCGACTTAGATAATGTTCATGGAGCAGAAGACAAGTATGGTCCTCTTATTGGAAAAGTTGATTTGATGAAGTTTAATCATCACCATGATACCAACAAATCAAATACCAAGGATTTCATCAGAAATTTGAGTCCGAGTTTGATTGTTCAAACCTCGGATAGTCTACCTTGGAAAAATGGTGTTGACAGTGAGTATATCAATTGGCTCAAAGAACGAGGAATTGAGAGAATTAATGCAGCCAGCAAAGACTATGATGCAACAGTTTTTGATATTCGACAAGATGGTTTTGTCAATATTTCAACATCCTACAAGCATATTCCAAGTTTTCAAGCTGGTTGGCATAAGAGTGCTTATGGAAACTGGTGGTATCAAGCGCCTGATTCTACAGGAGAATATGCTGTTGGTTGGAATGAAATTAAGGGTGACTGGTATTACTTTAACCAAAGAGGTATCTTGTTACAGGATCAATGGAAAAAATGGAACAATCATTGGTTCTATTTAACAGATTCTGGTGCTGCTGCAAGTAATTGGAAGAAAATCGACGGAACCTGGTATTATTTCAACAAAGAAAAACAGATGGAAATTGGTTGGGTAAATACTGGAGGTCAGAACTATTATTTATCAAACGATGGTTCTATGAAGACAAGTTGGCTTCAATATAAGGGTCAATGGTATTACTTTGCTCAATCAGGGGAAATGAAAACGGGTTGGGTAAAAGATAAAGAAACCTGGTACTATATGGATTCCACTGGTATCATGAAGACAGGTGAGATAGAAGTTGCTGGTCATCATTATTATCTAAAAGAATCAGGAGCTATGAAGCAAGGCTGGCATAAAAAGGTAAATGATTGGTACTTCTACAATACAGATGGTTCACGAGCTGTTGGTTGGATCAAAGACAAGGACAAATGGTACTTCTTGAAAGAAAATGGTCAATTGCTTGTGAATGGTAAGACGCCAGAAGGCTATACAGTTGATTCAAGTGGAGCCTGGTTAGTGGATGTTCCGGTCGAGAAATCTGCTACAACTAGAGATACAAGTAACTCAGAAATAAAAGAATCGAAAGAAGTAGTGAAAAAAGATCTTGAAAATAAAGAAACGAGTCAACACGAAAGTATTACAAATTCTTCAACTAGTCAAGATTTGACATCCTCAACTTCACAAAGCTTTGAAACGAGTGCAAACAAATCAGAACAGTAGTAAACATTAGTAGCTTAAAAACATGATTAAACCGCTATTCTTAGGAGTAGCGGTTTTTCTTTTTGTCTAGCAGAGAGCAAAAAAGGGAAAGTTATCTTGAAAAGTGAGGAGAGTTAGATTGAAAGAATCATATTGGGAAATTGAAATGATGGATATTTGTATCATGTCATAAATCACTATCAAACGATAATATTGATTTTCTTACAAATTAAGAGTATAATTTATAAAAATGAGTGTTCACTCAATTTTTGTGAAATTAAGGAGTAAAGAAAATGGTTGTTGAAGCAATAGAGTACAGTCGTTTCGGTAACGAAGAGGTCTTGGATTTGCTGAAGATCGACTCTACAGCCTTGGATGTAAATCAGGTGAGAGTAGAAGTTCATGCTGTTGGTTTAAATCCTATTGATTATAAAACTTTTGAGGGAGCGAAACCCCTTCGATTTCTATCTTTTATAACGAAATTAAGGAAACCAAGTCGTTGGTTTGAATCTAAATCATCTTTATTTCCAAGAGGTGTGGGGAGAGATTTTTCTGGAGTTATTACAGAAGTTGGAAATGAAGTAACTAGGTTTTCAGTAGGAGATAAGGTGTTTGGAACAATGATTAGCGATCCTGGTTTGGGAACTAAGAGGGGAGCTTTAGCAACAGAAATTTGTGTCAATGAATCAGAAATTGTATTGAAACCAGAGATAATCGACATGACTCACGCAGCTACTATGGGAGTAGCTGCTCTAACTGTGGGTGGGGCTTTTAGAAGAATCGGTTTAAATTCAAGAGATACTGTTGTTATTTCAGCTGCAGCAGGAGGTATTGGAAGTATTGCAGTACAGTATGCAGTTGCTAAGGGGGCGACAGTGATTGGAATAGCAAGTAAGAAAAATGCAGAGTATCTGAAGTCTTTAGGTGCCATACCAGTAAGTTATGAAGAGAATATCAAGAAGGCTCTTCTATCAGCTAGTCCAACGCCTATTACAAAATTTTTGGATTGTTATGGATCTGATTATGTTAGATTGGCTTTTAGTTTAGGCTTGAAGGGGACAGCTATTGGGACATTAGTACCTTCGCCCTATGTTATGATAAAAGGTGCTCAGTTTACTGGTCCGAGACATTCCACATATGATGATTTTAGCACTTTAGCTGAAATGGTCTCAGACGGGAAGGCTCAGCTGAAAATTGATCAAGTGTATGACTTTTCTCTAAAGTCAGTTAGAGAAGCCTATCGTAGTCTGAAAATGGGACACAGTCGAGGCAAAAAAGTCGTAAAAGTAAGAGAGTAGAAGAGAGGTGCTAGCGATGGAAAGTTTAGAACAAAAGTATGCTCAGACGTTAGAAGTTAGCAACTTGAGCTTGAAACAACGTCGAGTATTATTATCAAGCTTAAAATTATTTTCAGAAATTGGATTTGAGAATACAACGTCCAGCCTTATTGCCGAACGCGCTGGAGTATCAGAAGGAACTGTTTTTAGTTACTTTAAAACAAAGGAAGGTATTTTAGAAGCCATTTTATCTATTTTTCTAGAACAGGTTATTCCAGAAGTAATTGCGGATTTCTCAGAAAAAAAATTCATAGTAGATCAAGAAACTTTTCCCTTCTTTTTAAAAAGTATTGTTCGAGATAGGCTCTTTTTCATTCAAGAGAATCAAATGCATGTTAAAATTCTCTTGGGGCGTTCTTTTATTGATAAAAATCTTTCTATCCAGTTAGGAAATATTATTGTTCAATCTATAATAGAACCAATTAGCCCTGTTTTAAATCAATTTAAAGAAAAAGGACTTATTCTAAATTGGTCAAATGAAAGAATTGTTCGATACATTTTAGCATTGAGTTTTTCTTATCTTATTCCCATGATGTTGAATGATGAAGGAATTATAAACATAGATGAAGTAGTTGATGAGATTGTTGAATGTTTGTCATCTGCCCTAATGAAAGTAAAATAAATTCTGAAGTTAAAACTCACTGTTAATGGTGAGTTTTTTGAACTCAACATAAAAATCCCCAATCGAAGCGATTGAGGATTAAGCAAATGAATCTTAAACAATACCTTGGGCAATCATAGCGTTTGCTACATTTTCAAAGGCAGCAATGTTTGCTCCTGCAAGGTAGTCTTTATCAAGATCGTATGTTTCTGAAGTCGTTTTAGCTGTGTTGAAGATGTTTGTCATGATGTCTTTGAGACGTCCATCAACTTCTTCACGAGTCCATGAGAGACGAAGACTGTTTTGACTCATTTCAAGGGCTGAAACGGCTACACCACCAGCGTTGGCAGCTTTGGCAGGTCCGTAGAAGATACCATTTTCTTTGTAAACTTTGATGGCATCAAGGTCGCTTGGCATGTTGGCACCTTCAGATACACAGATAATGCCTTGAGCAACTAAGCGTTTAGCTGCTTCACCGTTGATTTCGTTTTGAGTCGCACATGGAAGAGCAATGTCATAGTTTCCAGCGTAAGTCCATACAGAACCTTCGTGATATGTTGCAGTTGCTTTTTCAGCAGCATACTCAGTCAAACGAGCGCGACGTTTTTCTTTAACATCAACCAAAAGATCGAAGTCGATACCATTTTCATCGATGACATAACCATTTGAGTCAGAAACAGAAATAACAGTTGCACCGAGTTCAGTCGCTTTTTGAAGAGCATATTGAGCAACGTTACCAGAACCTGAAATAACGACTTTCTTACCAGCAAAGCTGTTTCCGTTAGCTTTGAGCATTTCTTCAGTGTAGTAAACCAAACCGTAACCAGTTGCTTCTGGACGAATCAAGCTACCACCGAATGGAAGAGGTTTACCAGTCAAGACACCAGCATCAAATTGGTTAAGGCGTTTGTATTGACCGTAAAGGTAACCAATCTCACGTCCACCAACACCGATATCACCAGCAGGTACGTCAAGTGATGGTCCGATGTATTTTTGCAATTCAGTCATGAAGCTTTGGCAGAAGCGCATCACTTCAGCATCTGTTTTACCTTTAGGATCGAAGTCTGATCCGCCTTTACCTCCACCGATAGGAAGTCCAGTCAAAACGTTTTTAAAGATTTGTTCAAATCCGAGGAATTTCAAAATCCCTTGGTTTACAGTTGGGTGGAAACGAAGTCCGCCTTTGTATGGTCCAACAGCTGAGTTGAATTGAACACGGTAGCCACGGTTTACTTGAACTTTTCCATCACGGTCAACCCAAGGAACACGGAAAGAAATCACGCGCTCTGGCTCAGTAATACGTGCCAAGATATTTTCTTCGATATACTCAGGGTGTTTTTCAAATACAGGTTCTAAAGTGTTGAAAAATTCTTCAACAGCTTGGAGGAACTCAGCCTCGTGCCCGTTACGAGCTTTTACAGTTTCAAACACGCTTTGGATATATTCTTTAGCAGATGTCATATCGTTCTCCTTAAATTCTAATTTAATTATGTGTGTCATTATAGCAGAATTTTTTTTAACTGTAAAGAGAAAAACAAAAATTTTCTAAAAATTCTTTCAATTTGATTTTTGGGATTGTTTGAAATTGGATTTTTTTGAAAGTGGATAAAAAACGAACATTTTTCTTATAAATGACTTTCTCAAAGAGAAAAGCTGAAAATATGGTATAATATTAGAAATAAATGGAATCTGGAGGATCAGAATCATGGTATCAACGAAAACACAAATTGCTGGTTTTGAGTTTGCCAATTGCTTGATGAATGCAGCAGGTGTGTCTTGTATGACGATAGCAGAGTTAGAGGGCGTTAAAAACTCAGCGGCAGGAACCTTTGTCACAAAGACAACGACCTTGGACTTTCGTCAGGGAAATCCTGAGCCACGCTATCAAGATGTTCCACTTGGTTCTATCAACTCTATGGGCTTGCCAAATAATGGCTTAGACTATTATCTGGACTACCTTTTGGATCTGCAGGAAAAAGAGCCGAATCGAACTTTCTTTTTATCTCTAGTCGGCATGTCTCCAGAGGAAACCCATACTATCTTGAAAAAAGTCCAAGAGAGTGAGTTTTGTGGTCTGACTGAGCTAAACCTTTCCTGTCCAAATGTTCCAGGAAAACCTCAGATTGCCTATGATTTTGAGACAACAGACCGGATTTTGGCAGAAGTATTTGCCTACTTTACCAAACCTCTGGGAATTAAATTGCCGCCATATTTTGATATTGTTCACTTTGACCAAGCGGCAGCTATTTTCAACAATTATCCGCTCAAGTTTGTCAACTGTGTCAACTCTATCGGAAACGGCCTTTATATAGAAGATGAGTCCGTCGTTATTTGTCCTAAAAATGGTTTCGGTGGGATTGGTGGAGAGTACATCAAACCGACTGCTCTAGCTAATGTTCATGCCTTTTATCAACGCTTAAATCCTCAAATCCAAATCATCGGAACAGGTGGCGTGTTGACTGGTCGTGATGCCTTTGAACATATCCTCTGTGGAGCGAGTATGGTGCAGGTGGGAACCACCCTTCACAAAGAAGGCGTCGGTGCTTTTGATCGTATTACCAATGAATTGAAAGCAATCATGGAAGAAAAAGGATACGAGAGCCTAGAAGATTTTCGTGGGAAATTGCGCTATATTGATTAAATGAACTAAAAAGTCAGAAGAAAGGAGAGACGATGCTAGCTATTGAAGAGAGCCAGAAGTTGACTTTATCAAATTTACCGAGCCTGAGCCTTTTTACAGGGACAGATCAGGGACAGTTTGAAGTTATGAAGAGTCAAGTATTGAAACAGATTGGTTATGATTCTGCCGACCTTAACTTTGCCTACTTTGATATGAAAGAAGTAGTTTACAAGGATGTGGAACTGGAGTTGGTCAGCCTTCCTTTCTTTGCGGATGAGAAAATCGTGATATTGGATCATTTTGTCGATATGACAACAGGCAAGAAACGCTTTTTAACAGATGATGAACTTAAGTCGTTTGAGGAATACCTTGATAACCCTTCACCAACAACCAAGTTGTTGATTTTTGCGGAAGGAAAGCTGGATAGCAAAAGACGGTTGGTTAAATTACTTAAGCGTGATGCCAAGATCTTTGATGCAGTAGAAGCCAAAGAACAAGAATTGCGCCAGTATTTTCAAAAGTGGAGCCAGAAACAAGGTCTGCAGTTTGCTAATCATTCTTTTGAAAATCTCCTCATCAAGTCTGGTTTTCAATTTAGCGAAATCCAGAAAAATCTCCTCTTTTTACAGTCCTATAAGGCAGATTCTATTATCGAGGAAGAGGATATTGTCAACGCTATTCCCAAGACCTTACAGGATAATATTTTTGATTTAACTCAGTTTATTCTGACTAAAAAGATGGACCAGGCGTGCGATTTGGTTAGAGACTTGACCTTGCAAGGTGAAGATGAAATTAAACTGATTGCAGTCATGCTAGGACAATTTCGAACTTTTACTCAGGTGAAAATTTTGTCGGAGTCTGGCCAAACAGAAGCGCAGATTGCAAGTAGTTTAGGCAGTTTTCTCGGACGCAATCCTAATCCCTATCAAATCAAGTTTGCGCTGAGAGATGCGCGAGGACTTTCCTTTAGCTTTTTGAAGCAAGCTATTTCTTATTTGATTGAGACAGACTATCAGATTAAGACAGGTCTTTATGAAAAAGGTTTCCTTTTTGAAAAGGCACTCTTACAGATTGCTAGTCAGATCAATTGACATTTTTTTGAAACTACAACCAGTGTCAAGATTATCTTGTCGTGGGTTTCTTGCTGATTTGCTTGTTTTATACTCAATGAAAATCAAAGAGCAAACTAGGAAACTAGACGCAGGTTGCTCAAAGCACTGCTTTGAGGTTGTAGATAGAACTGACGAAGTCAGCTCAAAACACTGTTTTGAGGTTGTGGATAGAACTGACGAAGTCAGTAACCATACGTACGGCAAGGCGACGTTGACGCGGTTTGAAGAGATTTTTGAAGAGTATTATTAGAAAGTATTTCAGTGATTTCTTCATCTATAAGCAAAAAACTTGAAAAAAGTGAATGTTTGCGTTATCATTTTCATATAGAAAGAAAAAGAGGTATTACAGATGGCTATTATTTTACCAGATCTTCCTTATGCATATGACGCTTTGGAACCATACATCGATGCGGAAACAATGCACTTGCACCATGACAAACACCATCAAACTTATGTCAACAATGCTAATGCAGCTCTTGAAAAACACCCTGAAATCGGTGAAAATCTTGAAGCCTTGCTTGCTGATGTAGAATCTATCCCAGCTGATATCCGTCAAGCGCTTATCAACAATGGTGGTGGACACTTGAACCACGCTCTTTTCTGGGAATTGATGACTCCTGAGAAAACAGCTCCATCAGCAGAACTTGCAGCAGCAATCGATGCAACATTTGGTTCATTCGAAGAATTCCAAGCAGCCTTCACTGCAGCAGCAACAACTCGTTTCGGTTCTGGATGGGCATGGTTAGTTGTCAATAAAGAAGGGAAGCTTGAAGTGACTTCAACAGCAAATCAAGACACACCAATCTCAGAAGGTAAAAAACCAATCTTGGGCTTGGACGTTTGGGAACATGCTTACTATGTGAAATACCGCAACGTGCGTCCTGACTACATCAAAGCTTTCTTCTCAGTGATCAACTGGAACAAAGTAGATGAATTGTACGCAGCTGCTAAATAATGGTATATGGAGGGAAGAATGGTTCTTCTCTTTTTTAGGTTATATGATTTTTGTCTGACAAAATCGTCAGACTTTTTTCATTTTTATGAGAAACGTGCTAACTGCTAGAAATTATGGTAGAATAAAGTATTAAGTAATCGTGAAAAAAGGATATCTATGCGAAAAGAAATTGCACCTGAATTATACAACTATAACAAGTTTCCTGGTCCTGAGTTTCATTTACACGGGGACAAGGTTGAAACGGAAGGGATAGCTTTTTCCTTGGTGGAAAATATCAAGGAAGCCTTTGATGTGACGACTTTTAATCAGCGTTTTTCAGAAGTCTTAACCAAGTTTGATTATATCGTGGGAGACTGGAGCAACGAACAGCTTCGCCTACGAGGTTTTTATAAGGATGATCGAACAGAAGAAAAACTTGAAAAAATCAGTCGTTTACAAGACTACCTTTTAGAGTATTGTAGTTATGGTTGTGCCTATTTTGTCTTAGAAAATGAAGCCCCTAAGCGAGCATCATTTGACAAGAAAATGCGTAAGAAGGAAGAAGAATCGTCTTCTAGAAAAGGAAAGAAACAGGCTCAAACCAAACGAAAACCGAATGCAGATAAGAAAAATAGACGTCGTCAGAAAGACCAGCATTCTCAGAAAGAGGACAAGGGGCAACGTCATTTTGTCATTCGTCAGAAGTGAGTAGAGAATAAGGAGAAGAAATGAAACCGTCAATTTATAGTTTAACACGTCAAACCATGCAGGAATGGGTTTTGGAGCAGGGAGAAAAGAAATTCCGTGCAGATCAAATCTGGGAATGGCTTTACCGTAAACGTGTCCAGTCATTTGAAGAGATGACTAACCTTTCCAAGGATTTGATTGCTAAGCTTAATGACCAGTTTGTGGTCAATCCCTTGAAACAACGTATCGTTCAAGAGTCTGCTGATGGGACAGTTAAATATCTTTTTGAATTGCCAGATGGAATGCTGATTGAGACAGTACTCATGCGTCAACACTATGGTTTGTCAGTCTGTGTGACCACTCAGGTTGGCTGTAATATCGGTTGTACCTTCTGTGCCTCTGGTTTGATTAAGAAACAACGCGACCTCAATAACGGTGAAATCGTAGCGCAAATCATGCTGGTTCAGAAATACTTTGATGAGCGTGGTCAGGACGAACGCGTCAGCCATATCGTTGTCATGGGAATTGGTGAACCATTTGATAACTACAACAATGTCTTGAATTTCGTTCGTACCATTAATGATGACAAGGGAATGGCCATCGGTGCTCGTCATATTACGGTTTCAACTTCAGGTTTGGCCCATAAAATTCGTGACTTTGCTAATGAAGGAGTTCAGGTCAATCTTGCCGTTTCCCTTCACGCACCAAACAATGAGTTGCGATCAAGCATCATGAAGATTAACCGTGCCTTTCCGATTGAAAAACTCTTTGCTGCTATTGAGTACTACATCGAAACAACCAATCGTCGTGTGACCTTTGAGTATATCATGCTCAATGAAGTCAATGATGGTGTAGAACAAGCCTTGGAATTGGCTGAATTGCTCAAGAACATCAAGAAATTGTCTTATGTAAACTTGATTCCTTATAACCCAGTTAGTGAGCATGACCAATATAGCCGTAGTCCTAAAGAGCGCGTCCTGGCCTTTTATGATACGCTTAAGAAAAAAGGGGTCAACTGTGTTGTTCGTCAAGAGCATGGTACTGATATTGATGCAGCTTGTGGACAATTGCGTTCTAATACAATGAAACGTGACCGCCAGAAAGCAGTCGCAACAGTCAATCCTTAATGATGAAGAAAACTTATAATCATGTTTTGGTCTGGGGAGTCATTTTCTATAGCATTTGCATTGTCTATTTTTGCTTTACTCCTCAAGAACATTCTCCTGTGGGGGTGGAAACTCCAGGTATTCAGCATCTTGGACGCCTGGTTTTTCTTTTGACTCCCTTCAATTCTTTCTGGAAACTGGGTGAAGTGAGTGACATAGGACAATTATGTTGGCTTTTTCTACAAAATTTCCTCAATGTCTTCTTGCTTTTTCCTCTGATTTTCCAACTCCTTTATCTCCTTCCAAACTTGCGGAAAACAAGAAAAGTGCTCTTTTTTAGTTTTCTAGTGAGTCTTGGAATCGAGTGTACGCAGTTGGTCTTAGATTTTTTCTTTGATTTTAATCGCGTCTTTGAGATTGATGATTTGTGGACCAATACCTTGGGTGGCTATCTGGCTTGGCTCCTCTATAAACAATTACATAAAAACAAGATAAGGAATTAAAATGAGTATTTTAGAAGTTAAAAATCTGAGTCACGGTTTTGGTGACCGTGCAATTTTTGAAGATGTGTCCTTCCGTCTCCTCAAGGGAGAACATATCGGTCTAGTCGGTGCCAATGGTGAAGGGAAATCAACCTTTATGAGCATTGTAACTGGTAAAATGCTGCCAGATGAAGGGAAGGTTGAGTGGTCCAAATATGTGACGGCAGGCTACTTAGACCAGCACTCCGTTCTTGCTGAAGGCCAATCTGTTCGTGATGTTCTCCGTACAGCCTTTGATGAGCTATTCAAAGCTGAAGCCCGTATCAATGACCTCTATATGGAAATGGCTGAAGACGGAGCGGATGTTGATGCTCTCATGGAAGAAGTGGGAGAACTTCAAGACCGTTTGGAGAGTCGTGATTTCTATACCTTGGATGCTAAGATTGATGAAGTAGCGCGTGCCCTTGGTGTTATGGACTTTGGCATGGATACAGATGTAACCTCTTTGTCAGGTGGGCAAAGAACCAAGGTACTTTTGGCTAAGCTCCTCCTTGAAAAGCCTGATATCTTGCTTTTAGACGAGCCGACAAACTACTTGGATGCTGAGCATATTGATTGGCTCAAGCGCTATCTCCAAAACTATGAGAATGCCTTTGTCCTTATTTCACACGATATTCCATTCCTAAATGACGTTATCAATATTGTCTATCATGTGGAAAATCAACAGCTGACGCGTTATTCTGGTGACTACTACCAGTTCCAAGAAGTCTATGCTATGAAGAAATCTCAGCTAGAGGCGGCCTACGAACGTCAGCAGAAAGAGATTGCGGACCTCAAAGACTTTGTCGCTCGTAATAAAGCGCGTGTTGCAACACGAAACATGGCCATGTCCCGTCAGAAGAAATTGGATAAGATGGATATTATCGAGCTGCAAAGTGAGAAACCAAAACCATCCTTTGATTTCAAACCAGCTCGTACGCCAGGACGCTTTATCTTCCAAGCCAAGGATTTGCAGATTGGTTATGACCGACCTCTCACTAAGCCTTTAAATCTTACCTTTGAGCGCAATCAAAAGGTTGCTATTATCGGAGCAAATGGTATCGGGAAAACAACTCTTTTGAAGAGCCTTTTAGGTATTATCCCGCCAATCGCTGGGGAAGTGGAGCGCGGTGACTACCTAGAACTCGGTTATTTTGAACAGGAAGTAGAAGGTGGTAATCGTCAAACACCACTAGAGGCTGTTTGGAATGCCTTTCCAGCTCTCAACCAAGCAGAAGTCCGTGCAGCCCTTGCTCGTTGTGGTTTGACAACCAAGCATATCGAAAGTCAAATTCAGGTCTTGTCAGGTGGGGAACAAGCCAAGGTGCGTTTCTGTCTCTTGATGAATCGTGAAAACAACGTTTTAGTGCTGGACGAGCCGACCAACCATTTGGATGTGGATGCCAAGGATGAACTCAAACGTGCTCTTAAAGAATACAAGGGATCTATTCTTATGGTCTGTCACGAACCAGACTTCTATGAAGGCTGGATGGACCAAATCTGGGATTTTAATAATCTAACTTAAAAATGAGGATAAAAGAAATACAGTACCGAATGTGGGTACTGTATTTTTTGGTTTTTAAGATTTAATACTCTTCGAAAATCAAATTCAAACCTCGTCAACGTCGCCTTGCCGTACTCAAGTACAGCCTGCGGCTAGTTTCCTAGTTTGCTCTTTGATTTTCATTGAGTTTAAAATCGTAGTCTTTCACCACTTCGATGCTGTCGATTGTGATAGCAGTAGTTGGCTTGTCTTTCTCATCTTTTTCGGCTTTAGCAATCTTATCTACAACATCCATACCATCAATGACTTGACCAAAGACTGGGTGCTTACCATCTAGACTAGGATTTCCCCCTTCTTTATAGGCTTCGATGATTTTCTTTGGATACTTGCTTGTAGGGAGTTTAGCAGAGGTATCTGTAGAGTTTTGGTTGATGAAGAACTGGCTACCATTGGTGTTTGGTTGACCAGTATTAGCCATAGAAAGAGCACCACGGATGTTATAGAGATAAGGAGTGATCTCGTTTTTGAAACCAGTTCCCTTGTCTTTAGTCTTATCCTTGTCATGCCAGATGGACTGACCACCTGTACCGTCCCCTTTTGGATCTCCAGTTTGGACCATAAAGCCATCGATGACACGGTGGAAGGTAATTCCGTTATAGTAGCCTTCTTTAGCATGAGTGAGGAAGTTTTCAACCGCTAGAGGAGCGAGTTTAGGGAAGAGTTTAATGCGAATATCTCCTTGACTTGTGTGTAGAATCACTTCAGCCTCGTCTTCAGCAACTTCTTTAGATAGTTGTGGGAAATTGGCGTTTTCGTTTGTTAAAGCATCGCTTAACTCCTTGGCAGATTGGGCTGCTGCTTTGGAACTTTCTTCAGCAGCAAGACTGGAATCAACATAGTCATCACCACGCAAACTACGTTGGATGTTGCCACATCCAGCTAGGGCTACAGTGGATAGTAAAAGAAGGGTTGCTAGTTTTTTCATTCTATTCCTCTCAAAAATTCATTTCTACCATTGTACCCTAAAAGGAAGGGGATTTCAAATATTAGTGACAAGGTAGTTTAAGAGAAAGTCAACCAAAAAGTCGCTTGATTAGGGACATCAATGCCATAAGTATACTCAAAGTATTTTGGGAACCAGATCTTAAGAGAGCTCGTAAAGCATCACAATTAGTAAACGTTAATTCGAAAGAATTACTATATTTTAAAAGAGCACATTTTCAATGGATTTTTTCTTTTGGCTTTACTTCCTAATTAATCAGTGAACTTAATACTAGGTCTCGAAAAGAATTATGCTTCCTCTTTCTGTCTGAGTTCAAAGAGGTCTTCTACTTTCAGATTAAAAACTTGAGCAATTTTAAGAGCCATTTCTAGTGAAGGATTGTAACGGTTATTTTCCAAGTGCAGAATTGTCTCGCGTCGCATGCCGATGAGGTCGGCTAACTCCTGCTGGGTCATGCCTGTGGACTCACGAACAGATTTGAGATTAGTAATAATCTTGCTTTCTTTGGCCATGCTTATCCTCTCCGTTCCAAGATAAAATAGACAACCGCAAATATGAAAATCAAGGCAGCTATGCTAATAAAGATCTGGCCCATGTAAAGCGTGAGAGACCCTATATATCCAATGCTAACTGCTAGAATCATCAGTGCGCCTAGTATAAAAACAAACATCAAGCTAGCTGCCTTGGCTAAATTAGTATAAAAGCGTTCGTCCGGAGTTTCCTTGACATTTTTAAAACAGAAAAAGCCAAATACAATCACTTCAATAACGAGGCCAATCCCCAAAATCCATTCTCTAATACCAGAACTTTCGCTTGGGGTCGCAACCCAAATACCTACTGTATAAAAAATGCTTGCTGACAACACAAGTATCGTGTAAAGCTTAGCAGACAAGTCAAAAATAGTCTTTCCCTTATCTTTCTGAATCTTATGAGGCCGTGGTTTCGTATGTAGCCAGCTCCAAATGGCTATAATTTGACCTGACACTGAAATACCAGTAATAACTAACTTGGGTCCCCAACTAAGATTAGAACCAAATAAAACAATAAAATCAATAAAGAGAGCTACGGCAATCATTGCAATGAGGCCACGCATTTTTTGACTTTTTTTCATGATAGACTCCTTTTTTGTGTTATAAATATATAACACTTAAATTTTATGTTATAAATATATCACATTTAAATTTGGAAAGCAAGAATTTATGTGCCAAGGTGGCAATTATTTGAAAAAATTTTTTAATAAAAGCCCTCGCTAGTCAAACAACTAAAGAATTCTTTGAAGCAATGCATCGGATTTGGTTTGGATAGTTTCGTTAATAATATTTGATGATAAGGAATTTTTGGAAAATCTAGATACTGTATGAATCTCTACTTTTTTTCTTAGACTGTTATAAAGTCTGTCAGAATAAGCTTTGTAGGTATAGAAGTTAATTTTTACAGAGGTTAAGTAAGGATTTCAGTACACGTCAATAGATGTCAAAATACTGATTTTAAGCGATTTTTGATTTTTGGAAACTCATTATATCGCACTACAAATCAATAAAAACTCTACCTTTTACTCAACCCTTTTTAGATAAATATATCATCTGGATATTGAAGTTAAGCCCTGCTGTCATTGCGATGGCAGGGCTTTTTAATATTTGGTACACTAACTTCTTATCTATATTTTGGTGGATTTTAAGTTGACATCTACAAAGTTTAATGTTAGAATACATTCAAAAATATATTTGAATGAGGTGTTTTATGATTCAAAATGTTGTTACTTCAATAATCCTGTATTCTGGGACAGCCGTAGACTTACTTATTATCCTAATGTTATTTTTTGCCAAAAGAAAAAGCAGAAAAGACATCATTAACATCTATTTAGGACAATTTCTAGGCTCTGTTAGTCTAATATTGCTAAGTTTGCTTTTTGCATTTGTCTTAAATTATATTCCTAGTAAAGAGATTTTAGGTTTACTCGGTTTGATTCCAATTTTCCTAGGCCTCAAAGTTTTGCTTTTAGGAGATTCTGATGGAGAAGCTATTGCAAAAGATGGTTTGCGAAAAGACAATAAAAACCTGATTTTTCTAGTCGCTATGATTACTTTTGCAAGTTGTGGCGCTGACAATATTGGTGTCTTTGTCCCATATTTTATTACCTTAAATTTAGCGAATTTGATAGTGACTTTACTTACTTTTCTAGTCATGATTTATCTCTTGGTTTTTTCTGCCCAAAAATTAGCACAAGTCCCTTCTGTTGGAGAAATTTTGGAAAAATATAGCAGATGGTTTATTGCCGTTGTCTATTTAGGATTGGGGATATATATCCTGATTGAAAATAACAGTTTTGACATACTATGGACTATATTAGGCTAGGAGAAAATATTATGAAAAAAGATAGTATCTGCCAAGTGAATGTTATAAATCAGCAAAATATTACAACCGCAACGAACTACCTTGAAAAGGAAAAAGTCCAAAAATCACTTCGCATTTTAACAAAATTTACCGATAATAAGCAGATAAATATCATCTTCTATCTTCTTGCTGTTGAAGAACTCTGTGTCTGTGATATAGCCTGTTTACTAAATCTCAGTATGGCATCTGCCTCCCACCATCTTCGTAAACTAGCCAATCAAAACATCTTGGACACTAGAAGAGAGGGGAAAATTATATATTATTTTATAAAAGATGAGGAAATCAGAGATTTTTTTAATCAACTAGGATAACAACTATTTTTACTACTTTTCCATGATTATAGGGGATTATATATGAAATTTTTTGATGAAAATTACTCACAAGAAATACATACTCGTATCAAATCTTTAAGAGAAAAATATAATTTAAAGCAAAGCTACCTAGGTAATGCAGGTCAAGTTAGCCAAGTTGAAAAGTAAAAGCGACAAGTTACCGCTTCAATATTGCTTTATTTGAATACTTAAACCGACTTGGACTATAAAGAAATTATTTTTAGAGATATTGCCAAGTTTGTTGAAAATCTGTTTTACCACTGCTTCAGCTCTATTATATTTAGAGATTTAGAAACTGTAAATAAAAGAATGAATTCTTTGTCGGATGATGACTTAATTTCTATACAATCTAGCTGTCTTAGACTTTCCAAGACATTCGCAAATTTCAATATTCAAAGAAAAAAATTTTTGATTTCTGATGAAACTGAAAAAATTATCCATAATGGCAAAAAGGTCATTAAAAAATCAAAAAAGATAAATCAATTTCAACAACAATGGACACATACGCCGAGTTAGCACCGCAAAGAAAGTTAGAATCTGTTAATCTTTATATCGATAAGATTGATGAACTAACGCAATAACTACTCTACCATTCACTCTACCTTTTATTATGTAGCATTCTAAAAACATTGATGTACCAACGTTTCTAACAGCTAAAATAGAAATTATTTAATCTTTTACAGACCTAAACTATTTCCCTATTTAGAATCTATTCATTCATATTTTATAAATTAATTAGTAGATATCATTCTTAAAATCCTTGATATTTCTCTTGGGAACAGGCTTTGGATTTAGGAGCCAGGTATCCAAATCACGTTCAGGTGAGATATAAGGTTTGACTCGGTGGTCTTTATAAAACGTTTCTAAAATAGTTTTCATGACATTCTCTTTCTGATTTTTCTTTAAAATTATAGTAAATTTCTAAATGGTTTAAAAATTTTATAGTCTGTCAAGTTTTTTTCTTGACACCTGCCAGAAATCTGCTATAATAGAACATGTGCTAAATAGCTCAGCTATTTCACTCAAATAAAAAATAAGAAAAGAGACTTTAAAAATGGCAGTTAAAATCCGTTTAACTCGTATGGGTTCTAAGAAAAAACCTTTCTACCGTATCAACGTAGCAGATTCACGTTCACCACGTGACGGACGTTTCATCGAAACAGTTGGAACTTACAACCCACTTGTTGCTGAAAACCAAGTAACTTTGAAAGAAGACCGCGTTCTTGCATGGTTGGCTGATGGAGCTCAACCTTCAGATACAGTACGTAACATCCTTTCAAAAGAAGGTGTATTGAAAAAATTCCACGATTCTAAATTCTCAAAATAAGTTTAAAGTAGGTTGACAGATGGATACGATTGAAAATCTCATTATTGCGATTGTGAAACCCTTGATTTCACAACCAGATGCCTTAACTATCAAGATTGAAGATACACCAGAATTTTTGGAATATCATTTGGATCTTGATCAAAGTGATGTGGGTCGTGTAATCGGTCGTAAGGGTCGCACTATTTCTGCGATAAGAACGATTGTCTACTCTGTCCCAACTGAAGATAAAAAAGTAAGAATCGTTATTGACGAAAAATAAGAAGGGCGGGACGAATGTCTCGCTTTTTTTGCAAGGAGCAGGATATAAAGGATTTAACGTTTAGACAATTACAAGACTACCTACTCGAACTTTACCAGCAGTTTCGGACTGAGGGAGGTCTCTTTATGAAGTTAGTGGAGGAAGTCGGAGAAGTAGCTGAGGTTTTGAATGGCCGTTCTGGTAGAAAAGAGGGAGTTCAGGATTCTAACGAGGAACTAGCAAAAGAACTGGCTGATATCATTCACTATATCGTCGCAATAGCAGCTATTAATCATATTGACCTTACCAAGACTATCTTTGAGAAAGATAAAACTGCAGCCATTAAGTACCAACATGAACGAGATTTGGAAGGATTTTTGAAGGGGGACCTCTAAGACGATAAGAAATGATTTTTTACTAATAAAGAAGGTATTAGTAAATATAAGAAAGATAAAGCAAGGAAACTGGCAGTTTATATTATCAAAGTAAGGAATCTCCAAGAGGCAGATAAGTTAGAGCTTGTGAGACAAGAACGAGAAATGCAGATTAGACTCGTAGACTCCTTTTTACTCAATGAACTAGATAAACGGTGAAAGTAGGCATAAAAAACCAATCCTAGAAATAGCATCTAGGATTCTACTATGCTACAATTGAAAGATAGTCTCAAAGAATTCTAGTCAATCAATCTTGAGAATAGCTATTTTTAAAAGGAGTAACAGTCTATGAACGAGAAAACAAAAGCTTACCTAGCAGCCTTATCCTTTTCAGCCATCATTGGATTTTCTTTTTTATTTACTAAGATTGCTTTAGGCTATGCCAGTCCTCTCACAAACTTAGCGCATCGCTATACAATCGCAGCTTTAGTAATGGTTGTTCTTCATCAAACCAAACTTATTAAAGTGAGTTTAAGTAGAAAAGATATTCTTTCTATTCTTCCTATGAGTCTTTTCTATCCTCTTCTCTTTTTTATTTTTCAATCCTTTGCTTTACAGTATATATCGTCTTCTGAAGCTGGAATTTTACAGGCTCTTGTCCCGATTTTTACGCTCCTTTTAGCATCGGCCTTTCTCAAGGAAAAGACAAGCTTGCTTCAAAAGTTCTTTTTATTTTTATCTGTAGCAGGAGTAGTTTTTATCTTCCTTAGTAAAGGAGCTAACTTTGGTACTGAGACTGCTAGCTTTGGCTTTCTCTTGATGTTGGGATCTGTTCTTGCTAATGCAATAAACAATATTCTCAGCAAGGCTAAAGGAGGTCGCTATCGGGCCATGGATATGACAGCTGTTGTGATATTTGTTGGCTTCGTCACCTTTAATACACTGAGTCTGACCTCTCACTATCTAGAGGGGAACATATTAGCTTACTTTGCGCCACTTGGACAGGTATCTTATCTGCTGTCAATTCTCTATTTGGGAATTCTAGCCTCTATCGTTACTGGTAGTCTCTCTATCTATGCTATTGTTCGACTTGGAGCATCAACCGTCAGTGTATTTGGTAATCTTGGAACAGTTTTGACCATTCTAGCCGGAGCCCTTATCCTCCACGAACCAATTTATAGCTACCATGTGATCGGAGCAACTTTGATTATTGCTGGAATTTTAGGCATGAATCTGATGAGAAAAAAGTAAAGATTGCTTAGCAGTCTTTTTCTTAATCAAGGTTGTGCAGAAAATTCAAAATTTTTAATGAACTTAAGTTTAGAAAATGATGATTTTAATATAGCATGATAAAATAGATAAAAAGAATGACACTAGGATAAAGAGGAGAGAGTGTAATAATGAAGCAAAATGATATAGCTGAAGCTATTGCTTTTTATGAAAGAAAACACGAGATGTTAGAGCGCCACATTGTACCTGTCGTAGATTGTGATTTGGCTGTTTATCATCGTCCTGGAAGCTCAAGTAAGGGACACATTATTTTTTATCATGGAGCTTGTGGTCGTAGTCAGATGTGGGCTCACCAGTATGATGCCTTTGAAGGATTTGACCTCTACTTTGTCAATGTTAGAGGACAGGGTGAATCACCTATGAAAGTTGGTCTACCTGACTTAGAAGGTGCTGTTCAAGATGTAGATGCTATTTTGTCCTATTTCCAGTTGGATAAGGTGATATTGGTTGGTCATTCTTGGGGAGGAAATCCTCTTCAAGAGTACACCTATCGTCATCCAGAAAGAGTTCTAGCCTTGGTCATGGTAGATAGTTGGGGGCAGCATCGTTACCTATCAGATAAAGAGAGAAATCGCATAAAATATAGTTCTCTTATGTATAAAACGGTTCCTTGGAAGATGATTGCAGATAAGAACTCAAAAATGTGTACAGATAATCCTATCACAAGAGAATTAGTCAAGACGGCCATTATAGAAACTGGGAGAGATGTTTTTTTGAACCTTGGAATCACAGGTTTCTTAGCTGTCCATGAGATAGAAGGTTATCAAGGAAATCCTCCTATGCTATTAGTAAGAGGAGAAAATGATTTTCCCAAACACCTAAAAATGATCTACGATGGGATCATTGCCTTAAATCCAAATGCGCGTCAAGTAACAATTGCAGATAGCAAACACCAGCCTATGAATGACCATCCTGAAGAGTTTAATCAGCTTATTGGTGAATTTTTTGAAGAAGTAGTAGCTCTGTAAGATGAGACTTATCCAACTTGAGAAAATCCTTGGAACGTGATAAAATAAAGGATAAGGATTTTTAATAATTCATTATATAGAATGAGTGGATTTCTTTATGAAGAGGATTGAAGTATCTACAGAAATTGGTAGTCTCTCTGTTACTTATCAAAAGCAAAAGAAAATGCTAGTTTGTTTAAGTGGCGCAGGTTTGCTACCAAGTTATGAAAATTTTTCACTTATACTTGAAAAACTTCCTCCTACAATTGGTTATTTGACTATTGATTTTCCGAACACAGGTAGGAGTCCGATTCATGACCAAGCTGGAAAAAATCTAGATAATCTTGCAGATGCGGTTTATGAAGTACTTGAAGAATTAGGGATTTCTGAATATATACTTTGTGTACATAGTTTGAGTGGAATTTTAGCTTGCAAATTACTCAAGAAACCAATTAAGTGTCAGGCTTTACTAGCAATTGAACCGACAACTAAAAACGTCATGTTTGCTGATTTTTCAGAAAATCCTTATCCAGAAATGGAAGAGCAGATGAGGCTGATTGAGGAGTGTGGTCCTGAACTTTATTTTAAGAACTTAACTCAAGTCACATTTAGCCCTGAAACTAATAAAGAAATCTGGGAATTAATGCAAGAAAAAGGCTTAGAGTTGGAAAATCAAGATCCAGAATTTCAGATATCTGGAGAGATTACTGAGGAAGATTTTGAGAATGTATCTATAGAATCTTATATCCCTGTATTTATTTTTTGTCAGGCTTATAGAGAAAAAGAGTACATAGAATCAGAATATTGGACTTCCAATACTAAACTCATTTTAGGAGGGAATCACCATTATTTACAATGGTCAGAATCAGAAAAAATTGCGACTATTATTCGAGAATTGTCAGAATAAGATGGAAAGAAATAGACTACAGGAGACAAGATGAACTACTTTAATGTTGGGAAAATCGTCAATACGCAGGGGTTGCAGGGTGAGATGCGAGTCTTGTCTGTGACAGATTTTGCAGAAGAACGGTTTAAAAAAGGTGCTGAGCTGGCCTTGTTTGATGAAAAAGATCAGTTTGTCCAAACAGTGACCATCGCTAGCCACCGTAAACAGAAGAACTTTGACATTATTAAATTCAAAGATATGTACCATATCAATGCTATCGAAAAGTACAAGGGATACAGTCTCAAGGTCGCTGAGGAGGATTTGAATGACCTAGACGATGGTGAATTCTACTATCACGAGATTATTGGTTTGGAAGTCTATGAGGGAGATAACTTGATTGGAACCATCAAGGAAATCCTGCAACCAGGTGCTAATGATGTCTGGGTGGTCAAGCGAAAAGGCAAGCGTGATTTGCTTTTACCTTATATCCCACCAGTGGTTCTCAATGTTGATATTCCAAATAAACGAGTTGATGTGGAAATCTTAGAAGGGTTAGACGATGAAAATTGATATTTTAACCCTCTTTCCAGAGATGTTCTCTCCACTGGAGCATTCAATCGTTGGAAAGGCTCGAGAAAAAGGGCTCTTGGATATCCAGTATCATAATTTTCGAGAAAACGCTGAAAAGGCCCGCCATGTCGATGATGAGCCTTACGGAGGTGGCCAGGGGATGCTGCTCCGAGCTCAACCTATTTTCGATGCCTTTGATGCTATTGAAAAGAAAAATCCGCGCGTCATTCTCCTCGATCCTGCTGGAAAACAGTTTGATCAGGCTTATGCTGAAGATTTGGCTCAAGAGGAAGAGCTGATCTTTATCTGTGGGCACTACGAGGGTTATGATGAGCGCATTAAGACCTTAGTAACGGATGAGATTTCCCTAGGCGACTATGTCCTCACTGGTGGAGAATTGGCAGCTATGACCATGATTGATGCTACGGTACGCCTGATTCCAGAAGTGATTGGCAAAGAGTCTAGTCACCAAGATGATAGTTTTTCTTCAGGCCTTCTTGAATACCCTCAGTACACACGTCCCTATAATTATCGAGGTATGGTTGTGCCAGATGTACTGATGAGTGGACACCATGAGAAGATTCGTCAGTGGCGCCTGTATGAGAGTTTGAAGAAAACCTACGAGCGCAGACCGGATTTGCTTGAACATTATCAACTGACAGCAGAAGAAGAAAAAATGCTGGCAGAAATTAAAGAAAACAAAGAATAAAGGAGAAACCTATGCAAGTAATCAAACGTGATGGAGAAATTGCTGAATTTAATCCAGATAAGATTTACCAAGCCATCTTAAAGGCAGCTCAGACTGTCTATGTATTAACAGATGATTTGCGTCAAAACCTTGCACAAGTCACTAAGAAAGTGGTTTTGGATTTGGAAGAAGCCAAGGTGGAACGTGCTACCATCAGCATGATTCAGTCTTTGGTTGAGCATCGTTTATTGGGTGCAGGTTACATTACCATTGCTGAACACTACATTTCCTATCGTCTACAACGTGACTTGGAAAGAAGTGGTTATGGAGACCATATCGCTGTTCATTTACATTTTGAACAAATTCGCTAAGAAAAAGAGTGGGATGAAGCAACTACATCTCACTCTTTCTTAAATCTATTTTTTTGAGCTGTTTGGACGGTTGAAGGGACAAATCGCAGGCGTTGAATATCGCTTATGCGGATAATACGAGTCACATTTTTGGCAAAATTTTTCACGATAATTTGCTGACGTTGTTGATCGTATTTGATGATGTCACCTGTAAAGCTTGCCTCAGACAAGATAAGGTGAACTGCGGTTTGTTTCTGGATAGCCTCTTCAATAGTGGCTGTAAGGGAGTTGGTTTCAGTATGGTCTGGTTGGTCATGTCCATTTAAAAAGTCATGTATTTTATCTAGAGCTTGCTGGAATTTATGTCTCATATTGGCCTCCCTTCTTTTATATCAATATTATATAAAATTTTCCTAAAATCTACAAGATTTTACGAATAATCAAATGAAAGCTAAAAAAGGAGAAGAAAATGGCAGAATTTACATTTGAAATTGAAGAGCATTTGTTGACTCTTTCTGAAAACGAAAAAGGTTGGACTAAGGAAATCAACCGTGTGAGCTTTAATGGTGCCCCTGCAAAGTTTGATATTCGTGCTTGGAGCCCAGATCATACTAAAATGGGCAAAGGAATTACTCTCTCTAATGAAGAATTTCAAACCATGGTGGATGCTTTTAAAGGAAACTAATACTCTTCGAAAATCTCTTCAAACCGAGTCAGCTTCGCCTTGCCGTACGTGTATGGTTACTGACTTCGTCAGTTCTATCCACAACCTCAAAACAGTGTTTTGAGCTGACTTCGTCAATCTTTATTTACAACCTCAAAGCAGTGCTTTGAGCAACCTGTGGCTAGTTTCCTAGTTGGCTCTTTGATTTTCATTGAGTATAAGTTTTCAAAATAAAGGAAAAGGATACTGAGTCATTACAACTCGATATCCTTTTTTAGTTAGTAAAGTAAGCCTGATTTTTAAGGCGTTGAAGTAGTGGACGGCTAATAATACTAATAGCAATAATTTTACCAAAATCTGGGATGATAAAGGGAAATACCCCCACAGCAAGCGCTTTTTCAAATGGCATTCCAGCTAGGAAATGCAAGCTGAGAATCCCGCCGACAAAGACAAGGGTATCACCCAAGAGGTTTGCAAGAAAAATCTTGACAACACCACTCTTGCTGTTGGTTAGAGAAGAAGTAAGTCCAGAGTAAACGAGATAAAACCAAAGATAGCCTGCAGTAGGACCAACCAACGCCTGTAATCCAGCTCCACCTCCTGCAAAAACAGGAAGACCGATAGCACCTAGAAGAAGATATAGTCCAACAGAAAGTACAGCCTCTCTCGGTCTAAAGACAGTAGCAATCAAGCCGATTGCAAAGTTCTGCAGAGTGAAGGGCACAGGTCCAATTGGAAGACTGATTTGTGCCAAAACAGCAATGAGAGCAGCCCCAATAGCAGGGATAGCATAAACGTGAGCTTTTTTCAAAATAGTTAACCTCTTTTCTGATGTATAGTAACTATTATACTCGTAGAGGAATCATTGTCAACCGATTTTTAAAAACAAGGTAACAAAAGCTGTAACGGCCGATTTGCTGACTGGGTAAGTTGGATAATTGTTTTGTAGATTCGAAGACATTAAAAAAGAAGCAGACACATTTGTATCAGCTTCTTTTATTTCGATTAACGCATAGTTACAAATTCTTCAGATGCAGTTGGGTGAATCGCTACAGTTGCGTCAAAGTCTGCCTTAGTTGCTCCCATCTTGATAGCAACAGCAAATCCTTGAATCATTTCATCAACACCATAGCCAATTCCATGAAGTCCGACAACTTTTTCTTCTGAACCAGCTGTGATCAATTTGAAACGTGTTTCTTGACGGTTGCGAGTGCAAGCAGAGTACATAGATGCAAAGCTTGATTTATAAACTTTGATTTGGTCTTGACCGTATTCTTTAATAGCTTGCTCTTCTGTCAAACCAACAGTTCCGATAGCAGGGTGTGAAAAGACAACAGTTGGAATAGTTGAGTAATCCATTTTTGCAGTAGTTTTTCCGTTAAAGAGACGTTCAGATAGGGTACGTCCAGCCTTGATAGCTACTGGAGTCAGTTCTTTCTCGCCCGTTACATCACCTAGAGCGTAGATTCCCTCAACAACAGTATTTTGGTATTCATCCACTTGGATAAAGCCACGTTCGTTCAGAGTTACTCCAGCTTTTTCAAGTTGCAAGCCCTTAACGTTTGGACGGCGACCAGTAGCCCAGATAACTTGGCTAGCTGTGTGACTAGTACCATCTTCGAAATGAATGGTAATGCCGTCAGTAGTTTTTTCTAACTTGACAGGGACTTTGTGAGTATGAAGTGGCAAGTTTGTTCTTTCCATTTCCTTGACCAAACCTTCAACGATATAAGAATCAAAACCACGTAAAGGACGATCGCGGCGAACAAAGAGATCTGTCTTGACACCAAAGGTGTGGAGTACGCCAGCCAATTCGACGGCGATATAACCAGCGCCTAGAATAGCAACTGATTCTGGCAATTCTTCCCAGGCAAATACATCATCAGAAGAGCCGCCTAGTTCTGCACCAGGAATATTAGGAATACTTGGATGGGCACCAGTAGCAATCACGATATGTTTGGCACGAATCAGTTCACCATTTACGCTGACAGTATGAGAATCTACAAATTCCGCATGACCTTCAATCAGGTCTACGCCGTTGCGTTTAAAACTGCCATCATAAGAAGAACGAGCGCGATCAATGTAGGCTTCACGATTACGGCGTAGGGTTGCAAAGTCAAAGTTAAGATCAGTAGTCTTAAAGCCGTAGTCTACTCCAAATTGATGGAAAGTCTCAGCGATTTGCGCCCCGTACCACATGATTTTTTTAGGAACACAACCGACGTTGACACAGGTTCCACCTAGTTTCTTTTCCTCAATAACGGCCGCTTTGGCTCCGTGCTCACCAGCACGGTTCATGGTAGCAATTCCTCCACTACCTCCACCGATAGCAATGATATCGTATTCTCTCATTGAAAACTCCTTTGTACTCTTTTAAATAGTAGAGTGTCATTTTTTGATAGTCATATTCTATCTTTTTTTTGATGTGATTGCAAAAATCTGCTACGTTCAAAAAAATTAAAGAAAAGGCTTGCAAAAAAGAAAAATAAAGTGTATTATATAACTAGTACAATGATTGTAAAATGAATTCCGAACAATAATTGAATCCTGAAATGTCATTATTTCGTTCTAAACGGTTATTGTTTATATTTGGTAATTTTTGTATAATATTGTTAAGGACTTTAAATCAAAAAGGAGTTTCATTATGAAAAAGAATAGTAAAGCTAAAAAGTGGCAATTGTATGCAGCAATCGGTGCTGCAAGTGTAGTTGTATTGGGTGCTGGAGGGATTTTACTCTTTCGACAACCATCTCAAACCGCTGTAAAAGATGAACCTACTCATCTTGTTGTTGCCAAGGAAGGAAGCGTGGCATCCTCTGTTTTATTGTCGGGGACAGTAACAGCAAAAAATGAACAATATGTTTATTTTGATGCTAGTAAGGGAGATTTAGATGAAATCCTTGTTTCTGTGGGTGATAAGGTCAGCGAAGGACAGGCTTTAGTCAAGTACAGTAGTTCAGAAGCCCAGGCAGCCTATGATTCAGCGAGCCGAGCAGTCGCTAAGGCAGACCGTCATATCAATGAACTCAATCAAGCACGAAATGAAGCTGCTTCAGCTCCCCAGTTACCAGTACCAGCAGGAGGCGAAGGAGCTGCAGCCCAAACTCCAGCTCCAGTCTCAGGAAATTCAGTATCATCTATTGATGCACAATTAGGTGATGCTCGTGATGCTCGTGCAGATGCAGCAGCACAATTAAGTAAGGCTCAAAGTCAGTTGGATGCAATGACGGTTCTCAGCACTCTAGAAGGAACTGTAGTCGAAGTCAACCGCAATGTTTCAAAATCTCCAACTGGAGCTAGCCAGGTGGTAGTTCATGTCGTTAGCAATGAAAACTTGCAAGTTAAGGGTGAACTATCTGAATACAACCTTGCCAACTTATCTGTAGGTCAAGAAGTAACCTTTACTTCTAAAGTTTATCAAGATAAGAGCTGGATTGGTAAGCTTAGCTATATTTCTGACTACCCTAAAAACAATGGTGAAGCAGCAAGTACAGCTGCCGCAGCTGCTGGTAATTCTGGTTCTAAATATCCATATACCATTGATGTTACAAGTGAAATCGGTGACTTGAAACAAGGATTCTCAGTAAGTGTTGAGGTCAAGAACAAGACCAAAGCTATTCTGGTTCCTTTAACAAGTGTTGTGACTGAAAATGATAAGAACTATGTCTGGGTACTTGACGAGCAGAAAAAGGCCAAGAAAGTGGAAGTTGGTTTGGGAAATGCTGATGCAGACAACCAAGAAATCACTTCAGGTCTGACAAATGGAGTCAAGGTCATCAGTAACCCAACGTCTTCTCTAGAGGAAGGAAAAGAGGTGAAGGCTGATGAAGAAACTAATTAGTTTAAAAAATATCTGCAGAAGTTACCGGAATGGTGACCAAGAACTGCAGGTTCTCAAAAATATCAACCTAGAAGTGAATGAGGGTGAGTTTGTTGCCATCATGGGACCATCGGGTTCTGGTAAGTCTACTCTAATGAATACCATTGGCATGTTGGATACACCAACCAGTGGAGAGTATTATCTTGAAGGCCAAGAAGTGGCTGGACTTGGTGAAAAACAACTAGCCAAGGTCCGTAACCAACAAATCGGATTTGTCTTTCAGCAGTTCTTTCTTCTATCCAAACTCAATGCTTTGCAAAATGTAGAATTGCCCTTGATTTACGCAGGAGTTTCGTCTTCAAAACGTCGTAAGTTGGCTGAGGAGTATTTAGAAAAGGTTGAATTGACTGAGCGTAGTCATCATTTGCCTTCGGAATTATCTGGAGGTCAAAAGCAACGTGTAGCTATCGCGCGTGCATTGGTAAACAATCCTTCTATTATCCTAGCGGACGAACCGACAGGAGCCTTGGATACCAAAACAGGTAACCAAATCATGCAATTATTAGTTGAACTGAATAATGAAGGAAAAACTATTATCATGGTAACGCATGAGCCTGAAATCGCTGCTTACGCTAAGCGTCAGATTGTCATTCGTGATGGCGTCATTTCATCTGATAGTGGTCTCGTAGAAAAGGAGGAAAACTAAGATGCAGAATCTGAAATTTGCCTTTTCATCCATCATGGCCCACAAGATGCGTTCTTTCTTAACCATGATTGGTATCATTATCGGCGTATCATCCGTTGTCGTCATAATGGCTTTGGGAGACTCCATGTCTCGTCAGGTCAATAAAAACATGACCAAGTCACAGAAGAATATCCATGTCTTTTTCTCGCCTATTAAAAGTAAAGACGGTTCTTTTACCCAAAAACAATCAGCTTTGACAGTTTCTGGGAAAGAAGAGGAAGTTCCTGTTGAACCACCAAAACCGCAAGAAGCTTGGGTCAAGGAGGCAGCAAAACTTAAGGGTGTGGATAGTTACTATGTAACCAACTCAACGAATACCACTCTATCCTATAAAGATAAAAAAGTGGAGCGCGCTAGCTTGACGGGTGGGAATATTACCTACATGAGGGCGGTTGAAAATGAAATTGTTGCAGGCCGAAGTCTTATAGCTCAGGATTATAAAGATGTAGCCAGTGTCATTTTGCTCGACCAAGAACTTGCTAATAGTCTGTTTGGGTCAGCTCAAGAAGCTGTTAACCAGATTATAGATGTCGGTGGCTTTAGTTATCGTGTCATTGGTGTCTATACTAGCGATGAGGCCAAGACTGCCAAGACTTTTGGTATTGGTGGACTTCCGATTACGACTAATATTTCTCTTGCCAATAACTTCAATATGGATGAAATTTCTGATATTGTCTTCCGTGTCAATGATACCAGTTTGACACCAACAGTGGGACCAGAATTAGCTAGAAAATTAACCGAGATTGCTGGTCTTCAGCAAGGGGAGTATCAGGTGTCAGATGCGACTGCAGCCTTCCAAGAAGTACAACAACTTTTTGGATTTATAACTACGATTATTAGTGCCATTGCAGGAATTTCCCTTTTTGTTGGAGGGACTGGTGTTATGAACATCATGCTGGTTTCGGTGACGGAGCGTACTCGTGAGATTGGTCTCCGTAAGGCCTTGGGTGCAACTCGTGCCAATATTTTAATCCAGTTTTTGATTGAATCCATGATTTTGACCTTGCTTGGCGGAGTTATTGGTTTAACCATTGCGACAGGCCTAACCGCTATAGCTGGTCTACTCTTGCAAGGATTGATAGCTGGTATAGAAGTAGGAGTATCAATTCCAGTTGCCCTATTTAGTCTTGCAGTTTCGGCTAGTGTTGGTATGATTTTTGGAGTCTTGCCAGCCAACAAGGCATCTAAACTTGATCCAATTGAAGCCCTTCGATATGAATAAGATCAACAAGATGGACACTTGTCTATCTTGTTTTTGTATGGATTTCTCTATCGAAAATCCTTAAAAATGTGATATAATGAAGTGTTAGAAAAACAGGTTTCATTTGCCTGGAAAGGAAAAATTATGTCTGAAAAGAATTTTTATATTACAACGCCGATTTACTATCCATCTGGTAAACTTCATATCGGATCTGCCTACACAACCATCGCCTGTGATGTCCTAGCACGTTACAAACGCTTGATGGGCTACGATGTCTTTTATCTGACAGGTCTTGATGAGCATGGTCAGAAAATCCAGCAAAAAGCTGAAGAAGCTGGAATCACCCCTCAAGCCTATGTTGACGGAATGGCAGTTGGTGTTAAAGAACTCTGGCAATTACTCGATATCTCATACGATAAATTCATCCGTACAACTGATGACTACCATGAAAAAGTTGTCGCACAAGTCTTTGAACGCTTACTTGCTCAAGATGACATCTATTTGGGTGAATATTCTGGTTGGTACTCAGTCTCAGATGAGGAATTCTTTACAGAAAGCCAGCTTGCGGAAGTTTTCCGTGACGAAGCTGGAAATGTAACTGGGGGTATTGCTCCATCAGGTCACGAAGTAGAATGGGTTTCTGAAGAATCATACTTCCTTCGTCTCAGCAAATACCAAGATCGTTTGGTGGAATTTTTCAAGTCCCATCCTGAATTTATCACCCCTGATGGTCGTCTGAATGAAATGCTTCGCAACTTTATCGAGCCAGGTTTAGAGGATTTGGCAGTTTCTCGTACAACCTTTACCTGGGGTGTACCTGTCCCGTCAAATCCAAAACACGTTGTCTATGTATGGATCGATGCCCTTCTTAACTATGCGACAGCTCTTGGCTACGGTCAAGATGAACATGGTAGCTTTGACAAATTCTGGAATGGAACAGTCTTCCATATGGTAGGAAAAGACATCCTTCGTTTCCACTCAATCTACTGGCCAATCCTTCTCATGATGTTGGATGTTAAATTGCCTGACCGCTTGATTGCCCACGGTTGGTTTGTCATGAAAGACGGCAAGATGTCCAAGTCTAAAGGAAATGTCGTTTACCCTGAAATGTTGGTAGAACGCTATGGTCTAGATCCGCTTCGCTACTACCTCATGCGTAGCCTTCCTGTTGGTTCAGACGGAACCTTCACTCCAGAAGACTATGTTGGCCGTATCAACTACGAATTGGCCAATGACCTTGGAAACCTCCTCAACCGTACGGTTTCTATGATTAACAAGTATTTTGATGGACAAATTCCAGCCTATGTAGAGGGTGTAACAGAGTTTGACAATGCGCTTGCTCAAGTAGCAGAACAATCAATCGCTGACTACCATACACACATGGAAGCAGTTGACTACCCACGTGCTTTAGAAGCAGTCTGGACCCTTATCTCTCGTACTAATAAATACATCGATGAGACAGCTCCATGGGTCTTGGCTAAGGATGAAGCACTTCGTGACCAATTGGCAAGTGTCATGAGTCACTTGGCAGCTAGCCTTCGTGTCGTTGCTCACTTGATTGAACCGTTTATGATGGAAACCAGTCGTGCAGTCTTGAATCAACTTGGCTTGGATGAAGCTTCTAGTCTTGAAAACTTGAGCTTGGCTTACTTTCCTGCAGGTGTCACTGTCGTTGCCAAAGGAACACCAATCTTCCCACGTTTGGATATGGAAGAAGAAATCGCCTATATCAAGGAACAAATGGAAGTTAACAAGCCAGCTGTCGAAAAAGAATGGAATCCAGATGAAGTTGAACTCAAACTAAACAAGGATGAAATCAAGTTTGAAGACTTTGACAAGGTCGAAATCCGTGTCGCAGAAGTCAAAGAAGTGTCTAAAGTAGAAGGTTCTGACAAGTTGCTTCAATTCCGCTTGGATGCTGGTGATGGAGAAGATCGTCAAATCCTCTCAGGGATTGCAAAATACTATCCAAATGAACAAGAATTGGTCGGCAAGAAAGTTCAAATTGTTGCCAACCTCAAACCACGTAAGATGATGAAGAAATATGTCAGCCAAGGGATGATTCTCTCAGCTGAACATGATGGACAATTAACCCTTCTCACAGTTGATCCAGCTGTACCAAACGGAAGTGTGATTGGGTAACAATAGACAGGACTAGTTTATGCTAGTTCTGTTTTTTTTATTTTGACTATTATGCTTTACAAACTAGTGTGAAAGTGGTATATTATAGATGAAGCTACTAGTAGGTATTACAAAATAGATTAGAAGGGAGAAGGGATGAAAGAAACTCAATTATTAAAAGGTGTTCTTGAAGGTTGTGTCTTGGTTATGATAGGTCAAAAAGAGCGATATGGCTATGAGTTGATACAGACTTTACGAGAGACTGGCTTTGACACTATCGTTCCAGGAACTATTTATCCTTTGCTGCAAAAGTTAGAAAAAAATCAATGGATAAGAGGCGACATGCGCCCGTCGCCAGATGGTCCAGATCGGAAGTATTTTTCGTTAACCAAAGAAGGAGAAGAGCGTGTCTCGGACTTCTGGCAGCAATGGAACGATTTGAGTCAAAAAGTAGAAGGAATTAAGAATGGGGGTTAAACCATGAAGAAAATGAAGTATTACGAAGAAATAAGCGCTTTGTTACATGAATTCTCTGAGGAGAATCGGCAATATTTTGAGGAGCTCTGGGACAGTTTTAATCTTGCTGGATTTCTCTATGATGAGGACTATCTTAGAGAGCAGGTTTATTTGATGATGTTAGATTTCTCAGAAGCAGAACGAGATGGCATGAGTGCAGAGGATTATCTAGGTAAGAATCCTAAAAAATTAATGAAAGAGATGCTCAAGGAAGCGCCTCGCAGTTCTATCAAGGAGTCCCTTTTGACACCAATTTTTGTCCTAGCGATATTACGTTACTATCATCTACTGGGTGATTTTTCTAAAGGTCCTCTCTTAACAGTCAATTTGCTTACTTTTTTAGGGCAACTTCTTTTTTTTCTGATTGGATTTGCTCTTGTGGCCACAATTTTACGTTGGGGCTTAGTCCAAGATTCTCCTAAGATGAAAATTGGCACTTATATTGTCGTTGGAATTCTTGTTCTGCTAGTTGTTCTGGGATATGTAGGAATAGGAAGTTTTGTACAAGAAGGAGCATTTTATCTTCCTGCTCCCTGGGATAGTTTGTCTGTCTTTACGATTTCCCTAGTCATCAGTATTTGGAATTGGAAAGAAGCGGTCTTTCGTCCCTTTGTCAGTATGATTGTTGCCCATCTTATTGTAGGCTCTCTTCTCCGTTATTATGCGTGGATGGGCATTTCAAATGTTTTCCTCACAAAGATTATTCCTTTAGCAGTTCTCTTTATTGGAATCTTTGTCTTATTCCGTGGGTTTAAGAAGATAAAATGGAGTGAAATATAGTCAAAAAGCCGTTACAAAGCGGTTTTTTGTTATAATGAAGAGAAGAATGTTAGAAATTTAAGGAGAAAAATTTGATGAGATACATAACTCTTGGTCAAGATGACAAAGAATTATCAGAAATTGTTCTCGGAATGATGAGAATAAAAGATAAGTCTGTAAAAGAAGTTGAAGAGCTTGTAGAAACAGCACTTTCTGTTGGAATCAATGCTTTTGACTTGGCTGATATATATGGTCGTGGTCGTTGTGAAGAACTGTTAGGTCTTGTCCTAAAAAATCGTCCAGATTTAAGAGAAAAGATGTGGATTCAGTCCAAATGTGGCATTCGCATAGAAGAATTTACCTATTTTGATTTTTCAAAAGAGTATATATTACAATCAGTTGATGGGATTTTAGAAAGATTGCAGGTTGATTATTTAGATAGCTTGCTTCTCCATCGACCAGATGCTTTGATGGAAGCTGATCAAGTGGCTCAAGCCTTTGAAATTCTACACAAATCAGGTAAAGTTCGAGACTTTGGTGTGTCCAACCAAAATCCCATGATGATGGAATTGCTGAAGAAAGAAGTAAAACAATCTCTATCTATCAATCAATTACAATTAAGCGCAGCTTTCACACCTGGTTTTGAAGCAGGTTTCCATGTCAATATGGAAGGTGACAAGGCAGCTGTGCGTGATGGTAGCGTCTTTGAATACTGCAAATTAAACGATATGGTTATTCAGGCCTGGTCAGTCTTGCAGTTCGGATATTTCAAAGGGAATTTTGTCGGCAATGAGAAGTTCCAACAACTAAACCAAGTCCTAAATCGATTAGCATTAAAATACAGTGTGAGCCCATCAGCTATTGCTATCGCTTGGGTGTTACGCTACCCAGCCAAAATGCAGGCAGTCGTAGGTACAACAAATCCTAAGCACTTGAGAGAAGTTAGCCAAGCGGCAAACTTTAGCTTAACAAGAAAAGAATGGTATGAAATTTATCTTGCAGCAGGGAATAATTTACCTTAGGCAAAAATGCATTTAAAGAAATCACAGTCAAAAAAACGTTGGAAAACGTTTTTTTGTTATCTGACCATTTGTCTGTCTTGATTCGTTAGGTACGGTTCATTAACGGATGATTATGATTTAATACTCAATGAAAATCGAAAAGCAAACTAGGAAGCTAGCCGCAAGCTGTGCTTGAGTACGGGAAGGCGACGCTGACGTAGTTTGAATAGTATAACTATTCTAATTTACATACTAGTAGGGAAGCAGTATTCCATAATTGACGGCACGCTAGTAGGTACTATAAAATGGACTAGAGTACATTTTTGATTGGGTATAAAACATCATAGATAATAAAAATAGGTTAGGATTTTTTGTCCTAACCTATTTTTACATGTAATAAACAATGGCGATGTATTGGAGGGCAGATGCGGCTAGGATAAAAAGATGCCAAATCATGTGGAAATAAGGTTTTTTCTTGGCATAAAATCCAGCTCCAACTGTATAACAGAGTCCGCCAGTTACCATGAGACTCCAGAAAATTGGTGTCGTTTGACTGATAATAGCAGGAATGATAGCCAGAACCAACCAGCCCATAATCAGGTAAAGACCAAGGCTAAATTTCTCATTGACCTTTTTAGCAAAGATTTTATAGAGAATACCAAAGATGGTCGTGCCCCATTGGATAGCAATAATCAGATGGCCAAACCAGTTATTCATTAAGGTCAAGACGACGGGCGTGTATGAGCCTGCAATAGCAACATAAATCATAGAATGATCAATGATTCTCAAGACATATTTGTGGGTTGAACCATAGGCCATAGAGTGGTAAATGGTGGATGATAAAAACATGAGAAAGAGACTAATAACAAAAATGGAAACGCCGATAGAGGATAAAAATCCGTGTGCCTCATAACTATAGGTGGATGAAATGGGGAGTAATATGAGCATGATGACTGCACCTACGGCATGGGTCACACTATTAGCAATCTCCTCTCCAAAACTGAGTTGTTTGCTGAATTTAAGACTAGTGTTCATTAGATTTCCTCCTCTTGAGTACGATGGATTAAGGATAGAGTTTGATGATAGAGTTTAACGGTTTGGCAGCTGGTTTGGATAATGAGGTTAGCTGGGTCAATTCCTTGGTTCATGTAGTCTACAAAAGCATCGTAGAGTTGGTCTGAACTTGCTTGACTTTGAAGAGTATTCAGTGTCTGAGCAATTTCTTGAATTGAAAAGACAGATTTGAGGGTTGTAATAGCAATCAAACGGGCAATCTGTTGGCGTTGGTATTTTTTCTTGTCAGGCTTTGTCAGGTAACCATGTTTCACATAATTGTTGACCATAGATGCTGTCAGGCCCTTGTCTTTATCAGGAGAGATAGGGGAGCAGACCTGATTGACATAGAGCAAAACCTGGTCCAGATAGAGGTCAATGTTTGGAATTTCTGCCCATTTTGGGTAGGAAAAGGTGGTTTTCATTTCCGACTCCTTTTTATCTAGTTTTTATAACTAGATTATAAAATAACAAAAACAAAAAGTCAAGTTTTAACTGCTTGTGAAAAGGCTTAAATTATGCTATGATGGGAGAAACTAGTCAGAAAAGAGGAGAAAAGATGGAAATTCGTTTAGCTTTTCCAAATGAAGTAGATGCCATTATGCAGGTGATGGAGGATGCTAAAAAATGTTTAGCAGATGCTGGTAGTGACCAGTGGCAAAATGGCTATCCAAATGCTGATATTATTATTGAGGATATTATCTCAGGTCAAGCCTACGTAGCCTTGGAAGAGGGAGAACTATTAGCCTATGCTGCTGTGACCAAGAGTCCAGAGGCAACCTATGAAGCCATTTATGAAGGCAACTGGCAAGCTGGGGAGTCAGAGTACCTAGTCTTTCACCGTATTGCTGTAGCTGCAGATGTGCAGGGACAGGGGATTGCTCAGACTTTCCTAGAGGGCTTGATTGAAGGTTTTGACTATCTAGATTTTCGCTCAGATACGCATGTTATAAACAAGGCCATGCAGCATATCTTTGAAAAACTCGGTTTTAAACAGGTTGGTAAGGTTCCAGTTGATGGGGAACGTTTGGCCTATCAAAAATTGAAGAAATAATGCAAAAGAAGTACGCAAAAATGCTCTACTCTTCACCAATTGGCTCCCTTTCTCTTGTAGCTGATGACCATTATCTGTATGGAATTTGGGTGCAGGAGCAGAAGCATTTTGAGAGGGGACTAGGAGATGAGACGATAGAAGCAGTTGTTAGTCATCCCATTTTAGACCCAGTTATTGCTTGCTTAGATGCTTACTTTAAAGGTAAGTCTCAGGATTTATCCGACTTGCCCTTGGCTCCAATCGGAACGGATTTTGAAAAGCGAGTTTGGTCTTATTTACAGGGAATTCCTTATGGTCAGACAGTGACCTATGGGCAAATAGCACAAGATTTGCAAGTGCCTTCTGCTCAAGCAATTGGTGGAGCAGTGGGACGCAATCCTTGGTCTATCCTAGTACCTTGTCACCGTGTGCTGGGAGCAGGCAAGCGTCTGACAGGTTATGCTGCAGGAGTGGAAAAGAAAGCTTGGCTCTTGGATCATGAAGACGCAGATTTTAAAGATGTAAATAATAGAAAGTGAAAGACATGTTAGAATTTATCGAATACCCAAAATGTTCAACTTGTAAAAAAGCAAAACAAGAATTAAACCAACTTGGTGTGGACTACAAAGCCGTCCATATCGTCGAAGAAACACCAAGTCAAGAAGTCATTTTAAACTGGCTAGAGACCTCAGGTTTCGAGTTGAAGCAATTTTTTAACACCAGTGGAATCAAATACCGTGAATTAGGGCTAAAAGATAAGGTAGGAAGTCTGTCAAACCAAGAAGCAGCTCAGTTGCTAGCAAGTGATGGTATGTTGTTAAAACGGCCCATTTTAGTAGAAAATGGAACTGTTAAGCAAATCGGTTATCGAAAACCTTATGAAGAATTGGGATTGAAATAGTTTTTACTTATCTCTTTGATAGATAAAATATATAACCTCCCTGTTTCAAAGTATGATAAACTAGTAGGTAGACAAAGTCTGTATCTGACCGTAGCAAATAATTTCATTGACGGCAGAAGTATGGTAGAATGAATCATTATCAGGAGAGGATGTTTTTATGAATGTTACAACGATTTTAGCATCAGATTGGTACCAAAACTTGATGCAATTGATTCCGGATGGCAAGCTCTTTAGCTTGCGTTCGGTCTTTGATGGAATTCCAAGAATTGTCCAACAACTTCCAACAACGATTATGTTGACAATTGGTGGTGCCCTTTTTGGCTTGGTTTTGGCGCTTCTTTTTGCCATTGTGAAGATCAATCGTGTCAAGATTTTATATCCCTTGCAGGCCTTCTTTGTTAGTTTCTTAAAAGGGACACCGATTTTGGTGCAACTCATGTTGACCTACTACGGAATCCCTTTGGCTTTGAAAGCTCTCAATCAGCAATGGGGTACTGGTTTCAATATCAATGCGATTCCAGCGGCTGTTTTTGCGATTGTAGCCTTTGCCTTTAATGAGGCAGCTTATGCTAGTGAAACCATTCGTGCAGCCATTCTCTCAGTCAATCCTGGTGAGATTGAGGCAGCACGCAGTCTGGGTATGACCCGAGCGCAAGTTTATCGTCGCGTGATTATTCCAAATGCGGCAGTTGTGGCGACTCCAACCTTAATCAATTCCCTAATCGGATTGACCAAGGGAACTTCCCTAGCCTTCAGTGCGGGTGTTGTGGAAGTCTTTGCCCAAGCTCAGATTTTGGGTGGTGCCGATTATCGTTACTTTGAACGCTTTATCTCCGTTGCCCTTGTTTATTGGGTAGTCAATATCGGTATTGAAAGTCTTGGTCGTTTCATCGAGAGAAAAATGGCTATTTCTGCACCTGATACAGTGCAAACAGATGTGAAAGGAGACCTTCGTTAATGATTAAGATTTCGAATTTAAGCAAATCCTTTTCAGGACAGACTGTCTTGGATCATCTGGACTTGGATATTCAAAAAGGGGAAGTTGTAGCCTTGATTGGTTCTTCAGGAGCTGGAAAATCAACCTTTCTTCGCAGTCTCAATTATCTTGAAACACCTGACAGTGGTTCTATTCAGATTGATGATTTTTCAGTTGATTTTTCTAAAATCACTCAAGAAGAAATCCTTGCCCTACGTCGTAAGCTGTCTATGGTTTTCCAACAGTTTAATTTGTTTGAACGCCGCACAGCACTTGATAATGTGAAAGAAGGCTTGGTTGTTGTCAAGAAATTGTCTGATCAAGAAGCGACTAAGATTGCCAAGGAAGAGTTGGCTAAGGTTGGGCTTTCTGACCGTGAGAATCATTACCCTCGTCATTTATCAGGTGGACAAAAGCAACGGGTTGCCCTAGCGCGTGCTCTTGCCATGAAACCAGATGTCTTGCTCTTAGACGAACCAACTTCAGCTCTTGACCCAGAATTGGTCGGTGAAGTAGAGAAGTCTATTGCAGATGCTGCTAAGTCAGGTCAAACCATGATTTTGGTCAGTCATGACATGTCCTTTGTAGCCCAAGTGGCTGATAAGATTCTCTTCTTAGATAAGGGGAAAATCATCGAGTCTGGAACACCGGATGAGATTATCCACCATCCTAAAGAAGAGCGGACAAAAGAATTCTTCGCTAGTTACAAACGGACTTATATTTGATATAATAGATAAAGAAAAACTCAGTTAGCTGGACTAGCTGAGTTTACTCTTTAAAAAAGATAGAAATGAGAGAAACCATGCTACTGCAACTATTTTCTTTATATTTCGAGAGTTTGATCTTGACCACCATCCTCGTCCTGATTTTTTTAGGGATTTGGATTGGACTGAGAGCCATGTCGGGAGTGGATAAGACAGCCAAGGCTCGCCAAGCCCATCTCTATGATATGATTATGATTGGAGTCTTGGTTGTTCCAGTATTATCATTTGCGGTTATGAGTTTAATTCTTGTTTTCAAGGCATAATCCTTGCTTGATTGACAAGAAAGAGTTAGAATAAAGATAGTTACAACAAGAAAGAAGGAATCTATATGTACGATACTATTATTATCGGTGCTGGACCTGCAGGGATGACTGCGGCCTTATACGCTGCTCGAAGCAATCTGAAAGTAGCCTTGATTGAAGGCGGTCTGCCAGGTGGTCAGATGAATAATACCTCTGATATCGAAAATTACCCAGGATATGCTAATATTAGTGGGCCAGAATTGGCTGAAAAGATGTTTGAACCGCTTGAAAATCTTGGTGTTGAGCACATTTATGGCTATGTTGAAAATGTCGAAGACCATGGTGATTTTAAGAAAGTGATGACTGATGACCAAACGTATGAAACACGTACAGTTATCGTAGCGACTGGCTCTAAACACCGTCCTTTGGGAGTACCTGGAGAAGAAGAACTGAACAGTCGTGGTGTTTCTTACTGTGCTGTGTGTGATGGTGCTTTCTTCCGTGACCAAGATTTGTTGGTAGTTGGTGGTGGAGATTCAGCTGTTGAAGAAGCCCTCTTCTTGACTCGTTTTGCTAAGACTGTTACCATTGTTCACCGTCGTGACCAACTTCGTGCCCAAAAGGTTTTACAAGACCGCGCCTTTGCGAATGAGAAAATCAGCTTTATCTGGGATTCTGTAGTCAAGGAAATCAAGGGTGAAAACCGAGTAGAATCTGTCGTATTTGAAAATGTGAAAACAGGTCAAGTGACAGAGCAAGTCTTTGGTGGCGTCTTTATCTATGTTGGCTTGGATCCTGTTAGCGATTTTGTTAAAGAATTGAATATCCAAGATCAGGCAGGCTGGATTGTGACAGATAATCACATGAAAACTGCAGTTGACGGTATTTTTGCAGTTGGAGATGTGCGCTTGAAAGACCTTCGCCAAGTAACAACAGCAGTTGGAGATGGGGCTATCGCTGGTCAAGAAGCCTATAAATTTATCACCGAACATAGTTAATCATAAAAACGCATAGTATCAGAGTTACAAAAATCTTGATACTATGCGTTTTACTGTGGGAAAATTTAGTTCATTTTTTGCTTAAATTCAATCCACTATATAAGCTTCTTATATCTTTAGAAAAATCCTTTAATCTTGCTAACGAGGCCATCTAGACATTCAGAACCAGAAATCAACTGTTGAGCTTGAGAGAAGTATTCTCCAAGTTGTTCTTGATTTTCTGCAACAAATGTTTTTGCAGCTTCGAAATCTTTTGTTTCGATTAGTTCTTTTACTTGATTAAACAAATCTAATGGGTTCATCTTATTTCTCCTTTTCTGTATTTAATTATTTAACCATCTTTATGATAAAAAATCAACCCAAGAAAGATTTCTTCGAGAATGGTTATCGTTTTCAATTTCCAGATGAAATAAAAGCCTTTACATGGTATAATAGAAGTAGCTTTCTAATGGAGGTAATTGAGTGGAAAATCTGAAGAAAATGGCAGGTATCAAGGCTGCTGAGTTTGTCAATGATGGTATGGTTGTCGGGCTGGGAACAGGTTCTACTGCCTATTATTTTGTCGAAGAAATCGGTCGTCGTATCAAGGAAGAAGGCCTACGAATTACAGCTGTAACGACTTCTAGTGTGACCAGTAAACAGGCTGAAGGGCTTAATATCCCGCTCAAGTCTATTGACCAAGTAGACTTTGTCGATGTGACAGTCGACGGGGCGGATGAAGTGGATGGTCAGTTTAATGGAATTAAAGGCGGTGGTGGTGCCCTTCTCATGGAGAAGGTTGTGGCAACGCCCTCAAAAGAATATATTTGGGTAGTGGATGAAAGCAAGCTGGTAGACAAACTAGGTGCTTTTAAATTGCCAGTAGAAGTAGTTCAGTATGGCGCAGAACAGGTCTTTCGTCGTTTTGAGCGAGCTGGCTACAAACCAAGTTTCCGTGAAAAAGACGGCCAACGTTTTGTGACCGATATGCAGAATTTTATCATTGACCTTGCCTTGGATGTCATTGAAGATCCAATTGCTTTCGGACAAGAATTGGACCATGTCGTTGGTGTTGTAGAGCACGGTTTATTCAACCAAATGGTGGATAAGGTCATCGTTGCTGGACGAGACGGGGTTCAGATTTTAACTTCAACAAAAGCAAGATAACTAAAATAATAAGGAGATACACTATGTCAAAATTTAATCGTATTCACTTGGTGGTATTGGATTCTGTAGGAATCGGAGCTGCACCAGATGCTAACAACTTTGTCAATGCAGGGGTTCCAGATGGAGCTTCTGACACACTGGGACACATTTCAAAAACAGTTGGTCTGAATGTGCCAAACATGGCTAAAATCGGTCTAGGAAATATTCCTCGTGAAACTCCTCTTAAGACTGTAGCGGCAGAAAGCAATCCAACAGGATATGCAACCAAATTAGAAGAAGTATCCCTTGGTAAGGATACTATGACTGGACACTGGGAAATCATGGGACTCAACATTACTGAGCCCTTCGATACTTTCTGGAACGGATTCCCAGAAGAAATCCTGACAAAAATCGAAGAATTTTCAGGACGTAAGGTCATTCGTGAAGCCAACAAACCTTACTCAGGAACGGCTGTTATCGATGATTTTGGACCACGTCAAATGGAAACTGGAGAGTTGATTATCTATACTTCAGCTGACCCTGTGTTGCAAATTGCTGCCCACGAAGACATTATTCCTTTGGATGAATTGTACCGTATCTGTGAATACGCTCGTTCAATTACACTTGAGCGTCCGGCCCTTCTAGGTCGTATCATTGCCCGTCCTTATGTAGGTGAACCAGGTAACTTCACTCGTACAGCTAACCGTCGTGACTTGGCGGTATCTCCCTTTGCTCCAACCGTTCTCGATAAACTCAATGAAGCAGGTATCGATACTTATGCTGTTGGTAAAATCAACGATATCTTTAACGGTGCTGGTATCAACCATGACATGGGCCACAACAAGTCAAACAGCCATGGAATTGATACACTATTGAAGACCATGGGCCTTGCTGAATTTGAAAAAGGATTCTCCTTCACAAACTTGGTTGACTTTGATGCCCTTTACGGCCACCGTCGTAATGCTCACGGTTACCGTGATTGTTTGCATGAGTTTGATGAACGCTTGCCTGAAATTATCGCAGCCATGAGGGAGAACGACCTTCTCTTGATTACTGCGGACCATGGAAATGACCCAACCTATGCAGGAACAGACCACACTCGTGAATATATTCCATTGTTGGCCTATAGCCCTGCCTTTAAAGGAAATGGTGTCATTCCAGTTGGACATTTTGCAGATATCTCAGCGACAGTTGCGGATAACTTTGGTGTTGAAACTGCCATGATTGGGGAAAGTTTCTTAGATAAATTGGTATAAGATGAAACGCTATGCTTTACTGGTAAGGGGCATTAATGTCGGTGGGAAAAATAAAGTTGTCATGGCGCAACTTCGTCAAGAATTGACAGAGTTGGGACTGGAAAAAGTTGAAACCTACATCAACAGTGGTAATATCTTCTTTACTTCGACAGATGCCAAAGCCCGATTGGTTGAAAAGTTAGAGGTATTCTTTGCAGTCCATTATCCATTTATTCAGAGCTTTTCTTTACTGAGTCAAGAAGACTATGAAGCAGAAGTAGAGAATCTACCAGTTTGGTGGAACGAAGACTTGGCACGAAAAGACGTTCTCTTTTACACGGAGATCTTGGATGTGGATCAAGTCATCGAGAAAGTAGACAGTTTAAAACTGGAGAATGAAGTTCTTCATTTTGGAAAACTTGGTATTTTCTGGGGGAAATACTCCGAAGAATCATACTACGAAACAGCCTATCACAAATACTTACTCAAGATGCCTTTCTACCGCCAAATCACCATTCGTAATGCTAAAACCTTTGACAAAATCGGTCAAATGCTAAAAAATAATAAAGGAGACACACAATGACATTTTTAGATAAAATCAATGAAACAGCTGCCTTCCTGAAAGACAAGGGAATCCAAGCACCTGAGTTTGGTCTAATCCTTGGATCAGGTCTGGGAGAACTGGCAGAAGAAATCGAAAATTCTGTTGTAGTAGACTATGCAGATATTCCAAACTGGGGCCGTTCGACAGTAGTCGGTCACGCTGGTAAATTAGTATATGGGGAACTTGCAGGTCGCAAGGTTTTAGCTCTTCAAGGACGTTTCCATTTCTACGAAGGAAATCCTCTGGAAGTCGTGACTTTCCCAGTACGTGTCATGAAAATTCTTGGATGTGAAGGTGTTATTGTAACCAATGCTGCTGGTGGTATTGGATATGGGCCTGGTACTTTGATGGCTATCTCAGACCATATCAACATGACAGGTCAAAACCCATTGATGGGTGAAAACTTGGATGACTTTGGTCCTCGTTTCCCAGATATGTCTAAGGCCTACACACCAGAATATCGTGCTACTGCCCATGAAGTTGCTAAAAAAACTGGTATCAAGCTTGATGAAGGTGTCTATATCGGTGTTACTGGTCCAACTTATGAAACACCAGCAGAGATTCGTGCCTATAAGACACTTGGAGCAGATGCAGTCGGTATGTCTACGGTTCCTGAAGTTATTGTGGCAGCCCACTCAGGTTTGAAAGTTCTTGGTATTTCATGTATCACTAATTTTGCGGCTGGTTTCCAAGAAGAACTCAACCACGAAGAAGTTGTAGAAGTGACTGAACGTGTTAAAGGTGATTTCAAAGGCTTGCTTAAAGCGATTCTTGCTGAACTATGAGAAAGAAAAATAAGTAGGAAAGCATTTCTGTAAGCTGGAAGATGAATGAAACAATTAACTTCCATATAGAATATGATATGAAAAATGAATGAGGTTCCTATACTTTTACAAACCTCATCAAATCCTTGTTAACCAAGTATAAAAATGAAACTGTGACGCTAAAGAAGATTAGCTGATTGGAGAGTATTATTGGTAAAGAGGGTGAAAAAAATAAAAGAAAGATATTATGAATAAATGAGAATTGATCAACGAATTATGCGTTTTGGCATAAAAAAATTAAGTATCGGAGTTGTATCTGTTGCAGTTGGTTTTGCTTTTTTAGCACCGACAGGAATTTCTGCCAATGAAGGAAGTCCAGTTGTGAAAAACGAAACTCCTCTAGTAGTAAATGCAACGGATAGTTCGACAAAACTAGAAAATACTGATAAAAAACAGGAAATATCTATTACAGAGGAGAAAGATACAGCTACTCAATCAACTATAGAAACAAGAGAAGTTGTTAAAACTCAGAAAGAAAAAGCAGGAGAAGAATTATATCAAAAAGAATCTGCTGTACCTCATGAGGAATTGAAGAAAGAGGAAATTCTAAAGGATGAGCCGAAAAATTCTCGTCCAGTAACAGAGGCAGACTTTGTCAAAATTTCTAAAGGAGAACTCCATGTAGAGAAGGATCTTGTCGATAATTCTTTATACGGTGGAAAATTTTTAGATCCTGATGGAGATGATGATCATGATGGAATAAAAAATAAGGATGAATTGTATATTTACAATAAAGATGGGAAAGACTACTTAGGATACCATAGCCATCCTTTACTAGCAGATAGTGATGGAGATGGACTAGAAGACGGGGAAGATGATAAGAAGAAACAATGGTATGTCACAGATCGTGATTCCCTCCTTTTTATGGAGTTGGCTTATCGTAATGATGATTACATTGACAAAATTCTAGATCATAAAAATCCTTTTCCAAGTCTTTATCTTGATCGTCAAGAATATAAAATGATGCATAATGAACTGGCACCATTTTGGAAGATGAAAAAGGCTTATCATACAGCAAGTGGCTTGGATGCTTTCTTATTTGAGACCAAGAGCGATCTCCCTTATCTCAAAGATGGAACGGTGCATATGTTGGCTATACGTGGAACAAGACTGAATGATGCGAAAGATTTAAGTACAGATTTTGTTTTGTTTGGAGGAAATAAACCTGCACAAGCGGATGATATCCGTAATGTTGTAAAAGAACTGGCGCAGGATTCCAGCATTACAAATCTGTATATGACAGGTCATTCACTAGGAGGCTACTTAGCTCAAATAGCAGCAGTTGAAGCTTATCAGAAATATCCTACTTTTTATAATAATGTTTTGAAAAAAGTTACGACATTTAGCGCTCCTAAAGTAATTACTTCTCGAACTATTTGGAATGCTAAAAATGGCTTCTGGGATGTAGGTTTAGAAAGTCGTAAGTTAGCTCTATCTGGTAAAATAAAACATTATGTGGTTGATAATGATAATGTTGTGACATCATTGATTCGTAATGATAATGATATTGTAACTTTTACAGGTAACTCTAGTTTCAAACACCGTTCGCGTGGTTATTTTGAAAGTAGAATGAATGCTATCCCGAATTTTAATATTGGAAAACGTGATACGCTTGATAAACAGGGATATCGTGATCAAAAATTAGACAAAGTTTATTTCTTTAAGAAACAACAAGTCCCTCTGTCGTCTAGTCAACCAAGCGCTGAACCTCTTGAAAATATAGCTCTAGGGAAACGAGTAACTCAAAGTTCGACAGCTTTTGGAGGAGATGCTAGAAGAGCAGTTGATGGGAAATTAGATGGAAATTACGGACATAATTCTGTCACTCATACAGATTTTCAATCAAAACCTTGGTGGCAAGTCGATTTAGATAAGGAAGAAACGATTCGCCAGATTAATATTTACAATCGAACAGATGCTGCTCAAGATAGACTGACTAATTTTAATGTGATTCTTTTGGATAGTTCTGGAAAAGAAATTGAAAGAAAGCACATTGCATACTTGCGAGATAGTTCCGCTCAGATTTCAATTGATTATAAGAAAGCTCGTTTTGTACGCATCGAGTTAGATGGATATAACGCTCTCAGTCTTGCAGAAGTCCAAGTATATCGTTCTGAGAATATCGCTTGGAAAAAACAAGCTCAGCAAAGTTCTACTGATTTTGGAGGAGATGCTAGTCGTGCCTTGGATGGCAATACCAATAGTAGTTATAGCCAGCAATCAATTACTCATACAAAATTTGAAAACCAGCCTTGGTGGGAAGTTGATTTAGGTCGTACAGAACAGGTAGGACTTGTTCGCCTTCATAACCGTGGGGATGGAGCACTTTCTAAACGTCTGTCAGACTTTGATGTGATTTTATATGATGAAAAAGGGACAGAAGTTGCTAGACAATATGTTTCTCGCTTAGAAGGAAGCAGTTTAGATCTCCAGTTGAATGGTAAACTAGGCCGCCGTGTTCGCATTCAATTGCGTCAAAAAAATCAAGCTCTCAGCCTTGCAGAAGTAGAAGTTTTTCGATTTGTAGCTAAAAATAATGTAACTACTCAAGCTTCTAAGCCTGTACAACTCTTAAACTACACTCCTGTAAAAGATAAGACCCTAACTATTCAACATAGTGGTGCTTATATTGCACGTTATTCAATATCGTGGGAAGAAGTTACAGTAGATAAAAATGGTCAATCAGTTGTCCGAAGTCGTTCTTGGGAAGGGAATGGGCGTAATCAGACCGCAGGCTTTATCCTCAATCTCCCAATTAAGTCTAATATGCGCAATCTTCGAATTAAGATCGAAAAGAGAACAGGTCTTATTTGGAATAGATGGCAAACAATCTATGACAACAGACCTCTTCTCGCCCAACCACATCGAAAAATTACTCACTGGGGAACAACATTGAATTCTAAGGTGAGTGATGATGATGTTTTGTAATCTGATGGTACAATGACAGTTAGTTTGTCTAGTTTATAAGAAAGCACTAGCTGATCTTGAACAGAACTCAGCTAGTTCTCTGAGAGAGAACAAAATTAAACAGAAAGGTAGAGCGCGTGTTCTAATTTGAACACGAGCGGAAAACTTTTCTAAAAACTCAGAAGAGAAGGGGAGTTCGGGTTTTAATTGAAGCCGATCTAATCTTCTCAATATCATCAAAATTAAGAAAGAAAGGATGGGTTAACTGTATTCATTGAACTGAATACGGGCGGAGAACTGTGTAAAAAAGATAAACTGTCTAGCATCTGAGATGCTTCGTCAGTTTCCTATTTTTACTTTGTTCTCTGTCGCCCTTTATATCTTAAACTATGTCTATCCATATTGCTGCTAAGCAGGGTGAAATTGCTGATAAAATTCTTCTTCCTGGGGATCCTCTTCGTGCGAAATTTATCGCGGAGAATTTTCTTGAAGATGCTGTTTGTTTTAACGAAGTGCGTAACATGTTTGGCTACACTGGTACTTACAAGGGTCACCGTGTATCTGTCATGGGAACTGGGATGGGAATGCCATCTATTTCGATTTATGCGCGTGAGTTGATTGTTGACTACGGTGTGAAAAAATTGATCCGTGTTGGAACTGCGGGTTCTTTGAATGAAGATGTCCACGTTCGTGAATTGGTTTTGGCGCAGGCAGCTGCAACTAACTCAAACATCGTCCGTAATGACTGGCCACAGTACGATTTTCCACAAATCGCTAGCTTTGATTTGCTAGATAAGGCCTACCATATCGCCAGAGAACTCGGTATGACAACCCATGTTGGTAACGTTTTGTCTTCGGATGTCTTTTATTCAAACTACTTTGAAAAGAACATCGAGCTTGGTAAATGGGGAGTAAAAGCGGTGGAAATGGAAGCAGCGGCTCTTTACTATCTTGCTGCTCAACACCATGTTGATGCTTTAGCTATTATGACTATTTCAGATAGTTTGGTTAATCCAGATGAAGATACAACTGCAGAAGAACGTCAAAACACCTTCACTGATATGATGAAGGTTGGTTTGGAAACATTGATTGCAGACTAAAGGTAGGCTATATTCAGAATGATTTCTCTTGTTCTCAAAATGATAACTATTAACAATGAATCAATCCTGAAATAGGTAAGAATAAGGAAATTGAAGGAAGCCTAATTGTGTCAAAGGACCTAGACTAGTCAGTTTAATATCTAAATCATAATCAAATAAAGTTGGAAGCCAAGTTGACAAGAAGTCAAGACTTTCAACTTTTTAACTTGAAAATTCCTAGGAGTACAAAATGGATAAGATTGAACAATTACAAGGTATTATTGATCAAAGTCAGAGCATTGTCTTTTTCGGTGGTGCAGGGGTTTCTACAGAGTCTAATATTCCAGATTTTCGTAGTTCAGATGGTATATATAGTCTGAAACTAGGTCGCCATTTTACTGCCGAGCAACTGGTTTCACGCACTATGTTTGAGCGCTATCCAGAGGATTTTTTTGATTTCTACAAAAAGTATCTGGTCTATCCTGATGCTAAGCCGAATTTAGCACATGATTATCTAGCGTCTTTGGAAAAAACAGGTAAATTAAAGGCGATTGTGACGCAAAATATCGATAGCCTCCATGAAATGGCAGGATCTCAGAAAGTTTTGAAACTGCATGGTAGTGCAGATCGTAATTATTGTTTGGGCTGTCATCGCTTTTATGATTTGACTGCCTTTTTGGAACTTGAAGGTCCAGTTCCCCACTGCTTAGATTGTGGCAAGGTGGTCAAACCTGACGTAACCCTTTATGAGGAAGCGCTAGATATGGATGTATTTAGTCGCGCAGCTCGAGCCATTCAGCAAGCAGATTTGTTGATTATTGGTGGTACTTCCTTAGTTGTTTACCCTGCAGCTAGCCTAATCAATTATTTTTCAGGGTCAAATCTTGTCGTTATCAACAAGTCCAGCACTCCTCAAGATAGCCAAGCTGATTTAGTTATCGAAGGTAAGATTGGAGAAGTTTTTTCTAAATTGAGACAATAAAAAACTGAAAGAAGTAGGACTATACTTCCTTCAGTTTTTTTGTATCACGAACTCAGAAACTATGAACAAGATTCTCTTCATTTCTAGGGGAATTTTATTGTTGATTTATAAATTGCTCGAGTTATTTTTAATTGTTGAATAAAAGGAAAAAAGGAAGACTTTCTGGATGAAAAACTTTCTTTTTTAGTCAATCAGTACATGCTGATTTTAATGAAACGCTACTATATTGTTTACTTTTTTAAAGATCGCAAAAAACAATCAATCTCTGCTTGAGAATGGAGAATATGCATCTTTTCTGGGTAAATATTGTGTAAGTATTGGTATCTATCCTTAGCATTTTTTGTTCGACCATCCCAGAGAATCCAACGAATAAATTCCCAGTTGAATTGCTCGGGACATCCCTTAGCCATACTTTCTCTCACTTTTCCTCTGTATTTTAAATAGCGCTTAAAGGCTCTTAGCAAACAATTCCAAGCAGAGAAGTTTAAAAAGATGATTTGGTCAGCTTCGTCCATTCTTTCCTCATAACAACACCAAGAGTAATTACCATCAATGACCCAAGCTTCATGCTTGGTGAGAAAACTTTTCATCTCGGTCAACATCCATTCGCGGTCACTGTCTTGCCAACCAGGTTGAAATTGGAGTGTGTCCATATGAAGTTTTGGGATGGAGTAGTGGAGAGATAACTTTTCAGCTAGCGTTGACTTACCAGCACCAGAATATCCGATAATTGCGATTTTCATTTTCTACCCTTTCCTATTTGGAGACAAAAAAACAGCCTCTATGGACTGTTTCTTATTTAGCAAGTTTAGCTGAAAGACGAGCTTTATCGCGGCTTGCTTTGTTTTTGTGAATCAAACCTTTAGTTTCTGCTTTATCGATAGCTGAGCTAGCAGCACGGAAAAGTTCTTCAGATGGGTTTGCTTCGAAAGCTTTGATAGCAGTACGCATAGCTGATTTTTGAGCTGAGTTCTTTTCGTTTTGTTTAACGTTCAATTCAGCGCGTTTGATAGCTGATTTAATGTTTGCCAATGTTCTTACCTCCATATTTACTAACTATACCATTATATCTGAAAACTTACGTTTTGACAAGGGAAAATTACTTTTTTAAGTAAATTTCATCGATTTCATGGTTCTTTGTTTTATGCAGAATCACTTCTGCACGATTTCTGGTTGGTTCAATATAATTTTGTAGATTTGTGAGATTGATACTAGTCCAGACTTGATGGGCAAAGGATTCCACTTCCCCAATTGGCATTTGAGTAAAACGATAATAGTAGCTATCAGGGTCGCTTTGGGCTAGGCTCAGCATTTTTAAGAAACGGTCCAGATACCAACTCTCGATGTCATCGACTGAAGCATCAACATAGATGGAAAAGTCAAAGAAGTCAGTAATGTAGAGACGCTCGTTTTGTGGATTTTGAAAGACATTTATTCCCTCAACAATCACAAAATCAGCAGCTTTGACGCTTTGCTTTTCCTCAGGTACGATGTCGTAGACTTCATGAGAATAGACAGGAATATCTACATCTTGTCCATTTTTGATGTGATCCAGGAAGTTGAGAAGAGCTTCCATATCATAGCTTTCAGGAAATCCCTTGCGATTTAAGATCCCTTGTTCAATCAAGGTCTGGTTGGGATAGAGAAAGCCATCAGTTGTTACCAACTCAACCCTAGCATCTGTAAGTGTACGGGACAGTAGGATTTGAAGTAGGCGACTGGTTGTGGATTTTCCAACGGCAACACTTCCAGAAACCCCAATGATAAAAGGCTGGGATTTGCTTTCACGTTGAAGGAAAATTCCTTTGGAAAAGGCCAAATCATCCTTGGTACGCTTGTAAATATGGATGAGATGGGCTAGGGGAAGATAGACATCGGTAACATCCTGTAAACTAATCTGGTCATTAAAACTCTTGATGGACTCTAATTCCTCTTCTGTCAAAGGAGGTGTTGTCTTTCGATGTAAAGATTGCCAAGTCTGGCGGCTGATTTTTTCAAAATGTAAAAATTCGTTGGTCATTTGTTTTCCCCTAGATATTTTGTTTATCATACCATAAAAAGCTAAAAAAATAAAGCGGTTTCTTGATGATAGTAAGCCAATATCGTATAATAGAGGTTGACCAATTTATTGATGAAGTAGGAGATAGTTTCTACTGATTTGTAAGCTAATAAAGGGGGCTTTTTAGTTCACCACTTATAGGAGGTGTACTATGAAAATCTTAAAACGTTACACATTGGAACTTTGTTTTATTTTAAGTTTTGCACTACCTTTTATAAAAGGGGCGAATGCAGATAATGGTAGACGCTTTGTGGAAATCTATTACGGTTTTACTTTTTTGATGGAACATGCTATTGTAACAGCTATCTTTATCTGTTCGCTCTTGATTGCTTTCTTACTAAAAAAACGGTGGACGAAATGGCTTGCTGCTGGTAGTTATCTATTTTTGATTTTGTGGATTGCTACAGAGGGTTATTTCTTCAGCATGTCACTGGAAGATTTGATACGACTTTGGACCAGTTTGGAAATCCTGACACAAACTTATCAGTTGGGCTTTTATCTAAACATCTTGTTGGGAATTTTGTTGATAATAAAGTATTTTAAGGTTAAGCAATAGAAATAATATAGGTGATAAACTTTTTGTTTTTATCTGGACTGTGATATTTATAGTTCTAAATGGTTTATTATTTATAAGTGTTGAAAGAGATTGAAGAAAATGTCTTCGTGACTAGCTTTCTTCAGTCTTTTTCGTTTTATTATCAATTTGTAAACGATTTACAATTTAAGTCAAATTATGGTAAAATAGTTTCATGAGTAAAATGTATTATGCAGAAAATCCTGATGCTGCTCACGACATTCATGAGTTGAGAGTGGACTTGTTGGGAGAAAAAATGACCTTTTTGACGGATGCGGGTGTTTTTAGCAAGAAAATGATTGACTTTGGAAGTCAACTCTTGCTCAAGTGTCTTGAGGTCAACCAAGGAGAAACTGTCCTGGATGTAGGCTGTGGTTACGGACCTTTGGGCTTGTCTTTAGCTAAGGCTTATGGTGTTCAGGCGACCATGGTCGATATTAATAATCGTGCCTTGGATTTGGCGCGGCAAAATGCTGAACGAAATAAAGTAGAAGCGACGGTTTTTCAGTCCAACATCTATGAACAAGTTGAAGGACATTTTGACCATGTCATTTCCAATCCCCCTATCCGTGCGGGCAAGCAAGTAGTTCATGAAATCATTGAGAAAAGTAAAGATTTCTTGGAAACTGGTGGAGATTTGACAATCGTTATCCAGAAAAAACAAGGGGCTCCAAGTGCTAAGTCCAAGATGGAAGATGTGTTTGGCAATTGTGAAATCGTCAAAAAAGATAAGGGATACTATATCCTTAGAAGTGTGAAAGAATGAGAGCAGTTGATTTAATCCAAAAGAAACGAGATGGTCAAGAACTGACTTCTAGTGAAATTGAATGGCTGGTATAAGGCTATGTGTCAGGAACTGTTCCTGACTATCAGATGTCTGCCTTTGCTATGGCTGTTTATTTTAAAGGAATGACGACTCGAGAAATATCTGATTTGACCATGAAAATGGTTCAGACAGGTCAAGAGTTTGATTTATCAGCTATTGAAGGGGTTAAGGTTGACAAGCATTCTACTGGGGGTGTTGGTGATAAGGTAACCTTGATTTTGGCTCCTCTTGTTGCTAGCTTTGGTGTGCCTGTGGCAAAAATGAGTGGTCGTGGTCTCGGCCATACTGGTGGAACAATTGATAAATTGGAGTCCATTAAGGGATATCAAGTAGAACGTAGTCAAGAGGATTTCATTAATCAAGTGCAGGATATTGGAGTATCTGTCATTGGGCAATCAGACCAGCTTGTCAAAGCTGACAAACTTCTCTATGCTCTTCGTGATGTGACCGCAACTGTCGACACGATTCCTTTGATTTCGAGTTCGGTGATGAGCAAGAAAATTGCGGCAGGGGCGGATGCTATTTTGCTTGACGTAACTGTCGGAGAGGGTGCTTTCATGAAGACGGTTGATGAGGCACGCGAATTGGCTCAAACCATGGTGGATCTTGGTAAGGCTGTTGGTCGAAAAACAGTCGCAGTGATTACGGATATGAGCCAGCCTTTAGGGCGTGCTATTGGAAATCGTCTGGAAATCCTTGAAGCATTGGAGATTTTACAAGGGCAAGGCCGTCAGGATATTACCCATTTTATATGCGAATTGGCTCAAATTATGCTTGGCCTGGCAAATGTAAACAAGACAGTTGAAGAAGTTCGCCAACATCTTGAAAATGGTCACGCGCTGGCTAAGTTTGAGGAGATGGTCCAAGCCCAAGGTGGAGACTTGGAAGATCTCTATCGGCCTGTCAATGTAGCCCATGTGGTGGAAATCCCTGCTCAGGAAACGGGTGTCATTTCAGCTCTTCCAGCTATGGAATTTGGGCTTTATGCTATGAGACTGGGGGCAGGCCGTGCAGTCAAGTCTGATGCCTTGGACTATGAAACAGGAATTGTTTTTGAAAAGAAGGTTGGAGATTCCGTTCAAAAGGGAGAAATTGTTGCAAAAGTATACACAAATGGAAAAATTTCTCCTCAGCTAGTTACAGATTTTCAAAAATATGTTAAAATAAATGATAGGGTGCAAAGTTTACGAGAAATTATAGAAATTATCTCATAAACTGCAGGAGAATCCGAATATGAAATTAAATAAATATATCGATCATACGCTTTTGAAGCAAGATGCGACAGAAAAACAAATTAATTGTTTGTTGTCTGAGGCTAGAGAGTATGATTTTGCTAGTGTTTGCGTTAATCCGACCTGGGTTGAATATGTTAAAAAAGGGCTTGAAGGTACAGATATCAGGGTCTGCACAGTAGTTGGTTTCCCTCTGGGAGCAACAACTTCAGCTGTGAAAGCATTTGAAACCCAAGAAGCTATTAAACATGGTGCAGACGAGATTGATATGGTGATCAATGTTGGAGCTCTCAAATCAGGCAAATTAGCCTTGGTTGAGTCGGACATTCGCTCAGTCGTGGAAGCAAGTGGTGACAAGTTAGTGAAAGTCATTATTGAAGCTTGCCTTCTGACTGACCAAGAAAAAGTTGTGGCTTGCCGATTAGCTCAAAAAGCGGGAGCTGATTTTGTTAAAACATCTACTGGTTTTTCAACTGGTGGGGCTACGGTAGCAGATGTTAGATTAATGCGCGAAACAGTTGGATCTGATATGGGTGTAAAGGCTGCTGGTGGAGCTCGTTCTTATGCAGATGCTCTTGCCTTTGTGGAAGCAGGTGCGACCCGTATCGGTACGTCAGCTGGGGTAGCAATTCTAAAAGGAGAATTGGCAGATGGCGACTACTGAGTTGATTGAACTAGCAATTGAAACCAGCAAGAAAGCCTATGTGCCCTATTCTCACTTTCCTGTCAGTGCTGTTCTAGTGGCAAAGGATGGAAAAATTTATACAGGTGTCAATATCGAGAATGCTAGCTATTCTTTGACAAACTGCGGTGAGAGAACAGCCATTTTTAAGGCTATATCCGAAGGCCAAAGAGAGTTTTCAGAATTGATTGTCTATGGACAAACTGAAAAACCAATTTCACCATGTGGTGCTTGTCGCCAAGTGATGGCTGAATTTTTTGAACAAGATCTAAAAGTGACCTTAGTCGCAAAAGATAAATCGACGGTCGAGATGACGGTCGGGGAATTACTTCCATACTCTTTTACAGACTTAAATTAGTCTGAGTCGCTCTCTGAGTGGCACGGTCCTTGTGGCCAACCAATCCATACTTGCAACATCGTTGCACATCTTATTTAGGAGGTTCAGTAATGAACAAGAAACAATGGCTAGGCCTTGGTCTAGTTGCAGTGGCAGCAGTTGGACTTGCTGCATGTGGTAACCGCTCTTCTCGTAACGCAGCTTCATCTTCTGATGTGAAGACAAAGGCAGCAATCGTAACTGATACTGGTGGTGTTGATGACAAATCATTCAACCAATCAGCTTGGGAAGGTTTGCAAGACTGGGGTAAAGAACACAATCTTTCAAAAGATAAAGGTTTTACTTACTTCCAATCAACAAGTGAAGCTGATTACGCTAACAATTTGCAACAAGCTGCTGGAAGTTACAACCTAATCTTCGGTGTTGGTTTTGCCCTTAATAATGCAGTTAAAGATGCAGCAAAAGAGCACACTGATATCAACTATGTCTTGATTGATGATGTGATTAAAGACCAAAAAAATGTTGCTAGCGTAACTTTCGCTGATAATGAGTCAGGTTATCTTGCAGGTGTAGCTGCAGCAAAAACAACTAAAACAAAACAAGTTGGTTTTGTAGGTGGTATGGAGTCAGAAGTTATCTCTCGTTTTGAAGCAGGATTCAAGGCAGGTGTTGCGTCAGTAGACCCATCTATCAAAGTACAAGTTGACTACGCTGGTTCATTTGGTGATGCTGCGAAAGGTAAAACAATTGCAGCCGCACAATACGCAGCTGGTGCAGATATTGTTTACCAAGTAGCTGGTGGTACAGGTGCAGGTGTCTTTGCAGAAGCAAAATCACTCAACGAGAGCCGTCCTGAAAATGAAAAAGTTTGGGTTATCGGTGTTGACCGTGACCAAGAAGCAGAAGGTAAATACACTTCTAAAGATGGCAAAGAATCAAACTTTGTTCTTGCATCTACTTTGAAACAAGTTGGTACAACTGTAAAAGATATTTCTAACAAGGCAGAAAAAGGTGAATTCCCTGGCGGTCAAGTGATCGTTTACTCATTGAAAGATAAAGGGGTTGACTTGGCAGTAACAAACCTTTCAGAAGAAGGTAAAAAAGCTGTTGAGGATGCAAAAGCCAAAATCCTTGATGGAAGCGTAAAAGTTCCTGAAAAATAATGGATGGAAGTCATTTCTTAGGAAGCGGCCCTCGGCCGCTTTTTAAGAGTTGGGACAAAGTCATTTTGTCTCAGTAAAGCTTGCTACTAGACAAACTAGCAAGTTTTATTGAAATAAAATAAGACTCTGAAAGGAAGAGCACATGGCACACGAAAATGTCATTGAGATGCGTGATATTACCAAGGTGTTTGGTGAATTTGTTGCCAACGACAAAATCAACCTGCACCTACGAAAAGGTGAAATTCATGCACTTTTAGGAGAAAATGGGGCTGGAAAGTCCACACTCATGAACATGTTAGCAGGGCTTCTTGAACCAACCAGTGGTGAAATTGTGGTTAACGGTCAAGTTGTCAATCTCGATTCACCATCTAAAGCAGCTAGCTTGGGAATCGGAATGGTTCACCAGCACTTTATGTTGGTAGAAGCCTTCACAGTGGCTGAAAACATTATTTTAGGTAGTGAATTAACTAAAAATGGTGTATTAGATATCGCTGGAGCTATCAAAGAAATCAAGGCTCTTTCTGAACGTTATGGCTTAGCTGTTGATCCTTCTGCTAAAGTGGTAGACATCTCAGTTGGAGCCCAACAACGTGTAGAAATTTTAAAAACCCTTTATCGGGGGGCTGATATCCTTATCTTTGATGAACCAACGGCTGTCTTGACTCCATCAGAAATTGATGAGTTGATGGCTATTATGAAAAATCTTGTCAAAGAAGGAAAATCAATTATCTTGATTACCCACAAGTTGGACGAGATTCGAGCAGTTTCTGACCGCGTTACAGTTATCCGTCGTGGGAAATCAATTGAAACCGTCGAAATTGCAGGGGCTACCAATGCTGATTTAGCAGAAATGATGGTAGGTCGTTCTGTTTCCTTTAAAACAGAGAAGCAAGCCTCTCAACCAAAAGAAGTGGTCTTGTCTATTAAAGACTTGGTGGTCCATGAAAACCGCGGTGTCCCAGCTGTGAAAAATCTATCCTTGGATGTTCGTGCTGGAGAGATTGTTGGTATTGCAGGGATTGATGGAAATGGTCAGTCTGAACTGATTCAAGCCATCACAGGTCTTCGCAAGGTTGAATCTGGTAGCATTGAGCTAAAAGGAAATTCAATTGTAGGCTTGCACCCACGTCAGATTACAGAGTTGAGTGTGGGGCACGTTCCAGAAGACCGTCACCGTGATGGCTTGATTTTGGAAATGATGATTTCTGAAAATATTGTCCTTCAAACCTACTACAAAGAACCACATAGTAAAAATGGAATTTTGAACTATTCAAATATTACTTCTTATGCTAAAAAGCTAATGGAAGAGTTTGATGTTCGTGCTGCCAGTGAATTTGTTCCTGCAGCTGCACTCTCAGGAGGGAATCAACAAAAAGCAATTATTGCTCGTGAAATTGATCGAGATCCGGATCTCCTTATCGTCAGCCAGCCAACTCGTGGGTTGGATGTCGGTGCCATTGAATATATCCACAAACGCTTGATTGAAGAGCGTGATAATGGGAAGGCTGTCCTTGTTGTCAGCTTTGAATTGGATGAGATTTTAAACGTCTCAGACCGTATTGCCGTTATCCACGATGGTAAGATTCAAGGTATTGTATCACCAGAAACAACCAATAAGCAAGAACTTGGTGTCTTGATGGCTGGTGGAAACTTGGGAAAGGAGAAGAGTGATGTCTAAAAAATTACAACAAATTTCGGTTCCCTTGATTTCTGTCTTCCTAGGAATTTTACTTGGAGCCATTGTTATGTGGATCTTCGGTTATGATGCCATCTGGGGTTATGAAGAATTGTTCTATACAGCCTTTGGTAGCCTGCGTGGGATTGGGGAAATCTTCCGTGCCATGGGGCCTTTGGTCTTGATTGGTCTTGGTTTTGCTGTTGCCAGCCGAGCAGGTTTCTTTAACGTTGGACTTCCTGGTCAGGCTTTGGCAGGTTGGATTCTCAGTGGTTGGTTTGCCTTGTCGCATCCAGATATGCCACGTCCCTTGATGATTCTAGCGACTATCGTGATTGCCTTGATTGCTGGTGGGATTGTCGGAGCGATTCCAGGTATTCTTAGGGCCTATCTAGGGACGTCAGAGGTTATTGTAACCATCATGATGAACTACATTGTCTTGTATGTAGGGAATGCCTTTATCCATGCCTTTCCTAAAGATTTCATGCAAAGTACAGATTCAACCATTCGTGTTGGGGCTAATGCAACCTATCAGACACCTTGGTTGTCTGAGTTGACTGGTAACTCGCGGATGAATATTGGTATTTTCTTTGCCATCATTGCAGTTGCAGTTATTTGGTTCATGCTCAAGAAAACAACTCTTGGTTTTGAAATCCGTGCGGTTGGTCTTAATCCACATGCTTCAGAATATGCTGGTATTTCTGCCAAGCGGACTATCATCCTATGAATGATTATTTCAGGTGCCTTGGCAGGTCTTGGTGGAGCTGTTGAAGGGCTTGGAACCTTCCAGAACGTCTATGTTCAAGGATCGTCATTAGCTGTCGGGTTTAACGGGATGGCGGTTAGTCTGCTTGCGGCCAACTCACCAATTGGTATTCTCTTTGCAGCCTTCCTATTTGGTGTTCTCCAAGTTGGAGCTCCTGGTATGAATGCGGCGCAGGTACCGTCTGAGCTTGTCAGCATTGTAACAGCGTCTATTATCTTCTTTGTCAGTGTTCATTACCTTATCGAACGCTTTGTCAAACCGAAAAAACAAGTTAAAGGAGGTAAGTAAAGATGTCTATTACAACCTTGCTCACCCTCTTGGTGTCTTCTATGCTGATTTACTCAGCACCCCTCATCTTTACAAGTATCGGTGGTGTTTTCTCTGAACGTGGTGGTGTGGTAAACGTCGGCCTGGAAGGAATTATGGTTATGGGTGCCTTTTCTGGAGTTGTCTTTAACCTTGAATTTGCAGAACAATTTGGAGCAGCAACTCCATGGCTATCTTTGATAGTTGCAGGATTGGTTGGTGCTGTCTTCTCTATCATCCACGCAGCAGCGACGGTTCATTTCCGTGCAGACCATGTTGTCAGCGGTACGGTATTGAACTTGATGGCGCCAGCCTTGGCTGTTTTCTTGGTTAAAGTTCTTTATAACAAAGGACAAACCGACAACCTAAGTCAGACTTTTGGACGCTTTGATTTCCCAGTCTTGGCCAATATCCCAGTTATCGGTGATATCTTCTTCAAGTCAACTAGTCTACTTGGTTATCTGGCGATTGCCTTCTCCTTCCTTGCTTGGTTTATTCTCTTTAAGACTCGATTTGGTCTTCGTCTCCGCTCTGTAGGTGAGCACCCACAAGCAGCTGATACTTTGGGAATCAATGTCTATAAGATGAGATATTTAGGGGTTATCATTTCAGGTTTCCTAGGTGGAATTGGAGGAGCGATTTATGCTCAATCAATCTCAGTTAACTTCTCAGTGACAACTATTGTTGGACCTGGATTTATCGCTCTTGCTGCGATGATTTTCGGAAAATGGAATCCAATCGGAGCCATGCTTTCTAGTCTTTTCTTTGGACTTTCACAAAGTTTGGCTGTTATCGGTTCTCAATTGCCGTTCCTACAAGGAGTGCCTGCGGTTTACCTTCAAATCGCACCTTATGTTTTGACCATTCTTGTCTTTGCAGCCTTCTTTGGAAAAGCAGTTGCACCAAAAGCAGATGGTATTAACTATATCAAATCAAAATAAGCATACAAAAAACGTCAGTACAGAATGTACTGATCCCAAAAAGTTGGACAAATAATTATTGAAAGGATTTAGTTCTGTATTGGACAGGACTAAGTCCTTTTAGTTTTACCTTAATTCGTTTGTTGTTGTAGTAATCGATATAG
>NZ_VFSH01000007.1 GCF_006385785.1 Streptococcus shenyangsis
GCTTCTCTAAGCTATATCCTTGTTTTCTAAGTTCATAGATCTGAACTTTATCATCATAAGTTAATTTCATAATAAAAACACCCCAAAAGTTAGATTTTTTCTGTCTAACTTTTGGGGTGCAGTTCAAGGTCAGCGATTTCTTGATTTTCTTGGAATTGTCCATCAAGAAGCTTACATCCAAAAACAAACTTTGTATACTGTTTGCTCTGTAGTTGGAAACGATTGGTATCAAAAACAGCTAGCAGTCTTTCAACTTTGGCTTTAAAACCGGTTTCTTCTTCAATTTCCTTGAGAATATTTTCTGTTGGAGAATAACTAACCTCACCAAAGCCACCTGGCAAAGCCCAATCATTCTCTCCTTGTCCCCTAACCAGACAAATCTTTTCGTCCTCAACAATCCAAGCACGGACGTCCATTAACGGAGTCGCATAAGCAGAAGTTGGCTTCAAGACTTCTGCCACTTCTTCGGCATCAAGGTCTGATGCTTGATTCAACATTTCAGATAAAAGGCCTCGCAAGTCTTCGTAGCGCTCACGGTCAAACGGATCTTTTGTAAAGGTTAATCCAGTATCTGTAATGGCAATCATTCTTTGCAAATACTTGACAAAATCACTTGTCTTCATTTTCTAAACTTTCTACCAACTTGGCTAGATTCATAGAGTTAGAGCCTTTGAGCAGGATTTGGTCATGAGCCCCAAGGCTTTCTTGGACCTGCTTAACTAGGTCTTCAAATTGGTCTTGGTCTTCTGTTTTCTTGAAGTAATAAACGTGTCCGATTGGGAACATTTGACTGGCAAGTTGGGCCAATTCTGCGATATCTGCTCCATAGAAAATCACGGTATCCAGTACATCTGGCGAGAGGCTCAGAATCATCTGGTTATGGAGTTGGACTGACTGGTCACCTAATTCCCTCATATCTGCTAAGACAGCGATTTTCTTGCCACCTTCATTGGCTGGAATAGCAGAGAAAGTCTCTAAAATCAATTTCATAGCAGTCGGATTGGCATTGTAAACATCTGACAGAATATCTGCTCCATTGGCTGCTTTCTTCCACTCGGTACGGTTACGCGTCAATTCAAGATTTTGGAAGGCCAAACGAATTTGCTCCTCTGAAACTCCTTCTTGCAGGGCAACATAGGATGCAATCATTGCATTGGTTGCATTGTACTTACCAGTCACTGGCAAATCAAGGGCTTGTCCTAAAAAATTAGCCTTAAAGGTCAGACTGTCCTTACGTTCTACCAGATCGGTAATTTCCAACTCTGCTCCTTGCCCAAAACAGACCACCTTTTTATCAGCTGGCAAATAGTCCTCTACAATAGGGTCAGCTGGCGTCAAGAGCAAGGAATTCGAAGCCATTCCATCAGCAATTTGCATTTTTCCTTGGGCAATCTCCGAACGGTCTTTGAAAAAGGCCAAATGGGCTTCTCCAACCAAGGTCACAATGGCTGTTTTTGGATGCGCCAATTCTGACAAAAGGTGAATATCTCCCAAGTGATCCTGCCCCATCTCCAAGACCAACTTTTCTGTCCCTTCAGGCATATGGAGAACTGTGTAGGGAAGGCCAATCTCGTTGTTGTAGTTTCCTTGTGTTTTGTAGGTTTTGTAGGTTGTTGATAGCAAGTGCGCCAACATATCCTTGGTCGTCGTCTTACCATTTGAACCTGTAACTGCAAAGACATCAACAGCCGTTTTCTCAAGATAATAGGCTGCTAGTTTTTGAAAGGCAGTCAACACGTCGTCTACTAGAATGTAGGGATGATTTGCGATTTCTTTCTCAGACAGGGTTACAGCAGCACCATTTTCAAAGGCTTTTTCGATAAAGTCATGGCCATCACGCGCACCTTTGAGGGGCACAAACAAGTCCCCTTCCTCAATCAAACGACTGTCAAACTCAGCATTTTCTAACTGGATGTCCTCAAAGATGCTGACATCATTTTTCGCTCCAACAGCTTGGGCAACTTCGTGGATAGTTAATTTCATTTCTACTCCTTTAAAAAGGGTCGAAGCCCGAGAACTCTGATCACCTTGCAGTGATGGTTCTGGCTTCTACCCTCTCTTTCATTTTTATAGCAAATGCGCTTCGCGCTTGTCAAAACTTTCCTTGGCAAGGTCAACCAATCGCTCAATTAGGTTTGGGTAGCTGATTCCCATATTGTCCCAAAGAAGTGGATACATAGACCACTGGGTAAAACCTGGCATAGTATTGAGCTCGTTTAGGAAGATCTCTCCCTTGTCTGTATAGAAGAAATCGCAACGAGAGAGACCGAGACCACCAATCGCACGAAAGGCCGTTTCTGCATTTTGACGCATGACAGCTACCACATCATCACTGATTTTAGCTGGGATGTCCATGGTAATCTTGTTATCAATATACTTGGCGTCATAGTCGTAGAAGTCAACATCCTTGACCACTTCTCCTGGCAGCGTGCTTTTGACATCGTAGTTGCCCAAGAGACCAACCTCGATTTCACGGGCGTTCACCCCTTGCTCAACCAAGACACGGCTGTCATATTGGAAGGCAAGTTTCAAAGCTTGACGGAGTTCTTCTTGATTTTCAGACTTAGAAATACCGACACTAGAACCCATGTTTGACGGCTTAGTGAAGACTGGATAAGTCAATTTTTCTTCCACTTCAGCGATTTTAGCAATCACATCATCCCCTTCAACGATAGCCACATAAGGAACTTGGGCAATGCCAGCAGATTCTAAAACACGCTTGGTCGTGATTTTATCCATGGCAAGACTAGATGATAAGATATTACAGCCGACATAAGGCATTTTCAAAACTTCAAGGAATCCTTGAACAGAGCCATCTTCTCCCATCGGACCGTGAAGAACTGGAAAGACCACTGCACCTTCTTCGTAGATAGCACTTGGTGCGACTTTCTTATCCCAATCAATTGTTTCATTGGTCATGAGACGGTCCTCTTGACCTGGAGTCTGGCTAAATTCCTGAGTTTTGATAAAGTCACCTGACTGACTGATAAAGAAAGTCTTGACTGTGAAACGATCGTAGTTGACCGCGCGCATGACACTTTCAGCTGAAAGGACAGAGACTTCGCGTTCCGCACTCCGTCCACCATATAAAAGAATAATCGTTTGTTTCATATTATTTGTCCTAATTCTACTAGAATACTCGCTCTTTAGTATATCATATTTGCTTGGTTTTTTAAAACTTGAACCTGATTCTACTCATCACACTATACAAAAAGAGGCCGATAGGAACGATTTTCAGCCTCCTTGATTTTTTATAAATGGATGAAGTTCGTAAATTTGCCTATACTTACAACTCTGTCCGATTTTCAATCGCTCGTAAGAGAGTCACTTCGTCCGCATACTCGATATCTGCTCCCACAGCAAGACCTCGTGCCAGGCGCGTAACCTTGATCCCAGCTGGCTTGAGCAAGCGTGAAAGATACATGGACGTCGCTTCCCCATCTGCCGTAGCATTTGTGGCCACTATCACTTCTGAAACCTCACTATCCATCAGACGAGTCATAAGACTCTTTAGATTGATATCATCTGGACTGATGCCATTCATGGGGGAAATGAGACCATGCAGGACATGATAGAGCCCATGGTATTCTTGGATATTTTCCATGGCTGCCACATCACGACTATCCTCTAGCACCAAAATAGTTGTCTGGTCACGACTTGGATCAGTACAGATGGAGCAGGGATCGTCATCAGTCAAACGACCACAGATGGAGCAATAGGTCAGCTCTCTCTTAGCAGAAAGGAGATTTTTTGCAAATTCATTGACATCATCATCAGACATCCCAATCGTATAAAAGGCCAGACGCGTAGCCGTCTTAATCCCGATACCTGGTAACTTAGAATAACTGTCAATCAGCTTAGCAATAGGTGTTGGATAAAGCATAAATTCCTTTCTAGTTCATTGGATGGTATTTTTGATACAGATTGATAATATCACGCGCAATGGAAGGTCCTACACCATTTGTTAGATTGGTATTATGAGGAAAGACCACTGCAACAGCGATTTGAGGATTATCAGATGGAGCATAGGCCACCGCATTGGTATTGGTTGCTTCCTGACCATCTGCCACATAGCTTTCGGCTGTACCCGTTTTTCCGCTAATGGATACCAAGGCACCATTTGAAAAGGCACGGCCAGTTGTCAACCCACTAGTCCCATGAGCAACCTGATAAAAACCTTGGTGCAAGACACTCATATCGGAGTCGGATATATTGACCTTATTCATCTCTGTCGGTTGCAGTTGCTGAATCAAGTCACCCAGTCCTCCCTTATCATTATTACCATAAATGCCTTCAACAATACGAGGAGCCACACGAACACCATCATTTGCAATAGTTGCTACATACTGAGCCAATTGCATTGGGGTATAGTTATCAAACTGCCCAAAGGCATTGGTAATGAAATTGGCAAAGTTATACTCTTTGGGAATAAATCCAGTAGATTCATCTGGTAGATCAATCCCAGTCGCAGCCCCCAAGCCATATTCGCCAAAGGTTGAACGCAATTTACCCATAGCAGACTCTAGATTGCTGGTGCCGACAAACATATTGGGTTGATAGGTCTGCCCCATAAGACCTAAGGCTGTTTGGACCATATAAGCATTGGATGAATACTCCAAAGCTTGAACCGCCGTAATCGGCATTGGCCTAGAAAAGGCAGTATACCAAGAATTAATTGGAGCTGAACCTTGAAAGACAATGGACTGGTCTGTCAAGGTCTGGTTTCCTGACAAGACTCCATTTTCCCAACCTGAGCTGATGGTCGCCGCCTTGACAACCGAACCTGGAACAAAGACATTGGTTACCGTTCCCAAGGAATCAGGCGTCAACTCTCCCGTTTTCAGGTCATGTTTGATCCCTGACATGGATAACACAGCACCTGTTTTGGGGTTAAGGGCGACTGCATACACGCCTTCAGAATACTTGGCCCCACCATTTCCCAACTCTGAATTGAAATAACTTTTCAGCAAATCATCCACACTATCTTGGAAGACCAAATCAATTGTCAGTTTAATATTATTCCCTTTAGTACCAGCTTCGATATTTTCAACACTTTCCATGTTACCGTACTTATCTAGATGAATTTCTTTCACCGAGCGTTTTCCTTGTAAGGTTTCCTCGTATTGTTTTTCCAGGTAAGAAGTCCCAACACGGTCATTAAGAGAATAACCTTTTTTAAGATAGGCATCCGCTTCTTCCGCTGGGAGACCAGCTTTTTCACTCGACACAATACCAATTATAGAGGAAAGGGAAGTTTCTAAAACTTTTCTTTCCCAAGAAGTAGAAATACTGATACCAGGTAATTTCTTGGAAGCGGAGGCAATCAAAGCAATCTGGGTATCTGTCAAAGAATCCGTCACAATGCTTCCTGTCGCAAAGTTTCCAACCGCATTTAACTGACTAAAAAGATAGACTTCTTTCTTTTCATCCTCTGTATAGTTTAGTTGACTCGTCTGGACACTATCGACCGCATTGTTATACAGTTCTGATTCAGATAGACGATTACCATCTGAATCCAAGCGTTTCTCACTTGGGAGAGCCTCTACTGTTTTTTTATAGATCTCAGGATCAGCTAAATAATAATCTGCCAGCTGGCGTTCTGTCAAATTTGGCGAAGTGATGCTCACATATCCCAGTAACTGACTAGCGATTTCTTTCAGATCTTTAGCCGTCATTTTATTACTACGCGTGAAGGAAACAACCTGCTTTAACGTATTTTCTACCAAAGGTTTTCCACTAGCATCATAAATCTCCCCACGGGCAGAACTGGTTGTGACCTTGGTCTGACTAGCTGAGGCTAGCTTTTTTTCGTAAAAATCCTTGTTCAGAACCTGCATATACAACAAACGACCAATAATGGTCAGAAAAAGTAAAATGACAATTGCAAACAATAAATTAAGCCGAATCGGAATCGAATGGCTATTAAATTTTCTCATACAAATCTGTCTCATTTCTAATAAAAATCTTACTCTCCATTTTACCATAATTTGAGAATAAAATTGTAGAAAAGAAGGAAGCTTTTTTCTTTTCCAATAGACAATACGTTTTTACTTAGTCATCCCTATATTATATGTTATAATAAATGTAAGACTAGCCTTTTTCCAATATGACTCGTATGAAGGAGCCTTCCCCATGAACAAACCGGATATCGCAACTGTCATTGATTCCCACTTCGAAGAAATGACAGACTTAGAGCAAGAAATCGCTCGCTATTTTTTGCAAGCTGAAACGATTACAGATGATTTATCTTCCCAACAGGTCACTCAAAAATTACATATCTCTCAGGCTGCACTAACTCGCTTTGCTAAAAAGTGTGGCTTTACTGGCTACCGAGAATTTATTTTCCAATACCAACATCACTCAAAAAAACAGGACACTTATTCTCACAAACATAGTCCTTTAACCAAACGAGTCCTCAGAAGCTATAGCAATATGAGGGAACAAACACAAGACTTGATTGACGAAGTCCAACTAGAACGAATTGCCCAATTAATCGAAGATGCTGAGCGTGTCTACTTCTTCGGAACAGGGAGTTCTGGCCTTGTCGCTCGTGAGATGAAATTACGCTTTATGCGTTTAGGAGTTGTCTGTGAAGCTATAACCGATCAAGATGGATTTGCTTGGACTACTAGTATCATGGATGACAATTGCTTGGTTCTGGGCTTTTCACTATCTGGATCTACTCAATCTATTCTGGATAGCTTATTAGACGCTAAAGAAATGGGAGCAAAAACAGTCCTCTTTACCAGTGTACCAAACAAAGAAAACCAACTGTATACTGAAACTGTACTGGTTGCTAGTCACAATCAATCATCCTATATTCAGCGTATCTCCTCTCAACTTCCAATGCTTTTTTGGATTGATTTAATTTATGCTTACTTTTTAGAAATCAATCGAGAAAACAAAGAAAAAATTTTCAATAGCTACTGGGAGAATAAAAAACTTAATGGCTATCGAAGACAAAGAAGAGCTAGAAAATCCTAGTTTGGCATTGCCAAACTAGGATTTTTATTCGTCACTAAACATAACTCATCTAGATCCTGAGTCAATCATATCTTGACTCGGTCTTAAATAATTTCATGTAATCACTTTTTGAAGGGAGTAAATAAGCAAGCCTGACGGTATCCTCAACAATTGTATATAATACGATGTAATCCTTACTCAAGGTCAATCCTCTCGTTTGATAGTGAGGATCTAATCTCTTACCAAATTTTTCATCGGCATCAAATCCAGCTTGGGGGAAAATTTCTAGCCGATGAATATCTTTTCTGATACTCGCCACTTTTCGTCTCGCAGCCTCTACAGAACCGATTTCCTCTGCTATATACTGATATATTTTATCCAGACTATCAATCACTCTAGGAGAATACAAAATCCTATATTTTTTATAATCCATAGCGTGTAACTACATCCTCATCTGTCAAGTGATTTCCAGCCTCAATCTTGGCATAACTTTCTTGAACTTCTGCTTGTAATTGTCTAAACAAATACTCCTTCTCTAATTCCTCTTCATTAAGTAAATCTACTTCATTTGTTACGGCAACATTCTTTAAAAATAATCTAAGTGCCGATGAAAGAGAGAGATTTTTTTCTTTTAACACTTTCATGGCATCATTTACCAATTCTCTATTAGCTTGGAAGGTCACAATTTTATTTGAATTCGCTATAGACATTTTATATAACTCCTTTATATATTTTATTTATTATCTCACGATTATAAAGAAAGTCAAGGGAACTTGATTAGAAAATCCTAGTTTGGCTGAGCCAAACTAGGATTGTTTTGTTTTGAAATGATAATAAGCACCCAACATCCCTGCTGTATTTTGGTGATGAGCAAATTCTAATCGTGTTTTTTCTGCTAGACTTGGTACCAAGGCCGCCTTCAGGGCTGTGCGGATCTTAGGTTTGAGAATTGCCTCTTGTCCCATGATACCGCCACCGAGAATGACCACTTCTGGATTGGCAACGTAGCAAATATTTGCCAGACCTTTCCCAAGATAATCTACCATGCGGTCAATACCAGCCATGCAGAGTTTATTACCTTCTGTAGCTTCCTTGAAAATGCGTCGACCATTCCACTGATCAACTGGATCGCCATGAGCTGTTGCTACATACTCCACCAATGCTGTCGTAGAAGCCAAATCTTGGAAATCTCCATCCTGCATATGCATATAACCGACTTCACAAGCTGAATTGCTAAAGCCATGGAAGACTTTTCCATCCATAATCAAGCAACCTCCGATACCTGTTCCAATGGTCAAGCAAAGGGTGACACTCGCTCCCTTACCTGAACCAGATACCGCTTCAGCAAGACCTGCACAGTTGACATCATTTTCAATTTCACAAGGAATAGTAAAGCTAGTCTCGATTTCCTTCTTGAACTGTGTACCTGCATAATTTGGAATCTGTGGGCCAGCATAGAAAATCTCACCCTTGTCAGGATCCACCATCCCAGCAGAAGAAATGGCAACACCTGCTACTGGGCCTTTTTCTAAATAGCTGGCTACAATATCTTTGGTCTTTTGTAAGATATGAGGTCCACCCTGATGCGCCTCTGTTGGCATTTCATGCGATTCAACAAGTTGGCCTTCTTGGTCAATCAAACCATATTTGATGTTGGTTCCACCGATATCAATTGCAACGTAGTGTGTCATAAATACCTCCTTATGAATTAGAGGAAGCGCTCCTTGGTTTCACGAATCAAGGCTGCAGCTGCTTCTACAACTGGACGATCGTCTTCAGTCACTGGTGTCAATGGTGAACGAACAGAACCAATATTCAAGCCTTCATTGATCTTCAAGACTTCCTTAATCACACCGTACATATTTCCATGTGCAGCAGTGAGTTTACCAATGATAGCGTTGATAGCATACTGCAATTCACGCGCTGTTTCCAAGTCTTTGTCAGCAATCAACTGATTGAGTTTCAAGAAAAGTTCTGGCATAGCACCATAAGTACCACCGATACCAGCTTTAGCACCCATGAGACGACCACCTAGGAACTGTTCATCAGGACCATTAAAGACGATATGGTCTTCTCCACCAAGGCTCACAAAAGTTTGGATATCTTGAACTGGCATAGAAGAGTTCTTAACACCGATAACACGAGGATTTTTCAACATTTCAGTGTAAAGGCTTGGAGTCAAGGCAACACCTGCCAATTGAGGAATGTTGTAGATAACATAGTCTGTATTTGGAGCTGCAGAGCTGATATCATTCCAGTATTTAGCAACTGAGTATTCTGGCAAGCGGAAGTAAATTGGTGGAATCGTTGCAATGGCATCTACACCCAAGCTTTCTGCATGGCGAGCTAATTCCATACTATCTTTGGTATTGTTGCAAGCAACGTGAGCGATAATAGTCAATTTACCTTTGGCAACTGCCATGACTTCTTCCAAGATTAATTTGCGGTCTTCAACGCTTTGGTAGATACATTCACCAGAAGAACCATTGACATAAAGACCTTGAACACCTTTATCAATGAAGTATTGAACCAAGGCACGTGTACGCTCTGGACTTACTTCTCCTTGTTCATCATAACATGCGTAGAAGGCTGGAATGACACCTTCGTATTTTTTTAAATCTGACATAGATTTTCTCCTATTATTTTTATTTTCTGCTAAAGCAGATTCTTTCTTTACTTCTTTAGTATACACTTTACTGAAAAGGCTTTCAATATCTTGTGGTCACTTAGATTTTAGTTTCTCGCTTATAGAATAGCTTTTGGAGCGTTTGAAAGTAGTTTCAGAAATAATTGCAACCCTTACTCATACTTAGCAAATAGCTTTTCCATCACTCCTACTTGTAAAAAAGCAAGAAGTCCAAAACCAAAGAGAATAAAAGCTGATCCTCCCAATAGAAGGGTAAAGGCTGATAGATATAGAAACATCAAAATCAAAAAGATAATTACGATCATCAAGATAAACCAAGGAGCGTTAAAACTAGCCAACATCAATCCTTTTTGAAGAATTTCTTTCCAAGATAGGTCATAACGTGCCGCGATAGGGTAACTAGCCAACATCACAATGGTAAGGAAAATCAGAATACCTAAACAAATAGCTTTCACTAATTGGAAGGGCAGAGCTGTTTGACCCCAGAAAAGATAGAGATCTGAAAGAGCAAGAAATACAATTCCTAATTCTAACATCCCCAACTGAAAACCTAATTTCAGATTTTGCCTGAAAGCTCTTAGATAGGTTCTAAAAACTGGAACACGTCTACTTTGCTTGACCTCAAACATCGTCTGATAGAGACTAATTTTGGCTACCCCAATCGTTACGATTGGCAAACAAGTTATTACAAAGAGAAGATTGACTGTTACAATATCTAAAACCTTCTCACTAATTCGCATTAGAAAATTATCTGTATCAAATGCAGCCTTGATGAGACTTCTTCCTTTTTGTGACATGTTTGCTCCCCCTATAATTTAATTTATATCACTTGCTAAATCACTCCGATTTATCAATTGATAAGATTCAACTCTTAAACTCAATTTTCAAAAGTGTTCAATAGTACTCAATGAAAATCAAAGAGCAAACTAGAAAGCTAGCCGCGGGTTGCTCAAAGCACTGCTTTGAGGTTGTAGATAAGACTGACGAAGTCAGTCACATATATATTCCAAGGCGAAGCTGACGCAGTTTGAATTTGATTTTCGAAGAGTATAAGATAGTCATCAGCTATCTCTGCTGATCATTCTAATCAATTAAAATTTTAAACAAATACTTGCGAACTTGATCTTCCATACCTGCATAACCATTTGGTTGATGTGGCTCTCCTGGGAAGAAAACTGCAAAATTGTGATAACCCAACAAGAGTGGGTATTTTTCATGACAATGGACAAAGCCAATGTCACTTGTTTCGTCAAATGCTACTGCTTCATCTTTGATACGTGAACCGTAGCTAGAATATTCATGGCCTTCTACCAACAAATGCAAGTCAGCATAGTTCTTGTGATGTTCAAATTGATCATTCTCAACTTTATTTAGGACATTTTCTTGAACAACTAGAAAGACCTTATCCCCATCAATATCATATTTTCCTAATTCGAACGAATCTTTACGATGTTCATAAAGATAATCAATTGCTTTATCAAGATTTGGATGAATCCCTTTATAAAAGCTAATATTTTTTAAATCGTCAAAAATCATTATTTTCTCCTTTAAAAATCGTCATTAAGCGATTAAAACTAACACCTCCAACAGTGTCATTCACTGTCGGAGGTTTTTAGATCATGCTAGCAATAGCAAATTGATACGGTAAAAGAAAGCGTTTCTTATCCTTTAACAGCTCCCATAGTAATACCCTGAGTGAAGGATTTTTGGAATACTAAGAAGACTGTTACGATTGGCACAGCAGCAAGAGCTGCACCTGCCATGATCAAACCATAGTTGGTTGCCATTTCAGCCTGCATAGTCGCAACACCGAGTGAAATGGTCAAATTATTACGTGAAGTCAACATTACCAACTGCATGAAGTAGTCGTTCCATGTATTGATGAAGGTAAAGATTGCAAGGGCTGCAAATCCTGGTTTCACAATTGGGAAGGCTACGCTCCAGAAGGTACGAATCTCACCACAACCATCGATTTTAGCTGATTCAAGCAACTCTGTAGGAATATTCTCACTGAACTGTTTCATGAGGAAGACCCCGAATGGCCATCCAATCAAAGGCAAGATAACTGCCCAGAGAGTATCGTGAATTCCCATGAAGTTGACGATACGTACCAATGGTACAAGGACAACTTGTTTTGGAAGTGCCATGGCAGCGATGAAGATGGCAAAGAGAATACGCTGACCATAGAAACGTTTTTTAGCCAATACATAACCTGCTAGAGATGAGGTCGCACAGACTAAGAACATGGTTACCAATGAGATAAACACAGAGTTCCACATCCACTGCATAGCAGGGTTTTGCACCATGAGTTGTTGGAAGTTTTCCATGGTCGGCATTTTAGGGAACCATTGTGGTGGAATCATAATGGTATCAGGTTGTGACTTGAAGGCACCTGTCAAAATCCAGTAGAATGGAAAGATAAACAGCACGGTCAACAAGAGCAAGATAATAGTTGAAATAACAGTGAAAGCTGTTAAAGGTTTCTTTTGTGTAGATTGCATAGCTGTCTCCTTTCTTTAGTATTCTACGTCGTTTCCGAGTGCTTTAAATTGAACAAAGCTTACGATCGCAATCATGACTGCCAAGAAGACACCAATTGTGTTGGCATAGCCGTATTCTGTCAATTGAAAGGCTTTTTCGTAAAGGTAGTACATCAAGGTACTTGTTGAGTAGTTTGGTCCACCAGATGTCAAAAGCTGAATCAAGGCGAAAACTTGGAATGAGTTGATTGTTGTGATGATTGCGATATAAAGAGTTGTTGGAAGAAGGCTTGGCCATTTAATCTTCCAGAAAACTTGAAATTCAGTTGCACCGTCTACACGAGCCGCTTCAACCAGTGAATTGTCAATATTCCCCATAGCAGCTATGTAGAGGATGATTGGTTGACCAACTGAAGTTGTCAAGAGGATAATCATAATTGCCAGTAATGCCCAGTGCTTATCTCCCAACCAAGAAATATTCTGGCTGATGATATGACTTGATTTAAGGACAAAGTTTAGAATCCCTGATAGTGGGTCATAAATCCATTTCCAAACAACTGTTACGGCAACACTACCTGTTACAACAGGAAGGAAGAAGACGAAACGGTAGAAAGATCTGGCAATAGCATTTTGATGGTAGGTTTGCGACGCCACAAAGAGCGAAAAGAGAACAACAATCGGTACAGATCCAACAACCAAAATAACTGTGTTAATCAAAGACTTCATAAAGACAGGGTCTTTAAACATACGAATGTAGTTGTCCAAACCCACAAACTCAAATTTAGTCATTGAATAGTTAAAGAAACTTGTAATGAATCCCATAATCATAGGAACCAATACAAAGATGACAAAGAAGAATAATACTGGTGCTAAGAAAGCGTAGGAAATCACTGTTTCCCGCATACGAATTTTATTGACTTTCACAGTCGGCACCTCTCTTTCACAAATAGAATATTTTGGATTTTCTTGAACTGTTTTAAAATCAAAATGAAATTTTTTAAGATTCTCTTATGTAAGAACTTCATTTTAATTTCGTGACAGTTCCTGATATTTCAAATAAAATCCTCCCTTTTCTTACATAGATTATGCACAGGGAAAAGGGAGGAGTCAATCTGATTCAGTGCTTATTGTTTTGTAGCTTTTTTGATAGTTTCGTTTGCTTTTTCAGTAAATGCTTTCAATGCATCAGCTGGTTTTTGATCGCCATTTGAAACTGATTGCAACATTGGGAACCATAGAGTTCTCATTTCTGCAAAACCATCAATTGTATTGTAGTATGGTGAGTAGTACTTAGTCCAAGCACCGATTGTTTCCATACGTTTGTCATCATAGAGTTTACCAAATGATGTACGAACTGGGAAGGCACCTGTACGAACAACATCTTTTGGACCCCATTCTTTGTCATCCGCGATGAATTGAACGAATTTCTTAGATGCTGCAACTTTCTTGTCGTCCTTGTTGTTGAATACTGCAAATCCGTTTACAAGGTATTCAAGAGCTGGTTTACCTGAATCTGATGGGAATGGTACTTCTAGCACTTCTACTTTACTTGCTTCCAAGAGTTTAGCTTGGATACCGTTTTGAGCTGGCGCCCAAAGGATTGTGTAAGATGTTTGACCATTCGCAAAGTTTTGGATATCTGCCCCACCGTCAAATTGTGAACCATTATTCAACAAACCGTCTTTGATCCAGCTAGCTGCTTTTTCAAGACCTTTGACGAATTTAGGATCATCAGTTGTATATTTTGTTACATCTTTGTCTGTTACAGAAGCTCCATAAAGATTAGAGATGAAGGCACGTGTTCCTTGGTCTCCCCCTTGACCAGAACTGAACAATGAACCTGGTGTATACCCTTTATCTTTAAGCGCTTTCAATACTTTTTCAAAGTCGTCTGTTGTCCAACCTTCTTTTACAAGGTTCGCAACTCCAGCATCTTCCAACATTTTCTTGTTCATGGCCATGTAGAATGGTGCTGAACTGATTGGATACATGTAAGCTTTATCACCAGCTTTACTTGCTTTTACAATGTTTTCATTGTTGACATCTTTAACAAAGTCATCCGTGAAGAGGTCATTCAAGTCAGCCAATTTACCATTTTTACCATATTGGATGATACGTCCTGGTGCGTCAAAAAGTACGTCTGGAGCTGTACCTGCTTCGATAGCTGTAGTGATCTTTTCTGGACCTGACTTAAAGTCGATTGTTTCCAATTTCACTTTTACATCTGGGTTTGCTTTTTCAAAGGCTTCGATGATAGATTTTTCATATGTTCCAACACCGTCACCAGTTTTTTCTTGAGTGAAGACTGGGAATGCCCACCAAGTGATTTCTGTTTTTCCGCTATCTCCACCAGATTTTCCAGCATCTTTACTTCCACCAGAATTTCCACATGCAGCAAGGCCAAGAATAGCAGCACCCGCAAGTACTGTACAAGCTAGTTTTCTAAATTTCATTTGTATTCTCCTAATTGATAAGCGTATCCATATTGGATAATGAGCAAGTTTTTATTTGTATACGTTTTCATTTTATCCGACGCATCCACCACTCTCCTCTGCTTTGAGATTGTGTTATTTAAGACCAGCAACAAAGCGTTCTGTAATCTCTTTTGGTCTAGTAATGGCGCCACCAACAACGATACCTCTCACTCCATATCCAAGGATTTGTTTGGCTTGTTCTGGTGTATGAATTTTCCCTTCGGCAATGACATCAACTCCTGCATCACAGAGTTTTTTGATCAATTCAAAATCTGGTCCGTCCACTTTTGGACTGTAAGATGTATAGCCTGATAAGGTTGTTCCGACAAAGTCAATCCCTGCTTCTACAGCTGCTAGTCCTTCTTCGAAGGTACTTGTGTCAGCCATCAAGAGCTGGTTAGGATATTTTTCCTTGACCTGACGGATAAACTCCTGAATCTCTAAACCATCGTAGCGTTCACGCTTGGTACAATCCAGAGCAATCACCTCGATGTCCAGTTCTGCCAATTCATCAACTTCTTTCATGGTAGCCGTGATGAAGGGTTCTTGTGGCGGATAATCTCGTTTGATAATCCCGATAATCGGAAGTTTTGTAACCTCCTTGATTTCTTTGATATCACGAACACTGTTTGCTCGGATACCGACTGCTCCACCTTGCTCAGCTGCTTTGACCAGCAAGGGAATGACTCCTCCCGCTTCTGTATAAAGCGGTTCGTGAGGAAGGGCCTGACAAGAAACGATGATTCCATCTTTGATTTGTGCAATCAAGGCTTCTTTAGTAATCTGTGGCATCCTCTTTCCTCCTTTTCTTTGTTCTTATGAGGTCATTATATACCATTTGTTAAGCGCTTTCAATACTTTGTGATAGAATAGATTTCAGTTTCAAAAGTATTTTATAGAACAGCTGTTTCTGAAAGTAGTTTCAGATAACATAAATATCCATACCTATTACTCAAAATTACGAATCTTATTATAAACTTCTATATCAATAAAACCAGTCTAGAATTCCCATCTTTTTACAGGACTCCAGACTGGTTTATTTTAGATTAACATAGAAGTTCAAAGAACAACAGAAGACAAATTAACTGTCTTTTCGCTTATAAGAAATCATTGCTCCAAGGAGCACTCCTACAAAACCAAATAAGATTGTTAGTGATGAGGCAGACTCACCTGTATTTGGTAACATAGACTGTTCGTTATTACTTACTTTATTCTCTAATCGATTAGATTCAGAGTTTTCATTTGTTGATAACAATTTAGGCGACAGTGAAATTTCCTCAGCCTTGTTATCTTCTGTAGGATTTTTAAATAGTGGATTGTCAATGGAGTGTCGGAAAGTCATCGCATAAATACTAGAATTATTAGTCTCAAAAATAATCTTTCCATCTTTTTGTTCGAATTCAATAGTGTGTAGTTTTCCTTCTGGATCTACAGCATAAACATTCTCAACGGACTGATCTATAGCAAAAGTAACAAGGACTTTTCCTTCAGGTTTAACATATCTGCCGTTTACATCCTTCAATTTGATATCAAATGCTTTATAGTTTAATGAACTTAAATCACTAACTTGAACTTCTTGAATTTGAACACCTATCACATTTTTCAATACTTCTTCTGAAGCTTGAATTTGAACACTTCCTGTTGCATTTTTTAAAATACGTTGCGAACTAGCAATTCCTGAGACAACGTGCTTCGTTTCTGATTCATCTTTAGTGTTTTTATTATTTACTTGTTTATCAGTAGATTTCACTACTGAACTTCCTTCTCCTGAGGTTGATAATGGACCCATATATTCTGGGATTTCTAGTATCGGAGATTCACCTCCATTCACGCCACCTGTGAAAGCTGGAAGGTGGTGGACATCAGCATCCGCACCATTAACTCCGCCTCTAAAATCTGGCTTAGCGACTGTAGGAGCTGGAAAATCTCCTAATGTGGACAGAGCGCCGCTATACTCTGGAACTTCTGTAACAAGTGAGTCGCCTCCATTCACGCCACCTTTAAACTCTGGCTTAACGACTGTAGGAGCTGGAGAATCTCCTAATGTGGATATAACACCGCTATACTCTGGAACTTCTGTAACGAGGGATACGCCTCCATTCACGCCACCTTTAAACTCTGGCTTAGCGACTGTAGGAGCTGGAGAATCTCCTAATGTGGATAGAATACCACTATACTCTGGAACTTCTGTAACAAGTGAGTCGCCTCCGTTAACTCCGCCTGTAAAGTCATGCTGTTCAACTGTTGGGGCCGATTCTTCTCCTGAGGTTGATAATACACCCGTATACTCTGGGATTTCCAGTATAGGAGATTCAGTGAAAGGAACTCCACCTTTAAACTCTGGCTTAGCGACTGTAGGAGCTGGAGAATCTCCTAATGTGGATATAATACCACTATACTCTGGAACTTCTGTAACAAGTGAGTCGCCCCCATTCACGCCACCTGTAAACTCTGGCTTAGCTACTGTAGGAGCTGGAGAATCTCCTAATGTGGAGAGAACACCGCTATACTCTGGAACTTCTGTAACAAGTGAGTCGCCTCCGTTAACTCCACCTTTAAACTCTGGCTTAGCTACTGTAGGAGCTGCAAAGTCACCAGATGTACCTAAAATACCAGAATCTTCTTTTCCACTATCTTTTTTTGGATCTAATTTCCCAGCTAAATCCTTATCCGAATCCTTCTTAGAAGGTTCCACTTCTTTATCTTCCACATAGACAGGATCTTTTGGTTGACCCTCAATATAAGAACGAACCCAATCCAACTGCTCTTTTGATAAAACCAAACCACCACTACGGCTTCCTACAACACCATTTTGGTGAACTCCAATTAAAGCACCTTTATCATTATAAAGACCACCACCAGACGCTCCAGGTTTCGTACCTCCATAGCTAATTCCCTCTATTCCAGAGCCGAAGTCTGTAGTTCCTACTACTTTGCTATCTAAAACTGGACTTAGCTTGTTATCTGGAAAACCATAGACCGAAACTGAATCCCCCTCTGCAACTTTCGAAGATTGTTTTACAACCTCTACAGGAGTTACTTCTTTTACTGTTTCTTTTAACCGAACCAAAGCTAAGTCATTTTTAAATCCAAATACTGAATCTTTCTTATTCCAATAAACAATATCATCATCTGAAAAATTCACAGACAACCCATTCGGTAAAGTTGCTTTATACACTGTATTGGTGCGACCAGACTTAGTAACTACCTCAGAACCTTTAACTGTTAAGAAATTATGAGCGACTGTTAACACCAAATTGGGTGCAATTAAAGTACCTGATCCCGACCCATCTGGCGTTTGAATGTGCGTTGTAGCATAGAAATTTTCTGAGCCATTCGGAGCTTGTAACACCTCTTTACTAGGTATAGGTAAGTTCGATTTACCACTCAAATCGACTTTACCAACTTCAGTTCTTGCAAAATCCGAAGAAGACGTAGATGGAGGAGTTACCGAATCTACTACCGCTCTTATAATTGTATCACCTAAAGCTAACTTACTGACATAGTCATCAGACCAAGTAGTATCACTTGCTAGTTTGTTAATTGGCACTCCGTTATAGGATACCACTTTAGCTGTTGGGGAAGTTGCTATTAACTGTTTGAAGTCTGGATTTTGTCTTAAATGAAAATTCAAGCCACTTCCAACAGGACCTTCCTGAACAACCTTATCTGAAATCAAACGAGTTCCTTTAGTATCTTCCACTCGAAGTAGAACACGACCTTTTTCTTCACCTTTTACTAAAGTAGCTCGACCTTTTTCATCAAAACTATATAAAGCACCATCAATCTCAGACTCTACATCTTTTAAAGCTATATGATTTTCATCATAGTAGTAACGGTTTGCACCATCTATATACCAACCCTTTATACCATATTTATCAATCATAGAACGAATCCAAGCTCTGTGATTTTCCGTAAAGATAGTACCACTGCCAATACGCTCACTCTCAGGAGCGTTTGAAGTATTTGTTCCGTGCTGGTGGATACCGACTACCTCTCCCTTATCATTAAACAAAGGAGCACCTGAAAAACCTCCTAAAGCTGAGGAATGATAAGTGACTGCACCACTCTCTTTATTGATACTGCTCACAGTTGTTGAGACTGAATAAGCCTTACCGTCTTTCAAGCGAGCTTTATTTTCTTTACTTAAATTTGGAGTAGAAAAATCATTAGGATATCCGACCATAGTGATTTTATCACCAGTAGAAACCTCTTTATCGCTCAGTTCTCTTGGTGAATCTTCACCACCTGTCATAGCTTCTACAGGCTTTTTAGTTACCACTACTGCTAAATCATTGCTATAGTCTTTACCAAGGTCTTTGCCGTTATACAAGTGAATAGAGTCTTTTTCAAGAGCTTCCGATACACCAGAAGTAGGTACTTTATTGCTTTTCTCCTTTTCCGAGTTCATTACAACATAACTACGAGCAGACTCCCCACCACGCAAGACCGCAGACTTATCCTCTTGGTTTTTATCATAGTAGTTATGAGCTACTGTTACCATCACATTCGGCGCTACAAAGACACCACTGCCAGACGCAGTTTGTTTTCCACTTGTTCCGCTATCATAAGTGGTATAAGTCATAGCAACACCTTCTGCAGATTTACTATGAACATCCACATCGTGAATATCGCTACCGCCTTGAATGACATCAGCAGAAACAACCCCACCACCAATAACTGGTAACTCTGGTGCAGCTAAACCAATCACCGCTGATAGTGTCAAACAACCAACCAAACCATAGGCTTTGGATTTACGAAATTTCCCTAAACCCTTTAAACATACAAACATACATTACCTCACTTTAACTTTCAAAGTTAATTTATCCAAGTAAATTCTAAAAAATAAAATATTACAGTTTCCATTAGCATAACACTCTCTACTTTGATTCTTACAATAAAAATAGACATGGACTATTTTGCTACTTTACAAATGATATTTAAGTACTGTATCTCCAAGAATATAGTTTTTTATAAGATATTATCCTAATCAGAAAAACTAAGTTATACATAAACTTATATATAAATGTTCATTTGTAGCCAAACTGTATATTTTCTTATAAATTATAACATATTTTACAGACGCTTTCCAATGTCTTGAAAGAACTATACCAAACTAGATAGCAAAATGAATTGTTTTACACCAAGGTCAAGAAAAAAACTCATACTCAATAAAAATCAAAAAGCAAACTAGAAAGCTAGCCGCAGGCTGCTCAAAGCACTGTTTTGAGGTTGCAGATAAAGCTGCCGTGGTTTGAAGAGATTTTCGAAGAGTATAAGATAACTTGTCACTCTCCGCTGATTCATACTAATTAAAAATCAAAAAAACAGAAATTGCAGCTTCGAAGTATTCGTATGATAGTTCATATTAAGGACTGTATCATTCTTTCCCTAAAATACAGTGATAGCTATAAGAGTTGCTGAATTTCAAAGTATATATGAACTAGAATATTTGCTGACTAGACTCTATACAAAAAGAGAGCCACTAGGCTCTCTCATTCATCACTTCACATATTTAAAAGGAATCTCACTACCACAAAGCCAGTTGTAGACTTGGTCATTGACAAAGACATTCATGGCTTCGTGGGCATACTCAGGCATGATGCGATAGGCCTTATCGCAGGTCAGACGGTTGTAAATTGCAAACTGGGTAATAGGATAGCAAACATCGTCGTCCAAGCCCGTAATCATCTTAACTTCACCCTTGATACGATGAGCGAGATTTTTCACATCGATATAGGCAAGGGTAGCCATGATTGCCTCCTCAGTTTCATGGAATGGATCATGGAACTTGAAATAACGGAAAAGTTCGTCGTAAGCCTCGCTAGTATTCCCAATCTCAAGCACCCGTCTAAAGTCTGACAAGAAGGGATAGATGGCAACTGTTTTCTGAATCCGAGGATTGAGCGCTGCTGCAACTAGAGCTAGAGCCCCTCCTTGCGAGGCACCATAACTAGAAAGTCTCTTCTCATTTACCTGTGGCAGACTGGCAATAATTTCAACCAACTGGTAAATATCCAGATAAACATCCTTATAAAAGAGATGCTCCCGACCTTCCACAGCACCACGGATGATATGCCCCTTAACGGTATTTCCAAGAGGAGAACGCAAACCGTCTTGCGAGTAACCTGACTGGCCCCGCACATCCATGGAGACAACACCGTAACCAGACACGGTATAGGCCAGCATGTCAGCCCAGTCCCAGCCACGTCCCATATAACCATGGAAATGGAAGATTAGAGGAACTTTTTCCTCACTCTTTGGAAGAACGACGCGCGCATAGACCTTACCTTCATTGGTTCCTTCAAATGTTAACTCATAGCACTTGACTTGAGGAATGCAGAAATCTCTTTCCTCCAACTGGTAGGCTGGAAGAGTTGAAACTTTTTTCACTTCCCCATCCCAGAAAGCATCAAAGTCTTCTGGAACCTCATCCCTTCCTCTATAAGTCTTGATTTCTTTTAACAAAGCTGGATTTTTCATAACATGCTCCTTTTTGTAATCGCTATCATAAATGTAGCATATCTAGAAAAGCAATGCAAGAAAGAAAAGCAAATAGAAAGTGATTTTAGATTCTTTACTTTTAGGATGATGGACTGAAAGTAGTTTTAGAAACGAAAAAAGAGCATTTCTGCCCTTCTTCTCTGTTCAATCTTATTTTGTTGCTTCTTTCTTTTGGAAAGTGGTTTGGTAATTTACTTTAATCGTTACTGTCATGTGAGAGTCCTCGTTTCTTTTTGATAACTCTAGTATAAAGGGCAAACCTGAAAGCTAGCTTAATACTCTTCGAAAATCAAATTCAAACCACGTCAGCGTCGCCTTACCGTACTCAAGTACAGCTTGCGGCTAGCTTCCTAGTTTGCTCTTTGATTTTCATTGAGTATAAGATTTCCTTAGAGAAAGCTCAATCTAGATGTTCTTTCTTTTCCAAATGAAGGGCAATCATGCGCCACTCTGGATCCTCTTGCCAACCTTCTATCGAACTAATGTAGCTAGCAACCTTTCTGGCTTCTTCTAAAATCGGAAAATCTTCGATAATATCAGCCACTTGAAACTCTGGGAGACCTGACTGTCTGGTTCCAAAAATCTCACCCGAACCCCGCATTTTCAAATCTTCCTCCGCAAGGACAAATCCATTGGTGGTTTCTGTCATGATGCGCATGCGATCTTTCCCAGAATCAGTCTTAGGATTAGCAACGAGAACAGCATAGGACTGCTTGTCCCCCCGACCGACACGACCTCTGAGCTGGTGAAGCTGGCTGAGACCGAAGCGATCGGCATCCATAATAACCATAACAGTCGCATTGGGAACGTTAACCCCGACCTCGATAACCGTCGTTGAAACTAGAATATCCGTTTTTCGCTCTTTGAACTCCTGCATAATCTGGTCTTTTTCATCACTCTTCATCTTACCATGTAAAAGAGCCACCTCTGCCTTACCTGCAAAATGAGCCGTCAATTCCTCTGATAAGGCAATGGCATTTTTCAAATCCAGAGCTTCTGATTCTTCAATCAAGGGAGAGATGACATAGGCTTGAGAACCTTTTTGAATTTCCCCCTCTAACCAAGTCAAGACCTGAGGCAATTGCTCATGCTTGATCCAGCGTGTCACAATAGGTTTCCGTCCTGCTGGCATCTGGTCAATAATGGAAACATCCATATCGCCAAAGGCTGTGATAGCCAAGGTTCGTGGTATGGGAGTCGCTGTCATCATGAGTACATCTGGATTGTCCCCTTTTTCACGTAAAATACGCCTTTGCCCCACACCAAAACGGTGCTGCTCATCGATAATGATCAAACCAAGACGAGCATAATCTACCCCATCCTGAATCAGAGCGTGGGTTCCGATAATCAAATCAGCCTCACCCTTGGCAATGTTCTCCAAAACTTCTCTCTTTTCTGCAGACTTCAAGGAACCTGTCAAGAGAGCTAATTTCAAGTCTGGAAAAAGCCCCTTCAAACTCTCAAAATGCTGCTCTGCTAGAATCTCTGTTGGCACCATGAGGGCTGCCTGATAGCCAGCTGTCACCGCCGCAAACATGGCCAAGCCAGCGACGACTGTTTTTCCACTCCCCACATCTCCTTGCAAGAGACGATTCATGTGGTGATCCGACTTCATGTCTGTCAAAATTTCCTGCAAACTCTTTTCTTGAGCTTGAGTCAAGGCAAAAGGCAAGCTTTCCTTGACTGTTGTCACTTTTTCCTTAGACCAATTCAGAACCAGACCACTTCCCTGAACTCTATTTTCAGACTTGAGCGTCTGTAACTGCATTTGAAAGTAAAAAAGTTCCTCAAATTTGATACGGCGAAGTGCCTGCTTGTATTCTCCCAAATCCTTAGGAAAATGCATGGCACGAACGGCCTGACAACGGGACATGAGTTTGTATTTGTCCAGCAAGGACTGAGGAAGATTTTCTTCTATTAAGAGGTCCAGCCCCTGATCAAAGGCCGTCTTGATGATCTTGACCAGACTGGCCTGACTGATTCCCTGAGCCAAGCGATAGACAGGTTGGAGGTCATCTTCCACCTGAGCCAGTACCTTTATCCCTGTCAGACTAGCCTTGGCGCGATCCCATTTTCCAAAGACAGCAAAGGTTGCTCCCAACTCTATCTTATCAGCTAGATAGGGCTGGTTAAAGAAATTCACCGCAAAAACGACTTCTCCCTGTTTAAGACTAAAGCGCAGGCGATTGCGTTTGAAACCATAATACTGAACACTGGCAGGAGTCACGACTTGTCCAGACAGAACTGCCTTTTCCCCGTCTTCCAGATCCAGCACCTGCTTAGTCTTAAAGTCTTCATAACGGAAAGGAAAGTAGAGCAAGAGGTCTTGCAAGTTTTCAATTCCTAGTTTGGCGTATTTTTCTGCTGACTTTGGTCCCACACCAGGTAAGACATGCAAGGGTTGATGTAGATTCATGCTCCACTCCTTTCTTTGCTAATCATATTCTCTCGGAATGCGGTCGCTTAGAAGACAAACCACCTCATAGTTAATAGTCCCACGGTAGGTAGCTACTTGAGTAGCTGTGATCTCCTTGCCCCCATTAGAACCAATTAAGGTTACCTTGGTTCCCAGCTGATAAGGCTTAGGCAGACGAATGGTGATTTGGTCCATCGAAACCCGCCCGACGATTGGGCAGGCTTGCCCATCTACCAAGACGGAGAAATTCTGCATGTCACGTGTCCAACCATCCGCATAGCCGATTGGCAAGGTCGCGATGACTTGCTCGCTATCCGCCTGATAGGTCGCTCCGTAGCCCATGCAAGCTCCAGCTGGAACTGTCTTGACATGAACTAAAGCAGACTCCAAGGTCAAGGCTGGAGTCAAGTCATAAGGCAAGTCCAAGACCTCTCCGCTTGGGTTTAAACCATACATAGCATCTCCCATACGGACGGCATTGAAAATGGTATCTGCATGCCAAAGGGTCGTTGCCGAATTACTGGCATGAACCAAGTCTGGAAGACCTTTCATACTGGCCAAAATAGATTTAAACCGTTCTAACTGGGCATTAAAGTAGTAATCTGATTCTTCATCAGCAGTAGCAAAGTGGGTAAAAATCCCCTCAACATGCGCACCGTATTGTTGGAGCAAAGCTTGAGCCTGCTCAACCTCACTTGCTTCTCTAAAACCGATCCGTCCCATTCCTGAATCAATCTTGAGGTGGACTGTCAATCCAGTTAGGTCTGATTCCTTATCTAAGAGTGATTGAATCCACTCCAGTCCAGCCACAGTCAAGGTGATGTCGTATTCTTTAGCTAGAGCAACTGCTTCGATGTCAGAAACTCCTAAAATAAGGATTTTCTTCCTGAGTCCAGCTTGTCTGAGTTCAATGGCTTCATCAATATTGGAAACGCAAAAACCATCAACATCATCTTGAATCGCCGTGGCAACAGCAACAGCCCCATGTCCATAGGCATTGGCCTTGACCACAGCCAACTTGAGCGTTCCTTGAGGGATATGATCTCCCATTTGCTGAATATTTTGTCGAATAGCTCCCAGATGAATCAGAGCCTTGGTTGGTCTATGTGGACTAGCTTTCATGATTTTCCTCCAAAATGACACTGGCTGTCACAAACTGATCTGTGTGGCTGATAGACAGCCAAATCTTTCCTGAAAATGGTGACTGACTAAAATAAGGCGCCCCGCGTTCATTGTTCAAAACTTCTAAATCCTGAAAACCGAGCTTTCCAATACCAGTTCCCATAGCCTTGGAAAAAGCCTCCTTAGCCGACCAGCGACCAGCCAAGTATTCAATCTGCCTGCGCCCTTTAAGACTGTTAAATCGTTCCATTTCCTTAGTGGTCAGCACGCGCTTGGCAAAACCTTCATGTCGTGTAAATGCGCTTTCTATCGAAGCCAATTCTTCAATGTCAATTCCGTGTCCAACTATCATTCTCATCAAAAGGAGTTGAGATTCCCCCAACTCCATCCTTTTCACTTATTTTGTCAAGGTAGCATAAATCTCTTCTACCAAAGCCTCTGTATTTTCCCAACCTAGGCAAGGGTCGGTAATAGAGCAACCAAAGACCTCTGGTTGGTTTTGACGACCATCTGCTAGGTAAGATTCAATCATAAAGCCTCGAACTATCTTTTTGATTTTCTCGTTCCAATCACGATTTTGCAAGGTCTGACGAACAATTCGAATCTGTTCCATATATTGCTTGCCTGAGTTATCATGGTTGGTATCAATGAGGATAAAAGGATTTTCAAGTCCCATGGTCTCATAACGTTCAATGGCATTTAGCAAAGTTTCATAGTAAAAGTTAGGCTCATTTTTCCCATATTCATTAACTGCCCCACGAAGGATGACATGGGCCAAGGGATTTCCTGAAGTCTCAACTTCTTGCCCATGGAAAAGGAAGGTCTGTTTATTTTGAGCGGCATAGATGCCATTAAACATGACACCCAAATTTCCAGAGGTTGGATTTTTCATTCCGACTGGTGCATCAATTCCTGAGGCCACAAAGCGGTGCTCTTGGTCTTCCACAGAACGAGCCCCAACAGCATGGTAGCTGACCAAATCATCTACCAAGACCAAATTTGACGGATAAAGCATCTCGTCTGCCGTTGTCAAACCAGTCTCTGTAATCACGCGGTAGTGCAACTGGCGCACAGCCTGCAAGCCGTTAATCAAGCTTGGAGCCTTAGAAGTATCTGGTTGGTGAACTAAACCTTTATAGCCGTCTCCGTTAGTACGAGGTTTAGCTGTATAAACACGCATAACCATGAAAATCTTGTCCGCCACCTTCTTTTGCAAGGCAGATAAACGGCGGGCATATTCCAAGACAGCCTCTTCATTGTCAGAAGAGCAAGGACCAATCACCAAAAGAATTCTGTCATCTTCTCCTGAAATAATGTCTGCCAATTCTCTATCACGGCGCTCTTTTAGTCGCAAGGCTTCCGCAGACAATTGGGTTTCTGCCTTGATTGCTTCAATATCAATTTCTTGACCTTTTTCAATAAATGCCATCTTATTCTCCTAGCGTTTGATAGATTTCTCTGACAAGGGCTTCCGTATTTTCCCAGCCCAGACAAGGATCTGTGATAGACTTGCCAAATACTTCTGGTTCGTTTTGACGACCATCTTCTAGATAAGACTCAATCATAAAGCCACGAACGTACTGCTTGATTTTTTCATTCCAATCACGATTAATTAAGGTCTGGCGGACAATTCGAATCTGGTCCATGTATTGCTTGCCAGAATTGTCATGATTGGTGTCTACAATGATAAAGGGATTTTCCAAGCCCATTTTCTCATACTGGGCAATGGTATCCATCAAATTATCATAGTAGTAGTTGGGAATATTCTTACCATACTCATTGATTGCTCCACGAAGAATGGCGTGCGAAAGCGGATTCCCAGTTGTTTCCACTTCTTTTCCTAGAAAAAGGAAACTTTGTTTGTTTTGAGCAGCATAAATCCCATTAAACATAACATTGAGATTTCCAGATGTTGGATTTTTAAACCCAGTCGCAAAATCTGCCCCACTTGCCACAAAGCGGTGTTGCTGGTCTTCAACCGAACGGGCACCAACCGCCATGTAAGAAATCAGATCATCCACAAGAGGAAGATTTTCAGGATAAAGCATTTCATCAGCTGTCGTCATACCTGTTTCCGTGATGACACGATAGTGAAGATGGCGAACAGCTTTGATTCCGTTGATAAGACTAGGCGCTTCTGCCGTGTTAGGCTGGTGAATTAATCCCTTATAGCCATCTCCGTTGGTACGAGGTTTGGCAGTATAAACACGCATAACCATAAAGATACGGTCTGCTACTTCTTCTTGTAGGACTGCCAAACGCTTAGCGTACTCAAGAACAGCTTCTTCATTGTCAGATGAGCATGGTCCGATTACCAAGAGAATTCGTTGGTCTTCTCCACGTATAATGGCTTCTAGCTCTTGATCGCGCTGTGATTTTCTCTCCAAAGCTTGGCCTTCTAATTTTGATAAGGCACGAACTTCTTCAATATTAATTTTAGGACTTTTTGCTGTAAATACCATAACTCATCTCCTTATAAAGCAAACGGATACCAGGTAAAAATTTACTTTTCACAAGGTATCCGCCTCTAAACTATCTCATTTTATTGTCTTTTTCCGTGACAGTTTTTAAACTTCTTACCAGAACCACATGGGCAAAGTTCATTCCGTCCAATCTGGCTCAAATCCAAATCTTCTGGCATATTTGCTTGGTGGGCAGCGATATTACGAGTCGCTGTTGTACTGATGATATGGTGTTCTGCTTGTGGTCTTTCTTGTTCATGAATTTGGGCTTTCATCATCAAGCGTGTCACATCAAACTCAATCGAACCAATCATGTCATTAAACATACGGAAACCTTCTGCCTGATACTCAACAACAGGGTTGTTCTGAGCATAGCCACGAAGTCCAACCGCGTTACGCAATTGATCAAGGGCATCGATATGATCTGTCCACTTGTTATCCACCACTCGTAGAATCAAGACTTTTTGGAATTCTTTAACTGCTTCTTCATCGCGTAGTTTTGAAACCTGACTATCGTAAACTTGCAAGGCACGTTGGAAGAGTTCTTCCTTAATAGCCTTATCAGACAAGCCTGACAAGTCTTCAACAGAAATAGAATCTTCAGGAAGCAAGTTGTACTTAGCAAAGTTCAAAATTGCCTCTAGTTTTTCATCTTGTTTGGCACGCGCATGACCATCGACGACACGACCAATCGTGCGTTTGATCATAGAGTGAATTTCAGGTGCCAAGTCACGATCTGCAGTGATAACGTCGTAACGTTGAGCATAGATAATCTCACGTTGTTCACGCATGACATCATCGTATTGAAGGACTTGTTTACGGGTATCGTAGTTATTTCCTTCGACACGTTTTTGTGCTGCTTCAACCTGACGCGTCAACATGCGAGACTCAATGGCCTCTTCAGACATGTTGAGACGTTCAAAAATTCCCTTCAAGCGTTCAGAACCAAAACGTTTCATCAAGTCATCTTCAAGAGATAGGTAGAATTGTGACTCACCTGGATCTCCTTGACGACCTGAACGTCCACGAAGCTGGTTATCGATACGACGGCTTTCATGACGCTCTGTACCAATAACGCAAAGTCCTCCAAGTTCACGAACTCCTTCACCAAGCTTGATGTCGGTACCACGACCGGCCATGTTAGTCGCAATAGTAACAGCACCACGTTGACCAGCATTCATAATGATTTGGGCTTCTTTATAGTGGTTCTTGGCATTCAAGACTTCGTGAGGAACACCAGCCTCGACCAATTTCTTAGAAATGTAATCACTAGTTTCAACCGCTACTGTACCAACCAAGACAGGCTGACCTTTTTGGTAACGAGCCTTAACGTCTTCAACAACCGCTTTAAACTTAGCTTCAATGCTAGCAAAAAGTAGGTCTGGATGGTCAATACGTTGAACAGGACGGTTTGTTGGGATTGGAATAACACGAATGTTGTAAATTTCTCGGAATTCTTCTTCCTCAGTCTTACCTGTACCCGTCATACCAGACAATTTCTTGTACATACGGAAAAGGTTTTGGTAAGTGATTGAGGCAGATGTCTTGGTTTCATCCTGAATTGGCACACCTTCTTTAGCTTCAATGGCTTGGTGCAATCCATCAGAATAACGACGACCTTCCATGGTACGACCTGTAAATTGGTCGACGATCAAAATTTCTTGCTCTTCGCTCACCACATAGTCAATATCGAGAAGCATGATGTAGTTGGCACGAAGGGCGTTATCGATAAAGTGAGTCAGAGCTACGTTTTCGATATCATAGAGATTTTCAAGTTTGAAGTAGCTTTCAGCCTTGTCAATCCCTGAATCAGACAAACCAATAGTCTTAGACTGCACATCGATGATGTAGTCGTCTTTGTCCAAAGATTTTACATAGTGGTCTGCCATGTGGTAAAGCTGACTGGTTTCAACTGCGTTAGCACCTGATACGATCAAAGGTGTACGGGCCTCGTCAATCAAGATTGAGTCAACCTCATCGACCAAGGCATAGTTAAGCGGACGTTGTACCATGTTTTCAGCGCGAACGACCATGTTATCACGAAGGTAGTCAAATCCGATTTCTGAGTTAGTTGAGTAGGTAATGTCACACTCATAGGCTTCTTTTTTCTCCATTGGAGATTTAGCAGCCAAGTTAATCCCTACTGACAAACCAAGCCATGAGTACAATTCACCCATCTCAGTCGCGTCACGTTCTGACAGGTATTCATTGACCGTAACTACGTGAACCCCTTTACCTGAAAGGGCGTTGAGGTATACGGGCATGGTCGCAGTCAAGGTTTTCCCTTCCCCTGTACGCATCTCTGGCACGTCACCATGGTGAAGAACGATTCCCCCCATGACCTGAACCTTATAAGGGAATAGACCTAGGACACGTTTGGCACCCTCACGGACAACCGCAAATGCTTCATAAAGCAATGAATCCAGTGATTCTCCATTTTGATAACGTTCTTTAAATTCAACTGTTTTTGCTTTTAGTTGGTCATCAGTCAAAGCAGCCATTTGGTCTTCGTATTTGAAAACCTTGTCAGCCATCTTTTCCAGACGACGGATTTCTCCTTTATCATTTTCGATAATTGTTTTTAAAATATTAGCCATGTTTTTCCTTACTTTAAATTCCGAATATTTTAGAATGTTCTTTTAATTTTAGCACAATTACTGATTATTTTCAAGGAAGAATCCCCATTTTGAAAAGGAAAAAGAGGCTAGTTTCCAAGCTAACCTCTCTGACTTTTATGATACTTTAATTGCCAAAAATCGGCAAAAGAGCAAATAGGATAAATAGATTAATCCAAAGAGAAAGACAGCAGATGAGTCCAAAAACAAAAAGACTGACTTTCTTGGACAGCAAAGCCATCAAAATCGACAGAATTCCAAAAACTAGTAAAACTTTCTGCATGATTAAGAGATTGATAGATATTCCCAGAACTGGTTTATCCCAAGGAACAAAGAAGAAAGCCAGCCAGATCAGCAGAACTAAACCAATATAGACCTTGGAATAGCGTGTAATAAATGATTTTAGATGTTCCATAAGCCACCTCCTACAAATAGAAAGTAATATAATACTAAATTAAAATCAAAGAGCAAACTAGGAAACTAGCCGTAGGTTGCTCAAAACACAGTTTTGAGGTTGCAGATAGAACTGACGAAGTCAGTTACATATATAATCCAAGACGACGTTGACGTGGTTTAAAGAGATTTTCGAAGAGTATAAATCAATGCCTTCCACCGTTAGACTTCCCTAGTTCCCGTCTCAAGCGAAACATGTTTTTGAAACAGATATAGTCTAACCAGTCACTACCTAGAGATAAGACTATCAAAAGCAACCAAACACCCCAAGCACTAGCATCTGATTCATGATTTAGAACAAAAGGGAAAAATAAGAATGAAAAAATTGTCATATCCAAGCTAAACAGAGCTAAAAGGGAAATATAAATCCAGTAAAAATAGTAGAAGATGGGGAAAATTTTACTGTTTCTGTCAGCATTGTCTATCCAATAGAAAAAATATAAACAAGGAAATAAGAGTATCAAATTAAACCAATTAAACGACAGTTTCATCATCGACACCTCCTCTTTAAAATTGTTTTCTTTAGTTTCGTTCTATTAAATGTTATTACCAATATAAATCAATTCTCCCCGCTTTAGACTTCCCGAGTTCTCGCCTCAAGCGAAGCATTTTTTTGAAACAGAAATAAGTTAACCTATTCAGACCAATAGCTAGCAGAATAAAAAGAAACCAAATGCCCCATAACTTGATATCTGTCAAATTTCTCATGACGATATTGAAAAACAGAACTGAAATAACTGTCCAAGCAAGGCTAAAAAGAGCATAGAGGGGGATGTAAAACCAGTAAAAATAGTAAAAAATTGGGAAAAATTTACTATCTCTATCGGCCTTTTCAATCCAGCTGAAAAAGTAAAACCAGGGAAATAAGATTATCAATTTAAACAAATGTTTCATCACCGGCCCCCTCTCTATTTGATAGCGTTTTCTTCAACTTCATTCTATCAAAAAAATCTGGAAATGTCATTCCAGATTCTACTTTTTTATTTACGTTTTCTTGCGATGAGATGAATCGGTGTTCCTTCAAAGACAAAGGCCTTGCGAATTTGATTTTCCAAGAAACGTAGGTAAGAAAAGTGCATAAGTTCTTCTTCATTGACAAAGATGACAAAGGTTGGTGGTTTTGTTGCCACTTGGGTCGCATAGAAAATCTTAAGACGTTTTCCTTTGTCTGTCGGTGTTGGATTGATGGCAATGGCATCCATAATAACATCGTTCAAGACAGCTGATGGAATACGTGTATTTTGACTTTCACTGATTTGCTTAATCATCTCAGGAAGTTTGTGGAGACGTTGCTTGGTCAAAGCTGATACAAAGATAATCGGTGCGTAAGGCAGGTATTGGAACTGCTCACGAATATCTTCTTCCCAGTTTTTCATAGTGTGGTTGTCTTTTTCAAGCGTATCCCACTTGTTGACTACGATAATCATCCCTTTACCAGCTTCATGGGCAAATCCTGCGATACGCTTGTCGTATTCACGAATACCCTCTTCCGCATTGATGACCATTAAGACCACATCTGAACGGTCAATAGCACGCATGGCACGCATGACAGAGTATTTCTCGGTATTTTCATAAACCTTACCAGACTTACGCATACCAGCCGTATCAATCATGGTAAACTCTTGACCATCTGTATCTGTAAAGTGGGTATCAATGGCGTCACGCGTTGTTCCAGCAACAGGACTAGCAATGACACGGTCTTCCCCCAAGATAGCGTTAATCAAGCTTGATTTTCCGACGTTGGGACGACCAATCAAGCTAAACTTAATCACATCTGGATTTTCTTCTTCATATTCATTTGGAAGATTTTCTACGATGGCATCTAGCACATCTCCTGTACCGATACCATGAACAGATGAGATAGGCAGTGGTTCGCCCAAACCGAGGGCATAAAAATCATAGATATCATTTCGCATCTCAGGGTTGTCCACCTTGTTAACCGCGAGGATAACTGGTTTGTGGGTCTTATAAAGCTTACGAGCTACGTATTCGTCTGCATCGGTAATTCCTTCCTTACCGGACACGACAAAGACGATAACATCGGCTTCTTCCATGGCAATTTCTGCCTGGTGCTTGATTTGTTCCATGAAAGGAGCATCGACATCATCGATTCCTCCTGTATCAATCATGCTAAAAGAGCGATTGAGCCACTCACCCGTCGCATAGATACGGTCACGTGTCACTCCTTCGACATCTTCTACAATGGAGATTCGCTCACCAGCGATCCGATTAAATAGGGTTGATTTCCCAACATTGGGACGTCCTACAATGGCAATAGTTGGTAGGGCCATAATTTCTCACTTTCTACAATAACTTCTTCTGTTCAAGATTTTTTCTAGTTGAGCTTGGTTCAGCTTGACCAAACTGTTCTGCTAGGCGCTGACTCCAGCTTGTGGTCGCACGCGCCCCAGCATAGTCAGCCTGTACACGGTCATAAGCCTCAATCACATCAACTGTTTGTTCCTGATATTCTTCCTCAAACACCACTTGATTCAATGGCAAGCGAGGTTTGACTTCATGTTCTTCATTTGGTATTCCTAGTGCCATCCCAAAGACAGGATAGGTGTAGTCAGGCAGGTTAAAGAGCTCTGCTACTTCTTCTGACTTGTAACGCACCAAGCCAATAATGACACCACCATAGCCCAAGCTTTCAGCTGCCAGCAAGGCATTTTGACCAGCAAGAGCTGCATCGACCGAACTAATCAAGAGACCTTCTACACCTTGAGGTTGGAATGAATCAGTATGAAGCTGGGCTCCCTTTTCTGCTCGGTTCAAATCTCCGACAAAGAGAAGGAAAACAGCTGACTGGCGAATGGCTTCTTGAGGCACCAATTCATACAAGGCATCTTTCTTTTCTTGACTTCGTACCACAATCACAGAGTAGGATTGGAAATTCTTCCAAGACGAGGCAATTTGGGCTGCTGTCAGGATTTCAGTCAAGTCTTCCTGAGAAATGCCTTGATCCTTAAATCTTCGAACAGATTTATGAGCTTTCATCAGTTTAATCGTTTCTGTCATCGACGGTTAACTCCTTCTAAACGAGTCTCCTCAACCAAATAACGGATGCGTTCCATGACGCGTCTGGCTTCCCAGGTTTCGTCATTTCCATGCTTCCCTTTAGCGAAATGCAGCTCCAAATCTTCAAAGTTGAAGTTGGAGGTGAAAAAGGTCGGTAAATTTTCCTGCATCCGATATTGGAGAATAACCTGCAGGATTTCGTCACGCACCCAAGCTGTTGATTGCTCGGCACCAATATCATCTAAAATCAGGACTTCAGACAGTTTAATCTCATCCACCAAGGTCTTGACATTACCATCACCGATAGCATTTTTGACATCCATGACAAAGCTAGGATAGTGGAGGAGAGTTGATGAAACACCACGTTTTTCTGATAAATCATGGGCTAAGGCAGCCACCATGAAACTTTTACCCACACCAAAGTCTCCATATAGGTAAAGACCTTTTCGAATAGCTGGATATTGCTCCACGAAGGCTAATAGCTTTTCAAAAACTGGCAAGCGTCCTAAATCATCCAAATCAACTTGAGCCAAACTAGCTTTCTTGAGACTGGCTGGTAGATTGATTAACTTGAGACGATTCTTAATAGCCGCTTCTTTTTCCGCTGCGATTAGTTCAGGAGTTTCTTCATAAGAAACGTCCGCATAGCCATGATTCATAACCAAAATAGGCTTGTAGCCTTTGGCAATATAATCCGTATCACCACGAAGAAACTTGTCGCGCTCGGTGATGTACTGATTAAACTTGGAGATACTGCGATTTAATTCCTCTGGAGTCAAGGATTCTTGCTGGATAAAGGCCGCAACATCAGGGTCCTTCATGATTTTCTGGACCAAGTCTTGATAATGAAAACGGCTAGGTTGACGTTTGAGTACGTCTCCGACACTTTCCATCTAATCTCCTCCTTTTTCTAATCGAGCTAATAGTTCTTGTTTCTTACGTTCTAGTTCCAGACGAGTTTCCTCGCTGGTTTCATTCTTATAATCTGGATTACTCCACTTGGGTACATTGGACTTGGTAGAACTGGGTTTACTGCTTTTTTGAGCCTGACTTTTCTGCCCTCGCTCACGGATCCGAAGAACTGCCTCTTCTGCCGAATGAATTTTTTGATAGGCATAGTCATTGGCCACCTTCATGGCATATTTCTCATTGATGTTTGCAGAATCCACCTTATTAAAGGTTAATAAGAGAATAATATTGATGACTTCGTCCAGCAAGCCCAAGCCAGCCATCTGTTGCAAGAGGTCTCTTTCTGTTTGGGTAATGGTTCCCTTGCGTGTTTGCTTGATTTCTGCCAAGAACTGCAGGGCAGTTTTACTTTTGGCTTCTTTGATAATGGTTGCTTCCTTAGGACTAAAGTCAGAGGAAACAGGTTTTTGAGCAATTTTTTCACGCATGCGTTTGGTTGAAATAACCTGGGAAACAGCTGTTGACTTGGCCAATTGATAAGTTTCAAACCAAGTCCATTTCTTCTCCTCAGCAATAGCAAAGAGGTTTAAGACATCGGACTGCTCATCCGCAAAACGAAGCCCATCTCGAGACATAAGCTGACGAAAATGGTCCAAGTCAAAATCGTTGGCCACTTTCTTCTTGAGACCAAGGTCTTCTTGACTTCCCAGTTCTGCCAAGTCTGGAAAGACTTGATTGAGTGAGACAGGTATTTCTTCTCCCTCAGCACTCTCAACTTTCAAATCCTCCACAGCTGCATCACCAATCTTCTTCTCCAAAAGTCTGCGATAAACAGGATGCTCCAAGAAGTCCTGACTAGATAGAGGAGCATGGATAACTATCTGATAGGTATCACCCTTTTGATAGAGGGTCAAGAGATTAAAAGCAGATAGAATTTTCAGGGATTTTATCAGTCTATCCATCCCAAAGTTGAGATGGTTGAGAATACTTGAAAAAAGATATTCCTTTCTGCCATTATCCCAAAAACTAATGGTATAAAGATAAAGGCTCAGTGCCTCCTGACCGATAATCGGGAGGTAGCACTGTACCAGAGATGAGGTATCTTGCGACACCCGATTATTCTTTAGATAAGAAAAACGGTCAATTGGCTTCATTTATCTTTCCTTTTTCTTTTTAGAGGACTGGGTGATTTGTTTGAGCAGACTCTCTAACTCACTTACATCCTTAAAACTACGATAGACACTGGCAAAACGTACATAAGTAATCTCATCCAACTCAGCCAACTCCTCCATGACGAGTGAACCAATGTCCTCACTTTGAATTTCATTTTCATTTCGACCACGGAGTTTCTGTTCGATACGATTGACTACCATGTTGATTTCATCACTTGACACAGGACGTTTCTGGGCTGAGCGGATAATTCCATTAAAGATTTTATCTCTGGAGAATTGTTCCCGTGTGCCATCTTTTTTAACAACCACTAAGGTTCTTTCTTCTACTCGTTCGTAGGTTGTAAAACGGTGCTGGCATTCATCGCACTCACGTCTTCTACGAATAGTGTTCCCTTCTTCTGCTTGGCGACTATCGATAACACTTGACTTGGTAGCCCCACATTTTGGACAACGCATCCTTTCCCTCCTTATCGTTTTCTTTTCATTATACCATTTTTTAAGCGATTCCCAAAACAATTCTTCTTTTTGCTTGACAAGTTTTTTGTTTTGTTGTATTATTTAATTAAGACAAAAGGATAGGAGAAAGGAGACCAAGATGTCCTGGACATTTGACAACAAAAAACCCATCTATTTACAGATTATGGAGAAAATCAAGCTTCAGATTGTTTCCCATACACTGGAACCCAATCAACAACTTCCAACCGTACGAGAGCTAGCTAGCGAGGCAGGTGTCAATCCAAACACCATCCAAAGAGCCTTGTCAGACCTTGAACGAGAAGGATTTGTTTACAGCAAGCGCACAACTGGACGATTTGTGACTGAGGATAAGGAGCTAATCGCCCAATCGCGTAAACAATTATCAGAAGAAGAATTGGAACACTTCGTTTCCTCCATGACCCATTTTGGCTATGAAAAAGAAGAACTACCAGGCGTAGTCGGCGATTATATTAAAGGAGTTTAAGCCTATGTCATTACTAGCATTTGAAAATGTATCCAAATCTTATGGAGCAACACCAGCCCTTGAAAATGTTTCTCTTGACATCCCAGCTGGAAAAATTGTTGGTCTCCTTGGGCCAAACGGCTCAGGGAAAACAACCCTGATTAAACTAATCAATGGCCTCTTGCAACCAGATCAAGGACGTGTCCTCATCAACGACATGGACCCAAGCCCAGCAACCAAGGCTATCGTGGCTTATTTGCCGGATACGACCTATCTCAATGAGCAAATGAAGGTCAAAGAAGCCCTAACCTACTTCAAGACCTTCTATAAAGATTTCAATCTTGAACGCGCCCATCATCTACTTGCAGACCTAGGCATTGATGAAAACAGTCGTCTCAAGAAACTATCAAAAGGAAACAAGGAAAAGGTACAACTGATTTTGGTTATGAGCCGTGATGCTCGTCTCTACGTTTTAGACGAACCCATTGGTGGGGTGGATCCAGCAGCCCGTGAGTATATTCTCAATACCATTATCAACAACTACTCCCCAACTTCTACCGTTTTGATTTCTACCCACTTAATTTCTGATATCGAGCCAATCTTGGATGAAATTGTCTTCCTCAAAGATGGAAAAGTCATCCGTCAAGGCAATGTAGATGATATTCGCTATGAATCTGGTGAATCCATTGACCAACTCTTCCGTCAGGAATTTAAGGCCTAAGCAAAGGAGATTATTATGTTTTGGAATTTAGTCCGCTACGAATTTAAAAATGTTAACAAGTGGTATTTAGCCCTCTACGCTGCCGTGCTCATCCTTTCTGCCCTTATCGGGATACAAGCACAATCCTTAATCAAACTACCTGAAAAAAATCTATCTGTTCTACTTGTTTTTCTAGCTACTGTCTTTGGTGGTTTGATGATTACACTTGCGATTTCAACTATCTTCTTGATTATTAAACGATTCAAAGGAAGTGTCTATGACCGACAAGGCTATCTGACTTTGACCTTGCCAGTTTCTGAACACCATATCATCACTGCTAAATTAGTCGGTGCCTTTATTTGGTCTATTGTCAGCACTGCTGTACTAGCTCTAAGTGCTTTTATTGTTCTGACTCTAACGGCTCCAGATTGGTTTGCAACTTCTGACTTGATACCATTTATAAGAACACACCTTCCTCAACTCTCTCTTATGGGGGTATCCTTCCTACTAAATACCATTTCTGGAATCCTCTGTATCTACTTGGCTATTTCCATTGGACAGCTTTTCAATGAATACCGTACCGCACTGTCAATTGTAGCCTACATTGGTATCCAAATTGTCGTTGGCTTTATTGAACTCTTCTATCGTTCTAACCCTGGCTTTTACTTCCCATCAACCTCAGGAGGAGCTGATCAGTTCCAGATGGGCATTATCATGACTATTCTGGAAGAAGTTATTCTTATAGCCATCTACTATCTAGGAACTTATCACATCTTGAGAAACAAGGTTAATTTGCAATAAAAAATGCCCAGCTAAACAGCTGGGTTTTGATTTAACTCAATATCAAACTGGCTACAATAGGGCTGACAAAGACATAGAGAATACCGGTAACACCGATAGCCAAACCACCCATAGCTCCTGCTACAGAGCCGTATCGAAAGGCTGTTCCCGTTCCGACAGCATGGCCTGTCCCTCCAAGGGAAAGACCAACAGCTACTGGATCATCTATTTTCAACCACTTCAAAAGGGTTGGGCCGATAACACTGGTTAAAATCCCAGTTGCCACTACAACCACCAAAGTCACGGTCGTCAAGCCTTGCAATTTTTCTGTAATTCCTACTGCCATGGCGGTTGTTACTGACTTAGGAAAGAGTGAAATGGCTAGGAAAAAGTCCATGCCAAAAATCTTAGCTACAAGGGCCGTGAAAGAGGTATTGACAACTACTGCTAGCAGACTACCAAAGAGAATACTCCGAGCATGGTGCTTCATCAAGTGAAAACTCTTATAAAGCGGAATCCCTAGAGCCACGGTCGATGGGACAATCAAGTTGTTCAAATAAACCCCACCTTGGTAGTAATCTTGGTAAGAAATACCCGTCACCTTTAGAAAGATGATAATGAAAACAGCTGACAAAAGCAAGGGCGTTGTCAATGGATGTGGAAAACGTCTGTAAATCAGCATTCCCACTAGGTAAGCTAGGATAGACAGGGCAAGCCCAAACAGGGGATTGGAAACAAATTCACTCATTTGGCATCTCCTTTCTCATAATCTCCCTCAAACCGTCTCTTGATAAACTGAACCACCAAAGCAATGAGGATAATATTGATAACAGCTGCGAAAAAGACAATCAAAACAATTGGCAAAAGATAGGGAGCAATCACATCAAACTTCTCCATAATTCCCACTGCTGGCGGCAAAAAGAGAATGGTCATATTGGCCAGCAAGAAATTCCCAACCATGTTGACATGCCTGGTTCTCAACCACTTGAATTGCAGGGCTAGAAAAAGAATAATCAAACCGATAATACTGCCTGGGATAGGCAAATGAAAGAAACTGGAAATCCCCTCTCCGATTAGAGAAATCACAAAGAGAATCATTAATTGAACATATAATTTCATCCTAAACTCCACGAAATAGACTTCTGCATACCAGTTTACTCTTTTTTCAGAAAATTTCAAGGAAATGCACAAGAGTCATTAAAAATTAGAGAAGAAAGGGGATACAAACAATTCTTGACTTGTAAAAATTGGCTTGATTTAGGATAAAAGATGCCTGCGTCCTTCTTGCCAGCTTTCTTGAAAAGTAGTATAATTATTGCATGCGCAATCATCTTGTGATGCAGAGATTGTCCGTTAATGGACTTTCTTCTATTGACAACTCTAAAAAGAAAGGAGAAAATATGACCTACTTGGAAAAATGGTTTGACTTTAATCGTCGTCAGAAAGAAATTGAAAGTCTCTTAGAAGAGACTATTGCCCAGCAGAGCGAGCAAAGTCTGACCTTGAAAGAGTTCTACCTCCTCTACTATCTGGACTTGGCTCAAGAAAAATCTCTACGCCAGATTGACCTGCCAGATAAACTTCATCTGAGTCCGAGTGCTGTTTCTCGGATGGTGGCTCGCTTGGAAGCTAAAAATTGCGGTCTGCTTAGTCGCATGTGTTGTGATCAAGATAGACGCTCTAGCTTTATCTGCCTGACAAGTGATGGGCAAAAAACACTAGCCACACTACAAAAGGCTGTCGAAGAAAGCTTGGAAACTGGTTTGGATTTCTTGATTTAAGATGATTTTTTAAGAAAAGTTGCGTGCGCAATCATTTTTCTTGACATTCTCTTTTACAAGGAGTAAAATAAAGTCATCATTAAACAAAGGAGTTTTTAAAATGATTGAAATTACCTATCTAGATGCCAGCAAGAACGAAAGAACTGTGACTTTCGAGTCTTATGAAGACTTTGATCGTTCACAACAAGCTTGCCTTATCGGCGTCGCAGACTACTACCCTGTCCAAAAATTAACCTACAACGGTCATGATTTGGACTACCATGGGACTTATGGAGATGTCTTCTTCTATCTCATGAAACAAGATTTAAGCCAATATAACTAAAAAAGGAGAAATACAATGGCAAAAGCAATTACAGATGCAACATTCGAACAAGAAACAAAAGACGGTTTGGTCTTGGTAGACTTCTGGGCAACTTGGTGTGGTCCATGTCGTATGCAAGGTCCAATCTTGGATAAATTGTCTGAAGAACTTTCAGAAGATGTCTTGAAAATCGTTAAAATGGACGTTGATGAAAATCCAAACACAGCTCGTGCTTTTGGAATCATGTCTATCCCAACTCTTCTCTTCAAAAAAGACGGCCAAGTTGTGAAACAAGTTGCTGGTGTACACACAGCAGAACAGATCAAGGCCATCGTTGCTGAATTGAGCTAATCACACTAGAGACCAAATACTTTCTTTGGTCTCTTTTTTCTTGCCCTTTGCCTTTTTTCAAAAAATATGCTAGACTGTAGGTAGAATATTACGATGTTTGGGACATGCCATCGCTAAAAAAAACCTCTACTTGGTATTTTTTAGCTCCCTCAAGGGAGCTTTTTGCGTGCTCTGAACATTTCCCATTTTGGAAGGAGTACTATGAAACGTCAATCTGCCTTGGTCGTCTTTAGTGGCGGTCAAGATTCTACAACCTGCCTCTTTTGGGCTAAAGAACACTATGAAACGGTCGAAGCCGTTACCTTTGCCTACGGTCAGCGTCATCATCTCGAAATTCAAGTTGCTAGAGAAATCGCTAAGGAACAGGGTATCCATCACCATATCCTCGATATGTCTCTACTGGGACAAATCACTGAAAATGCCCTGACTTCTGATCTGGAGATTGAGCAAAAAGAGGGAGAGGTTCCCAATACCTTCGTTGATGGTCGCAACCACCTCTTTCTGTCCTTTGCGGCAGTCCTTGCTAAGCAACGGGGCATTAAAGATATCGTGACAGGTGTCTGCGAGACAGACTTCTCAGGCTACCCCGATTGTCGAGATGTCTTTGTCAAATCTCTCAATGTTACTCTCAACCTGGCCATGGATTACAACTTCGTTATCCAAACGCCTCTCATGTGGCTAGACAAGGCTGAAACTTGGGAATTAGCCGACCAACTCGGTGCCTTTGACTATGTTCGTGAAAAGACCTTAACCTGCTACAACGGGATTATCGGAAGTGGTTGCGGAGATTGCCCAGCCTGCCACCTACGTCAACATGGTCTAGATGTTTATCTCTCACAGAAAGGAGAGGACTAATGTTTTTTGCACCCAAAGAAATCAAACAGGAAACTGGGGAGTCTCTTGTCTACAATCCTCACAGAACCTTGGTATCAAAAGAATTTACCTTTGATGCTGCCCACCACCTCTTTCACTATGAGGGAAAATGCAAATCCCTTCATGGTCACACCTATCATCTGCAGATTGCTGTCAGTGGTTTTTTAGATGAACGTGGCATGACCTACGATTTTGGAGATATCAAAGCCATCTACAAGAACTATTTAGAGCCCCACTTGGATCATCGCTATCTCAATGAAACCCTGCCCTATATGAACACGACTGCTGAAAATATGGTTTACTGGATTTTCCAAACCATGAACCAAGAGTTGCCAGACGAGCGTGGTCTCCGTTTGGAATACGTTCGCCTCTATGAGACTCCGACTGCCTTTGCGGAGTTTAGACGGGAGTGGTTAGATGACTAGGGAACGTGTCCTCAAACTACCAGTTCTGGAAATTTTCGGCCCAACCTTTCAAGGCGAAGGCCGTGCAATCGGGCAGAAAACCATGTTTGTCCGCACTGCTGGTTGCGACTACCACTGCGACTGGTGCGATTCTGCCTTTACTTGGGATGGTTCTGAAAAACCAACTCGTATGACATCTGACGAGGTCATTGCTGAGTTGGATAAATTAGGGAGCTATGACTATGTAACCCTATCTGGGGGAAATCCTGCTATCCTAGCAGCCAACATGGCCGAATTGGTCACCAAACTCAAGGAACGTGGTGTCACTCTGGCTGTTGAAACTCAAGGCTCTCGCTGGCAAAATTGGTTGAAAGACATCGACCAAGTCACCCTGAGTCCCAAACCTCCTTCATCCAAGATGGAAGTCAACTTTGAGACCTTGGACTTTATCGTTTCCCAATTGGACCCAGACAAGGTTACCTTTAAAATTCCTGTCTTTGATGATGCAGATTTGGCCTTTGCCAGAGGAATACAAGAACGCTACCAACCAGATGTTCTCTTTTTATCAGCAGGAAATCCTGAGCCCAAGGCTACGGGTAATATTGTCCAAGACCAATTGGACCGTCTCAAAGAACTCTGGGAACGTATCGCTGCCGACGATAGCTGGGGCAATGTCCGCGTCCTTCCTCAACTCCATACCCTCCTCTACCACAACCAACGTGGTGTTTAAGATTAGAAAGAAAAAATCATGTCACAACAAGAAGAAATGAAAAACCTTAGCCTACTAGGCAACAAAGAAACCAACTACATTTTCGAGTATCAACCAGAAGTCCTGGAATCCTTTGACAATCGTCATGTGGAGAATGACTATTTCATCAAATTTAACTGTCCTGAATTTACCTCACTGTGTCCAATCACTGCTCAACCAGACTTTGCGACGATTTATATTTCCTACATTCCTGACAAGCTCTGTGTCGAGTCAAAATCCCTCAAGCTCTACCTCTTTAGCTACCGAAACCACGGAGATTTCCACGAAAACTGTATCAACACCATCGGGAAAGACTTGGTCAACTTGCTAGACCCTCGCTATTTAGAAGTCTGGGGAAAATTCACTCCACGCGGTGGCATCTCAATCGACCCCTACTACAACTACGGTAAACCTGGAACTAAGTATGAAGGCTTGGCAGAACAACGCCTCTTCCAACACGACCTTTATCCAGAGAAAATTGACAACCGTTAAACTCATACGAAAAAGCCCTGTTCCTCAAAATGAGGAGCAAGGCTTTTTGAGTTTCAATTATTCTTCTGTTCCAAGGAAGTTTTTCGCAACAAGAGCTGCAAGAACTCCACCAACGATTGGCGCAAGGATGAAAATCCAAACTTGTTGAAGGGCTACGCCACCTACCAAGACAGCTGGGGCCAAGCTACGAGCTGGGTTTACTGAAAGCCCAGTAATGTTCAAGCCCACAAGAATCATCGCCATCAATGACAAACCGATTACCAGACCAGCAATCGCGCCATTTCCCTTGCTTTCTGAAGTCACGGTCATGATAACCAAAACAAACAAGAAAGTTGCGATGACTTCAAACAAGAAACCACCAAAGACAGTGACACCGTTTGCCAAGGCATTTTCACCAAGACTAGCAGTTGACATGCCTGAGTTAGACAAGAGGAAGAATACCGCAGCTGACGCAAGGAAAGCTCCAACTACTTGTCCAAGGATGTAGTTGACAAGTTCTGAAGATGACAAACGTTTGTTTACAAACATAGCAATCGAAACCGCTGGGTTCAAGTGAGCACCTGAAATAGTTCCGATTGAGTAGGCTGCAACCACGATTGCCAAACCAAAAGCAAAGGCGATTCCAAGGTGTCCAAGGCCTTCAAGACCATTTCCAAAAACAACAGCTCCTGTCCCAACGAACACAAGCATGAACGTACCGATTAACTCAGCTACAAATTTTTTCATTTTCTTTCTCCTTTTTTCAAAAACTAGATACTAGTCTATCAAAAGAGGGAAAGGGTTTCAAGAAAATTGTTTGGAAATTTTCAGGACAAAATTCTATAAAAACGGTAGTGTTTATTTGAAACATTTTTTTCAAAGGTGTATACTAATAGCGTAGTTTTGATAGGGTTTACAAAACCCATTATCGAAGCTTATTTGTAAACCTTTGCTGTTCTTTTATGAACGTTTGAATGGTATCGTGGATACCAAGGAGGAATCATATGTCTAAAGTTGCTATTGTCACAGGTGCAGGTCAAGGAATCGGTTTTGCAATCGCAAAACGATTGGTTCAAGATGGCTTTAAGGTAGGAGTCTTAGACTACAATCCTGAAACAGCTGAAAAAGCTGTTGCCGAATTATCAGCTAAAAATGCCTTTGCTGTCGTGGCCGATGTTTCGAAACAGGCCGAAGTTGCACAAGCATTTCAAAAGGTTGTTGACCATTTTGGTGATTTAAATGTTGTCGTAAATAACGCTGGTGTTGCTCCAACTACTCCTCTTGATACAATTACTGAGGAACAATTTACACGCACTTTCGGTATCAACGTTGGTGGTGTCATTTGGGGTTCACAAGCTGCACAAGCGCAATTTAAAGCACTTGGCCACGGAGGTAAAATTATCAACGCAACCTCTCAAGCTGGTGTAGTCGGTAACCCAAATCTAACTGTTTATGGTGGAACAAAATTTGCTGTTCGAGGAATTACGCAAACATTAGCACGTGATCTAGCAGACTCAGGCATCACTGTTAACGCCTACGCACCAGGTATTGTGAAAACACCAATGATGTACGACATCGCTCATGAAGTTGGTAAAAATGCAGGAAAAGATGACGAGTGGGGTATGCAGACATTTGCAAAAGATATTACTCTAAAACGTCTATCTGAACCAGAAGATGTGGCTGCTGCCGTCAGCTTCCTTGCAGGACCAGATTCAAACTACATTACAGGACAAACCATTATCGTTGATGGTGGTATGCAATTCCATTAAGATACACAAAAAGAGGTTGGAAAATGATTCAACCTCTTTTATTAGTTTTCATTATTAGTCAGGAGGATACAATAGAAACTCTTTCAATAAGTAATATTAGCTTATCCCTAGTATTGAAAAGACTGGATAGCTTCTTTCAAGTCATCTTGTAAACTATTTCTCTGGTCAAGTTGGACATAGACTTCCAACATACAGGATCTGAAGTTGGAAAATTTATAAAAATCTTCCCTTTCTTCTATCGGAAAGTCAACAGTTTTTATCCAAGAAGCTACTTTCTCTTGCTCCAACTTCCCTTGTAAAATAGGTTCATAGATCACTCTTGCTAAACGCCAATCTTCATCATCTGTAAAACGAATGGTAATTCTTTTAAATAATTGACCAAGTATGTCAAATACTTCATGGACTCTGTTTTTAGGAAAGTCTGGATGACAAACCACCTCTGTCAGTAAATCGGCTCCATGTGCAAAAGCATGAACCCAACCATACTGACTTGAAAAACCCCTTGTATCCTTTTCTTTTGAAAGATAATACAAACCTTGATTTAAAAGGACATTGCGAATTTCTCCTTTTAATCCCTGATAAAAACCCGATTGCTGGTTAGCATCTGCAGACAAGAGATTTGCATAAACAAGTGCCCTAAAAGAACGTTCAAGGGTTGACAAGCCTACCTTATCAATCTCTTTATCTAGTCCTCCATCAGCTGAGACCACCTCAGCAATGAACTGAAATTGTTCCTGTGTAAATAGCTCTTCCTGAATTCCTCTAGCAAAGCTTGTAAAAACAAGGTCATCGCGAATTTCTGGAGAAGGATCTCCCAAATGGTCAAGCAACCACTGGATTTCTTCATCATGATAACTTGGTTTTTCTTCTGCTATTTCTCTAAGTAACTCTTGATACATGGGCAATACCTCTACATTTCTAGCAACTGTTCAAAAAGCCAGCCCAAGATAACTTTCTATCTTATTCTTTTTTAGATGGACGTTTTCCTGCAGCAATTGCATCTGCCTCTGTCATCTCAACAACGTTGGCTTTATTCGTTTTTGAAGGCATTCTATCCTTACTATACCAGTAAACTTTCGCATTCCCATGGTTTGCAACATAGACAATTCTATCTTGCTGTTTGGCTTTAGTCTCAGCTTCATGAGCAATTCTTTTCTCTTCTTCTTTTTGAGAAATTAATGATTCAACCGCACCTATCCTATCGAGCAATTCTGCCTTTTTATCGTTATTTTCAATCTGATTAACTGTTTCTTTGGCAGACTTCACTTGACTCGCATCTTGACTTTCTTCCAATTGTTTGACTAAGTCTTCACCTTTTTCTTGCAACTCATTTGCAGCTTTTTCTTTGGCAATTCTCTCTTCTTCTGCTTTTTCTTTAGCTTTTTTCTCGTCTTCGATTCGTTTCGCCTCCTCTATGCTAGATGAAGTATCCGTCGTTGAAGCTGTCGAAGCAGTAGATGTCACAGTCTGCTTAGTTTCTGACTGAGAAGATGAAGTTTTCTTTGTAACAGTTGGGGTTTGGAGAGCAACTGCAACAAAACTAACAATGAAAAGCCCTATCATTAAATTTCTTTTTCGAATATCTGGTGATTTCTTTACAAAATACCAAATACCAACTCCGCTCAAAACAAGATAGAGAGTAGGCAAAGCAATCAATAAAATGATTCCCAACAAAACTAGACCAATTTTGATAAAATGCATTCTTTTGGGATCTTGCTCTAGCCATTCTTTGATTCTATTCATATTATTCTCCTAAAACTCTGTCCAATCTTTACTCTCCCAACTGGGCACTGTAGGCGATAATCTGGTCAACTGTGTCTGACAAGAATTGGATGGTATCACGGAGTGGTTTATCTGTTGAAATATCCGCACCGATAATCATAGCTGACTCAAGTGGTGTCTTGCTACCACCTGATTTGAGAAGATTGAGCCAATCTTCAGCTCCAGTTTCTGAATGTTTCAGATGAAGGTAACCCGCAGTCGAGATGACTAGCCCTGCTGAGTAAGTGTAACTATACAAGCCCATGTAGTAGTGAGCTTGGCGCATCCAAGTCAAAGCCGCATCGTCGTCAATCTCAATGGCATCTCCCCAGAAATCCGTCAAGACTTCCTTCATAATACTGTTGAGTTTACTTGCTCCAAAGGTCTCTCCTTCTTCAATCAATGTATACACCTTACGCTGGAAGGCTGCTTCCAAGAGGTGAGTAATGAAATTATGGAAGTAGGTATCTGTCAAGCGGTGGGCAAGTGCAAAGCGTTTTTGACGCGGGTCGTCAGACTGGTGTTCCAAGTAATCACTTAGGAGCAATTCATTGAAAGTTGACGGTGCTTCGACATAGTAAGTAGACATGTGGGCATTAAAGTAACTCTGATGATTATCAGAAAAGATGAATTGACCAGAATGACCGATTTCATGAATCAAGGTATAGACATCGCTCAAACGACTTGTCCAGCTCATGAGGACATAAGGATGCACGCGATATGGGTCCGCCGCATAACCACCAGAATCCTTGCCACTATTGGCAGCAAAGTCCACCCAGCGCTCTTCTTGATAGCGAGCAACTTCCTGACAATATTCTTGCCCCAAAGGTTCTACTGACTTCATGACCAAATCATAGGCGTCGTCAATAGTCACTTCAGGATTGAGGGCGCTATCCAAGTCCAATTTCCAGTCTGCAAAGGTCATCTTTTCAAGACCATTGACCTTGGCAACATGCTTAAGGTATCTCTGAGCAACTGGCGCAAAGTCCTTCATGATGAGGTCAATCTGACGATCAAACATGGCACGGTCCACTTCTTGTTCAGCTAGAAGATAATCAAAGACAGAGTCGTAACCCTTCATATCTGCCAATAGTTTTTCAGACTTGACTTGGGCTAGATAGGAAGCCGCAGCCGTATTTTGGTGCTTACGAAGTCCCTCTGAGAAGGAACGGAAAGATTTCTCACGAACCTCAGCGTCCTCATGGTTCTGATAGAAGTTCTCATAGGTCACAAAGCTGTTTTTGTAGGTTTTTCCATTGGCTTCAAAGTCAGCCATTTCAAAATCCCCAGCTCGCATCTTAGTGTAAATATCCTGTGGGCTGTAGAAAACTTCACCTAGATTGGTCAAGACCTTCTCCACATCAGCTCCTAGGTAGTGGGCTTTTTTGATTTTGGCCTGACGAATAGCTGCTGTCAAGTGAGGCAATTTACCCAAACGGTCCAAGACTTCCTCATCAGCTGCCACCAAGGCATCGTCAAAGAAGGTCAAGGCTACACTGGCATCTGTTTCAAATTCCATCCCAGCTTGAGCAATATTAGCAAATTCGTCATTGCTATAGTCTGTCGTCTGCGGCATAAAGCCATAGTTTCCAATATGGCTCATCTGAATGTAGATTTGTTCCAATTCCGCAAAGGCTTTTTCAAAATCCTCAAAAGTATGAAGATTGCCCTTGTAATCACGACTAAATTGGTTGATGTCTTCACGAGCCTTCTCGATTGCACGCAAGAAATCCTCACGGTCTTGGTATAGGGCTGTTAAATCCCAAAGTTCCTTCTCTGGAAATTCTGAACGGTGTTTTTGTTCCATTTTCTTCCTCTTATTTCTCTAATTCTAATAAAACACTAAGGGCTGATAAAGCATAAAGCGGCGCTGTTTCTGCTCGCAAGATACGAGGACCAAGTCCTGCCAAGACGGCTCCCTTAGCTTCAAAACTCTCAATTTCTGCAGGTGAGAGCCCGCCTTCTGGTCCAAAGATAAAGAGCAGTTTTGCTCCTTTTTCAAGACCAGAGACCGCTTGTAAGAGCGCAGCGGCTTCACCTTCTTTGGCCGACTCTTCATAAGCCACTACGATAGAGTCAAACTGGTCCAGCTGAGCTAGAAAGTCTGATTTTTTCTCGAAAAGCTGAATAGTTGGGACCAGATTACGCTTGCTTTGCTCGGCCGCTCCAAGGGCAATTTTTTCTAGTTTTTCAACCTTTTTACCCAATTTCTTGCCGTCCCACTTGGCGACCGACCAATCAGCAGGGAAGGCCCAGATTTGGCTGGCACCTAGTTCCGTCACTTTTTGAGTGATAAACTCCAGCTTATCCCCCTTGGGAAAGCCAGATGCAATGGTCACTTGGACTGGCAGTTCTACATTGTCATCTAGTTCTTCTACCAATTCCAACTGACGAGCTTCCACATCCAGCACACGCGCCAAGCGCTTAATGCCATCATCAAAGACCAAAGTCACCTCATCATCTTCTTTCAAGCGCATAACCTGAAACATATGCTTGCTGGTTTCCTTGTCCTCGATGGTGACAGGAGAGATAGCGCTGCCTTTGACAAAATACTGTTGCATGCTAGCCTCCAATCACACCGGAAATATCCTTGGTTTTCTTAAAGACACAGGCATTCCATCCCCCTTGGATCATGTGGGTTTCAAGGAAAAATCCAGCTGACTCAGCTGATTGGCGCACCATATCCCACTTGTCCTTAATAATTCCACTCATGATGAGGTAGCCTTCATCCTTGACCAAGCAGTAAGCATCATCCGTCAGATGAACGAGGATATCCGCCAAGATATTAGCTACAATCACATCTGCCTCGATCTCAACTCCCTTAAGCAAGTCTCCTGCTGCTACATGGATGTTTTCCATACCAGGGTTTAGCTCAATATTTTCCTGAGCCACACGAACCGCCACATCATCTAGGTCATAGGCGAAAATTTCCTTAGCACCAAGTAGCGAGCTAGCAATGGAGAGGACACCAGATCCAGTCCCCACATCTAGCACCGTTTCGCCACCACGAAGAACCTGTTCCAAGGCAAAAAGGCTCATCTTAGTGGTTGGATGTGTTCCAGTCCCAAAAGCCATGCCTGGATCTAGCTTGATAATCTTTTCTCCCGCAGTCGCCTCATAGTCTGTCCACGACGGCACGATGGTCAAATCATGAGTGATGCGAGCGGGTTCATAGTATTTCTTCCAGTTGTCTGCCCAGTCTTCCTCAGCTAAGGCAGTCGTCCCCATCTTGACCTCACCCAAATCCATAAAATCTGTTAATTCTGCTAGGCGAGCCTGTAAGTCCGCCTCAACTACAGCCACATCAACTGTATCAGGGTAGTAGGCTGTCACTACGATTTCTTCTTGCTGCTCGACCTCTGGGAAAATTTCACCAAAACGATCCACATTCCCCACATAGTCCATGCTATCTTCAATCGCAACGCCTTGCGCTCCCAGCTCAATCAAGAGATTAGAGACCATCTCCTCTCCCTCACGCTTCACTGTAACTTTTAACTCTTGCCATGTTTCCATATTTAAGATACCAAGCCCGTAAAACACAAAACCAAAATAGGAAATTCTCTGAAGACGCTTGTGTCTAAGAGAAGTTTATCTTTTTGGCACAGTGTTTAGGGCGAGTTCAGTTTAGAAATTTAACCGAACCATCCTTTCTAATCACTTACTTTTAAATAATCTTTTAATCTCTCTTGCAACTGAGGTACAACTTGACTGGAACTAAGAAATTCCTCAACATTCATCAACTGATAGTCCTGACCTTCATCTCCAAATACGATAATGTCAAACTGAGCCTGTGTCAACTGACCGACTAGAAATACAGATTGTTTATCCGCAAAAAGCATACTTGGATAAACCTTACTCCAAAGCAGACAATCCTCAGTCAGATGAATTCCCAGTTCTTCATAAACTTCACGCGCCACGCACTCAAAAGGACTTTCATCACCTTCACGTCCACCGCCTGGAAGTTCCCACATATTGGGCCAGGGAATGCTTGCCTTATCATCGCGTAAGATAGTCAAAAGCTTATCCCCACAAAACAAAGCAATCTTACAGCCTGTGAAATCAGAAACCTCTATTTCCATGTCAAACTCCTAGTATCTCGGATAAGGGTAAAATTCTCCCTCTTCCAAGCCAACCTTTCCTTCTTCAAAGACTTCTTGGTTCCATTCCATGACAAATTCTTCTGCTTCTGGGTCTTCCAAAAAGTCCATAAGGGCATCTAGTCCAACCTCAGCAGTATCTTTAAGGAATAGCGCAAAATAAGCTAAAAATTCGCGAGAAAATCCCTTTTTAGGCAGGTAAGGAATGACAGTCAAATAGTCTTCTGCATTGACGGTTGACTTAGCAGGATTGTAAAAAAGCACTGCTTCTTCAAAGAGAATGTCATCTGACGAAACCTCTCCGTCCTCATCTACCATCTCCACACCTGCAGCGTTTTGCGCTTCCAATAGAAAACTCACTTCAACCGCGTGGTTGCGCTTGTCCCAACTAATCTCAAAGTCAAAGGGAAAATTCTTCTCCAACTCTTCCTCTAAAACATCTAAAAATCCATATGTTGCCATTTTGTCCTCTTTCTATGCGACTCTTTAATCGCCCCGAATACTCGGAAATATGCTAAAATAGATACTACCATCTTACCACATATACATCAGAAAATCCACGTTAGAAAGGACTGCTATGCCAGACAATCTCGCGCTTCGCATGCGCCCTAAAACCATCGACCAAGTCATCGGTCAGGAACATCTGGTCGGACAAGGAAAAATCATCCGCCGCATGGTGGAAGCCAACCGCCTGTCCTCCATGATTCTCTATGGCCCTCCGGGAATCGGCAAAACCAGTATTGCCTCTGCCATCGCAGGGACGACCAAGTATGCCTTTCGAACTTTCAATGCGACGGTTGATAGTAAAAAACGACTGCAAGAAATTGCGGAAGAGGCTAAATTCTCTGGTGGTCTCGTCCTATTACTAGACGAGATTCACAGACTAGATAAAACCAAGCAAGACTTCCTCTTGCCTCTCTTGGAAAGTGGTCTGGTCATCATGATTGGGGCTACGACTGAAAATCCTTTCTTTTCTGTCACTCCTGCCATTCGTAGCCGTGTTCAAATTTTTGAGTTGGAACCTCTGTCTAACCAAGACGTCAAAGAGGCTCTTCAGATAGCTCTAAGTAACCCTGAACGTGGTTTTGATTTTCCAGTAGAACTAGATGAGGATGCGCTGGATTTCATCGCAACCTCTACAAACGGAGACCTTCGCTCTGCCTTCAACTCACTGGATTTGGCTGTTCTCTCTACCCCTGAGAATGACGAGGGCATCCGCCATATCACTCTCGACATTATGGAAAATAGCCTGCAGCGGAGCTACATTACCATGGATAAGGATGGAGACGGTCACTATGATGTTCTATCTGCCCTGCAAAAGTCTATCCGTGGCTCAGATGTTGATGCCAGTCTTCACTATGCTGCCCGCTTGATTGAGGCTGGGGATCTGCCAAGTCTCGCTCGTCGCTTGACCGTTATCGCCTATGAAGATATCGGTTTGGCCAATCCTGAAGCCCAGATTCACACTGTGACTGCTCTGGATGCTGCCCAGAAGATTGGGTTCCCAGAAGCCCGCATTCTCATTGCCAATGTCGTGATTGATTTGGCCCTTTCTCCAAAATCCAACTCAGCCTATGTAGCTATGGATAAGGCACTTGCTGACCTCAAAACATCAGGGCACTTGCCTATTCCGCGACACCTGCGTGATGGACACTACAGCGGAAGCAAGGAACTAGGGAATGCCCAAGACTATCTCTATCCACACAGCTATCCTGGAAATTGGGTCAAGCAAGACTATCTGCCAGAAAAAATCCGCAATCATCACTATTTCCAAGCAGAAGATACTGGTAAATATGAACGGGCTTTGGCTCAAAGAAAGGAAGCTATCGACCGTTTGCGAAAAATCTGAAATCCTTTTCAAAAAATTGCACTTTCCTCTTGATTTTTTTTGAAAAAGTGGTATCATATAAACATAGAAACGCTGTGGTGTACGACTTCACACTTAAGTGTTGACCGACTATTTTTTGTATTATTAGGGAAACAAAAGTCTTCTAACAGCATGTAGGCCGTCTCACACGGAAACAGCTTCAGTTAGAGCGAGTTGCCCACCTGCTTAATTGCGCGGGTTCAATACAAACCGTGAAGTTTCGGCACCAATACAGCTTTTTTCTTTGCCTCCTTAGCTCAGCTGGCAGAGCAGCGGACTCTTAATCCGTGGGTCACAGGTTCGATCCCTGTAGGGGGCATCTAAATACAACAGGAAAAAGCCTTGTAAATCAAGGCTTTTTTTGCTTGTCTATAACTGATTTACCCCATCATTTGTCCCACATTTTAAATCTATCTTTTCTTTTTGAATCAAATTACATCTTTACAAATAGTGTAAAGCCAGTTACTTTTGCTTTGATTCCATACAATATTTTCATGTAGAGAAGACAAATTTTATCTTCTCTTTTTATTTTCAAAATAATAAAAACTGATTTTCTTTTCATAAATCAGACTGAAACTTCCAAATTTTCCATTTTGTTTATTGATATTTCCTCTAAAAAGGTGTATAATATTTTTATTATCAAACTATACTATACTATATAGGGGGTATTGAAATGAAATTTTCTAATCGTTTATCGCTATTCCTTGCAGGAGTTGTTTTTGTCCTTTTAGGACTTTTCCTATTTACAAACCCAGTAGCTAATCTTGTTGCTTACAGCTGGTGGATTGCATTTGGTTTACTGGTTTCTTCTATAGCAGCTATTTTAGGCTATTTCTCTGTACCAAAAGAGCTTCGCTCACCAGCTCATCTTTTCCAAGGGATTGTTAATCTTCTCTTAGCTCTTTACCTCGTTGCCTATGGCTTTGTGACGCTGCCAGTTGTCATTCCAACTATTTTAGGAATTTGGTTAATTGTAGAAGCCATTATAGCTTTCTTTAAAGGCAATCGTCTGGGATTGATTTTCCCTATTATTGGCAACCATATCATGTGGATAGCGTTGCTTGCATTTTTACTAGGTCTAGTGATTTTGTTCAATCCAGTAGCTACAAGTGTCTTTGTCGTTTATGTCGTTGCCTTTGCATTTTTAATTGTTGGTTTCACCTATATCCTTGATGCCTTTCGTAAATAATCTAGCTGCCATTTTGGGCATATTAAAATAGCTGGGAAGTTACATTCTCAGCTTTTTCTGTTGCCTCCTTAGCTCAGTTGGTAGAGCAGTAGACTCTTAAGCTATGGGGCGCAGGTTCGAGCCCTGCAGGGGGCACATCTAAATCAACAGAAATAAGCCTTGAAACCAAGGCTTTTTTTAACGTCTAATAGCTTTTTGTAGAAAAGTATTTAAAAATAAAAGAGAAGAGAATCTCTCACTCTCTTCTCAGTATATCTTATTAAATTTAGTTTTTCTTAATCTACCTGATTTTCCTTTGCAACGACAAATTCTTTAACCAATCGATAGATAACAGCAAATATCGGTGTAAAGAATATCATCCCAAGTAAGCCAAAGAGATTGCCTCCAATACTAGCAGCCGCAAGCGTGAAAATAGCTGGCAAACCAATAGACTGACCTACAACTCTAGGATAAATAAGGTTTCCTTCAATCAGCTGTATAACTTGATATAGAAGAAGAGAAAGTAAGGCTTGAGTAGGACTCACTGTGAAGATAAAAATCGCTCCCACAACACAAGCAATCATAGGCCCTACATAAGGAATGAACGATAGCACTCCTGCAAAGATACCTGTCATTACTCCATAGGGTATCCCAAACACGCTGTAACCAACCGCTATCATAACTCCTATGATAACTGCTTCAATCAGCTGACTCATCAAAAATTGGTCATAAGTCTCTAGTGCTACTTGTCCAATGTAAGTCAACTTTATCACCACCTTCTCTGGAAGAAAAACTTTTAGAAGTCGACTCGTCATCGCTGCCAAATGTTCCTTACTGGATAAAAATGAAAAGGTGAAGACTATAATCAAAAAGGCATTCATCAAACTTGAAAAAATATTGCCGATATTACTAGTCAGACCTGATAAAAAACCTATCAAAGCTTGGCTAATAGAACTAGATTGTCCCTGTATGCCTGATACGATAGTTGACAACATGTCTTTGGTTACAAATTCCGAGCTGCCTAGCAATTTCCCAAGTTGAGTAAGGACTGTTGAAAGGACTGTTCCCAGCTGACTAATAGTCTGAGCTAGGGTTGGCAGCACCAAAACCAAAAGAGCAATCACGATTAAGATAAGAGCTAGGAAAACAAGTACCATGGCAATCGGACGACGCAACTCTGCCTTTACCTTCAATTTAACTAAGTACTGTTCAATTTTTTTCATAGGAACATTAAGCACAAAAGCAATAACAGCACCATAAATCAAGGTTGATATTACATCAAAGAGAGAGATTGCTCCTGATATAAAGCTCGATGCATTCAGAATTACAAGAGCAACCAGCCCTATAAAAAGTATTAACGGGGTGTATTTTTTTACTAAGTTCATAAATTCTCCTTAATAAACATGTTTAGATACGACTATACTATTTGGTTTTTCAAACTCTCGATTAAGGTAGGCTTGGTAAGTTCCTGGAGCGATAAATCCTTTGGGTGAGAGGATATCGGTGCCAGCCTGACCGACTATGGTATCAGCCAAGAGCACACAGTTTGTAGATAAGACAAAGTAGGATTTAAACTTAGATTTGATAAATTTATAAAGTTCCCCATCTGTCTCATGTCTGATTTTATAAGCGTAGGTGTAGTCTTCCTTACCATCACCTGTCATGATTTTATCTGCACTTGGCTCCCATGGAATCGTCAGTTGTTTCAATTCAGCCAACTTTTTCTGAACTGCTTTTTCCATTTCAGGCGTCAAATCTATCCCATAACCAAAAAGCGTTTTTTGACTCTCACGTTTACATAGGTCAATGTACTTGTCACGATCACAGAAATATAAGACACCATCTCCTACCATGCCAAATAAGGTCTCAGAAGACGGATCATAGTTGCCATAAGAAATAACACGGCCTTGATAGCAGATATCCACATGACCAATTGCCGAAAACAGAGAGGTCTCAGCTGTATGAACAAAAATTTCAAGCTCCGCTGTCTTACCAGACTTCACCATTCCAAGATGGATATCCTCTCTCTCATCAGCATTTTCCTGCATGAATTTGTTGATTTTTGCTAAAGTTCTTGCAGGGATGAGAGCGGCTAGGACAATAGGTAAGCTAATTCTAATGCGACGTTTGAGATGGTTTTTCCCAATTTCCTCCTCAAACAAGAAACCATCACGGATATTGGACACACCATAAAGAAAAAAATAAGCCCCTAATACAAAGAGTTGAAAGACAGAATTTCCTGTAGAGGACAAAAGACTAGTCCCACCAAGAAAAACTAGTACGAGTCCATCTAGTAAGAGACGAAAACGAGGTCGAATTTTGTTTTTGCGGTAGAGAACATAGGTGACAAGGTTAATACTAGCATGAAAAATCTGATAAACTCCAATCACAAGAGCCAAAATATAAATCGGCACATCCGTCGCAAGATTGGAGCCAAGCAAATATCCCAGCACTAACAATTTAACCAGTGCAACTCCCAAGGTGTCCGTTGACTGACTTTTTTTGAAAATACGTAATACTAAATCTAAGACCGTTGCTATCCAAGCTAAAAACAGAACCAGTCGAATAACCTTTACTGGCAACCAAGTCCCCGTGACCATCAAGATGAGACCTAGCAGAACAAACAAGAACCCCTGAGCAAGTAATTTCTTACCTGTCAGACCTAAAGATAGAATTTTCGCCATATAAAAACCTTTCAACAATAAAAATTAAACACTCCGATTAAACTGACTAGTAAATAGCCAACACTACAAACAGCCTGTGCCAGCAACATATGGTGACTAGAAATGACTGTAGTAATGTCACCATCTTGTCTTATGCACTTCTAAAATTTGTTATATTGATTAGAAGCCAGAGCTTATAAAAACTAGCTAAACTCGAGAGATAGACACAATTGCGACGAAAAAATGTATAACCAATTCAACTTGTTAAGGTAAGAAAGCATTATTTCCAATCTATTAATTATTCATCTATTACCTATTATGACACAATATTCCCTATAGTTCAACTTTTTACTTGTTTTTATATTACACGGACTAAAAAGTTTTCAACAGTTGATTGCATTTGTTTTAATAAGTTTTAACCTTTCTTGGTTAGATAAAAAAAGAACCATACAGTTTAGAATCTGTATGGTTTTTGCCCCACTTTTGTCCCATTTTTAAATCATGACATTGAAAATACCTAAAATCACTTATATTTCAATATTTTTAATTGCTCTCAATATGAAAGTCCTTTCCAAATCCCTGTAGGGGGCATCTAAATACAACAGGAAAAAGCCTTGATTTACAAGGCTTTTTTGTGTAGTCTTAGCACTAAAAAACGATAGAAAAAACACCCCTTCTGAACTGCACCCCAAAAGTTAGACAGAAAAAACCTAACTTTTGTGGCGCAGTTCATTCGCGTCACATGAAGTTATTTAAGCATCTCCCTTTTTTTTATTACCATTTTCTGTTATAATAAATTGTACTTCTAAAATAGAAAGGTCTTAAGATGACAACTCTTATTAAACATAAACGTGTAGAATTTTCAGAACTTTTTATGACCTAGTTTTTGTTTTTGCAATTTCAAAAGTAACTACTTTAATTGACCATCTTCATAACGGTATTTTGACTTGGAATTCTTTCCTTGATTTTTTCATTGCTACTTTGTTTCTCATCGATTCCTGGATGATTCAAACCGATTATACCAATCGCTATGGAAAGAACTCTTTATTTAACATAGTAATCATGTTTATCAAAATGGGAATTTTACTCTTTATAGCCAATATGATTGGACCTGATTGGCAACAATATTTTCATTATCTCTGTTGGGCTATTGGTACATTAACCCTTACCTTATTTTTTCAATATTTGGTTGAATTTTTTAGAAAATCAACCGATGATGCTAATCGGGAAAGTATCAAAGGTTTTCTATGGATAACAGGTCTAGGAAGTTTAGGAGTCTATCTAGCAGCTCTTCTTCCTATTTACCTTAGAGTCTATATCTTATTTGCTAGTATTCTGCTAACATTTATTATGCCAAGTATCTTGCTTAATAAAGATAAGCATTACCAGGTAAATCTCCCCCATTTAATCGAGCGTATCTCCCTTCTTGTCATTATTATGTTTGGAGAGATGATTACGGAGCTAGCTAACTTCTTTACAATCGAGAATTTCTCGATTTATTCGGTTCTTTATTTCATTATTATGATTTCTCTGTTCTTGTTTTATTTTGGTCAATTCGACCATGCTATTGATGAAAAATCTAATCAAAAGAGACTATTTCTAATTTACAGTCACTATCCTATTTTCATTGGACTTCTTATGATGACCGTTTCGATGAGTTTTCTTCAGAATCCTGAAGCTAATCGTCTCTTTGCAACCAGCTTCTCTTATATCGGATTTGGCCTCTTCCAAGCTGCTGTCCTAGCAAATGGGCCCTATAACAAACACTATCTTCGCTATTCGAAAAGTTACTACTGTGTCCAAGCTACACTCTATCTGGCTGCCTTGATTCTCTCTTTAATCTTTGCTTCTAATCCTATAATAGTAGTAAGTATTACAACCATTTTAGCTCTAGCTATAGCTATTCATTCTATTTATTTTTATATGACACAGACTAAAAAACATTCCACACCTTACTGGGAGTTGTTTTAATGAGTTTATAAGATTAAAAAGCTTTGGGAACCAAGGCTTTTTTTTCATTAATTTGTTTTTCCATTTTATCCTCCAATTTGATCTCGCACTGACATTTATTTATAACAAAACTATATATCTAGAATAGCATAATCATTAGGTATTATAGGTTTTCAAACCAAATACGAGTCATTCGTTTTTGCCCCACTTTTGCCCCATTTTTAAATCCTGACATTGAAAACACCTAAAAGTATTTCCCTAAAATCAGCTATATTTCAACATTTTTGTTTATTTTCAATATGAAAAGTTCTTACAAATCCATGTAGGGGGCATCTACATACAACAGGAAAAGCCTTGGAATCAAGGTTTTTTTCGTATCTTCTACAAAAAAAGCAAGAGTTTTAGAGGACTATGACTCTAGATGTACATTTTACTTAAATGACTGAAGGTCTTTTCTTAATAAAAACACCCCAAAAATTAGATTTTTTCTGTCTAACTTTTGAGGTACAGTTCAAAACGCGAAATAGCATTTTTTATTTTAGGTTACTAATCTAATCGAATAAACATCATGGCATTTAACAAAGATATGAGTGAGACCGTGTTTATATTATTTGAATAGATCAGTCTCTTATTTTCAATCGGAGGAATAATAAAATTAGAAATGATGATATCATAAGGCGATTCTTCTAAAGATTCCTTTGATAATTCTAATTCAGTCCAAACTTCAAGTTCAAAATTGTTGCTGCAATAATAAGAAAGTGTCTCTGCAACGGATTTTGCATGATACTGATCAAAATTACTCATAACCAGAACCTTCAGCTTTGGCTGATTTTGTAGTAGATTAAGCACCAAATGTTTGGTATGAGTGATGAAGGTATAAGATAGATGATTTACCATCATTGAACTAGAACAAACTTCAAGAGTCTCTAAATAATGAGAAAGCTCTTTTTTTACATCTGAAACAAATTTAGGAAAAATATTTTGAAAATTCCTGATTGTATTGCCTTTTTGATCAAATAAAATAAACTCAGTAGACAACTCTTGACGATACAGATGTGCGGTATTATGCAGATGCCAAATCAGATTATCCTTATTCTCAATCTCAATCTGATACTTGACTGAAATCTGATCAATAAAATCACTCAATAGATGGTAAGATTTTTCAACATAGCTATCCTTTTTTACGCATTTCATAAAGAGACTTTCATCTATGAAAAACATTTTTTGAAAGTAAGACACAAATAATTGGCAAACAACTTCTTCATCTAAAGAGAGATTGTATTCTGACTCAAAACTCTGAGCAACACCTTCTATTCCTTCTGCCTGCATCAAAGCATCCAAACTTTGGTCGTTAAAAGAATCTTTCTCTATTTCCATAAAATGACCAAACTTTATTCGATATAGATTAGTAACCAGGAGCAACTTTAGCATTCTATGAGTTGACAAATTCATTGGAAAGCTTGTTTCCTTATAAACCAATTCTAACAATTGAGATAGGGGCTCTGATGAAAAATTTTCAAATGGCCATTCTAGGAAATAATATTTTTCTGAAAAATATTGTGCAAAAAAGTAACGAATGTCTCTCTCATTTCCAATGATTTGAACAGGGGTCAGAATAATTTCAAATTGAAATTGCTTTTTAATCACTTTATTGACTTGGCTAATGATACGATAGAGCGAAGATGAACTGATATAAAATTCTTTACAAATACTCTCAGCTTGACAACCTTCATTAAAGAAGATAAATTCTAAAATCGAAAAATGAGTTGAATGCTTAAAGAAATGATGGTAAACCATTTCAATATCACTATCATCGGTATTAATAATGCGTATACCATTAGTAGAAGAATGAAAAATCAAGTCAGGAAAAGCAGATTTAACATGGGATAGATCATCTTTGACTGCACGTTCTGTACAATTTAGTAACTCTGCTAGTTCAGAACGATGAAACCATTGTTTATGTTCAAATAATAATTCTAATAATTCTAATTGCCTATGACTTTTTTTAGATAATAAATCTCTCATGAATGTCTTTCTCTCTTTATAAATTATCGGATTTCACCTCTTGCATTATACCACAAAGAATAGGTATGGCATGCTATAACGACTTTTACTAAGATCCTTTATTTCGTATAGTAATACTACGGGGGCAATATATAAACAATTTTCTTATTTTACCGTCTATTGAGGGCGTGAATACAGAATCAAATTCAAGTCGAAAGATTATATTTTTAAATTTAAAAATTATATAATAGCAACAATCAAAGAATTTGATTTTTTTATATTAAAATTATATAATAATCAAAATAATTGATTATTTTATATTAAAATTATACAATAGCAATAATCAAAGGAATTGATTTATTTTTTGATATTAAAATAAAAAAGGAGGGTAAGCAATGTTGTGATCTATCATTGCTGGAGGTCTTATTGGACTTGTAGCAGGTAGAATCACTAAAAAAGGTAGTTCTATGGGAATCGTCGCAAATGTATTCGCTGGTTTAGTCGGGTCATCTGTAGGACAATCCCTTTTAGGTAGTTGGGGCCCATCCATCGCTGGAATGGCCTTGATCCCATCTATTGCAGGAGCAGCAATTGTTGTTACTGTAGTATCATTCTTTACAGGTAAAAAATAATTACTTGTAGAATAAACTATTTTTAAATAGATTAGACGGGTAAAAATAGTTTAATGTTAAATCGAAAGGATTGTATATGTCAAAAACAAAGAAAATACTTTTAATTATTTTCTGTATTTTAATCTTGACAATTTTCCTTCCTGTTTTGATAGATTATCATCAAGTTAGTGATCTAGGCATTCAGCTATTTAGCTGGAGACAGAATCATTTCGTTGAATTTTATCTCTCTAGATATATATTCTGGGGGATAGTGGCTCTATCAACTTTAGTTTTGTTATCGATGTTAGTTGTGTTATTTTATCCTAAACGTTATTTGGAAATTCAACTTGAAACTAAAAACGATACATTGAAATTAAAGAATTCTGCAATCGAAGGTTTTGTTAGAAGTTTGGTGAGTGATCATGGATTGATCAAGAACCCAACTGTTCATGTAAATTTACGAAAAAATAAATGTTTCGTTCATGTAGAAGGTAAAATTCTTCCTTCGGACAACATCGCTGACAGATGCCAACTAATTCAAAATGAAATAACTAATGGATTGAAGCAGTTTTTTGGTATTGAGCGTCAGGTTAAACTAGAAGTTCTAGTAAAAGACTACCAGCCTAAACCAAAACCTCAAAACAAAAAGACTGTTAGTCGTGTGAAGTAAGGAAGTAAAAAATGGAATGGCTTAAACAATATCGATATCCAATAATCGCAGGTCTCATAGGCGTATTTCTCGCTTGTTTGATTATCTCCTTTGGCTTCTTCAAAACAATATTTGTATTGATTTTAGGAGCACTGGGAGTTGCAGCTGGATTATATATCGAAAAAAACTATATAGATAAATAAAAATTACTAATTTAATTAAAGGAGTTTCATATGTCAAACGAAAAAAACATTAACACTAACGTAGAAAAGAAAGATGCTACTGCTGTAGCTCACGAAATCAAAGGGGAACTTACTTACGAAGATAAAGTTATCCAAAAAATCATTGGTCTGTCACTAGAAAACGTTTCAGGTCTTTTGGGAATCGACGGTGGTTTCTTCTCAAATCTTAAAGAAAAAATCGTTAACAGCGATGACGTAACAAGTGGTGTTAACGTAGAAGTTGGTAAAACACAAGTTGCAGTTGACTTAAACATTATTGCTGAGTATCAAAAAAATGTTCCAGCTTTATATTCAGAAATCAGAGAAATCGTATCTTCAGAAGTTGCTAAAATGACTGACTTGGAAGTTGTTGAAATCAACGTAAACGTTGTCGACATCAAAACTAAAGAACAACATGAAGCAGACTCAGTAAGCCTTCAAGATCGCGTATCTGACGTTGCTGAATCAACAGGAGAATTCGCTTCAGAACAATTCGAAAAAGCTAAATCTGGTCTTGGATCTGGTTTCTCAACTGTTCAAGAAAAAGTTAGCGAAGGTGTAGAAGCTGTTAAAGGTGCAGCAACTGGTGTAGTATCTCACGAAAAAACTCGTGTAAACTAAGATAAAATAAATATAACAGGAGAAATTATCATGTCAGTAGAAGAAAAGTTAAATCAAGCTAAAGGTTCTATTAAAGAAGGTGTTGGGAAAGCCATCGGTGATGAAAAATTGGAAAAAGAAGGAGCAGCTGAAAAAGTTGTTTCTAAAGTAAAAGAAGTTGCTGAAGATGCCAAAGACGCTGTAGAAGGTGCTGTAGAAGGTATCAAAAACATGTTGAGTGGCGACAATAAATAAGGATAAAAGTTACTTTATCTTTTTAGTAACATTAGTCAAAAGAGTCTGAGTCAATATGATTCTCAGAAAACAAAAAGCTAGAGATTTCCAATTGCGGAACTCTAGCTTTTTAATTTCACCTCTTTCTCTTATTATATTTCAGCAGGTTATTGACCATGAGTACGAATCCCATGTCAATTCTCACTTTACGCTTACCTCTCAGATGACATCTCTTATAACCAAGCAAACCTTTATCTGCCCAAAGACAGATTTCATATCAATCTTACGTTTAGCGAAAATTTGTCTACCCTTGGAAGATAAAAGTGTCTGATATTCTTTAGTTTTTAAACACTGGTAACGTTCATTCATATACAGTCCCTTTTGAGGAGCTGATTCAGGTTCATCATCGCAGTCAACATTGATTTCAAGGCTGTTTGCTTCTATCTCCCCTTTTTCATGATGTATTTTCGTACAGGTGCTTCAACTATTTGAACGATTTCAAATCCTTCTTTTTGGTAAAGATTTTGAGCTCTTTGATTTGCCTCGAAGACATTTAGAGAAATACTATCTATGTCTCCATTTTCAAAGGCCAAACTAACAAATTTCTTTAAAACTTGGCTACCTAAGCCTTGCCCCTGTTTCTGGGGATTGATAAAAAATCTTCCAATATGAAGATTACTGTCTTCTAGCCTGATTTTCTGTATAAGCCCGACAAACTCTCGTCCTTCAAAGATTGAAAAGATTCCTTCCAAATCTTGCAAGACTTGAATGGTCAAGGGAAAAGGAATCATTGGTCCCATCCATTGTTCTTGAAAGGATTTGCCGAGGGAGTTGGACCATTGGCATACGAATTGAGCGTTTTCTATACTCACCTCTTCTTCAAAACGAATTGTCATCTTGACCTCACTATCTTATCTATATTTCTCCATTATACTACTTCTCCTATTTTTTACGAATAGATAAGTATGATTGATATTTATTTTTTTCTTGTCGGAAGCATTCTAGCTTCCTTTCTCGGTTTGGTCATTGACCGTTTTCCTGAGCAATCGATTATCCTACCAACTAGTCACTGCGATTCCTGTCAGACTCCCTTGCGTCCCTTAGATTTGATTCCGATTCTCTCGCAGGTGCTCAATCGCTTTCGCTGTCGCTACTGCAAGGCTCCTTATCCTGTCTGGTATGCCCTCTTTGAACTAGGCTTAGGACTCCTCTTTCTGGCTTGGTCTTGGGAATTGCTTTCCTTGGGGCAAGTCATCCTAATCACTGCTGGTTTGACCTTGAGCATCTACGACTTTCGCCATCAGGAATATCCCCTACTGGTCTGGATGACTTTCCACCTAATCCTCATGGCTTCCTCTGGCTGGAATCTGGTCATGGTCTTTTTCCTTGCTCTTGGCTTTTTGGCTCATTTTATCGATATCCGCATGGGCGCAGGGGATTTCCTCTTTTTAGCTTCTTGCGCTCTCGTCTTTAGCATAACCGAATTACTCATCTTGATTCAGTTTGCTTCTGCGATGGGAATTCTAGCCTTTCTCCTGCAAAAGAAAAAGGAAAGACTTCCTTTTGTGCCTTTCCTCTTGCTCGCTGCTTGTGTGATTATTTTTGGTAAGCTACTGCTTGTTTGATAAAGTCCTGAATCGGCTCTCCTTCATGGAGAGCTTTTACAATTTTTGAGCCGACGATAACACCATCTGACACCGCATTGAAGCGTTCTACATCAGCCTGACTAGATACGCCAAATCCTGTCAAGACTGGAATGTCGGCTACTTGATGAAGTTGTGCCAAGTGCTTGTCCAAATCTGCACGGTAATTGCCAGATTTCCCTGTCACCCCATTGATGGCAACTGCATAAACGAATCCTTCTGCCCCTTCAATCAACTCTTTCTGGCGCTCAATCCCTGTCGTCAAGCTTACTAGAGGAATCAAGGCGATGTCTGTGTCTGCCAAAAATGGCTCTACAAAGTTGGCATGTTCATGAGGCAGGTCTGGGATAATCAAGCCCTTAACCGCTGTATCTGCTAAATCTTTGACAAAGTTCTCCACACCGTACTGAAAGAGGGGGTTGAAGTAGGTCATAATGACCAGTGGAACCTCTGTTTCAATGGTTTTCAAAGTTTCAACCAAAGCTTGTGTCGAAGTACCATGAGCTAGACTTCGCAAGCCAGCTTCTTCGATAACAGGTCCATCTGCGACAGGATCTGAAAAAGGAATGCCCACTTCAATGGTCGAAACACCTAAATCTTCTAAAAAGTGGATTGTTTCTCCGAGTCCATCCAAACCTTTCTCATGGTCTCCAGCCATGATATAGGGAACGAAAATTCCTTTTCCAGCTGCTTTTATAGCGTTTAATTTTTCTGTTAGTGTCTTAGGCATGAGCTTCTCCCTTCTTTGCTGCATCTGCTTCCAAGCGGTCTTTGACTTGAACCACATCCTTGTCCCCACGACCTGATAGACAGACAATCATGGACTTGTCTGGTCCAAGTTCTTTGGCCAATTTCACTGCAAAGGCGATAGCATGGCTAGATTCTAGGGCTGGGATAATCCCTTCCACACGAGACAAGAGTTGAAATCCTTCCAAGGCTTCTTCGTCTGTCACAGGAACATAGCTGGCACGTTTAATATCGTGGTAGTGAGAATGTTCTGGACCGATACCAGGATAGTCCAAACCTGCTGAGATAGAGAAGGCTTCAAGAATTTGACCATGGGCATCTTGGAGCACATCCATGAGGGAACCGTGGAGGACACCTGGACGACCCTTAGTCAAGGTAGCTGCGTGGTGCTCTGTATCCACACCAAGTCCAGCTGCTTCAGCTCCATACATAGCTACAGACTCATCCTCTACAAATGGATGGAAGAGACCGATGGCATTAGAACCACCACCAACACAGGCTACTAGGGCATCTGGCAGATCTTGTCCTGTCAAGTCGCGGTACTGTTGTTTAGCCTCTCGACCGATAACACTCTGGAAGTCACGAACGATTTCTGGGAAAGGATGAGGCCCCAAGGCAGAACCAAGAATATAGTGGGTATCGTCGATATTAGCCACCCATGAACGAAGGGCTGCATTGACCGCATCCTTGAGCACGCGCGAACCGTCTGTCACTGCCTCAACCTTGGCTCCCAAAAGCTCCATTCGGAAGACATTGAGGGCTTGGCGTTTGACATCTTCCTCACCCATGTAGATAGTACATTCCATGTTAAAGAGGGCTGCAGCTGTTGCAGTTGCTACACCGTGCTGACCAGCACCTGTTTCAGCGATAATTTTCTTTTTACCCATTCGTTTAGCCAGAAGAACTTGACCCAAGGCATTGTTAATCTTGTGGGCCCCTGTATGGTTAAGGTCTTCACGTTTGAGATAAATCTTGGCTCCGCCAATATGCTGGGTCAAGTTTTTTGCGTAGTAAAGGGGAGTTTCACGTCCTACATACTGGCGTAAGAGATGGTTTAATTCCTCTTGGAAACTTGGGTCTGCCTGACTTTCACGGTAGGCCTTCTCCAACTCCAAAACTGCTGTCATCAATGTTTCTGGGACGAAACGTCCGCCGAATTTTCCGTAAAATCCATCTTTATTTGGTTCTTGATATACCATTCTTTACCCTCTCTATAAATCTTCTAATCTTTTCCTGATCTTTTTGTCCGTCTGTCTCCACTCCGCTCGATACATCTACTGCATAGGGAGTAAAGTGTTGAATTGCTTTTACTACATTGTCTTCCTTAAGCCCACCTGCGATAAAGAAAGGCTGAGTTAATCCTGTCGTATCCAGTTGAGCCCAGTCAAAGGGTTGGCCACTCCCAGCCACAGGGGCATCAAAGAGGAGATAGTCTGCCTGAGAATTGGGGACATGTCCCTCTCCATCCACCTGCACAGCCTGAATACTGGCACAAGGCAAATTCTCAAATAAATCATCTGCCACCTGTCCGTGAACTTGAACCAAGTCCAAACCAACTTTGTCAATGACTTCTAGCAGTTGAGCCCGACTTGGTGAAACAAATACACCAACCTTTTTGACATCTGCAGGAATGAACTTTGCTAGCTCAGAAGCCTGATCCAAGGTCACCTGTCTTTTACTAGGTGCAAAGACAAAACCGATATAGTCGGCTCCTGCTGACACGGCTGTTTCTGCCGCTTCTTTGGTCGATAGTCCGCAAATTTTAACCTTTGTCAATCTGCAACTCCTTGATTCTCTGAGCCACATCTTCTGCCTGCATAAGAGCTGTCCCTACCAAAATTCCGTTAAAGTATGGGGCTACTCGTTCCGCATCCTGTCCTGTAAAAATAGCAGATTCAGAAATGTACAAGCAATCATCTTTGAAATGTTTAGCCAAATCTACACTGGTCTGCAAGTCAACTTCAAAGGTGGTCAAGTTGCGGTTATTGACACCGATAATCTCAACACCAAGTCTGTGGGCCACTTCTAGTTCAGCAAGATTGTGAGTCTCCACCAAGACTTCCAGACCAAGCTCTGTCGCATAGTCGTAAAGTTTCTTAAGACGTTCTTCTGACAAGGCTGCCACAATGAGCAAGATGACTGTCGCACCTGCATTGCGAGCGCGGATGATTTGCTTTTCATCGATAATAAAATCCTTGTTAAGCGTCGGAATCTGTACCTGACTGGAAATCTCCCGCAGATAATCCAAATGTCCTTTAAAGAAAACTTCATCTGTCAGAACAGAAATCATCACTGCGCCATTCGCTTCATAAGTCTGGGCCTGTTGCACAATATCCACATCTAGATTGATATCTCCCAAACTAGGACTAGCCTTCTTGACTTCAGCGATTACCTGTAAACGGTCTTGGTGTTGTTTTAGATAGTCAGTCAAGCGATAGGTCTGGCGCAGAGGCTGGATTTCCTCCAGCTCCATCTGCTCGACCTCACGCGCCTTCTGCTCCAAGATTCGAGATAAAAATTCCTGACTCATTTTTGGTACTCCTGTAACAGTCTGAGTTTTTCAAGGGCCTTGCCACTAGCAATCACTTGACGAGCCAAGGCAACTCCGTCCTTGATATTATCTACCTTACCATTAGCATAGAAACCAAGACCAGCATTTAAAACTGTCGTTTCCAAGAATGGACTTGGTTCATTTTTAAGAACGCTAAGCAAAATTTCTGCATTTTCCTGAGCGTTGCCTCCACGAATATCTTCGATAGCGTAGCGTTCCATCCCTAGATCTTCTGGAATAAAGCTTGACAAGGTGATTTCGCCATTCTCAAGAAGTGCAATCTTGGTTGTTCCATTCAAACCAGCTTCGTCCAATCCTTCTGGACCAGCAACCACTATAGCACGTTTGCGACCCATATTTTTCAAAACCTGAGCTGTACTTTCTAGCAGTTCTGGACGACTAATACCAAGAAGCTGTGTTTCCAAAGCCATTGGGTGAATCAGGGGACCAGTCAAGTTCATAATCGTTGGAATTCCCAACTCCAAACGAGCTGGCATGATGTATTTCATAGCTGGGTGCATATTTTTAGCAAAGAGAAAGACGATGCCAGTTTTATCAAAGACCTTACCTAGTTCAGCTGGTTTGAGGTCTAGGTTGATGCCCAAGGCCTCTAGGACATCTGCAGAACCAGATTTAGAAGAAATCGAGCGGTTACCGTGTTTTGCCATGTGAACACCACCACCAGCCAAGACAAAGGTTGCAGTTGTCGAAATGTTAAAGCTGAAAGACTTATCCCCACCAGTACCACAGTTGTCCATGGCATCATGAATTTCAGTTGGAATATGTTGGGCATGCCCTCTCATGACTTGGGCAATGGCTGTGCGTTCTTCAGGTGTTTCCCCCTTCATCTTAAGAGCTAAGAGGAGAGAAGCAATCTGCGCCTCCGTTACACGCCCAGTTACGATACGCTCAATGACATCCGTCATTTCCACACCTGATAAATTTTCAAATTTTGCTAGTTTTTCAATAATCTCTTTCATCATAGTTTCCTCACTTTACAACCTTCTCAATAAAATTCCGAATAGAAGACAAGCCATCTGGCGTTCCAATGCTCTCTGGATGGTACTGGAAGCCATAAATTGGAAGTGTTTTGTGTTGAATCCCCATGATGGCTTGGTCATCAGTCGAACGAGCTGTCACTTCAAAGTTTTCTGGCATTTCTTCAATTAAAATACTGTGGTAACGCATGACCGCACGGCCATCCTCAATGCCTTGATACAAAACAGATGGCGCTTCAAAGCTGATATTGCTCTGTTTCCCATGCATGACTTTTGGAGCCAAACCTAACTTACCACCAAAGACTTCTGCAATGGCTTGGTGACCCAAACAAATCCCAAGAATCGGCTTCTTGCCAGCAAAATCACGAATCATGTCTTCCATCTTTCCAGCATCAACTGGCCAACCAGGACCAGGAGAAAAGACCAGACCATCTGCTTTTTCAGCTTCTTCATACAGCTTGGGATCATCATTTCTCAAGACCTGTACTTCTGCAAAGTTCCCAATATATTGGGCCAAGTTATAGGTAAAAGAATCATAGTTGTCAATCAATAAAATCATGGTCTTAGTTCTCCAATTCTAGTCATAGATTTAGCTTTGTTAATGGTTTCTTGGTATTCGTTTTGGGCGATAGAGTCATAGACAATCCCTGCCCCAGCCTGCACATAGGCTCTTTGATTTTTAAGAATCATAGTTCGGATGGCGATGGCCAAATCCATATCACCCGTCGCAGACAAGTAGCCGATTGCTCCTGCGTATACGCCACGTTTTTCTGTTTCCAGTTCATAGATGCGTCTCATGGCCCGAATCTTTGGTGCTCCTGAAACTGTTCCAGCAGGAAGTGTTGCTTTCAAGGCATCCATGGCGGTGAGTTCTGGAAGCAAACGCCCCTTGACCACACTGGTTAAATGCATGACGTAGCGGAAGAGCTCCACTTCCATATACTTGGTAACTTGGACACTTGCCGTTTCAGAGATGCGGCCAATATCGTTACGTCCCAAGTCTACTAACATCCGATGCTCTGCTGTTTCCTTCTCATCAGAAAGCAGGTCTGTCGCCAAAGCCTTGTCCTCTTCATCCGTTGCTCCTCTTGGTCGCGTCCCTGCAATCGGATTGGTTGTCACGATGCCATTTTTGACAGAAACCAAACTTTCTGGACTAGCACCGATGATTTGATAATCACCAAAGTCATAGAAATAAAGGTAATTAGATGGATTGGTCACGCGGAGATTTCTGTAGAAGTCAAAAGGATTTCCAGTAACCTCTGCTGAGAAACGCTGACTGAGCACACATTGAAACATGTCACCATTTCGAATCAAGTCACGAGCTGTTTCTACCATTTCCTCAAACTTCTGAGGAGCGATATGGGGTTTGAAGTCAAGTGGTGGTAAATCCAAGTCTGCAAATTCATTTGCTGCAGGAATACGTAATTCCTCAAGCACTTGGTTCAAGGCTTCTTCCAAGTCTTCTTGACTACGCTCACTATAGAGAGCATCCTCGATGACATGGATTTTCTCCTTCTTGTGGTCAAAGACCATGTAGCTCTCATAGACGAAGAAATGCATGTCTGGCGTTCCAATTGTATCTTGAGGAATTTGACCAATTTCTTCATAAAGCGAAATCATATCGTAACCAACAAAACCAATTGCCCCACCACCAAAAGGAAGGTCTGAATGGTGCTGGCTCTTATGAGTCACTTCATAAAGAAAATCCAAGGGATCACGATCAATCACTTGACCATTTTGATAAAGGACCCCATTTTCAAACTTAATCTCAAAAACTGGATTATAGGCTAGGATAGAAAAACGAGCTGTTTCCTTGTCTCTCGGAATACTCTCTAAGATAACCTTGTGTTGCCCCTTTAGGCGCATATAAGCCAAGATTGGTGATAAGACATCTCCATGAATGATTCGTTCCATTGTAATTTCCCTTTCAGTTCTAATTCTAGTTGGTGGCGACTGTATGAAAAATCCCCACGCAAAATAACTTGCGTGAGGACGAAATTCGCGGTGCCACCTCAATTATAGGATTTCTCCTATCTCTCATTCCTGTCTCAGATACCTCCTGTAACAGGCTGTGCGATAAAGGGCACTCCCTTGAGAATTATGTTTTCTTCTCTCGTTTCAGATGGACCCAACCTTACAGCATTCTCTGCTTGTTTTCAGCAACCACAAGCTCTCTGTGAGAGAAAAGACTGTAATTTTTCCATCTTTTATTTTTTAGCTTCTAGGTAGTCCGCAATTGCAGCTACGTCCTTGTCTCCACGACCAGAGACATTGATGATGATAATGTCGTCTTTACTTAGTTTTGGTGCACGTTTAACCGCTTCTGCGATAGCGTGCGAACTTTCAATCGCTGGGATAATTCCTTCTGTCTTGCTGAGAAGGAGGAGAGCCTGAACAGCTTCTTCATCCGTCGCAGCAACATATTCCACGCGACCTGAATCTTTGAAGTAGGCATGTTCTGGGCCAACCCCTGGATAGTCCAAACCAGCTGAGATAGAGTAAACTGGAGCCAGCTCTCCGTCTTCCTTAAAGACTGCATAAGTCTTCATGCCATCAACAATTCCGATACTACCTTTTGTCATAGTAGCTGCGTGCTTGTCTGTATCAAGTCCATGACCAGCAGCTTCGACCCCAACCAATTTGACTTCTTCATCAGCCACATACTGTGAAAAAGCACCGATAGCATTGGAACCACCACCTACACAGGCAATAATGTAATCTGGCAAGCGTCCTTCTTTTTCTAAGATTTGACGACGAGATTCTTCACTGATGACCTTTTGGAATTCATGAACAATGGTTGGATATGGGTGCGGACCCACAGCAGATCCCAAAACATAGAAGGCTTCAAGGTCATTCATCCATGCTCCAAAGGCTGCATCAACTGCATCCTTAAGGGTACGAGTTCCAGTTTCAACTGCGTGAACAGTTGCTCCCATCATCTCCATTCGAAAGACATTGAGACGTTGACGTTCCACATCCTCTGCTCCCATGTAGACATCACAGGCCATACCAAACTTGGCTGCAGCCGCTGCTGTCGCAACACCGTGCTGACCAGCTCCTGTTTCCGCAATCACTCGTTTTTTGCCCATACGTTTGGCCAAAAGAATTTGTCCTAAAACGTTGTTGAGCTTGTGAGAACCAAGGTGGTTAAGGTCTTCGCGCTTGAGATAAATCTTAGCGCCACCTAGGTGGTCTGTCAAACTTTCCGCAAAATAGAGCGGTGTTTCGCGACCTGAATAATCCTTCAAGTAATGGCGAAATTCTGCCAAAAATTCTGGATCATCCTTGTACTTGTCAAATGTCACTTCCAACTCATCCAACAAAGCCTGAATCGGCTCCGGTACAAAACTACCACCAAATTGTCCAAAATAACCTTTAGTTGTCATAAAATTTTTCCTCTTTCTGTATTGATTTCAAGATATGAAAAAGCCCACACACAGAAAATTACTCTGCGTGAGGGCGTTGGTAACGCGGTGCCACCTCAATTATAAAGGGACTATTCCCCTTTATATCTCTGCCTTGTCTAACAACAAGTTGCACTGTAAGGTGTGCGCACCGAATTTTCATTGTTTCAAATTCATTTTTAAAATCAGCCCACTTTCACTACTTCCAACCACCTGTTCACAATGACCACAGGCTCCCTGAAGATCAAAAATAGTTACTTTTCTGATTTATTGAACTTATTTTAATACTTTGTTTTTCCTTTGTCAAGACTTTTTTACAATTTTTTTGAAAGATGTGTGATTCGAATGTGATAATGTCTTTAGTAAATCGAACGTGAAAATGTCCCACTTGTTGGAAATTGGATCCAACTCAATAGAAACTGAATAGATGCTAAACAGAACTTACTTTAGAACACTCCATCTTTTCCATTAGGATTTTCAAGAATTAAACAATACTAGAAACTCTGTCTCCTAACAAGTTTAGTAGAAACTTCAACAGATGTGACACTTTCCCCCTTTATAATTGCTAATACCCCTTCAATCATTTCTTGAGCTAATTTAACATAATTAGGAGAAATTGTAGATAAAGCTGGAGTATAATATTGAGAAATTGGAATATTGTCAAATCCGATTATTGAAATATCATCAGGAATGGTAATTTCCTTCTCATAGCAAGAACGAATCAATCCCTGTACTTTTTCATCACCGGATACAAAAATCAAATCAGGATAATTTTGATTAGATAGATGTCTTGTAGCATATGAATAAACAGAATCTATTGTAGTTAGACCATATACTACTTTCAAATCCATTTCATAGTTATTATCATTTAAAAAAGCACGAACCCCTCTCTCTCGATCAATATTAACAAGGGATTCTCCTCCCATAAGTAACCACATACTATTAATGTTTTCTTTTGATACTAATTTCATCATGTCATAAGTGGCCTGAAAATTGTTGTTAGAAACATACACAACATTAGGTGTTCTAGATTCTCCAAAAACTATGAATGGCATTTTATTCTTTTGCAAGTAATTAATCCGAATATCTTCTTTACTTTCATAAAATACTATTACACCATCTATCAAGCTTCCTGTACTCGAGATTATTGAATTACTAATTGTATCTTCTTCACTAAAATATTCAACAATAGCGTTAACACCATACTCTTTACAAGTTTGTAAAACTTTATCTAATAAAGTTTGAAACCAAATTAAAGGAAAAGAGTCGATTTTTTTTACAGAAATCAATATATTTATAGCTTCTTTTTTAGTTAAATTTTTTGCATACGCATTTGGAATATACGACAATTCCTCTATAACTTTTTGAATCGCTTGATAAGTTTCTTCTTTAACATTTACTCCACCATTAATAACTCGTGAAACTGTTTTTGGAGAAAAACCTGATAAACGTGCAATATCATAAATAGTTACCTTTTTCCCATTTATATTTTTCATTTCAGTCCTCCATTACGAACATTCTAATATTACTATACAATATTTAATTTTTTTTTAACAAGAGAATTTTGTAAATTATTTAAGATCCACAAATTCACAAAATTAATTTTACAAATATTCTTCCCCTTCAAAAAAGTTTAAATTGCAATTCACACCTTTATTTTTAAGAATGTTTCCAACTTCACGACAAATAAATTCATATGAGAAAAAACTACCATAAAATTGTAGATTAACTTTTTCAGTAAAAATTGTTGGATTTATAAAAATATATAATAGCCTGTCAATGTAACATTCTAACATAGACTTAATTTTTTCTTTAAAAATAACATTTGTTATCAACTCATCAGGAGGTAAATGAAAGGGAAACACCATTTCACAAATATCATAAAAAGAAATAAATTTGTATACTTGTATCAAACAATTATTATCAAAATATTCTATTTTACCTAAATCAAAATAGATTTTAAAATCTTTCATAAAAACCTCTGAGCAAAAATCTACTCAAAAATTAGATGATTAAAACATCTAAAAAACAAAAGGACAAAAACATCTGTCCCTTTGTTTACTAAATTTCAGCTAATTTCTTCGACATAAATAACACCTACAATATTAGCAATTTCTTCCATCAAACGAAGATGTTCAAATCTTCCTGATAGTTCTAGAGTAATAAATGATGCTATTTTTTTTTCTGGAACATCAAAATATTCAATTCTTTCTGAATTAACATCTCCAAATGCAGTTCTAGAATCAGTCATTCTAATGCCATTCTCAGCACAGTATACTAGTACCCGATTATATGCCTCTGTAGATCTAACAACGATATACAATTCGATTATCTTTGAACGACTTTGAAGATATTTTTTTAAAGGTTGGAACATAGTTATAACACTCCAAACAGAAATTGCTCCTAGTACGGCTCCTTCATAAAAACCAACACCTATAGCTAGACCGATTCCAGCTGAAGCCCATATTCCGGCTGCAGTTGTTAAACCAGTTATTTTCTTTTTATCTGTAATAAGTATTGTTCCAGCCCCAAGAAAACCAACACCTGATATAACTTGCGCACCTAAGCGTGTAGGATCTCCTGTACCAAATTTATAAGATACATACTCATTAGTCATCATAATTAAACATGCAGCCAGACAAACAATACTATGTGTACGAATACCTGCTGGTTGAGATTTACTTCCTCTCTCTAAACCAATTACTCCACCAATAACTAATGAAAGTACAATTCTTAATACAATTTCGATATATGATAGTCCTAAGCTTGTTGCCTGCATTATTATTTCCTTTTTCTACTAGCTGGTCTCTGAGTAAAGTATAATACAGAACCAGAAATTATCATTAATACAATAGTATAAACGAACACAAGTGCTTGAGCATTTGAAGTTGCTGTTTCATCACCTGCTGAACGAATAGTTATACCCAGCGGTTGAGCTAATGGATGGTAAAGAAATACAGATAAGTCGAAGTCAGTTAATAAAGAGTTAAAGTTTAAAGCAATAACAGAGAGAACAACCGGTAAAATAAATGGAATGATAACCTTCATCATAGTATAAAAAGGTGAAGCACCCATACTTCTTGCTGCATCTTCCATCTCATCATCAACACTAAATAAAATAGCACGTACCATTCTATAAGAAAATGGGATTTTTACAACTATATATGCAATAAGTAGAATTACCAAACTACCTACCAAAATCTGATTCAAGACAAGAAATTGTGGCTGATTAAAAGTAAATAATAAACTTACTGCTAAAAGTGTACTTGGTAGTAACCAAGGAAGTAGAGCACCATATTCAAATAAGAAATCAAAGCGAGCTTTATGTTTTCTGACAACTCGAGCAAATATAACTGCGAGAATTGTTGCTGTTGTCGCAGCGATAATAGAATAAATAAAGCTGACCAAGAATGGAGAGAATGCCGCACTATTACTAAAGAATAAGCGATAATTTTCTAAAGTAAAGTTTGATAATGTTAAGTTACCTGTTTGAATTGCAACTGGATCTGTAAATGAGTATAATACTATAAAAATTAGTGGAAGCATGAAAACTGTGAACAATCCATATGCTACAATGTGAGCAATGATATTCCAAGGCTTAGATGCAATTTTTTGTTTTTTAAGAGGCGCTTTAGTCTTAGAGATAGAAATATAATTTCCACCTTTTTCTATCTTATTCATGATAGTAAGCAAAATTGTAGTTGCAATACCTAAAATAATTGCAAGTAAGGCAGCTAAATCACGAGAATTCCCCATCCCTGCAAATGTAATAATCATTGGATTTATAGTTTGAAATCCTTTACCACCAACAATCATGGGTGCTGCTACTGCAGACAAACCACTAAGAAAAACCATAATAGTAAGTGCAAATAGAGTTGGAATTAAGGTTGGTAACACTACTTTTCGGAAAACAGTAAATGGTTTTGCTCCCATATTTCGTGCAGCCTCAATAGTGTGATAGTCAACGCTTCGAATTGTATTTGTTAAAAACAATGTATGATTAGCAGTTCCTGAAAATGTCATAATGAATAAGACTGCACCATACCCAATAAACCAGTTAGGGTCTAAAGAAGGGATAACATTTTGTAAAAATTTTGTTATCAATCCATAAGGACCATAGACAAATTTATATCCAGTCGCTAAAACCACTCCTCCATAAATTAAAGAGGTCATATAGCCTAATTTTAAAATTTTAGCACCTTTAATATCAAAGTACTCTGTAAATAGAACACAAAGAATACCTACGACATTAACTGTAATAATGAGTGAAAATGCTAACTTAAAACTGTTCATAATACTCTGAAGTGCCCTCTCAGATTTTAGAACACGATGTACAGCTTCAAGGGAAAATTCTCCTCCTTTTACAAATACATTCACTACTAGATCAAAGTTTGGATAAATAATAAATGTTACTAGGAACCAGATTAACCCTAAACGAATAAGCCAATCTTTTAAATTTAATTTATGACGCATACTGCACCTCCTTAAAATTGCAGAACGTCTGATGGTGTGATAAATAAGTCCACACTTTCTCCGACAGATCTAATAGCAGCCTGACTATCAATACTTGTTACATTAAGAATCTGACTTTCAGAAACTTTTATTGTATAGTGAATTGTAACTCCAGAAAACTCAACATCAATAATTGTTCCTTTTAGAATGAAATCTTGTTCAGTTTCACGATTGAATCGAACTTTCTCTAATCGAATGTATCCTTTTTTATCTTCTAAGAAAACGCTTGCATTTTTCAGTAATACTTCGTGGACTGTTTCATCGGTCAAAACATTAATATCGCCAATAAAATCACATACAAATTCAGTTTGAGAATTATGATAAATCTCTACAGGTGTACCGACCTGTTCGATGTATCCATTGTTAAAGACTGCAATTCTATCAGATAAAGTTAAGGCTTCCTCTTGGTCATGAGTAACATATAAAGTAGTAATACCTAACTCTTTTTGAAGTCTTTTCAACTCTTTTCTCAAATCTACACGTAATTTTGCGTCAAGGTTTGACAATGGTTCATCTAGACAAAGAATTTTAGGTTCAAGAACCAGAGCACGAGCCAATGCTACCCTTTGTTGTTGACCCCCAGATAATTCTGATACATTACGCTGTAACTGTTGATCAGAGATCTTAATTTTTGCTGCTACTGCTGATACTTTAGCTTTAATAACATCTGGAGCTACCTTCTTAACTTTTAAACCAAATGCAATATTATCAAAAACAGTCATAGTTGGAAATAGCGCATAAGATTGAAATACAATACCAATTCCACGCTTTTCAGGTTCCAAATGAGTGACATCTGTTCCATTAACTTCAATACTTCCTGATGATGGATCTAGAAAACCTACCAATGCTCTCAAAGTAGTTGATTTACCACATCCTGAAGGCCCAAGAAATGTAAAAAATTCCCCTTCATGTATATCTAAATTCAGATTATCAATTGCAACAAAATCACCATATTTAATTTGAATATTATCAAATTTAATCATCTCACTAACTCCCTCTATTACTAAACCAAAAGCCTCTCTTTATTTCTTCCATAAATTTAGAAATAATAGAGAGACTTGGACATAAAAATTAACTCTTATTTCTTATTGTACGTATTCTAATTCAGCTTTTTCTACCCATTCATCCAAATGCTTTCCAACAGCTTCCCAGTCAATATTTTGTGGTTTCACTTGATCAACAAATTTCTTAGTATCTTCTGGTAGATCTTTGAGGGCATCTTTATTTGCAGGAATAGATCCAAAGTTCTTACTATATTCTACTTGAATTTCTGATTGACCAAACCAATCAATAAATTCTTTAGCTAACGCTTGTTTTTTACTAGTGCTTAAAACCATAGTTTGTTCAGTTACAAATGGTACACCAATCTCAGGAGTCATAACTTTGAAAACAACATTTTGTTCTTTTTGTCCAACTAATGCACCAGAACCCCACATCATTCCATATTGTATTGGATCTTCTTTGTCTAACATCTTAACAATTGAACTTTCTCCCTTTTGAAGAGTGTATGCATTTTTCAAATATTCTTTTGCTACTTCCCAACCTTTTTCGGAAACGCCTAATTCACCTTTATCATCAAGGTATCGAACTAAGATACTTGCTAGAATTGCCCGTCCTGTACCACCTTGAAGACCAGAAATTGAATATTTACCTTTATACTTACTACCTAATTCTGTCCAATCTTTAGGCATTTCTTTTACATCAGGCGCCCCAATTAAAACTAATGGTTGAACAATCACAGGATTATAATAATTATCTTTATCTGATAAAGATTGATCAATTTTATCTAACCATTTAGGCTTGTACTGTACTAGTAATTTTTGATCTCTAATTTTATTTGAATCAACAGCACCAATTCCAAATACCATATCTGCAACTGCATTATTCTTCTCAGCAATAACACGGTCTGCTAATTGAGCGCCAGGGATATCAACCATTTTGATATTAAAACCAGCTTCTTTTGCTTTAGCAGTTAGCCAATCACCACGACCATTTGAGACTGAGTTCGAATAGATTACTAATTCTTGACTTTTATCAGCTTTTTCTTCAGATGAAGAAGCAGTCGTAGAATTTGAACCTCCAGAGCAAGCAGCAAGTGTAGTAAGAGCAACTCCCGTTGCAAGTACAGTAGACCAAACTTTCATTTTTTTCATGATAAGTTCTCCTTTTTTATTATTTTATTTAAATTTTTCGTGATATGGAACAAATTGTCTCATATCTTCAAATACAGTATAGTCAATACGATTTACAGTAATAGTTGGAATCTTCTCTAATAAAATTTCAGTTAATTCTGCTCTGACTTTAGTAAACTCTTCTTCCTCCTCTTCGGTTAAAGGAATTCGAAGATACCCAATTGAAATATGGAATTGATATCTATCATGATTAGGGAAACGAACACCTGCTTTTTCTGAGACATAAGTACGAATTTCTTCTAATCTCTTTGCAGAAGCTTCATCTGCAGGTTCAACTAATATGTTTTGTTTTCCCATTTCAGTTACACGCATATGAATTTCTTCATCCAACAATGGAAAAATTTCAAGTTGTTTAGCAAAGTAATCATGTATTTCCTGTAAAGGTGTATCTAGAGGAAGATTACTGCTCCAAAACTCCGTTTCACGATTTTCATGGCACAACAATTCAATTACAGTCATGTGAATAGAATTCCTTGGAGTTAAAGTAAACTTATCGATAAATGGTAATTCTCTATAACGTGATTGAATAATATCAACAACTTCCATCAAATCTTGTTTAGTATAAAGATTTGCTACAACTGTATTCCCAGGGAAATGATTAAATTCCCCATTCTCTTTGAACTTAATTTTTGTTAAGTTTTTCATATAAAGACCTTCTTTTTTATATTTGACATCGGTGTCATTGTGTTTACATTATACAATGAAACCGTTTCCTTTGTCAAGCGCTTTCAAAAATTTTTTTAAAAAAATTTATCTTTCATTAAATATGAATTTCATTAAAAGGTTAAGTAATTTTTCCAAAATACAGCACTCATATAGACAGTATCATCAATTATAGCCATTGGGATTTTTTGATTGCCAATTCCATGTATCTCTACACATGTCTTCAATCGATTTTGTTGTCCTCCAATTTAATTCCTTATATGCTTTGTCTGCATTTGCATAACAAGTTGCAACGTCTCCTGAACGTCTTGGAACTATTTTATAAGGAATAGGGACCTTATTAACACTTTCAAATGTATTTACAAGTTGTAATACACTAGTGCCTTCTCCCGAGCCTAGGTTATAGATATAAACATCTGTTTTTTCAGATACTTTTTCTAAAGCTTTTATATGTCCTATTGCTAAATCTACTACATGGATATAATCACGCACACCAGTACCATCAAGCGTATCATAATCATTTCCGAACACACTTAGCTCTGACAGCTTACCTACCGCTACTTGTGCAATATAAGGCATCAAGTTGTTAGGAATTCCTGAGGGATCTTCCCCAATCAAACCAGACTCATGAGCACCAATTGGATTGAAATAACGAAGCAACGCAATACTCCATTCTGAATCTGCCACATGAACATCTTTTAAAATTTGTTCAAGCATCACTTTCGTATACCCATAAGGATTTGTCGCACTTGTTTCCATCGTCTCAATTAGGGGTGACTGATTGTTAATTCCATATACAGTCGCACTTGAAGAAAAGACAATCTTTTTAACATTAAATTCTGACATCACTTCAACAAGTGCTAATGTACTCATAATATTATTTTTGTAGTACATCACAGGCTTTTGCACGGATTCTCCGACAGCTTTATAACCTGCAAAATGAATTGCAGCATCAATCGATTCTTTTTCAAATACCTTTCTCAATGCTTGTTTATCACAAACATCTAATTCGTAAAACACGGGACGTATTCCTGTAATTGCTTCAATACGGTCTAGCACCAAGATGCTAGAGTTCGAAAGGTTGTCGACAATGATGACTTCCTTTCCTAAATTTAGTAATTCTACTACGGTATGGCTACCAATATAACCAGCTCCGCCTGTTACCAATATTGCCATTTGGGTTTCCTCCTAATTAATTCCAACCGACTTAACAAATCTCATAAACGCTTCATGCCCAGACGGTGTATTCTTATAAACTCCTGCATCTTCCAGAACTCTCGCAAACACTTGTCCTACTTCGTGTTGAACTACGCTATTAACCTCTTCTTTATTAATGCGAGGATATTTTTCTTTCAATTGGTCGGCCCATTCTAAATGATAATCCGCAATTGCGTTATCCTCTCCTAAAAGATATTTTCCAACTTCTTCTAACTCTGGTTTCAAACGAGGTGGTAATATCGCAAGTCCCATCACTTCGATTAACCCGATATTTTCCTTTTTAATATGTTGTACATCTTGATGAGGATGGAAAACACCATCTGGGTATTGTTCAGTAGTATGATTATCTCTTAGAACAATATCTAATTCATATCTCCCGTCCACTTTACGAGCAATAGGAGTCACCGTATGGTGTGGGACATCTTCAGTCATAGCAATGATGTCTACTTCTAAATCTGAATATTCCCTCCACTTATTTAGAATTTTATTAGCTAAATCTAACAATCGATTTTTATTTTCACTTTGTAACCTAATTACTGACATTGGCCATTTTACAATACCAGCATTAACATCCTCAAAGTCTTTAAAACGAAATTCACTCTCAAATTTTGCTTTTTCCATTGGGAAAATATGTTTCCCTCCCTGGTAGTGGTTATGACTAAGAATGGAGCCTCCTGAGATAGGAAGATCAGAATTTGAACCAGTAAAATATCCTGGCAAAATATCAACAATCTCCAATAATTGTTCAAATGTTTTAGAGGTAATAGCCATTGGTACATGTTGACTATTTAAAAATATCGCATGCTCATTAAAATATGAGTAGGGAGAATACTGGAATCCCCATACTTCGTCACCAAGTTTCAACCGAATAATTCTATGATTCGAACGTGCTGGATAATTTATTCGCCCCTGATATCCTTCATTTTCCATACATAGTAAACATTTGGGATAATTAGTTGCTTTTACTAATTTTTCAGCAGCAATTGTTTTTGGATCTTTTTCGGGTTTTGACAAATTTATCGTAATCTCTAGCTCTCCGTATTTAGTTGATGATCGAAACTCAATATTCTTAGCAATAGCAGAAGTTTTAATATAATCACTATCTTTACTTAACTTATAAAACTCTTCAACTGCTTCTTGAGGTGATATATCATATGAACTCCAAAAAATATCATTTAATCGACTAGGTAAAGGAACTATGAAATTCATTAACTCTGCTCCTAAACATTCCTTTTCCTCGATTAAATCTTTAATTTTACCGTTTTTTAAGGCGATTTCCACTAAGTAATCTTTTATTTGTTTCAGGTCATTTTCATCGGAAATGCGATCAGTTCCCTCCTCACCTATTAACGCTAGTACTCTATTTTTCACATATATTTTGTCAATTTCATTATACATTCCGTATTCAATTACTCTATCAACAAAATTATCAATAATTGTTTTCATATATTTTTCTTTCTAATTTATGTTCCCATATTTTCTATACATTATCCATTTATAAATTGATTGCGTAGTATGAGCAATTTTATCAAGGTGATGAATAATATCTAAAGCACCAATTACTTCAGAAACATTCCCATCATCTTCAAATATGTAATTCATTATTTTATTTTCAATATTTGTACTAAGCTCTTCTATCTCATTCTGTTTTTGTATAACAACCATATCTAAACATCCAGATTGTTCCTCTCTATAACAAGATATAGCCCTATTCATATGCAGTCCGATAACTTCATGAAGTATTTTTATTTCTGAAATAATTTTCTTCAAAATTTCATTGCTTTGAATAATCTGTAGATTTTTTAAAATTTCAACAATTCTATCCCCAATACGTTCAATGTCAGTTGATATTTTTATTACACTAATAATTCTTCTTAAGTCATATGAAACGGGATGTTGTAAACAAATTAACTCATATCCTTTTTTATCAACATTTAGAACTGACTCATTTATGATTAAATCTTCTTTAATCAATTCTATTCGTTCTTCATTTGATAAATATTCAAATAACTTCTCATATTTATCAAGCACAGATACCCAAATGGTCTCTAAATTATTTGATAATTCTATAATTTCATTTTCTAAATATAACCTTAACATTTAGGTACCTCTTCTTAACAAAGTTCAATAGTAACAATTAATATTTTAAACAATATATCAAACATCAATAACTAGAATACTTGCATCATCTTTCTTTCCATAGATTGGATCAATAGCAGAAGAATTTAATCTCATCTTAATTAACTCTTCAAAAGTTTTATTTTGATTATTTTGATAGAATTCATAAAAGCCATCGCTCATTAAAACAATTTGTTCACTAGTAACATCTATTTGATTAATAATAGCATGGTCTAAAAATCTCTCATCCAACGAACCTATCCAGTACCCACTCGGTTGATTAGATAATTTTCTGATTTTTTGTAAAATAATTTTTTTATTTAAAACACTATTTGTACCAATTGAGTCTTTTATCTCATTTTTCCCTTTTTCAAATAAGTTATCTACTCTATGATCAGTTATTTCCATTTCGTTTACTAACATGACGCAGTCACCTAGCATCATATACTCCAACTTTTTTTCTGAAAGTTTAGCAAATATAAAAGCAAATGTTGGTAAGCGATAATACTCTGTTAATTCATATGAGTTTAAACCGATTTCATCTTTAACCTCGAGTAAAGCAGTTTCAAATATTTGTTTAAGAGTTTTTGATTCTTTACAATTAACCGACAAACTTTCTGATAAAATATGTACAACTTCTGAGACTGAATAACCTATCTCCTCTTTAGAATTATATAAATCTGTAGCTCCATCAATAATCCAAAAATACTGATTTTGTGAACCTACAGCATCCTCATTTTCTACGGAACTTCCTTGTATCGAACAAATTTTATTTATCTTTACCATAATACTTCAACCCTTTTAGTGTCAAAAGTAAACCAATTCCTGTCACTGTTAAGAATAGTTCCATAATCTTGTTCGAACCAGTCTTTGGTAATTTTTGTTTTACCTCTACTATTTCTTTAGATTTATTAATATGATTTTCAGTTTCTCTGCCATCTCCAACTATTTTATGGTTCACTTCTTCTATCTTATTATCTTGTTTATTGTCGATCTTGTCATTAATTTGTCTATTATCTTTACTTGAGTTAAACTCTCCTTTCTTCTGGTTACTATCAATTACATTATTTGAATTAGATTGTTTTTCATGCACATATGAACTTGTTTTAAATTTTTCCTCTTTGTTTTTTTCTTTTTCGTTTTTATCACTTAAGTTATTTGTTACAATTTTGTAAAGCCCATTCTCCGTTACAATATTGAAATTACCATCGCTATCACGTATAACTGGTTCTTTCCCATTTGCATTAGATTTGATGAATGATATATACTTACCGGATAAATTATAAAATTGGTTATTTAAAACGGTTATTTTACCCTTTGAATCCTCAATAACAATTCCTTCTTTACCACCGAATATACTATTCTCTGAGACTACTAAATTATCACTAACTCGTAATAATTCAATATTTGGTTGTTCTGTTTCCTTAGAATTATTATTAATTACATTTTTTGTTACAGTAATATCTGATACTTTTCCTAAATATTCTGCACTATCTTTTGCTACTCTAATAGCCTTTGTTTTAGGATCAGAAATATAAAATGTATTTTCAGTAATAACGACTTTCTTATTTAAATCAAGTTCATCTTTTACATTTTTATAACTAAAAGCATTTATTAAGGCTGCACCATTTTCTCTATAATGTACACTTTCTCCTTTTACTTTCTTATCAAATCTATTTCCTTTAATTAAAATATCAGTAAATCCAGTAAAACGTACACCAGAATACATCATGTTATCAAAATGATTATTTAAAATTTTAATATTAGAGGGGTTCTGTGTCGACAATGTTTGATAGTGTGTACCAATTGCTGTTACTAATTCTCCAGATTTATCACTTTTACCAAAATATGAATTTTGAATAGTAACATTTTCAGATTTTTTCCCATCATCATTCAAAGCATAAGGAAAACCTTTTCTAGTCAATGGTTCAATCTGAATACTCTCCTTACTTATAATTTGCCCATCTTTCATAGTTTTAGGTAAAGCTTGACCAAGAAAACGAGAATTATCGACTAATACATTTTTCGAACCTGCAATTTGAATAGCATGCCCTTGATAACTATCCTTGAATGTTACATTTTTTATAGTTACGTTATTTGAATTCCCAATAGCAAATGCACCTGAAGAATTTATAAGTGGTAGATTTTTTGCTTTAGTTCCTTCTTCATTCAAAGCACCGTTCATATCAATAGTACCACCAGAATAACTAATATCTTCTGTTGGGCCCCATTCTACTTGCGCACCATCATCCGTAAATAAACCTGTCATAAAAACAATAGAAGGGTGATTCTTAATATTTATACCATTTAGAATGGTAGCTTTCTCATTCAATTCTAAGTGTGTATGACTTTTTAAAAAAACAATTTCTTTTACTAAATAAGTTCCTTCAGGAAAATATACATTTCCTCCACCTAGTCCTTTAGCTGCAGCATCTATTGTATCTTGAATTGCTTGACGATCATCATTAACCCCGTCACCTATTGCTCCATAATCTTTAACATTCAAAGCTACGTGTTCGTTCAGATTAGTACTTAAAATAGTATTCACTTCCATCCCAGAGATGTTACCAATCATAGTATCATTTGTTATATCAGGTTTATTTTGATTAATACTCACTCCTCCATTATTATCAGTACTTAAACTTGAATTGTTATCAAGACTGAGAGTATCAGAATGGGGTTCCGCAGATAATGATGTAGATGTGCTACTCAACAAAGAGTTCATTTGCATATTATCTTTAGACGAAGAAGTTTCACCAACTACTTCATTAGCTAAAACACTTTGTGTTCCAATAAATAAAACCGCTAAGAGAACTGAGCAAACTCCCACCTTAGACTTACGAATAGAGAAAACCTCATTTTGTTGAAAAGATTTCATATTAGCCTCCAATTAAAAATATTATGTCCTAATTTAATATTCATATAAATTCCATACCAGAAAATGACACCGCTGTCATTTTCTTTATAATATATTTTTAAATCAAAATTGTCAAGGAATAACACAATAAAATATCAAAATTGTGAAAGCGTGACCATTTATATATCTAACCATACTTCTAATAATTCTTTAACCTTCCATTCAAAAGTGATTACTATCTTTCTTAGCTTGAACATAAAAATATCCTATTCACTGTATTTAAAGCATGTTGACATCTCGTAAAATACTAATTTATAAATACAAGAACAAATATCTTGTCATGCAAGCATTCGCCAGGTATATTTACATGAATATCGTTCATATAGCGGATTGAAATCAAAACAATACAATATATTTCTTAAATAGATTTTCTATAAAAGCTAGATTCAAGCTCTATAAAAATAGACGCAGTTCTTCTAAAATACTGGAATAGGACATATAGATCATTGTAGACACGTGTTTTATAGATTATTTCAAAAGAATGACTAGAACATGAAAAATAGTCTCAAAACTTTGAACAATATTCTGAAAACAAAAAAGAAAGACGCGAGTTTCCACAACCTCATTCGTGGAAACTCGCGTCTTTCAAAAAATAGGGTGAATTGAAAACTAGAACAAGACACTACATTTTCTAAATGATGCCTAATAAAAATTCTAAATGCTACACCAAATTGCTCACATCTCATTTCAAACCATACAGTATATTGAAACTATAAGAGTACACCTTTGCTTCTAAAATATTGCTAGAAATTAATTTGACTATCCTGATTGATTTGTCCTGTTTTTATTTCATTTTACTATAGGACTTTCAATTGAAAACAACAGTTTTACACTCAATTAGACTTTTTAGAAACAGAATCACTATTACTTGACTGTAGTTTGTCATTTTTTTGATGAAGTTAGCACTTTTTCAGAAACTGTTTTGAAAGTCTCAATGATATAGTCCACTTCTTCATCGCTTAATTTAGTGTGAAGAGGGAGCGTAATTTCATTTTCAAAGAAGGTATAAGCCTTAGGATAATTCGCCATATCAAAACCAAGATTCTTATAAGCTGTCAAGAGCGGAAGTGGCTTGTAATGTACGTTACTTGCAATTCCTGCTTTAGCCAGTTCTTGGATAATAAGATTGCGTTCTTCTAAGCTCGCTCCTTCTACATGGGTGATATAGAGATGGCGTGAAGATTCGACAGTTTCAGTCTTATGTGCCAAAGGATGAATGCGAGAACCTGCAAAACCACGATCATAACGGTCCACGATGTCCTTACGACGTTGCAACAAACTTGGGTAACGGTCCAATTGTACCAAACCAAGTGAAGCCATGATATCGGTCATGTTACACTTATAGGCTGGTGTGACGATATCGTATTCCCATGAACCCAGTTGCATCTTAGCAAGTGCATCCTTAGTTTGACCATGAAGGGAAAGAATTTGGAATTCCTTGTACATCTCTTCGTCGTCAATCGCTGGATTGGCTTTCCAAGTCGCACTTCCACCTTCTGCCGTTGTAAAGTTCTTAACGGCGTGGAAAGAGAAGGAAGTAAAGTCAGCGATAGAACCAGCTGGTTGTCCTTTATATGTAGATCCCAAAGCATGGGCACTATCAGAAACAATCACGATACGGTTAAAGGCCTTTTGCCACTTGCTTGAAGCAGTAAAGAGATCACGTTTTTTCTCCACAACTTGGAATAAACGGTCATAGTCGCAAACAATCCCCGCAAGTTCAACTGGAATAATCACCTTAGTCTTTTCAGTAATGGCTTGCTCCAGCAAGTCATAGTCCATCTCAAACGTATCTGCTTGGATATCCACCATGACAGGTGTTGCTCCTACGTGAGTGATGACACTACATGAAGCTGTATAGGTCATGGCTGGAACGATGACTTCATCACCAGGTCCCACTTCCAAGACGCGCAAAATCAACTCAAGAGCGGCAGTTGCAGAATTGAGGCAGACAGTCTTAGGCGTCTGTGTGTATTGAGACAAGCGACGCTCCAGTTCTTTTGTCTTAGGACCTGTTGTAATCCAACCAGAACGCAGAGTGTCTGCTACTTCAGCAATTTCTGCTTCTGTAATATCGGGTGGTGAAAATGGAATATTGTAATTTGGCATTGATTTGCTCCTTTTATCTGTACTCATTTTCTCATGACTACTTTATTTTAGCACTTCAAACACGGTTTGAAACATGATTTTGATGTCTCCAAGGAAACTAAATTCTCGGAGATAAGTGAGGTTATAGCGCATCTTTTCAGGAAGAACATGCTCTATATAGACTTGGTCAACTGACAGGCCTTTATCCGTCATTTGACTGATGATAGTGTCCTCATCCTTATAGTTGATGCTGGCTGGAGAGGTAATCCCTGCTGGTAAAAGCAAGGTCGCCATCATTTCAGGGCTATACTGCTCTGTGTAACGTGGAACTTCAGGACGCGTCCCTACAAAGGACATCTCGCCTTTAAGAACATTGACCAACTGAGGCAGTTCATCCAAACGGACACGGCGGATAAAATTGCCAACCTTGGTAATGCGGCTATCGTTAGCAGAAGTCACCAGACTCCCTTTTTTATCCGCATCCGTCACCATGGTACGGAACTTCCAAATCTTGAAAGGTCGATTGTACTGGGTCACGCGCTCTTGTTTGTAAATCACTGGCCCCTTGCTATCCAACTTGATCCATATGCTCAAGATGAGAAAGATAGGAGAGGTCAGAACCAGTAAGACCAAGGCTAGGACCCAGTCCAAGCAACGCTTGAAAATCAGCGAACCCTTCCTTTTAGAGACAAGCTGGTAGTAAGACTCAACCTCGCTTGATTTCATTTCCACGGGCAAGTCTTCCCATTTCAGCATGCTGTTTCTCCTTTGTGTTTATTATACTATTTGTCAACATTTTTCATTATACCACAAAATGGAAAAGGCGGTGAAAGAAATCTGTAATTTGAAGGATTTCCTTCTTACACTCAATGAAAATCAAAGTACAGCTTTGAGGTTGTGTATAAAATTGACCTGGTTTGAAGAGATTTTCAAAGAGTATTAAGACATAGCACCCGCCTGCAAACTATACATCTTGTGATAGGTTCCTCCCAAAGCCAAGAGTTCCTCATGGGTTCCACTCTCGATAATGCGCCCCTTGTCCAAAACATAGATACAGTTGGCATCTTGTATGGTCGAAAGGCGGTGAGCGATAGCGATGGTTGTTCGTCCCTGTCTCATCTTCGCCAGAGAAGCTTGAACCAAGCTTTCTGTTTCAGAGTCAATATTGGCTGTCGCTTCATCCAAAATCAGGATTTTAGGTTGACTAGCAACCGTTCGAGCAAAGGCAAGAAGCTGGCGTTGACCAGTAGAGAAGCTCGAACCACGCTCAGACACAGGGGAGTCGTAACCCTGCGGAAGTTCCTGAATAAAGGAATCTGCATCCACAAAGGTAGCCGCAGCCTGAACCTGATCATCACTGATATCTTGGTACATGGCGATATTGGACTTAATGGTTCCATGATAGAGGAAGGGATCCTGCAAGACTAAACCAATGTTTTTTCTCAGTTCTTCTTGACTGTAATTCCTGATATCCACATCATCCAAGAGAACTCTCCCTGACTGGAATTCATAAAAGCGCATGAGGACATTGATAATAGACGATTTCCCAGAACCTGTATGACCCACAAAAGCAATGGTTTCACCCTTGTTAACGGAGAAGGAAATGTCATCCAGAATCGGATGTTTCCCATCATATGAGAAGCACACATGTTCAAAACGAATATTGCCTTCTTTTACCACAGCCTGGCCATCTTCTTGAAGCGGCTCATAAGTCCTCTCATCGATTAAGGCAAAGACACGACCTGCAGAAACCATAGAAGTTTGCAGGGTTGAAAAGTTTTGCGTCACCTCAATTAAAGGGTCAAAGAGTCGATTGATATACTGGATAAAGGCATACATGGTCCCTGCTGTTATTCCCAGATAAAGTCCACGATAGCCAAAGTAGGCCATCAAGACAGCATAGCCTAGGAGTTTAAGTAAACTCATGGCAGGGCGCAAAAAGAGGGCATCCAAGGCTACAGAACGGTAGGCATAGACCAAGTGTTCTTGGTTGATTTCATCAAACTCTGACTGTAGGCGCTTCTCTTGATTAAAGGCCTGGATTATTCTGATTCCCTCAATGTTTTCAGCCAGCTTGCTATTGATATCTGACAAGAGACTTCTGGTTTTCTCAATGATTTTCACTGATTTTTTCCGATAGAGATTGACCAAAAGGAAAATCAAGGGGAGAAAGAGCAAGACTAATGCTGTCAAACGAAAATCCAACACCAACATGGTATAAAGAGTTGTCAGAAAGATGAAAACTGCTGAGATAAAGCTAGATAAAATCCCCGAAAACATATCACTAATAGTCTCGGTGTCATTTGTCAAACGAGAGACGATAGAGCCTGCTGGCGTCTTATCAAAATAAGACATACCCAGTTTTTCCATATTGGCAAAGGCATCACGACGAATATCCCTAACAATACTGTAGGACACCCGTGCAAAGAGAAGATTACCGACATACTGTACCATAGTTTGTAGGATATAAAGGCCATAGTAGACTAGTAAAATTGTCACAGCAAGTTGGTTGAGATTGCTCAGATACTGGTCAATGAAGTGGGAAGCCACAAGGGGAATAACGCTTTTAATGACCGTAGTCGCTAGGAGAAAACTAAGTGCTAAAAAGGTCAGGAGTCCATAGGGCTTAAGATAGGACATCAAGCGCTTCAATACAGCCCATTGTTCTTTCTTATTATGCATCTTCTTCTCCTTTCATTTCCAACTGCTGAGACTGGTAGGTTTGGGCATACCAGCCATCCATGGCTAGCAGATCTTCATGCGTACCCCGTTCGATAATTTGACCATTTTGTAGAACCAAGATCAGATCTGCATGAACAACCGCACTCAGGCGATGAGCCGTAATAATGGTTGTCTTGTCCTTTCGCGTCTCCTTAAGGTTGTCGATAATCGCATACTCCGTCTTGGCATCCACAGCCGACAAAGAATCATCTAAAATCAAGATATCAGGGTCTAAAATCATGGCCCGACTCATGGCCAGACGTTGCTTTTGACCACCTGAGAGACTGACTCCCTTTTCACCAATCAACGTATTAAATCCTTGGGGCATGGCTACAATATCTTGATAAACTTGGGCTAACTTGGTCACTTCCTCGACTGCTGAAAGAGGCAAATCAGGATTTCCAAAGCGAATATTGTCTAAGATAGAGGTCGCAAAGAGGAATTGATCCTGAGGAACGTAGCCCATGAGACTTCGAAGGTCTGTCAGACGATAGTCACGAATATTATGACCGTTTAGGTAAATAGCACCCTTATCCACATCGTATTCACGCAAGAGAAGCTTGATCAAGGAAGTTTTTCCAGAGCCTGTCTGACCAACCAAGCCCAGAGTTTGCCCTTTTTCCAAACTAAAGCAAACATTTGTCAGTGTTTCCTCATTTTCAAAGGCAAAGCTATCAATGGCATACTGCAAGCGCCCATTTTCAATACTGTCTATAGGAAACTCAGGGTCTTGTACAGGTGATTCCTGAGACAACAGTTCCTCAATCCGCTGGTAAGAAACCTTCCCTCGCTGGGTAATATTAAAGAGGAAGCCGATGGCCATGAGAGGCCAAACCAGCATATCCAAGTAGCTGATAAAGGTAACTAGATTCCCAACCGTGATTTGCCCTTTCTGAACCATCAAGGAGCCGACCAAAAGCGTTAAAACATAGGAGGAACCAACAAACAAGAGAACCATGGGGTCAAAGAGACTATCGTATTTCATGGTTTGCAGGTTCTTTTGGAAGGTCAATTCATTGACTGCCTGAAAAGACTTCAACTCGTCCGCCTGATAACCGAAAGACTTGGTTACTTTAATACCTGATACGGACTCCTGTACCTTGTTATTGAGTTCAGAAAAAGCAGCTTGGGATTCGCCAAAGGCCTTGTGGGTCTTTCTTCCCAAACGACTGGTCGCATAAGCCATAAAAGGCAGGGGTAGAATGGCAACCAAGGTCATCTGCCAAGAAATGCTAAAGAGCATGGTCAACAAAGTCACCAGAGCCGTGATAGAGGCATCCACCGCAGACATGACTCCTCCACCTGCGAGACGGGTTAAGGCATTGATATCGTTGGTGGCATGCGCCATCAGGTCCCCCGTCCGATAAGTTTGATAAAAGGCTGGAGACATTTTTGTGAAATGCTCAAATAAGCGAGAGCGCATAATCTGTCCCAAACGGTAGGAAGTACCGAGGATATACATACGCCAAACATAGCGCAGATAGTACATCCCAAAGGCTGCAAGAAGCAAGTAAAATAGGGCAAGAAGGAGGTCCTGCTGGGTTAATTGCCCCGATGTGATGGCATCAATGACCCTCCCCATAACCATTGGGGGAATGAGGTTGAGGACGGAAACCAAGACCAGGGCCACAATCCCGACTAAATAACGGCGTTTTTCTAACTTGAAAAACCACCAAAGTTTTTGAATAATGGACATAACATCCCTTTCTGATTGCAAATAGAAACCTGAGGCCAAGACCCCAGGTTTTTCTTATTCATAGGTTACGACTGTGACCGCACCCTTGTCATACTCAGCGATAAAGATATTAGCTACATTGTCATGTCCTTGCTTGTTGAGGTTATCAAGCAACCACTCTTCGCTACGACCAATCGATTCCAAGACATCAACTTGGATCACACCGTCAGTCACAACTGGATACTTAGGATTTTCATCTCCCATTTGGACCACGATGAGTTGGCCATTTTGCTCCTGCACAGCGCGTTTGACCTGCTTCATCTGGAAAATCCCTTGGCTACGAAGCTTGAGGGCTACTTCCGCTGCAGACAAGCCAACTGAACGACAGGCTTCTGGGTCAATCTGACCATTTTTGATGAGGAGAGTTGGCTTACCATCAATCAAGCGTTTGACAAAATGAACATTGTTACTAAGCCACTTGAGGGTCAAGACCAAAATCGTCCACATCATCAAAATCACTGCGTACTGGAGAATGCTAATAGAACTATTGTAAATCACCCCACCGATAATACCACCGAGAACATAGTTCTGAATTTGGTCTGTCGCAGAGTTAGGTGCTAGGTTCCCCTTTCCTGTCACATTGATAACAAAAACAAGCGAGAAGAGCCCTAAGGCCAGTTTGATTAAAATTTCCATATAATTGAGTGTCATTTGTTTACCTCCACCAATTCAATAGCATCTGTTTGATGCAATTCTAATTTCTCTAAAAGATACTTGTCTGGTTGGCTCCCGTTCATGGCACGATAGACATTTGAACCTACCTTGACAAGCGCTCCATCAGTGGCTGCAGAAGTATTGACATAGACTTCTGATTTATCCACTCCCAAGTCTTTGGAAACAACCTCTATGAAATGAAGGGAGGTTTGAAATTGATTGTTAGAGGCTTGATTGGTCTGGTATTTTGAAATTGTCACTAAAAGCATGGCCACTAAGGTCAAGGCCAAAATCATGACCAATTCCCGAAACTTAGTCCCCTTTTTATCTCGATAGGCCTTAAAGGCAAAAAATCCTGTGATAGCTAGGAGAACAATTCCAAAGCCAATCATGATTCCATTTTGTTGACTGATTTGGCTAAGCACATAGTCATATGAGTAAAATTTCATTTATTTTCACTCCCTTTCATAAAATCATTCTTCATTATAAACGAAAGAGAGTGATTTTTCAAGCCATACGTTGGGGAAATAGACCTTTTTTTGGTATAATAAAATCTATAATCTGAATGAAAAAGGTAACTTTATGAAACTCATCTCATGGAATATTGATTCCCTCAATGCTGCCCTAACTAGTGACTCAGCTCGCGCGAAATTATCCCAAGAAGTCCTACAAACCTTGGTCGCTGAAAATGCTGATATCATCGCTATCCAAGAAACCAAGCTTTCTGCCAAAGGCCCTACAAAGAAACACTTGGAAATTTTAGAAGAACTCTTCCCAGGCTACGAAAACACGTGGCGCTCTTCCCAAGAGCCTGCCCGTAAAGGCTATGCTGGAACCATGTTCCTTTATAAGAAAGAACTCACACCCACTGTCACTTTCCCAGAAATCGGTGCCCCTTCTACCATGGACTTAGAAGGTCGTATCATCACTCTAGAATTTGATGAATTTTTCGTTACCCAAGTTTACACTCCAAACGCTGGCGACGGTCTCAAACGCTTGGAAGAACGTCAGGTCTGGGATGTCAAATATGCGGAATACTTGGCTGAACTAGACAAAGAAAAACCAGTCCTTGCAACCGGTGACTACAATGTGGCCCACAATGAGATCGACCTTGCAAATCCTGCTAGCAACCGCCGTTCACCTGGATTTACCGACGAGGAGCGTGCTGGATTTACCAACCTCTTGGCAACTGGATTTACCGATACTTTCCGTCATGTTCACGGCGATGTTCCAGAACGCTACACTTGGTGGGCACAGCGCAGCAAGACTTCTAAAATCAACAATACAGGCTGGAGAATCGACTACTGGCTGACAAGCAACCGCGTGGCTGACAAGGTCACTAAATCCGATATGATTGACTCAGGTGCTCGCCAAGACCACACACCCATTGTCATGGAGATTGAACTCTAAGGAGAAAGTGAATGGACTATCAAGCTGTCATTCCTGAATTTGTAGTATCTGACATCGAAAAATCACGTCACTTCTACTGCGACCTGCTAGGATTCTCTGTCGAATACGAGCGTCCAGAGGAGAAATTTCTCTTCCTCTCGCTTGAAGACTGCCAACTTATGCTAGAAGAAGGCAGCACAGAAGAATTAGCTCAGCTGACCTATCCTTTCGGGCGCGGTGTCAATATTTCCTTTGGTATTGCAGATGTTCCTCAGCTCCACCAAAAACTGCTGGAGGCAAACTATCCTATCCATCGTCCCCTGACAAAAAGAGAATTTCGAGTAGGAGATAGCTTTATATATCCCTATGAATTTGCGATTTTGGATCCAGATGGCTATTTTTTAAGATTTAGTGAGTAGAATATTAAAGATTGGAAAAAAGTCTTTAAAATTAGAAAAAGGCATGTTGTCAGGTGTTTAAAAACTTAATAATATGCCTTTTATAATGGAAAAACCTTCTAAATGTTAGTCAATAAGTTAATTTTCGCCCATTTTTATTATATTTGTTCGTTTTTTAAACCAAAACACTAACAAAACATTTGATTTTTAAAGTTATTTAGTGTAAAATAAAAACATTGGCTCAAGCCTATTTAAAATTGAATATCGTTTTACTTGTTTATGTCGTGAATTGGCACGACGTTTCTACAAGGTGCCGGAACACCTAACAATAAGTAAGTCAGAAGTGAGGTATGGTCGTTTTTGCCATGCCTATTTTGGGGACTTACTTAGAGATTAAGTAGGTCCTTTTTCTATCAGTTTTACTAGATAGAAATCTGAAACAAGTAAATGGATTGGCTTTTAGACTTTAGGAGGTCTTATGAAATTATTAGAAGAGCGCATCCTCAAGGATGGGCATATCTTGGGTGATAACATCCTCAAGGTGGATTCCTTTTTAACCCACCAAGTTGACTTTAGCCTGATGCGAGAGATTGGTAAGGTTTTTGCGGCAAAATTCGCTGCTGCTGGCATTACCAAGGTTGTGACCATTGAAGCGTCAGGCATTGCACCAGCCGTTTTTACAGCTGAAGCCTTAAACGTTCCCATGATTTTCGCTAAAAAAGCTAAAAACATTACTATGAACGAAGGAATCTTAACTGCCCAAGTCTACTCCTTTACCAAGCAGGTGACTAGCACCGTTTCCATCGCTGGAAAATTCCTCTCACCCGAGGACAAGGTCTTGATTATTGACGATTTCCTTGCTAACGGCCAAGCAGCTAAAGGTTTGATTCAAATCATCGAACAAGCCGGTGCTAGAGTCGAAGCTATCGGTATCGTGATTGAAAAATCCTTCCAAGATGGCCGTGATTTGCTTGAAAAAGCAGGCTATCCTGTCCTATCACTCGCTCGTTTGGATCGTTTTGAAAATGGTCAAGTTATTTTTAAGGAGGCAGATCTCTAATGCAAACTCAAGAAAAACATTCGCAAGCAGCCGTTCTTGGCTTGCAACACTTACTAGCCATGTACTCAGGATCCATTCTGGTTCCTATCATGATTGCGACAGCCCTTGGCTATTCAACTGAGCAGTTGACCTACCTGATTTCCACAGATATCTTCATGTGTGGGGTCGCAACCTTCCTCCAACTCCAACTCAACAAATACTTTGGGATTGGACTTCCAGTCGTTCTTGGAGTTGCCTTCCAGTCGGTAGCTCCCTTGATTATGATTGGACAAAGCCATGGTAGTGGCGCTATGTTTGGAGCCCTTATTGCATCAGGGATTTACGTGGTTCTTGTTTCAGGCATCTTCTCAAAAGTGGCCAATCTCTTCCCATCTATCGTAACAGGATCTGTTATTACCACGATTGGTTTAACCTTGATCCCTGTCGCTATTGGAAATATGGGAAATAACGTTCCAGAACCAACTGGTCAAAGTCTCTTGCTTGCAGCTATCACTGTTCTGATTATCCTCTTGATTAACATCTTTACCAAAGGATTTATCAAGTCTATCTCCATTTTGATTGGTCTAGTTGTTGGAACTGCCATCGCTGCTACTATGGGCTTGGTGGACTTCTCTCCTGTTGCGGCAGCACCGCTTGTCCATGTCCCAACTCCTCTCTACTTTGGAATGCCAACCTTTGAAATCTCATCTATTATCATGATGTGTATCATCGCAACGGTGTCTATGGTTGAGTCAACTGGTGTTTATCTGGCCTTGTCTGATATCACGAAATACCCAATCGACAGCACGCGCCTGCGCAACGGTTACCGCGCAGAAGGTTTGGCCGTACTTCTCGGAGGAATCTTTAACACCTTCCCTTACACAGGATTTTCACAAAACGTTGGTTTGGTTAAATTATCAGGCATTAAGACTCGCCTGCCAATCTACTACGCAGCTGGTTTCCTCGTTCTCCTTGGACTCCTACCTAAGTTTGGTGCCCTTGCCCAAATCATTCCAAGCCCTGTCCTCGGTGGTGCCATGCTGGTGATGTTTGGTTTTGTATCTATTCAAGGGATGCAAATCCTCGCCCGCGTTGACTTTGCTAACAATGAACACAACTTCCTTATCGCAGCTGTTTCAATCGCTGCAGGTGTCGGACTCAACAACAGTAATCTATTTGTCAGCATGCCGACAGCCTTCCAAATGTTCTTCTCAAATGGAATCGTTGTAGCCAGCCTACTCGCTATTGTACTCAATGCCGTATTAAATCATAAAAAGAAATAAGAAAAAGAGGTGTGAGCCTCTTTTTTGTTTATAGCTAATGAACAATTATTGTAAAAATAAATCAGCTAAAAATCCTTCTCTCAACATTTCTAAGTTAAACACATTAGTAATATGACTAAATGCTTCAGCTAGTGGTAAGTGCGCTGTTTTCCATCCTTGACCATCAGTAACCCAAACAAATTCAACATCGTCATCTGAGGTAATAATAAATTGACTAAGTTCAGTAAACTCTCCAGCAACCGCTTTTAATTTACTTCCTCCTCCGCCATAGTAATTCGTTTCAATCAGCCAAACCTTATGTTTTTCTCGGGAATAAACTGCAACATCAAATCTTCTCTCAGACTTATCAACAGGTACTTTAATCCCCCACTTATCTTTAATATATTGAGCTGTAGCTTGAGCTTTCCAATCCAATTTTTGTTCCTGAGAAATTTTTGCTACGTGTCTCTCTAAAATTCCCTCCATGGTTGTCCCACTTCGGTTTTTTCGTGCATTGCTATCTAATCCAGTCTCCACTCCATAAACATAATCAACTAATGAACGATTAGCATGTTGTTGTAAAAAATTTAATAAACCGGATTGCTCAATAAATTTCATGTAATCATCTATTCTACTAGTGTCTATCGTTTTGAAATCCAATTGTTCAAAAGACATATTATCGTTTTCATCTATTGTTAAAACATCTAAAACTTTATCACGACTTGCAATCAGACTAGGAATTGCTTTTAATAAATTAGGTTGTTTAGTGAACAAGTCAAGAGCTTCTATATAAATATCATCTTTACCAATTAAATAGTTTAAAGTGTTCAACTCTAGTTCATACTTCTTTGTCTCACGATCAACTTTCTCCCAATTTACATAATAATCAGGAGTACGGTTGGTTACAGAAAGAGTATTTAAAAATTGTTTCAAACGCTCTTCATGTGAAAAATTAATATATTTTTGTAAGTTCATTACCGACACTCCTTACACCAAGATTGATTTCTAATATTATCATTCCCCATATTACGGTATCCAAAATCATCAATTGACTTTTCTTCACCACAATGAGGACAAACTCTTCTCAATACACCATCAATATAATCATCTGCGTTAATCGTAACCTTTACCATAAATAATCTTTCCTTTTAAAAATAATTTTTTTCAACATCTAATTCAATACGGTCTTTCTCAATCTCATTTGTAAAGTACCATCTATCTATTTCTTTCTTATGAATAAACTTAGCACCATTTTTAAACGAATTTGATTCAAGTAACCTTTTTAATTCTCTTTCATTACCAAACAAAACTTCTACATATCTACCAAAGCAGTCCGCTCGTCCCCTGTAATACCAATGTCCTAAAATTTTAGGATAGTTGAGTTCCTCTATTATAGCTATATAACTAATTATATTAATTAATTCCTGAAAAGTATACTTTCCTATACTATCTAATTCGTTTAATACTACATTTAGGTCATTTACTCCTTTTTTCAAGGTATCATCAGTTAAAATATCACTTCCTACTCTACATATATTTGTCAATTTTCCATTATAAATAAAATATTCTTTTAAACAAATATCAAAACTTGTTAAAGGATACTTTGCTATAGTTTTCAGAAAAATATAAAGAATATTCTTTACTAAACTTATTTCATTTTCTGTTTCTGAATATTTTCTTATAATTTCATTGCAAATTGTTTCAAATGTTACATCTTCATTTTCATACTGAATTAAACAATCATATGAATTTCTGTTCAAATGTCTAATTGTATCTGATGCTTTAGCTTTAAAACCATAATATTTCAAAATAATACCTTGTGGTGTCTCCAAAATCTTTGATTTGGGTGGTTCGTGCATTTGAATGGCCTTTGTAAATCCCCCTTCTTCTAATTTTTGAATTAAATCATTTCCAAACTCTTTATATGTCGTATACTCACCTGTTTGAAGCATAAAATTCTCTCTCAATTCTATGTTTAGCTATTTCCAGATATTCTTTTTCAGCATCAATACCTATAAATCTTCTACCTAATCGCTTCGCAACAACACCCGTAGTGCCACTACCAACAAATGGATCTAGAATATAGTCACCCTCTTTAGTAGAGGCTAAAATAATGCGTTCTAACAAATACTCTGGTTTTTGAGTTGGATGTTTCCCAGCCCATTTTTCAACTTTCTTTGTCAAAGAGCCGGTCCAGACATCTTTCATTTGTTTTCCATCATTCAATTCTTTCATTAAATCATAATTGTAGTAATGACGAGCTTTTTTATCATTTTTTCTGGCCCATAAAATGGTTTCAGTAGAATGGGTAAAATAACGACAAGATAAATTGGGGGCAGGGTTTGTTTTCTGCCAAGTAATGTTATTTAGAATTTTAAAACCTTCTTGCTCTAATGCCATTCCAACTGAGTAAATATTATGTAAACTCCCCGAAATCCAAATAGTCCCATTAGGCTTCAAAACTTCTTTTGCTAAACGAATCCATTTACGATTGAATTCGTGCTTTTCCTCAAAGGAAGAAATCTTATCCCAGTCACCTTTATCTACAGATACAACCTGTCCCCCAGAATTTGATATACCACCGTTACTCAAAAAATATGGAGGATCAGCAAAGATCATATCCATGCTTTCTGGTTTCATTTCCGATAATAACTTAAACGTATCTGCATGAACAAGAATCATTTTATCTTTATTATAGTATGGTTTTGTCATTAAAACACCTCCATACTTATATTCGTTATTTTTCATAATTTGTGACTATAATTTCAGAAATTTTTCCTCGACTCGAAGATTTTGCTCCATTAGTTCGGTTAGCTTCAACATAATGGATATTAAAATCTCGATACAACTCCTCTACCAAAAAACTAGAGGAGTTTGACAACATAACATAAGCCCCTGCATCACTCAATTTTTTAAAGGTATCTCTTAATCTTACTTGATCATCATATGAAAACCCCTCATGAGTGTAGGAAGTAAAGGCACTTGTCTCTGACAATGGAATATACGGGGGATCAAAATATACAAAATCCCCTGGTTGAACATCCAAAACAGCCTTTTCAAAATCTCCTTTTTTAATTTCTATTTGATTATTATTCAGATAAGTTGAAATAGCAGATACCAAATTCTCATCAACAATTTTAGGATTTTTATAACGACCATAAGGTACATTAAACTGATTCTTAGAATTCACACGATATAAACCATTAAAGTCTACTCTCAACATATAGAGAATACGTGCTGCCCTTTGTACTTCAGACATCATATCTATTCTTTCATCACGATCAGCAGAACGTAAATCTAAATAATATTCTTTTGAATTATATTCCTGATGAACTTTCAAAATTTCAATCAATTCTCGAGGATTGTCCTTAATTTGTTGATAGCAATTTATTAGTTCAGCGTTAAAATCATTAATAACTGCATCTTTAGGAGCTAAATCAAAAAATAAAGCTCCACCTCCAACAAAAGGTTCGAAATACCTGTTATAAGTTTTAGGCATTAATTCTCTAATAACAGGCAATAATTGTCTTTTACCACCTGTCCATTTCGTGAACGGTTGTAAAGTAATTTCCTTTATTTCTTTTATCTTCATGCTTTTAATTATACCATAGAAATTAAAACACAACTCTTGTATTTTCTACCACATTACTAAATTTTCTATTTTATAATTAAATCATATCAATATCAAAAAATGAGTAAGGCAAATTTTATAAATTCCAAAATTCACCTCACTCTATTAAATTACTCTTTATATCCTCACCTGTCTGTCTTCTGACCGCTGGCCTGTGACAAACATGGTAAAGGTTGCTTTGCAGACATTTCTGCCCTCATGATTGGTAATATCGACATCCACCACACAGGTTGTGCGACCTTGATGGACGCATTCTCCTTTAATAGTCAACACGTCGTCGAGTTTTCCTGCTTTGAGGTAGTTGATAGAAGATTGGAGTGTCACTCCATCAAGTCCCAGAGATATGACCACCAAACCACTGATCTGGTCGCAAAGGGTAAAGAGATAGCCACCATGGGCATTGCCATAGTAGTTGAGCGACGAGTCCACTACTTTTGTTGTCACCACCACGTGACCGTCTCTCATTTGTTCAATTTCGTAATTTTCAAAGGCAGATATAGCGTCAAAATGAAAGTCTTTCATCGTTTCCTCCTAATGTTTCAAACGACACTATGATACTACTTTTTATAGGACTGTGCAAGGAGAAAGCTCCTAGTCTGGCAAAATTCCGACCTGCTCTACAAAGCGCATAAAGGCAGTCTGTCCTTGTTCCGTCTGCTTGTAGACTCCTGCATCCTCAAGCACACGTGCAAAGATAGCTCCCACAGAGTCCTTGACGATTTCAAGGGCTTTTTCTTTATCCGCTAAATCTGGATGTTTGCCTTTGAGCTGGTCTGCCCATTCCTGATGATAATCGGCAACTGTAACAGTTTCTCCTACAAGATAGCTAGCGACTTGCTCCACTTCTACTTTCAGACGAGGTGGCAAGATTGCCAAGCCCATGACCTCAATCAAGCCAATATTTTCCTTCTTGATATGTTGGACATCCTTGTGGGGATGATAGATGCCATCAGGATGTTCTGCTGAAGTCTGATTGTCCCGCAAGACTAAGTCCAACTCAAACTGGCCATCTCGTTTACGGGCTATAGGTGTAATGGTATGGTGTGGTGTTCCATTACTTTCTGCCAAGACTTGCACACTTGGATCTGAATATTGCCGCCATTCTCGCAAAATCTTGTCAGCTAAGTTGATCAAATCTTCTTTGGAAGCCGAAGTCAAACGTAGCACTGACATTGGCCACTTGACAATTCCAGCCTTGACCTGCTCAAAGCCAGCAAATCGGAAAGTCTTTTGCAAGGGAGCCAATTCCATAGGAAAAACATGACGGCCTCCTTGATAGTGGTCATGAGTTAGAATAGAGCCCCCCACGATTGGTAGATCTGCATTTGAACCCGCAAAATAGCCTGGAAACTGCTCTACGATAGCCAACAGACGCTCAAAACTCTGATGACTAATGACCATGGGACGATGCTGGCCATCTAAAAAAATACAGTGCTCATTAAAGTAAGCATAGGGCGAATACTGGAAGCCCCACTCCTGACCAGCCATTTCAAAACGGATAATACGGTGGTTACTGCGAGCTGGGTGGTTGACCCGACCATGGTAGCCCTCATTCTCTAGACAAAGCTGACACTGAGGATAATGGCTAGCTTGCACCAACTTGGCTGCCGCAATCTCTTTGGGATCCTTTTCAGGCTTAGAGAGATTGATGGTGATTTCCAATTCTCCGTAATCAGACGGCACACGATAAGCAATATTCTTAGCAATGGCCTTGAGTTTGATGTAGTCATTTTTCTGGCTAAGTTGGTAAAAATCCGCTATCGCTTTCTCAGGAGATTGGGTGTAGGTTGCCCAGAAATCACGATTAACCTGACTTGGACAAGGGGTCACCAAGTTCATCAGTTCAGCACCAAGAATTTCACGCGCAGTCTGACTATCCTCAATCGTCTCTAATCGAACGGCTTCCTCAACCAGCTGGTCCTTGAGGTCAATCAATTTATCCAGATCCGTCTCAACTTCCAAGACACCATCTCCCACTCGTGCTAAGACACGATTGGTCAGGTAGATTCGATCCATTTCCTCAAATGAACTTTCAGAAATGACATGTGTTACAAATTTATCTACTAAGGTCACTATAGAGCCTCCTTTTGACTAGTCAAGGACGCGAGTGCCACCTGCAACTTCAGCGATATAGAAGCTTGGAGCGTAGCCAACTACTTCCTCGTAGTGTTTGCCTACAGCTTCCTTAAAGGCCTCAACAGTGTCTTTTTGCACCAAGGCAATAGCACAGCCACCAAAACCAGCCCCTGTCATACGAGCACCGAGAACTCCTTCTTGTGCCCAAGCTGTGTGAACAAGAGTATCCAATTCCAAACCAGTTACTTCATAGTCATGCTCTAGGGAAACGTGTGACGCATTCATCAAACGACCAAATGTTTCCAAATCTCCTGCTTGAAGGGCTGCTTGAGCTTTGAGAGTACGTTGGTTTTCAAGCACAGCATGGCGAGCACGTTTCAAACGATTTTCATCTTTAATCAGGTAGCTATATTGGTCAAAGGCCCACTCGTCTAATTCACCCAAAGTCTGAATATCCAAGGCAACTTGCAATTCTTCCACTGCTTTTTCACACTCAGCACGGCGTTCATTGTACTTAGAGTCAGCCAATTCACGGCGTTTATTGGTGTTCATGATAACAACGACATTGTCCTTCAAATCAAGTGGTACCAAATCATACTCTAAAGTGTTAGTATCTAAGTAAATAGCACGTTGATCAGCCCCCATACCGATAGCAAACTGGTCCATGATACCAGAGTTGACTCCGATAAAGTTGTTTTCTGTTTGTTTACCGATTTTAACCAAATCCAAACGGTCTAGTTTTAAATCAAAGAGATGCTCAGCCACGACCCCTGTCAAAAGTTCCAAGGATGCTGAAGAAGACAAGCCAGCACCATTTGGGATATTCCCAAAGACATAAAAATCAAAACCTTTGTCAATCACATGTCCAGCTTCTTGCAAGAAATGAAGAACTCCTTTTGGATAGTTGGTCCAGTTGTGCTCTTTTTCAAACCTGAGATCCGCTAGAGGCACTTCGATGATACCCTTGTCCTCAAAGTTTGCTGAGTAGAAACGCAAGACTTGGTCATCACGTTTGCGAGCAGCCCCATAAGTTCCTAAGGAAATGGCTGCCGGAAATACATGTCCACCATTATAGTCTGTGTGCTCACCAATCAAGTTGATACGACCTGGTGAAAAGAAGGTTTGGTCTGCTTCTTGACCAAAAACAGCAAGAAAGTCTTTACGAAGAGCTTCAGCAGTAAGATGTTGTGTCATATGAATTCTCCTTTTACTGTGCGTTAAGTCACCTTAACGTGTAATCGTTTTCTTCTATTGTATACAAGGGATTTCCTAAGGTCAATCCTTTTTACTAAAATTTTACTAAACTATCGGTAAAAGGCAGAAAAATATGATATACTAACCTTAAAGAAGGAGGATTTATGGCTACCTTAAAAGACATTGCACAGCTAGCCTCTGTCTCTATCGCGACCGTATCCCGTGTCCTCAATCGAGACCAGAGCCTATCTGTTACAGAAAAAACCAGGCACCGTATTTTAACCGTTGCTGAAGAACTGGGCTACACCAAGCACCTCAAGACAGGAGAGTCCCACAAACCCAAGCAAAAGATTGCCATTATCCAATGGGTCAGCGAACAAGGGGAGCTAGATGATCTCTACTACTACCAGATTCGCCTAGGCATAGAAAAAAGAGCCCAAGAGTTGGACTATGATATCTTGCGCTATTTTAATGACCATCCTTTTACCCTGAGCGAGGAAGTGATTGGAATTCTCTGCATCGGAAAGTTTAGCCGAACTCAGATTTCTGCCTTTGAAGAATACCAAAAGCCTCTTGTCTTTCTAGACAGTGATACTCTTTCGCTAGGACATACCTGCATTATCACAGACTTTTACACTGCCATGAAACAGGTTGTCGATTATTTCCTCAGCCAAGGAATGGACCGTATCGGGATTCTAACAGGGCTTGAGGAAACAACAGACCAAGAAGAAATCATTGAGGATAAGCGGCTGGAAAATTTCAGAAACTACAGTCAAACAAAAGGAATCTATCATGATGAACTGGTCTTTCAAGGAAGATTTACCGCCCAGTCTGGCTATGACTTGATGAAGGAGGCTATTCAGAATTTGGGAGACCAACTGCCACCAGCATTTTTTGCAGCTAGCGATAGTTTAGCCATCGGTGCCCTCCGTGCCCTCCAAGAAGCTGGAATCAGCCTACCAGATCGTGTCAGCCTCATTTCCTTTAACGACACTAGTCTGACCAAGCAGGTTTATCCTCCCCTCTCTAGCATCACCGTCTATACCGAGGAAATGGGCCGGGCAGGTATGGATATTCTTAACAAAGAAGTACTCCACGGTCGCAAAATCCCTAGCCTGACCATGCTGGGAACCAGATTGACCTTGAGAGAGAGTACAAGGAATGATTAGAATTACAAAATGACCTCTAGCAAGGCTGTTTCTCTAATAATCTCTATGATTCCGCTCCAACTCACACCTTTCGCTTATGTGCTTGGTGACTTTCTAGGTCAACATCAACTTCAATGGTAATATTTTGAAAGCCACAATCTTTGAGGAAAATTCGAATAGATTCTTTACAAGTTTCCATATGCTCCATCTCTTTTAAACAAACATGGACAATGGCATTTTTTTCCAAACCATCCATAGTCCAGAGATTAAGCTGATTGATACTAGCGACATGGTCCAATTCTGCTAAATCCGTCTTGATCTTCTGGATATCTACTCCTTCTGGCACTGCATCGAGGAATATCTTGAGCGTGCTCCAAAAACGTGGAAGGGCTTTTGACAGAATAAAGAAGGAAATAGCAAGAGACAAGAGCGGATCCAAGATATACCAATCGGTAAATCGAAGAACAATGGCCATCAGGATGACAGCCACCCAACCCAAGGTATCTTCCAGAAAGTGCAGGCTGAGAATGGATTCATTCTTGGTTTGTCCTTTGCGAATGACGAGACTCGCTAGCACATTGATAATAATCGCAATAATTCCTAACCAGAGAATCCCCTCATCATTGACCGATTGTGGATGAAAGATTTTCGCTATATTTTCCAAAATGACCAAAACGGACCCTGTCATAAGAATCACAGCCGTTATCATGGCTCCTAAAAGGCTAAAACGCTTGTAGCCCAAGGTATAGTGGCTGTCTTCTTCACGATTGGAGATACTTTCCAAAAAGACTGAGATCCCAATAGCAATCGCATCTCCCAAGTCATGCACCGAGTCAGCAAGAACTGCACTGGACCCAAACACTCCACCAGCGATAAACTCGACAATGGCATAAGTCAAATTTAAGAAAAAAGCTAGCCAAACAGTATATTTTGCCTTCATATTTCTCATTCCTTTGTTATAATAGATTTATGAACATCTTGTTCATTATCATTATCCACTAAAACTCAAAGAAAGGATAGAAGCAAAAGGTCAGCTTTATTCAGTTCTGAACAATTTGCCTCAAGTGTCCATATGACTAACATTGACCGCCGTACCAGTAAAACAAAAAAAGCCATCTATCAAGCTTTTCTACAACTTTTGAACACTAAGGGCTACGAGGCCACTACTGTTCAGGATATTATTGATCTCGCAGATGTGGGACGTTCTACTTTTTACTGTCACTATGAGAGCAAGGAGCTGCTTCTGGACGAGCTTTGCCGCTACCTATTCCATCATCTTTTTGAAAGAGAGCAAGCCATTTCAACCGAAGATTACCTCGCCCACCTCTTTCTGCATTTTCAGAAAAACCAAAATCATATCACCAGTTTACTATTCTCCAAGAATGACTACTTCCTCCGCCAACTCCAGAGAGAGTTGGAACACCACGTCTACCCCATGCTGGTTGATGATTTGAAAGAAGCACACCCAAGTTTGCCTGCTTCTTATCTCCAACACTTAGTTGTAACCAACTTTATCGAGACATTGACCTGGTGGCTCAAAAAAGGACAAGATTTTACAGTTCAGGAAGTTGTCCAATTTTATCTAGACCTTCTCACTCCTAAAATTTGAATACAGAGTAAAGTTCAGTTGCCTTATTTCTAGGTTACTGAGTTTTTTATCTTTTCAACAACAAAAGAGGACCCGCCGATCCTCTTTTTCATAATATAATACTCTTCGAAAATCTCTTCAAACCACGTCAACGTCGCCTTGCCGTAGATATGTTACTGACTTCGTCAGTCTTATCTACAACCTCAAAGCAGTGCTTTGAGAAACCTATGACTAGTTTCCTAGTTTGCTCTTTGATTTTCATTGAGTATAAAACCCTTTATTATCAACTCTATCTGTTTTATCCCAAAACTTAAAATAGCACTTTCAAACATCTTTTCCTAGTTAGGTAAGTCAGTATTCTGCTTAGCAGCCTTGCTCCATTGATACCAACCAACTATACTGTTGATGAGATAAATCAGGTATTTCCCTTGAATTTGCAGGCTTTCTCCCCACCAGAGATAGATTGAAAAGACATTGGTAGCTGCCCAGAATATCCACTGTTCACGGTAAACAGCTGTCATGAGGATTTGCCCTACCTCATTGGTCGCATCTGTGATTGAATCACGATAGGGACGATTGGCACCAATAGACTGATAAATAAAGCCAAAGGTCAACCACCAAAGAACACTAATGGAAAGATACTTTGTCCAGCCCTTGCCGTCCAGTTTACGCGTGACAAACTCCTGCTTTTCCTTCTTAAACTGTGCCTGATAAATCCAAACTAGAAGTCCAATCGGTTGCATAACTGTGAAGTAAAGTGTCGTCAGTACCTCACCATAAAAGCCTTTCTGTAGTACCAAAATAAGGTAAATAACAGAGTTAATCAAGCCAAAAAGATAATTACTTGCTCGACCTTCCGATACAAAGATAACACAGATAATCCCTGTCAAGCTACAAATCATCCCAATCCAGTCAACAATACGGTGTTCATAAATCAATTCTAGCCAGAGAGGAAAACTTCCTAAAACCAGCAAATACAACCACTGGGCAAAACTACGATGGGCAAAGAGGTCATCCCAGATAGCCTTCATAGTTCCTGAAAATCCTAAATCAACCATAGCCGTAACCATACGACGGTAACCACCTGACATTTCACCTAGGGTTGTTTTGATATTTTCAATTTTCTTTTGCAAATAAGTATGCATCATTTCTCCTTTTGTTTTTAAAGAGCCGTATCTGGATAGACTTTCGGACGCAACGCCCTATTATATAATGAACTGTCTATACACAAGATTTCCAGCCTTAGTCGACATGAGCTGAAAACCCTTATTTGTTAAGTAATTCACAACACATTATACACCTATTTTATGAATATCTAAGTGTCTTTACAGTAAAATTTGCAAATTCCTGAAAATTTTCTCTTTCTTTCCATTTTAAGTGACATTCAATAACCCTAAAATCAAAAAGCCCAGACGAAATTGTCTGAGCATTCTTTTATCTAGTCGTTTAAGGAAGTTTAGTTCAGTATGTTTAAAGTCTATGCCCCATCATTTCTTCAACAAACCTTGTTCTTGGAGAAATTCCTTGGCTACTTGTTCTGCTGACTTGCCTTCAACACCGACTTGGTAGTTGAGCTGGCTCATCTGGCTTTCTGTAATCTTACCAGCCAATTTATTAAGAACTCTTTCCAACTCTGGATGTTTCTTGAGAAGAGCTTCTTTCATGAGTGGAGCCCCTTGATAAGGTGGGAAGAGTTGCTTGTCATCTTCCAAGACCTGTAAATCATAACGCTCCAATTCCGCATCAGTCGAATAGGCATCCGTGATTTGAATATCACCTGACTGAATTGCCTGATAGCGAAGGGCTGGCTCCATGGTTGCCACATTGAGATTGAGACCATACATTGATTGCAAGCCCTTATTTCCATCTTCACGGTCATTAAACTCAAGTGTAAAGCCTGCCTTCAACTGCCCTTCCACTTTTTTCAAGTCCGAAATAGTCTTCAAGCCATATTCTTGAGCAATTTTTTTCGGAACAGCTACAGCATAGGTATTTTGATAAGACATGGGGTTGAGATAAGCTAGATGATCCTGTTTGGCAATGCCATCACGCGCTACCTGATAAACCTGCTCTGGCTCATGACTCACTTTCGGTGATGGCTGAAGTAAACTTTCAGTCACCGTACCGGTAAATTCAGGATAAATATCAATATCGCCTTTTTTCAGAGCTTCATAGAGAAAGCTTGTTTTCCCAAAATTCGGTTTAACAGTCGCAGTCATACTGGTATTTTCTTCAATTAGCAACTTATACATATTGGCCAAAATTTCTGGTTCTGGCCCCAATTTCCCAGCAATGATCAGGTTCTCTTTCTCTTTTTGAGCCAAGAGAGCTGGACTATAAGATAGACCGAGCAATATTGCCATCAAGGCAAAACCAGAAAAAATCGTCCGCAATTTTGCTTTTTCCATCACTTTTAGTAGGAAGTTAAAGGCAATGGCTAGCACTGCAGAAGAAAGTGCCCCAATCAAAATCAGACTGGCATTATTACGGTCAATTCCCAAAAGGATAAAGGAACCCAGTCCCCCTGCACCAATCAAGGCCGCCAAGGTTGCCGTACCGATAACCAATACTGCTGCTGTCCGAATCCCAGACATGATAACAGGCATGGCAAGTGGAATTTCAAACTTCTTGAGACGCTCCCACCTAGTCATCCCAAAGGCAATCCCAGCCTCTTGCAGACTTGGATCAATTCCCTTGAGCCCAGTGATGGTATTTTGTAAAATCGGAAAGATCGCATAAATCACTAAAGCTGTCAAAGCCGGCAAGGTTCCAATTCCCATCAAGGGGATAAAGAGTCCCAACAAGGCCAGTGACGGGATAGTCTGGAAAATCCCTGCAATCTGCAAGACCCAGTCGGCCAACTTCTCATGATAGCGAAGAGAAACAGCCAAGGGAATCGCGATAAAAATAGCTAGTAACAAGGTCAACAGTGACAACTGCAAATGTTGAGATAGGGCTGTCACCCAATCACTAAAACGATCCTGAAAAGTTGCAATTAAATTAGTCATGAACACTACCTCCAAACAAGTCTGCTACAAAGTCTGTGGCAGGCGCTTTTAAAATGGTCTCGGGATTCGCTACCTGGCGAATCTCTCCATCCTGCAAGACAGCAATACGATCCGCCAATTTCAAGGCTTCATCCGTATCATGGGTTACAAAAATCGTTGTCATCCCAAACTCTTTATGCAATTCTTTAGTCAGAACCTGCAACTGTTTGCGAGAAATAGCATCCAAGGCTGAAAAAGGTTCATCCATGAGGAGAATCTTAGGCTGACCAATCATAGCCCGTACAATTCCAACACGCTGTTGCTCCCCACCAGATAATTCACTAGGCAAACGATGCCCATACTCAGCTACTGGCAAGCCAACCTTAGCCAAAAGCTCTTCAGTTTTCTTAGCAATTTCTTCCTTAGTCCATCCCTTCATCTCAGGAATCAGGGCAATGTTTTCCGCGACCGTTAGATTAGGAAAGAGAGAAATGGCCTGTAAAACATAGCCAGTAGAGAGACGAAGCTCACGCTCATCATAGTCTTTGATGCGCTTGCCATCCATATAAATATTTCCATCAGTCGGTTCCAAGAGACGGTTAATCATCTTAATCATAGTCGTCTTACCTGAGCCAGATGGACCAACTAAAACCATGAACTCCCCATTCTCAATCCGTAAATTGACATCTCTCAAGACATCTTTTTCTGTGTAACGTAAAGCTACATTCTTGTATTCAATCATTCTGTATCCTCAATTTAAAACTTCCCTCGATTGGTCAAGTCTTCTACCTTAGGCATAACTTCTTTATTATTCCAATGCTCCACAATTTTCCCGTTTTCTAGACGGAGGATATCGTACTGGGCATAAGCAACTCCATCAATCTGAGTCTGACCATAGCTAACCACATAGTTTCCTTGTCCTAATAGTTGGAAAACAAAGTCGAAAGTGGCCTTTACTTAAAAACAGCTAATTTGCTCCATTTTAATCCTCATTTGCCTTCTCTTTCAGATTAGCCAAAATTCTTTCTTGAAAGGCTTCAAACTGACGAATTTCTTCCTCTGAAAATCCTTTGTAAAAAATCGTATCCAATCTCTGACTGACACGATGTCCCACTTCTTTCTGGGACTTGCCTAACTCAGTTAACACTAAATACTTCTTACGCTTGTCTTTCCCACACGGACTAACAATTACAAGCTTTTGTTCCTCTAGCTTTTTTATCATAGTCGTCAGCGTATTATTCGCAAGCCCAGTCGCAAGCGCGATATCTGTCGCAGTTGCGCAGCCAGTTTCACTATTCCATAAAACCGCTAAAATCTTACCCTGTTCACCCCTATAAAGAGCCTCAGGATCTTGGCTCAGTAACTTCTGAAAAATCCGCCCATTCAACAAACGAATATGATGGGCTACCAAATGACTATCTTTCATGGCACCTCCAATTTATTTCTATATCGATATGAATAAAAAATATTATAATATTTATTATTTTAATTGTCAACTATTTCGATTTAGAAATAATTTTTCCCTGTAAAAAAATCTCCTACACAAGGTAGAAGATTGTAATCTTATATACTTAATCCGTCATGTCCGATACCAACGCTCGATGCTCCAACGGAATACTGCACATAACTAGCAAGAAAATGAAGCCTGACTGGATCCAGAAGAGAGCTAAGTCAAAGATTCCGTGTACAGCAACCACGGTAAGGAAAGATAGATAAAGACCGATAATCGGACGTTTCCCCGACTCCTGACTCATATCCATCATCAAGCGAACAGGAGCAACAGAAGACAAAACTAATAAAATAGTCCCCACAATTCCGTAACTCAGAATCGTATCAATATAAAGGCTGTGAGCATGTTCATGATAAGGAGCGTGTATCCGAGGATAAGAGTGCATATAGGTTAATGGCCCTTCACCCCAAAAAGGATTTTGTTTAAACAAGGCCATCCCAGCATCCCAGATAGAAATTCGTTCTTCCATAGAGGAATCTAAAGTTCCCATCCGAACTCCCAAATCACTGGAAAAGAGGAAACTCAAGCCAATCGCAAAGACCCCTATACTAAGCCAAAAGGCCTTCCAGTTTTTAATGGTCGTAAAGAGATAAATAATGGCTCCAGCGATAATAGCAGGAAAGGCAGTTCGATTTTGCGTAAAGTTCAAACCAAAGAGATTCACAAAGCCTGCAAACACACAGAATACTTTCAACCAATTCAACTTGGTCGTTGTAAACAGATAGAAAGCAATCATGATACAGAAACAACAAATAATTCCATAATAATTAGGATTAAAGAAGGTCACTTCTGCACGATTCTGATGCCACACCTGCATATTGGGTGAAAGAAAAGCATAGTTGAATTTCTTCACAATTTGGAAATGTTCTAAACTCGCAAAAGCAGCTGACAAGACGCTACCAAACAAGACGAACTGCAAAATCAATCGAAAGAATTTATGTGATAAAATCGACTGATAGTGCAAAAAGAAAACAGTAAATAGAAACATTCCTACTGAAGCAACAACTCCCATCCAATTTTGTGCAAAAACGGATATAACAGTACTATAGCCAAGAAAAAGAAGCAGCATCGGATGCTCTCCCATTTTCTGAAGAATACTTTTCATGTCTCCTGTGAAAATTAAACTGATAATATATAAACAGAATACAACTACAAAAAGATAAAAGGGTAAAAAGATACTCAGGATAATTCCCAATAAAATCAGCTCTTTACTAGACAACCCTTTCAGCTTTTCAATAAAGCCTATTGATTTCAAAATGAATCCTTTCTCTCCAAATCAACTGATTCAGATAATAGTAAGCTACCCTTTATTGTACCACTTTTTTAGCAATTTGAAAACAAAGGAAACGTTTACTAGGTAAAAAAGGGAGCAAAAATACTGGGATTTCAAAACTCAATCATTAGTACTACATTTACTCCAAGAAAATCATACCGTAAAGACTAGGCATATGTTAAAATAGTAGTAATAAAATATAGATTAGGCGCAACTATCCAAACTAGATTCAAATCATATACTATTCTTAAAGAAAGGCAACACTATGAAATCCTACCAAGCTGTCTACCAAATCCTATCTAAAGAAACCGACTATATCAGCGGAGAAAAAATTGCAGAAGAACTATCCCTAAGCCGAACATCAATTTGGAAAGCCATCAAGCGACTAGAACAAGAAGGCATTGAAATTGATAGTATCAAAAACAAAGGATATAAACTGATGAATGGTGACCTTATTCTTCCAGAGATTCTAGAAAAAAATCTTCCAATTAATGTCAGTTTTAAACCAGAAACAAAATCGACACAACTAGATGCAAAAGAAGCAATTGATTTAGGGAATGAAGCAAATACTCTCTACCTAGCTTCCTATCAAACAGCTGGCCGAGGCCGTTTTCAACGTTCTTTCTACTCCCCACAAGGGGGCATTTATATGACACTCCATCTTAAACCAAATCTCCCCTATGACAAATTACCATCCTACACACTACTTGTAGCAGGAGCTGTCTACAAAGCCATTAAGAACCTAACTTTAATAGATATCGACATAAAATGGGTCAATGATATCTACCTAAACAATCATAAAATTGGAGGAATCCTTACTGAGGCAATGACCTCTGTAGAAACTGGCTTAGTCACAGATATCATTATTGGAGTAGGAATCAACTTTACTATTAAAGACTTCCCCCAGGAATTAAAAGAAAAAGCTGCTAGTCTATTTAAAGCACCAGCACCTATAACCAGAAATGAATTAATTATAGAGATATGGCGTGCTTTCTTCGAAACACCAGCAGAAGAGCTATTATACCTATATAAAAAACAGTCCTTCGTTCTAGGAAAAGAAGTGACTTTTACACTAGAACAGAAAGACTACAAGGGGCTTGCTAAAGATATCTCTGAAAGTGGAAAACTTTTAGTTCAATGTGATAACGGAAAAGAAATCTGGCTAAATAGCGGAGAAATTTCACTAAAGAGTTGGAAGTAGTAATAAACAAGCACAACCATAAAATCGACAATATGTAGTTGATTGAAGTTAGATTATTACATAGTGACTGCTAAAACATTTCTAGAATTTAATTTGATTTTCCTAATCGATTTGTTCATATCTTATTTCAATCTACTATAGTTGACAAAGAAGCTCTATAATTTCTGTAGTGGGTAAATCCCCTATGGATATTATGGAGCCTATTTTGTGTAGAAAAAAAGTCCCATAAGATCTATAATGAAAAGCAACCAAACCATCATTAGAAAGAATCATATGGAACAATTATGTTTTATCACAAAACTACTCGATATCAAAGACCCCAATATCCAAATTATGGATATCGTTAATAGGGATTCACACAAGGAAATCATCGCTAAACTGAATTATGAGGCTCCACCTTGTCCTGATTGTGGTAGTTTGATGAAGAAGTATGACTTTCAAAAACCGTCTAAGATTCCTTACCTTGAAACAACTGGTATGGCTACTAGAATCCTACTTAAAAAGCGCCGTTTTAAGTGCTCTATCATTGCTCTAAAATGATGGTAGCTGAGACTTCTCTCGTCAAGAAGAATCACCAAATCCCTCGTATCATCAATCAAAAGATTGCTCAAAAGTTGATTGAAAAAACTTCTATGACCGACATTGCTCATCAGCTGGCCATTTCAACTTCAACTGTTATTCGCAAACTCAATGACTTCCGTTTTAAGCATGATCTTTCTTGTCTTCCTGAAATTATATCCTGGGATGAGTACGCTTTTACAAAGGGAAAGATTAGTTTCATTGCGCAAGATTTTGAAAAGCTCAATATCATTACTGTTCTTGAAGGGAGAACACAAGCTATCATCCGGAATCACTTTCTGCGCTACGATAGAGCCGTTCGTTCTCAGGTGAAAATCATTACTATGGATATATTTAGTCCCTACTATGACTTGGCTAAACAGCTTTTTCCGTGTGCAAAATTGTACTTGATCGCTTTCACATTGTTCAACATCTAAGTCGTGCCATGAGTCGTGTGCGTGTCCAAATCATGAATCAGTTTGAGCGAAAATCCCATGAATACAAGGCTATCAAGCGCTACTGAAAACTCATTCAACAGGATAGCCGTAAACTGAGTGATAAGCGATTTTATCGCCCTACTTTTCGTATGCACTTAACTAATAAAGAGATTCTAGACAAGCTTTTGAACTATTCAGAAGACTTGAAACATCACTATCATCACTATCAGCTCTTGCTTTGTCACTTTCAGAATAAGGATCCGGAGAAATTTTTCGGGCTCATTGACGATAATCTAAAGAAGGTTCATTCTCTTTTTCAGACTGTCTTTAAAACCTTTCTCAAGGAAAAAGAGAAGATCGCCAACGCCCTTCAACTACCCTATTCCAACGCCAAACTGGAAGCCACCAATAATCTTATCAAACTTATCAAGCGCAATGCTTTTGGTTTTCGAAACTTCGAAAGCTTCAAAAAACGGATTTTTATCGCTCTGAACATCAAAAAAGAAAGGACGAATTTTGTCCTTTCTCGAGATTATACTCAATAAAAATCAAAAAGCAAACTAGGAAACTAGCCGCAGGCTGTACTTGAGTACGGCAAAGTAACGTTTACACGGTTTGAATTTGATTTTTGAAGAGTATTAGCTTTTCTTCAACCCACTACAGTTGACAAAGAGCCAAAAAACTTCAGATAAGTAATACAATTAAGTTTTACAAATCTGAAATTATTATTCTACTATTCTTAAAATACAAAAAGAGAGATATAAACTCTCAATAAAACGGAGAATAAGGGATTCGAACCCTTGCGCCAGTTACCCGACCTAACGATTTAGCAAACCGTCCTCTTCAGCCTCTTGAGTAATTCTCCTATTAATGGGCACGAGTGGACTCGAACCACCGACCTCACGCTTATCAGGCGTGCGCTCTAACCACCTGAGCTACGCGCCCAAGTTAAAAACTTGGTAATTTGAACAAAGTTCAAAGCGGGTGACGAGAATCGAACTCGCGACAACAGCTTGGAAGGCTGTAGTTTTACCACTAAACTACACCCGCATACATGCTATAAGTAAAAATGGCGCGAGACGGAATCGAACCGCCGACACATGGAGCTTCAATCCATTGCTCTACCAACTGAGCTACCGAGCCTTATTGCGGGAGCAGGATTTGAACCTACGACCTTCGGGTTATGAGCCCGACGAGCTACCGAGCTGCTCCATCCCGCGTTAATAAAAAAGGAGGATGTGGGATTCGAACCCACGCACGCTTTTACACGCCTGACGGTTTTCAAGACCGTTCCCTTCAGCCGGACTTGGGTAATCCTCCATACTATTCAAATGGACCTTGTAGGACTTGAACCTACGACCACTCGGTTATGAGCCGAGAGCTCTAACCAGCTGAGCTAAAGGTCCAACAAGATCATTATAGCGGCGAAGGGGATCGAACCCCCGACCTCCCGGGTATGAACCGGACGCTCTAGCCAGCTGAGCTACACCGCCATGAATCGGGAAGACAGGATTCGAACCTGCGACACCTTGGTCCCAAACCAAGTACTCTACCAAGCTGAGCTACTTCCCGAGTTAAATAGAAAAATGCACCCTAGAGGAGTCGAACCTCTAACCGCCTGATTCGTAGTCAGGTACTCTATCCAGTTGAGCTAAGGGTGCTCATTATATTATGCCGAGGACCGGAATCGAACCGGTACGATCGTTACCAATCGCAGGATTTTAAGTCCTGTGCGTCTGCCAGTTCCGCCACCCCGGCCTCTCTAAGCGAACGACGGGATTCGAACCCGCGACCCCCACCTTGGCAAGGTGGTGTTCTACCACTGAACTACGTTCGCACTATTTTCTTCTATCTAAAAATGCCGGCTACATGACTTGAACACGCGACCCTCTGATTACAAATCAGATGCTCTACCAACTGAGCTAAGCCGGCTCATTTATTATATCTTAATGCGGGTTAAGGGACTTGAACCCCCACGCCGTTAAGCGCCAGATCCTAAATCTGGTGCGTCTGCCAATTCCGCCAAACCCGCAGATATGACCCGTACTGGGCTCGAACCAGTGACCCATTGATTAAAAGTCAATTGCTCTACCAACTGAGCTAACGAGTCTAAAATAACTTTCGTTATCTTAAACGGTCCCGACGGGAATCGAACCCGCGATCTTCGCCGTGACAGGGCGACGTGATAACCGCTACACTACGGGACCTATGGGAGTTAACGGGATCGAACCGCTGACCCTCTGCTTGTAAGGCAGATGCTCTCCCAGCTGAGCTAAACTCCCTAGAGCTAAGCGACTTCCATATCTCACAGGGGGCAACCCCCAACTACTTCCGGCGTTCTAGGGCTTAACTTCTGTGTTCGGCATGGGTACAGGTGTATCTCCTAGGCTATCGTCACTTAACTCTGAGTAA
>NZ_VFSH01000008.1 GCF_006385785.1 Streptococcus shenyangsis
GAACCCGTGTTACCGCCGTGAAAAGGCGGTGTCTTAACCCCTTGACCAACGGACCAGAGTTGTTATTTTCAACTCTTACTATTATACAGCCTTTTTGTTTTTTGTCAACTACTTTTTTAAACTTTTTACAATTTTTTCAATTCGTTTTTCAAATTATAGTAAAAAGAGCCAGAATTGTACTGACTCTTCTATTTCTCATTAAACTTAGAAGCACGTTCTTCCCCCCACCAATAAGGGATTAATTCTGCGACTTTTACTGTCTTTCTTGTATCATAGTCCATCATGAATTCTGCATCTTTATTTTCAGCGTTCAACTCTAAGAGGAACTCTCTGCAAGCGCCACAAGGCATACCCGAACTTCCACCATAAGGTGGTTTGTCTCGAAAGGCTAATACTTTTTTAACCTTAGTTTGTCCCGAGAATTGGTACATATTGAAGAGTGCTGCCCGCTCTGCGCAGAGATGGAAAACACCACAGGTTCCCTCCATACAGAATCCTGTAAATATTTGTCCATCTTCTGCTTCTACGGAGGCCACAACATGGTTAGCGTAAACAAAATCAGATACTTCATGTGGATCGTATAGCTTCTGTGCTTCTTCGTACATCTTTTCCCAAATGTCCATTATTGTACCCTTCTTACTTAGAGATTTCCTTTAACATATTTTCGATATGTTGGATTGATTTTTCACGGCCTAACAAGAAGATAGTATCTGGCAATTCTGGTCCATGCATTTCACCTGAAACAGCGATACGAATAGGCATAAAAAGATTTTTCCCTTTAATACCTGTTTCTTTTTGGACTGCTTTAATTTGTGGGAAGATATTCTCTGTCACAAATTCATCATCTTTCATCGCTTCAAGTTTTACTTTGAAGGCTTCAAGAACTGTTGGGACTGTTTCCCCCGCCATGACTTCGCGCTCTGCTTCTGTCAATTCTGGGAAATCTGAGAAGAAGAGATCTGTCAATGGGATAATCTCATCTACTGATTTCATTTGTGGTTTATAGAGTTCTACCAATTTTTCAGCCTTATCAGTTAATCGGCCTGCTTCCTCTAAGAATGGTTTTGCCATTTCAAAGATAGTTTCTAGGTCTGCATTCTTGATATAATCATTGCTCATCCAGTCGAGTTTCTTCTGGTCAAAGGCTGCCGGAGACTTGCTCAGGCGGTTTTCATCGAAAAGTTTAATGAGTTCTTCTCGAGAGAAGATTTCATCTTCGCCACCTGGGTTCCAACCAAGAAGAGCAATAAAGTTAAAGACTGCTTCTGGTAAGTAACCTTTTTTACGGTAGTCTTCGATAAACTGAAGGGTGTTTGTGTCACGTTTAGACAATTTTTTCCCAGTTTCAGAGTTGATGATCAAGGTCATGTGACCGAACTCTGGAGCTTCCCAGCCAAGCGCTTCATAAACCATGAGCTGTTTTGGTGTATTAGCAATGTGGTCGTCTCCACGGATTACGTGAGAAATCTGCATATCATGGTCATCGATGACAACGGCAAAGTTGTATGTTGGATAACCGTCTTTCTTTTGGATAACCCAGTCACCACCGATATTGCCACCTTCAAATTCGATATCACCTTTGACCATATCATTCCATTTGTAGATACCTGTCTCATTGACAGCCAAACGGACCGTTGGGATGATCCCTGCTGCTTCACGTTCTGAGATGTAAGCCGCTTTTTCCTCTTCACTCATGCCAAGGTATTCATTGATGTAACGTGGTGTTTCACCAGCTGCTTCTTGGCGTTCGCGTTCAGCTGCCAACTCTTCTTCTGTAACATAAGATTTGTAAGCTTTTCCTTCAGCTAACAGTTGGTCGATGTATTTTTGATACAAGTCCAAACGCTCAGACTGGCGATAATTCTCATTTGTTTCTGGACTTTCATCCCAATCCATGCCTAACCAACGAAGGTTTTCAAGCTGTGAGCGTTCCCCATCTTCGACATGACGTTTACGGTCAGTATCTTCGATACGAATGATAAATGTTCCACCGTGATGACGGGCATAAAGGTAATTGAACAATGCTGTACGGGCATTTCCGATGTGTAGTAGTCCTGTTGGACTTGGTGCGTAACGTACGCGGATATCTTTTGACATAGTTTCTCCTATAAAGTCTCTAGGCGTCTGCCTTTTTGCTCTCTATATTATATCACAAGTCTTGGCTGAGTCCAATTTCTATGAATAAAGATAGTAAAAAGAGTGGGCAAACCACTCTTTTCTTCTATTATAGACGTGCGTTAAGTTCTTTGCTCAATTCTTCAAATCCTGGTTTTCCAAGAAGGGCAAACATGTTACGTTTGTAAGCTTCAACACCTGGTTGGTCAAATGGGTTGATAGCATTCAAGTAACCTGAAAGGGCGATTGCCAATTCGAAGAAATAGATAGTGTAACCAAGAGTGAAAGCATCTTGCTCTGGAAGAGTCACATACATGTTTGGTACATCACCATCTGTGTGGGCAAGAAGAACACCATCAGTTGCTTTTTTATTTACAAAGTCAACGTCTTTTCCTTGAAGATAACCAAGTCCATCAAGGTCTTCTTCCAAGCTAGGAATAATCACGTTTTTACGAGGTTTGTCAACACGAACAACTGTTTCAAACATGATACGAGTTCCTTCTTGGATAAATTGACCAAGTGAGTGCAAGTCAGTTGAGAAGTTGGCTGAAGTTGGGTAGATACCTTTTTGGTCTTTTCCTTCTGATTCACCAGCCAATTGTTTCCACCACTCTGAGAAGTATTGAAGTGATGGCTCGTAGTTTACCAAGATCTCAGTTGCATAACCTTTACGGTAAAGGATGTTACGAACTGCTGCGTATTGGTAAGCTTCGTTTTCAGAGATTTTGTCTGAAGTGTAGTCTTTGCGAGCTGCATTCGCACCTTCCATAAGGGCTTTGATGTCAGCTCCTGATGCTGCAATTGGAAGCAAACCAACGGCTGTCAATACTGAGAAGCGTCCACCGATGTCATCTGGAACAACAAATGTTTCCCAACCGTTAGCATCTGCTTCAACCTTAACCGCACCTTTTTGGCGGTCAGTTGTTGCATAGATACGTTTGTTAGCTTCTTCTTGACCGTATTTCTTAACCAAGAGTTCTTTGAAAACACGGAAAGCGATAGCTGGTTCAGTTGTTGTACCTGATTTAGAAATCACGTTTACTGAGAAGTCTTTATCCGCAACGTACTCTACTAAGTCAGCAAGGTAAGTAGATGAGATTGAGTTTCCTGCGTAAAGGATTTGTGGAGCCTTGCGTTCTTCTTTTGTTTGCAAGTTTGCAAAGTGGTGATTCAAGAAGTCAATCGCTGCTTTAGCACCAAGGTAAGATCCACCGATACCGATCACAACCAAAACATCGCTGTCTGATTTGATTTGCTCAGCAGCTTTCAAGATGCGGTCAAATTCTTCGCGGTCGTAGTTTTCAGGAAGGTCCAACCATCCCAAGAAGTCGCTACCAGCACCAGTTCCTTTACGGATCAATTCATCGGCTGCTGTTACTTGTGATTGCATGTATTCCACTTCATGTGGTGCAACAAATTTGTCTAAGACTTTTGAATAATCAAATTTAATATGTGACATGTTATTCCTCCAATATTTCTTCTTTTCTATCATAACGCTTACCTTCGTTTTTTTCAAGTTTTTTTGTCGAATTTCTCCAATTTTTATCAGAATTCAAACGTTTGCGTAAAAATCCCATATTCCAAAAATTTTGAAAAAATAAAAGAAAGAACGACTAGATGTTCCAGTCGTTACAGTTCATTCAATAAATACTCAAATAATTCTAAATTGCCATCTTCTTCATTAACCAGAAACTCTGGATGCCACTGCAAACCGATAATACGGTGCTCATCGATAGACTCAATCGCTTCAATGGTCTGGTCTCTTGGATCAATAGCAGTTACACGAAAATTAGGTGCCAAATCTTTAATGCTTTGACGATGGACAGAATTGACCTGATTTTCTTTTCCAAATAGCTTGGCCACCACGCTTCCTTCTACTGTCTCAATAGAGTGAGATGTTCCGAAAGGTAATCCTTGCCAGTGACCTTCTATTTCTTGATTTAGGGTTCCACCAAAGGCAACATTGACAAGTTGAACACCGCGACAGATTGCCATAATTGGTTTATTCTGACGGAGCGCTTCTTTCAAGAGTGCCAGTTCAAACTCATCACGTACTAGATTGTAATCATCGCTCTCGATGGTCTTTTTCTCTCCATAAAACTGAGGATGAACATTTTGGCCTCCTGTCAAAATGAGTTTGTCAATCATTTCCACATAATCGCGTACAACTGACTCATCACCAACAGGAATGACTAAAGGGAGACCACCAACTTGACGAATGCTCTCTGCGAATCTACAAGATACAGATGAGTGAATGTTTTTACCTTCTGCGTCTACAGGACATAGATTTGCAGCAACTCCTACAACCGTTCTAGCCATGATGCCTCTCCTTTCGAATGTTAACGATAGTCCTATCATAGCACTCAAAATGACTTTCGTCTAATATGTTTTTTTTAAGGATGTGATAAATATTTTTTATGGACAAGAAAAAGCTGCCCCATAGGACAACTTCTTTCTTATTCAAAGACAAATTGATTGTGATAGAGTTCTGAGTAGAATCCACCTAGTTTCAAGAGTTCATGATGGCTACCGCGTTCAATGACTTCTCCATCTTTAAGGACAATAATCTGGTCTGCATTGAGAATGGTTTTCAAGCGATGGGCAATGACAAAACTAGTTCTACCTGCTACAACTGCCTCCATGGCATGCTGAATCTTACTTTCTGTCACCGTATCTACGTTTGAAGTTGCTTCATCTAGAATGAGAACTTCTGGATCTGTCATCAGAGTTCGAGCGATAGAAATCAATTGCTTCTGCCCTGTCGAGAAGATGCTCTGGTCATCATCTATAAGAGTATCGTACTTATCAGGCAAGCTTTCGATATAGTCGTGGATATGGGTTGCCTTGGCTGCTGCCTCAACCATTTCTTGACTAGCATCTGGCACACCAAAACGGATATTGTCTCGAATGGTTCCGCTAAAAAGAACGGAATCTTGCAAGACAATCCCCACCTTACTTCTGAGACTATCTAAATCATAGTCACGAATATCTTTCCCATCAAAATAAATGCCACCAGCATCAACATCATAAAAGCGATTGATGAGGTTCATAATAGTGGTTTTTCCTGAACCCGTCGGCCCAACAACCGCGGTCATCTGTCCTTTCGGAGCGGAAATGCTGACATCTTTCAAAATAGGTTTATCAGGCAAATATGAGAAATCAATGTGACTGATTTCAACACCTTCTTGCAACTTAGTGAAGATTGGAGCCTTTTCAGGTCGGATTTCTTCCTCTGCGTCAAACATTTCCTGAATCCGTTCAGCCCCCGTAAAGGCTAACTGAAGGCTTCCCCAACTAGCTGCAACTTGGATAATAGGCTGGTAGTACTGCTGTGAAAATTGGGCAAACATAACAATCAAACCTAAGGCTGTGCTTGTTTCAATAGTCTTATCATTCAAAAGTACAGATGAACCAGCAAAGATGACGACAGCTGTATTAACCAGACTCATCCCATTCATGACAGGGAACAGAATTCCTGAGAACATTCTTCCTTTAAAGGTTGCCTTGCGTACGCGCTCATTTTGTTCAAGAAATCCTGCCATCATATCCTCTTGAATTCCTTGCACAATCACGGCTTTTTGGCCTGAGATACTCTCATCCATATAGGCGTTGAGCTTCCCTACCTCTTTCTGCTGGAGGTTGGTGTATTTGCGTGCCATTTTTACGATAAAAATCAGCATGAGGAAGGCAACTGGTGTGCTGGCAATGGTGATGAGGGCCAGCGTCACATTTCTCGAAAACATGACAAGAATCAAACCAATGTATAAAGCAATATTGCTCATGACCTGAATCAAGCTCTCGTTAAAGGCTTGGAGGATATTATCCAAATCACTGGTAAAACGAGACAAGATATCGCCATCTTGTCGGCGGTCAAAGAATGAAACCGTCAATCGCGCAAGCTTACCAAAGAGGCCTTTACGCATCTCATTGGTAGATTCTGCAATCACGCGCGTCATGAGACACATGTATATGACACTAGAGATAGATAGAACCAAAACCAGCAGACCAAGATTGACCATGATTCCTGATAGACTTTGCCAAACAAGTTCTGGATTACCATCTTGATAAGCTTGAACTAAATTAGCTAACTGCGTCACTGCTTGTCCAGAATATACCGGAAAGAGAGCTTGGGCAAGAGTCGCTAGAACAATCATCAGAATAACAACTACAAATGATAACTTATAAACTTTAAAATAATTCCAAAAAAATTGAACTGTCTTCATGTTACTCCTCCTTTCCTTTCTGTGTTTCATAGATTTCACGGTAAACAGCATTGTTGGCAACCAAGTCTGCATGCGTACCTTGACCAATCAATCGTCCTTGATCTAAAACCAAGATTTTATCTGCATGGACAACCGAGCTAATCTTTTGCGCGATGATAATGGTTGTCGTCCCCTTCAGATCCTTATTCAAGGCTTCTTGCACCAGGCGCTCTGACTTGGCATCCAATGCTGAGGTCGAATCGTCAAAAATCAGAATACGCGGATTGCTGACAATTCCACGAGCAATCGACATCCTTTGCTTTTGCCCACCAGAGAAATTGGTTCCTCGTTCCTCAACTGGACTTTCAAAGGTTTTCTCCATACGATGAATGAATTCACTAGCCTGGGCAATATTGGCTGCGCGCTCCATTTCAAATAGAGTAGCATCTCCCTTACCCTGTCTCAAGTTATCTGCAATCGTTCCACTAAAGAGAATGGCACGTTGGAGAACGATAGAGACAGCTTTACGTAGGGTCCCTTCACTCACTTCTCGAATATCCTTTCCTCCGATTTTAATAGAGCCTTCTTGCGGATCAAAGAGACGTGGAATCAATTGAGCCAAGGTTGATTTTCCTGCACCAGTCGCTCCAACTACACCAACCATTTGACCAGGTTCAATAGTAAAGGTCACATCTTTTAGCATCGGTTCCTTGTCCATTGGATAGGTAAAGGTTACATTTTCAAAGCTAAGACTTCCAACCAACTCTTCATCTGGCACATCCTTGAAGGTCATGGCTGGCTCTGCGTCAAGAATTTCTCGAATACGACGCATAGAAATCATAGCACGACTGACAGAATTTCCCAAAAATCCAACCATAACAATGGTAAAGATAATCTGGCTCAGGTAATTGACAAAGGAAGCAATGGAGCCAACAACTGACGGATCCGACTGAACCATCCCAGCAACTAGCCAAATAGAGAGGAATACCGCCCCATAACCGACCAACATCATGAAAGGTTCCACTACTGAAAAGGCATAACCAATGTAAAGGTTTTGACCGAGTAACTCGTCTGAAACCTCCGTAAACTTATCAAACTGCTCTTTTTCTTGGACAAAGGACTTGACCACACGAACGCCACGCAAATTTTCCTTGGCAATGGCATTGATGCGTTCAAGAAGGGTTTGAAACTTGGCAAAACGAGGCCCCATCATTCCCATCATGACAGCAGTCAAACCAAAAATCAAGACCACCATGAGAACAATCACCCACCACAGCGAAGGAAGAGTTTGAACCGCAAGGATAAACGAACCGATGAACAAGAGGGGAAGTCTGAAAAGAATTTGGAAGGTCATCATGACCACGTTCTGAATCTGGTTGATATCATTTGTCATTCGAACGACTAGATTTCCCGCATTAAATTGTTCAATATTGGCATAAGAAAAGGTTTGGATTTTACGGAAGGCATCCTCCCGAAGGTCAGATGAAACTCCTTGGGCAATATAGGCTGCAAGGATAACATTGAGCCCACCAGCAACCAGACCAACCAAGGCCACACCAATTAACCAAACCCCTATACTATAAATGGCTTCATATTTCCCAGCAAGTAGGGCGTCTAACACTTCCTGCAGATAACGCGGTTGCAGAAGTGAACTAGCAACCATCAAGCCTGTCATCAGAAGCGAAGCTAAGGCCTGCCACTTGTAGGTTTTTATTTTCTGAATTAGCATACTTTCTCCTTAAAAAATAGACAAAAGGGAGCGACAATGTGTCAGCTCCTTCTCATTCTGTTTGTGTGATGTTATTCTAGCAAAAAAGTGGGGGATTGTCAAAGAAGTCTCCTTGATATAGCTAGAATGACAAGTCAATCTTGGCTTTATAATTTCTGTTTTAACTCTACTAAGACATTCATAGCCTGCATAGGTGTCATATTGTAAACATCCAGTTTAGCTAATTCTGCTAGGATAGGATGGTCTGCTGGCGCGTCAAAGAGTGAAATCTGTTCAGTGACGGCACTTGTTTGTTTCATAGGACCTGGGCTTTCTGGGCCCTGATTCTCTAACTGAGTCAAAATCTTATCCGCCCTTGCTAAAAGGTCTGCTGGCAAGCCAGCAATCTTGGCAACATGGATACCGTAGGATTTATCAGCTGGTCCTGGTTCGATCTTGTGAAGGAAGGTGACCTGCCCATCCTGCTCCAAGGTTGCCACGTGGACATTGACCAAATGTTGTAAACTAGACTCCAGACTAGTCAACTCATGGTAGTGGGTCGCAAAGAGGGTTTTGGCTCCGATGTGTTCATGGATGTATTCGATGATGGACTGAGCAAGAGCCATCCCATCATAAGTCGCAGTTCCCCGTCCTAACTCATCGAAAAGAATCAAGGAATTTTTGGTTGCATGCGAAATGGCATTATTGGCCTCCATCATCTCCACCATGAAGGTTGATTGACCTGAAACCAAGTCATCTGCTGCTCCGATACGGGTAAAAATCGCATCAAAAATCGGTAAATGAGCGCTTTCCGCTGGCACATAAGAACCCAACTGGGCCATAACCGCCGTCATGGCTAACTGACGCATGTAGGTTGACTTTCCGCTCATGTTGGGCCCTGTAATCAGTTGAATACTGGTATATTCTGCCATCTGAATCGTATTTGGAATATAGGTCTGAGCCCCCATAACCTTTTCAACGACAGCATGACGTCCTTTCTGGATATCAATCTGCGAACCATCTCCAAACTCAGGTCGAATCAAATGCTGGGTTTCAGCAACAACTGCCAGACTTTGCAAGACATCAACTGTCGCAATTCCTTGGGCTAGAGCTTGTAAACGTTGGATGTACTTGCTGACCTCTTCACGAATACGCATAAAAATTTCGTACTCTAGGTTAGCTGACTTCTCACGCGCCTCCAGCATATCACCCTCGATACGCGCTAATTCTTCGGTTCCAAAACGTTCTGAATTTTTCAGCGTCGCCTTGCGGAAAAAGTGAGCAGGCACATTTCCCAGTTGCGAATTGGTCACATGAAAATAGTAGCCATCCTTTTTATTGTAGTCAATCTTAAGCGTGCTGATACCAGAGTTTTCTCGCTCCTTAGTCTCAATCTCAGCAATCCAGCTAGTCCCTTCTCTGAGAACGCGACGGTACTTGTCTAAAGTCTCATCAAATCCCGTCCGGATAATACCCCCATCTGTAATCATATGAGGAGCTTCAGGAGCAATCGCTGCGCTAATCAAACTCTCCAACTCAGGGATTGCATCCAATTGTTCGATAAGATAAGTTAGAGCAGGTTGCTCCATCCCTTCTAAAATCGCACGAATCCGTGGCACACTAGACAAGGTAGTCGCCAACTGCAAGAGATCCTTTGGGTTGGTTTTGCCAAAAGAAACACGACTAGCCAAGCGCTCAATGTCATAAACACCCTTGAGACTGTCTGTCAAATCACTACGCTCAAAGAAATGGTCGAGAAAGACCTGCACCACTTCTTGGCGTTGGACGATTCGTTCCTTATCAATCAGGGGACGATGAATCCAAGACCGCAAGAGCCGCATACCCATAGCTGTTTTGGTTTCATCCAAAAGCCAGAAAAGACTGCCTTGCTTCTTGCCTGACCGAGCATTCTCGACCAAATCCAGACTAGCCTTGGTCGCATAATCCATCTGCAAGAAATCCTTGATTTCATAGCGGATAACAGGTTTGAGGTGGTTCAATTCCCTCATCTGGGTTCGATGGACATACTGGAGCAACTTACTAGATGCCGCTTGTTCCACAGCTGCTAATCGTGAATCCAGTAAATGAAGGTCTTCAAAACCTTCTTTTTCATAGGAAAGTACCAGATTCATCTGACGACTAAGGATTTGTTCCTCTTCCTCAGACAAGTCATAGCCCAGCACCACTTCTCGAGCCTTGAGATTGCGGATTTCCCCACAAACCAGCGTGAAATCCAAAAGACCTGTCACATAAAAGTCACCCGTCACCAGGTCCATATAAGCTAGACCAAATTGATTCCCATCACGGTCTATGGCAACCAAAAAATTATTCTGACTATCCAGCTTACTGCTATCGACCACTGTCCCTGGCGTAATGACCTGAACAACCTCTCGTTTAACAACCCCAACTGCTTGTTTAGGATCTTCCATCTGCTCTGCGATAGCCACCTTATAGCCCTGCTCAATCAAGACATCAATATACTGCTGGGCAGAATGATAGGGGACACCCGCCATAGGAATCGGATTGTCCGCATTCTTGTTGCGACTCGTTAAGGAAATTTCCAGAATCTGCGCAGCATTGACCGCATCCTCATAAAATAATTCATAAAAATCACCCATACGAAAGAGCAAAAAAGCATCTGGATATTGCTTTTTAATATCCACATACTGTTGCATGCCGGGTGATAACTTTTCTGTCACCATTTTCCGTCTCTCCTTGTCAAAAATAAGTCTTGAGAGTAACTCCCAAGACCTTACTTATCTTTCATCAAATCTAGCAAACGATCTTCCATGAGTTTGGCAACGTGCTGGTCTCGACAAATGACCAATAAGGTATTGGCACCAGCAACTGTTCCTAAAATCCATTCATCCTTGTTTGCATCTACAATATTTGCCAAAACAGAGGCTTCTCCCAATTTAGTATGAAGCACCAAGGTAAACTCTGCTCTTGCAACACCTTCTAAATGATGAGACAAAAATTCCACCAAATCAATCTTTTCTGTCTCATTTGCTAGTACATAATACACCATATCATTTTTCTTGACCTTGGTCAAGCCGATTTCACGCAAATCACGAGACAGGGTTGTCTGCGTCACAAAAACATTGTGCGCCTCCAACCGATCTTGAATTTCTTTTTGTGTACTTAATTTCTCCTCAGTAATCATTTTTTTTATTAACTGATGACGATCTCTTTTTCTCATAAAATCCTCTTATATGAATATTTATAACTAATTTTATAACTATATTATCCCAAAAAAATAGGAGATTTCAAAAATTTTTTCTTCTTTCTTTAAAATTGTGATAAAATAGTAGAAAAGTCCAAAAAGGAGCTCTTAATGAATACAAAAGAATTGATTGCTAGCGAGTTGGCTAGCATCATTGATAGCCTGGACCAAGAGGCTATTTTAAATTTACTGGAAACCCCTAAAAACTCAGAAATGGGAGACATCGCTTTCCCTGCTTTTTCACTTGCAAAAGTCGAACGTAAAGCACCTCAAATGATTGCGGCTGAACTGGCTGAAAAAATTAACAGCCAAGCCTTTGAAAAGGTTGTCGCAACAGGACCTTACGTCAACTTTTTCCTTGATAAATCTGCCATTTCTGCTCAAGTATTGCAAGCTGTTATCACTGAAAAAGAACACTATGCTGACCAAACTATTGGCAAACAAGAAAATGTTGTTATCGATATGTCTAGTCCCAATATCGCTAAACCATTTTCTATTGGTCACCTACGCTCAACTGTTATCGGAGATAGCTTGTCACATATTTTCCAAAAAATCGGTTATCAAACAGTCAAGGTCAACCATTTGGGAGACTGGGGTAAACAGTTTGGAATGTTGATTGTTGCCTACAAAAAATGGGGCGACGAAGAAGCTGTAAAGGCTCATCCAATCGATGAACTCCTTAAACTCTACGTCCGCATCAACGCTGAGGCTGAAAATGACCCAAGTTTGGATGAAGAAGCACGCGAATGGTTCCGTAAACTTGAAAATGGAGACGAGGAAGCTCTCGCACTTTGGCAATGGTTCCGTGATGAAAGTTTGGTGGAATTTAACCGCCTTTACAATGAATTGCAAGTCGAATTTGACAGCTACAACGGAGAATCCTTCTACAACGATAAGATGGATGCAGTTGTAGACATTCTTTCTGAAAAAGGCCTTCTTGTTGAATCAGAAGGTGCCCAAGTTGTGAATCTTGAGAAATATGGAATTGAACATCCAGCCCTTATCAAAAAATCTGATGGTGCAACTCTCTACATCACACGTGACTTGGCTGCAGCTCTTTACCGTAAAAACGAATACCAATTTGCTAAATCTATCTATGTCGTTGGTCAAGAGCAATCTGCCCACTTTAAACAGCTCAAAGCTGTCTTGAAAGAAATGGGCTACGACTGGAGTGAAGACATTACTCATGTTCCTTTTGGTTTGGTTACAAAAGAATGGAAAAAACTCTCTACGCGTAAAGGGAATGTCATCTTGCTAGAGCCTACTGTTGCAGAGGCTGTTAGCCGTGCCAAGGCCCAAATCGAGGCTAAAAATCCTGAACTAGAAAACAAAGACCAGGTAGCGCATGCTGTTGGGGTTGGAGCCATTAAGTTCTATGACCTCAAAACCGACCGTACAAATGGATACGACTTCGACCTAGAAGCTATGGTATCCTTCGAGGGGGAAACTGGACCTTATGTACAATATGCCTACGCTCGTATCCAATCTATCTTACGCAAAGCCGATTTCAAACCAGAAACAGCTGGCAACTATAGCTTGAATGATGCCGAAAGTTGGGAAATCATCAAACTCATCCAAGACTTCCCACGTATTATCAACCGTGCGGCGGATAACTTTGAACCTTCTATCATTGCTAAATTTGCAGTTAGCCTGGCTCAAGCCTTTAACAAATACTATGCACATACGCGCATCTTGGATGAAAGCCCAGAACGCGACAGCCGTCTAGCTCTTAGCTACGCAACCGCAGTCGTTCTCAAAGAGGCCCTTCGCTTGCTTGGAGTAGAAGCGCCTGAGAAGATGTGATTCAGTACTAACAATTGGAACTAAAGTTCCCAATTGTTAGACGCTATCCGCTTGTATGCGGACTAGCTAACTGCTTCACTAGTCATGGCTCCTAAATATAATCGATTTAGAAGCCATGACGTCGTAATCCTCAAGTCACTTGAATGCAAGACAATCTAAGTAATGAATGTCAAACCTTATCAGGGATTTGGCTAAGCGCTTCACTAATTCAATCTACTCACTACTATTTTTTATCATACAGGGAGATATCCTATGAGCCAATATGCTTATATCCTCGTTGTGATTAGCTTGGTGTTCCTTTTTCTGCTTAATAAGTACGAGAAAGAACGGCTTCAAAGACTCTACCAAGAACAACTTTTGAAGGATGAAACATTCAGGACTGACATCAAAGAGAAAATTCACACGACTGAAAATATCAATGATGTCATTGCTTACATCAATAAAACTTATCATCTGGGAATGTTACTATCAAAAGACATTACAGATCAATTGAAATAAACCTAGCTATTCTTTAAGGAATATCAAAACCGAGACTAAGAGTTTAATACTTAGGATCGGTTTTTGTATATTTTTCAAGTAACAAAGCAACCACTCCCCAGCAATGCAAGTGCAAAATCCCCTAGAATGTGATAAAATAAAAAGAGAACTCTATCAAGGAGGAAATCATGGAAAAACAAACCATCGCCGTCTTGGGGCCTGGTTCTTGGGGAACTGCCCTTTCACAAGTCTTGAATGACAATGGACACGAGGTACGTATTTGGGGAAATCTTCCCGAGCAAATCAATGAAATTAATACCTATCATACTAATAAACACTACTTTAAAGATGTCGTTCTAGACGAAAATATCATTGCCTACACCGACTTAGCAGAAACATTGAAAGATGTAGATGCGATTTTGTTTGTTGTCCCAACAAAAGTGACACGACTTGTTGCCCAACAAGTTGCAAAAACCTTGGATCATAAGGCTATCATCATGCACGCTTCAAAGGGATTAGAGCCTGATAGTCATAAACGATTATCAACCATCCTTGAAGAAGAAATTCCTGAACATCTCCGCAGTGATATTGTCGTTGTTTCAGGCCCTAGTCATGCAGAAGAGACCATTGTACGTGACCTGACTTTAATCACTGCTGCTTCTAAAGATTTACAAACAGCTCAATACGTTCAAGAACTCTTTAGTAATCACTACTTCCGACTTTATACCAATACGGATGTTATTGGAGTCGAAACTGCTGGTGCTCTTAAAAATATTATCGCTGTCGGTGCTGGAGCTCTACATGGTTTGGGATTTGGTGACAATGCCAAAGCAGCCATCATCGCTCGAGGCTTGGCAGAAATTACCCGCCTAGGGGTAGCACTCGGTGCCAGTCCACTGACCTATAGTGGCTTATCTGGTGTGGGAGATTTGATTGTAACGGGAACCTCCATCCACTCTCGTAACTGGAGAGCCGGAGATGCTCTTGGTCGTGGAGAATCTCTAGCTGATATCGAAGCCAATATGGGCATGGTAATCGAAGGAATCTCAACGACTCGAGCAGCCTATGAACTAGCGCAAGAACTTGGAGTCTATATGCCCATTACACAAGCCATTTACCAAGTTATCTACCACGGAACCAATATCAAAGATGCTATTTATGACATCATGAACAATGAATTTAAAGCAGAAAATGAGTGGTCTTAACTCTCTAAAGAAAGGATTCTTATGACATCAAAAGTTAGAAAGGCAGTCATCCCTGCCGCTGGACTCGGGACTCGATTTTTACCAGCAACCAAAGCACTTGCTAAAGAAATGTTGCCAATTGTAGACAAACCAACTATCCAGTTTATCGTGGAAGAGGCTCTCAAATCAGGTATTGAAGATATTCTGGTTGTCACTGGTAAATCAAAACGTTCTATTGAAGACCACTTTGACTCAAACTTTGAACTTGAGTACAATCTCAAAGAAAAAGGCAAAACGGATTTGTTAAAATTGGTAGATGAAGCAACTGGTATGCGCCTTCATTTCATCCGCCAAACTCACCCTCGCGGTCTTGGAGACGCTGTCCTACAAGCCAAAGCTTTTGTGGGGAATGAACCCTTCGTTGTTATGCTGGGCGATGACCTTATGGACATTACTAACGACAAGACTATCCCATTAACAAAACAACTGATGAATGATTACGAAAAGACACACGCATCAACCATTGCTGTTATGCCTGTTCCTCATGAAGAAGTTTCATCATATGGAGTTATCGCTCCTCAAGGTGAAGGAATCAATGGTCTATACAGCGTTGAAACTTTCGTTGAAAAACCAGCTCCCGAAGATGCTCCAAGTGATTTAGCAATTATCGGTCGCTATCTTCTCACACCTGAGATTTTTGATATCCTCGAAAAGCAAGCTCCCGGTGCTGGAAATGAAATTCAGCTTACGGATGCAATCGATACTCTCAATAAAACACAACGTGTTTTCGCTCGTAAATTTACAGGAGCTCGCTACGACGTTGGCGATAAGTTTGGCTTTATGAAAACATCTATTGACTACGCCCTCAAGCACCCACAAGTCAAAGATGACTTGAAAGATTACATCATCCAACTCGGAAAAGAATTGGCTGAGAAGGAATAACATAAAAAGATAAGGTTCAAAAATTGCCTTATCTTTTTTATTATAGTAGATTGAAATAAGATGTAAACAAATCGATTAGGAAAGTCAAATTAATTTCTAGAAATATTTCAGTAGCCACAGCGTGCTATTCTAAATTCAACCTACTATACATAAGTATTCTTATAAACCTTCACAACTCCATTCCCTTATCAAGAAGCAAGACTGCAAGTACTACGAATAACACTAACGCTACCAGTCTCTGACTAGCGCTATACATCCGTCTTTCTCCTCGAACTGGAAAGATAACTGCTAGTAATGCTCCACCAACTGCACCACCGATATGACCTGCTAGACTGATTCCTGGAATCAGAACACTTCCAATAATGTTAACCACAAAAAGTGTCAGATAGGATTGCCCTAGCTGTTGAATATAGGGGTTGCGAGTTGCATAACGAAGAACAATAATTGCAGCAAATAATCCATAGAGAGAAGTCGAGGCTCCTGCTGCTAAGGATTTAGGACTAAATACAAAAACAAAGAGATTGCCCATCATTCCTGATAAGAGATAGAGAAAGAAAAACTTCTTGGATCCAAAAATTTCCTCTACTTGTCTACCAAGATAATAAAGCGAAAGCATATTGACAATGAAATGCTCCCACCCAATATGAACAAAAATGGCAGAGAAGATACGCCAAACCTGCTCAGGAAAGAGGCGAATAGCTGGCCCATACATGGCTCCAAATTGAAATAAGGTATCCGCCCTGTCAAAGTTTCCACCTGTGGTCACCAACATTAGTAGAAATACCAAGGCCGTCACTAAGAGGAAAAAACTCGTCACAGGGTAACGCCTATCAAAGATTTCTTTCATCAATCAGTACCTCCTGAACAGGAATATCATGATTTTCAGGAATAAAGTCCTGAATTTGACAAGGATATATCGTACTCAAAGTATGACCAGAAAAATATTCCAGATAGCGGTCATAATAACCTCCACCGTATCCAATCCGATATCCTTCCGTCGTAAAAGCCAAGCCAGGAACATGAATCAAATCAATCTGAGAGGCATCCACCACTTCCAAATCTCCCTGTGGCTCCAGTAAGCCAAAGGAAGTTTTTACCAACTGCTGCGGATCATAGACTACAAACTTCATGAGCCCCTTGGGATAGGTTTTGGGTATCAAAACTTTCTTACCATCCCTCAGCGCCTGGTCAATCAGTTCCTGAGTTTGAAACTCATGAGGAAAAGAGAGATAGGTTGCGATGACCTTGGCTTCTTGGTAGAAGGGATGGTGTAAAAGCCGCTCGGTTAAAGTTTGATCTATAAACTGTTTTTGCTCTTGAGGTAAAGCCTTCATTTCATTCAAGACCTGCTTGCGTAATTTCAATTTCATAGACAAGCCCTCTACTCTGCTGCCTTCTTTTTCAGGAAACTAGAAACCGCATCTAACCCAATGGCTAATGCTTCTTCCTTAGGACTCATCTGAGGGTGATGAAGGGCATAGGGACTATCGATACCAAGCCAGAACATAACACCATCAACTTTTGAAAGGAGATAACCAAAGTCCTCGCCTGTCATAGCAGGCTCGATATCAATCAGCTCAATTCCCTCTTTCTCTTCAAAAAAGTCCATTAGTTCACGTGCCAAGACTGGATTGTTCTCAACAGGCAAGTAGCCCCCTTGTTTGAGTTCGACTTCAACTTCCATACCAAAAGCGATTGCAACTCCTTCTGCAACTGTTTTGACCCTCTTTTGCACCAAGAGGCTCATATTCTGAGTCAAGGCCCGAATAGTTCCATGTAAAAAGGCTGTGTCTGTGATGACATTGTTGGTTGTTCCAGCTTGGAAAACGCCAAAGGTCACCACCGCTCCCTCGATTGGATTGACATTGCGGCTGACAACTGACTGTACTTGGGTCACAAAGTAACTAGCAGCCACCAAGGCGTCATTAGCTTCATGTGGAAAAGCTGCGTGGCCACCTTTGCCTTTGAAACGGATCTTCACCTCGCAAGTCCCTGCAAAGAGTGTATGAGTATTAGTCGCAATCTGGCCGACTTTCAAATCTGGTCGAACATGGAGGCCATAAAACTGGTCTGGCAACCAGTCTCCAAAAGCGCCATCCTCATACATGAGCATACCACCAGCTTCATTTTCTTCAGCAGGCTGAAATAGGAAGAGTAGATTATTCTTGGGTTGCTCCTCAAGGGCGCGCTCAAGACAGCCCAAGGCAATGGTCATGTGGAAATCATGTCCACAGGCGTGCATGCGACCTTGGTGCTGAGAAGCAAAAAGAAGTCCTGTTTGTTCGACGATAGGCAGGCCATCAATATCTGTTCTCCAACCAATGGTCCGCTCTGGCTGACTTCCCTGCAAATAGACCAAAATACCTGTCCGCCAAGTACGAACTTGAACAAAATCCTTGCCCGCAGTCAATTTCTCAATCACATCCAACAGATAAGCCTGAGTCTTGAACTCCTCCAAGCCGATTTCTGGAATCTGGTGCAAATCCCGTCTAGTCTGAATCAAATCTAACATCTATCTATCCTCCTATATAGCAGAAAGAGGCTGGAAAAGGGTTCCGCCTCTATTTTTCTTTTACAAATTACAAGGTACGAAGCGCATCTTCTAGCGCTGTTTTTTGTTGGGTTTGGGCATCAATCTCTTTGATGATACGAGCTGGAACACCTGCTACTACTACGTTTTCTGGGACATCTTGGGTAACGATGGCTCCTGCTGCGACAACTGAACCACTACCGATTTGGACCCCTTCGATAACCACTGCGTTGGCACCGATGAGAACATTGTCTCCAACACGGACTGGTTCAGCGCTCGCTGGCTCAATCACACCTGCAAGAACGGCACCTGCACCAACGTGACTGTTTTTCCCAACGATAGCACGGCCACCAAGGATAGCACCCATGTCAATCATGGTTCCTGCACCAATTTCAGCACCGATATTAATAACTGCTCCCATCATGATAACAGCATTGCCACCAATTTCAACCTGATCACGGATAATAGCACCTGGCTCGATACGAGCATTGATAGCACGTTTGTCTAGCAAGGGAACTGCAGAATTACGAGCATCTTGCTCAACAACATAGTCTTTATTTTCTACCAAACCTTCTAGAAGCGGAGCAACGTCCTTCCAGTCTCCAAATAGGACATTTCCTAGTTTCACAACAGAGCTAGGTACAGCAGTTGCAAGTTCTCCCTCAAAGGTTACTTTCACACTAGTTTTCTTTTCGGCATTGGCGATAAATTGGATAATTTCTTGAGCATTCATTTTTGTGGCAGTCATAGGCGCCTCCTAGTTCATTTTAATGATACCTATTCTACCAAAAAAGGCCTCAAATTTGAAGCCTTTTTGTTTGTTTTTAGGTATGATTTTTAGGGATGTGAGATAAAACGTGCTGTCGGTAAAAGCAAGCCCCTACCGATACAACCTAAAAACACTCTTCACAACTATCTCCCCGTGTTTTATTGACTATTCTAGTATAGCACACTTTTAGAATTAAGAAAAGACTTTTTATTTACTTTCTTTCGCTTCTTCTACCGATAGGAAAATCATGGGTAAAATAATCAAGGCCATAGCTAGAAGGAGGGACCAATCTACTACCAAGCCTAAAAATAAAACACTCAACAAGGCGGAAGACAGAGGTTCACTGGCACTGATAACTGAAACCACCAAAGGAGAAACCAAGGACACAGCCTTCATGGAAATAAAAAAAGCAAAAGCCGTACCAAAGAAAGCGATAATAAGGCAAATCAAGATACTCCAAATATCAGGAATAAAGGAAAGCTGATAAACCGGCGAGAGGACATTGCTAAACAAACCGGCCAAAATCATCCCCCACCCAACCGTGGGGACAAAACCATAGCGCTTCGCAAAAGGCTGGGGCAAGATAACATTAAACATAACACCCATGGCACTCAACAGACCTGTTATAAGGGCTAATGGAGTCATAGATAACTGAGAGAGATCTCCCTTTGTCGCCATCAAGCAAACACCCAACATGGCAACCAAAACATAAAAAATAGCGCTTTTTGACGCTCGTTTTTGATAAACCAAGCGATTGTAAAAGAGGATAAAGACAGGACTTATAAACTGTAGAATAGTCGCTGTCGCTGCATTTGAGTATTCTACGCAGAGATAGAAAAAATACTGAACTGAGAAAATTCCCAAAATAGCGTAGGCCAAAAAGGGCAAGTAATTTTTCTTGTCTCGCCAGATATCTAGCACTTGTGACTTTAATTGCATTGCAGACCAAACGAGCACAAGACTCCCTGCTAATGTCAAACGCATAGAGGTAATCCAGCCCGAAGACACCTGGTAATGGGTGAAGAAATATTCTCCTAAAATTCCACAGATTCCCCATATTAAGCCAGATAGGAGCGAATAAATGGTTCCTTTAACAATCTTTTTCTGATACTGATTCATACCTTTATTGTAACACGAAAGGAAAAAAGAAAAAAGTGGCAATCCATTGATTGGCCACTTCATTTAGAAAAGTTTAAAGAACTTATCGTCTCGTCCTTGAAGAAGAAGGTCTAGTAGCGCTTGAATTGCTACTGTTGTTAGAACTACTACTTGAACTGCTGGAGCTTGATGGAGTTGGTAGACTCCCCATAATGCTAGACCAAGCATTCTGATAATCCGCATCACTTCCACCAATAGCAAAGCGATAACTGGTCGCTGGCGCTCCTGCCTTATTAGCCCAATAGCTGGTAACAGTCGAACCTGTGACCTCTACCTCTTTCCCTTCAACAGAAACCTTCCCTGGTTTTTGACCTGTTGATTTCAGGACTTCAGATTTTACTACACTAGGATCTAAAGCAAAGCGCTCGTTCCCCCAAATGCTTGGGGAGGCTTGCTGAATCGCATTTACCAGATGAGCCATGTAATTAGAATTATTAGAATAACCTGCTCTACGTGACAGTGAATGATTATCATCATGCCCAATCCAGCCACCTAGGGTTAATCTAGGTGTCGAAAGCATGAGCCACATATTTTCGTCTTGGTTGGTTGTACCAGTCTTCCCAATCCAATCTGCATTAGCCAGAGTAGGATTTAAAGAAGTCAGATTCGTCTTGAAGGTTGTTGTCACACGAGAGGATAGAACTTCTCGCAGCAAGCCCTGCATAATTGTAGCAGTAGCTTTTGAATAGACTTGAACCGGTTTATCCTGATACTCATACACCACTCTACCATCTGCTGCTTCAATTTTAGAAATCACGTGTTTTTTATGATATAGACCATTATTTGCTAGGGTCTGATAGCCATTAGTATGCTGGGCAACTGTGACTTCAATACCACCACCCATTGGCAGACTCTCAATACCGTACTCAGGAATCTCGTAGCCCATCTTTTCCATATAACCCTTGACATCAACACCCTTTTCACGGAGCATACGATAGGTCCAGTAAGCAGGGATATTCCATGAATAGTTCAGAGCTTCTCCCAAGGTCATCATTCCTGTTCCCTTGCTATTAGCATACATAATCGGATTCCCATTAGCAAAGTTTGTTGGATAGTTAGATAGAATCGTTTCGCTTCCCATCAAGCCCTGATCAATAGCAATATCGTAGGCAAGCAAAGGCTTGGTAGTAGAAGCTGGCGAACGCTTGGTATCAAAGGCATGATTATTTTGATTTTCTTGATAATTACGACCACCTACAAAGCCTAGAATAGCACCTGTTTGGTTGTCCATCAGGACATTCCCTACTTCTACACGACCTGTTCCATCGTCTAAAAGATAGCCATAGTCAGCAACCGCATTTTGCATGGCAGAATGGATTTTTTGGTCTATGGTAGTAGTAATCTTATAACCACCATTTTCAATTTCCTTGGCTGCCAAATCGCGATAAAACTTCTGAGTTGCCTCATTTTTCAACTCCTTAGCGGAGACATTGTCTCTCTGAGCTAGATAATCATATATACGTTCCTGAGCTTCTGCCAAGGCTGTAAAGTATAAATAGCCTCGTGACACACCTGTGACTGTAGCTGAAGGGAGAAAGTCCTGTTTAAGATTGTAATCCTTATATTGAGAATACTCGTCTTTGCTTAAGGCACCTGTACGATACATACTGTAAAGAACTGCCTTAGCCCGTCTCAAGCCTATTTCTAAGTCTTCATCACTCTTCAACTCCCCAGTATTTTCATAAGGAGAATAGGTAATGGGACTCTGTGGAAGTCCTGCTAAAAATGCTGCTTGAGGAACAGTCAACTGACTTGCATCTACACCGAAAATCCCCTCAGCTGCCTGCTGAGCTCCTGCAATATTCTGCCCCTTATTATTTCGGCCAAACGGAGCCACATTGAGATATGTCGTTAAAATCTCATCCTTATTCATGGCACGTTCCAAGGCAAGAGCATCCACAATTTCTGTCGCCTTACGAGCCAAAGTCGGCGCATCCCCAACCACCTGCTGTTTAATCAGTTGCTGGGTCAAAGTTGAACCCCCACTAGAGGAACCCAAACCTACAAATTTCCCCAAGGTCGCACGAATCACCGCCTTGGGCACTACACCTTTATGTTCTTTAAAGTGTTCGTCTTCCGTCGCAATGATAGCTTTCTTCAGATTTTCCGAAATTTGCTCAGATGAGATAGAAGTGCGCAACAAATCACTCTCTATGGAAGCAATCACCGTCCCATCCGCATAGGTAATCTCTGAAATAGAAGAAATGTCCTTGACCTGATGTACCAATTCTTCTGTCTGAGGCACCCGAACCTTGTCAAATAAGGCCACTCCGTACCCCAAAGCAATCCCGGCTCCCAACATTCCTCCTAGAAAACCGAGCACAAAGAGTAAGTTAAATAGGGCTTTTATACTCAGTAAAATAGCTGGAAAAATGGCTGGCCTATCTAGGGATTTAGATTTTTCAGCACTTGAACCTTTCTTGTCCGGCCTATCTGTTTTTTTATTTTTTTGTTTTTGCTGGAAAAATTCCAGCATTTTTCGTTTTAATTCATTTAATTGATTTTGCATGGATTTCCTCACTCTATCTATTATACCATAAAAGGTAAACTTTCAATAAAATAGCCACTTTCTTCCCTATTCTACTAGGCTATTACCCAAGTTTGTGATACAATAGTTAGAAACAATAATTTTAAAAAGGAGAAAAGACACATGCACATTTTTGATGAGCTAAAAGAGCGTGGTTTGATTTTTCAAACGACTGATGAAGAAGCTTTGCGTAAAGCCCTAGAAGAAGGTCAAGTTTCTTATTATACTGGCTACGATCCAACCGCTGACAGCCTTCACCTAGGCCACCTTGTCGCAATCTTGACAAGTCGTCGCTTGCAGCTAGCAGGTCACAAACCTTATGCGCTCGTTGGCGGTGCTACAGGTCTCATCGGAGATCCGTCCTTCAAAGATGCTGAACGTAGTCTCCAAACAAAAGACACAGTAGATGGCTGGGTCAAGTCTATCCAAGGACAACTTTCTCGTTTTCTTGATTTTGAAAATGGCGAAAACAAGGCTGTCATGGTCAACAACTACGACTGGTTTGGCAGCATCAGCTTCATTGACTTCCTCCGTGATATCGGAAAATACTTTACTGTCAACTACATGATGAGCAAGGAGTCTGTGAAAAAACGGATTGAAACAGGAATTTCATACACTGAGTTTGCTTACCAAATCATGCAAGGTTACGACTTCTTCGTTCTTAACCAAGACCACAACGTAACGCTTCAAATCGGGGGTTCTGACCAGTGGGGAAATATGACAGCTGGTACTGAATTGCTTCGTCGTAAGGCTGACAAAACTGGACACGTTATCACTGTTCCACTGATCACAGATGCAACTGGTAAGAAATTTGGTAAATCAGAAGGAAACGCCGTCTGGCTTAATCCTGAAAAGACTTCTCCATACGAAATGTACCAATTTTGGATGAACGTTATGGACGCAGACGCTGTTCGCTTCTTGAAAATCTTTACTTTCTTGTCACTTGATGAGATTGAAGACATCCGTAAACAATTTGAAGCAGCGCCACACGAACGCTTGGCTCAAAAAGTTTTGGCTCGTGAAGTCGTTACACTTGTTCACGGAGAAGAAGCCTACAAAGAAGCCCTCAATATCACTGAGCAACTCTTTGCAGGAAACATCAAAAACCTTTCTGTTAAAGAGCTCAAACAAGGACTTCGTGGTGTGCCAAACTACCAAGTACAAGTAGACGAAAACCACAATATTGTGGAACTGCTCGTGTCAGCTGGTGTAGTTAACTCAAAACGCCAAGCCCGTGAAGACGTCCAAAACGGAGCTATCTACGTCAACGGCGACCGCATCCAAGACCTTGACTATGTCTTAAGTGACACTGATAAGTTAGAGAATGAACTGACTGTTATCCGTCGCGGTAAGAAAAAATACTTTGTATTGACTTACTAAACTGTTCAACATTTACCTATAAACAAAGGAGTTACCCTCAAGAAAGGTAACTCCTTTTTGCTGTGAATAGTCCCCTACCTATCCCTTAATAGACAGACTACGCAGGACTATGCGCAAGGTTGTTAGATTATGTAAGATGGAGAGATTTGAAGGACTGAGCCAATTAAACAAGCCAAAGCCAATCAAACTACTATTTACGACAACGGTATCTTGAATATTCTTCTTGATGAGTGTTTGTAAAGATGATGATAGCCAATCCAACTCTCGGAAGAAATCCAAGCGATTATCTAACAATAAGATATCACTCATCTGCTTAGAAATATCTGCACTCTCATTCATCACTACACCGATATCTGATAGGGTTAGAGCAGCTGAGTCATTCAACCCATCCCCAACCATCAAAATAGTGTGACCTGCTTTCTGTAGTTCCTCTACTAACTCAAATTTCCCATCAGGTTTCAAGTCTGTATAGACCTGATCAAAGGGCAAATCTTTGACTAATTCCTCTGTCCTAACCAAGGTATCTCCTGTTGCCAGAATCAATTTTTTCCCTTGTGCCTTAAGTTTCTCCAAGGCTGCTTTTGCTTCTTTTCTCAAAGGAGTATGAATGCAGAACATTCCAATCAATTCATTCTGATAAGCCAAGAATAAGAGATTGTAGTGACTCTTGTACTCTTCAATTAAAGCATTTTGTTCTGAACTGATATAAATCTGCTCATCCTGCATCAAGACATAATTCCCAATAAGAACTGGTTGGCCATCTATATGAGATTTGATCCCCTTGCTTGCAATATATTGGAGTTTCCCATGCATTTCCTCATGTTCAATCCCCTCTATCTCAGCTTGCTTGACGATGGCATTAGCGATAGGATGATAGATGTGCTCCTCAAGACAGGCACTGATTCTGAGAATATCTTCCTCACTATAGTCCCCAAAAGGTAACACCTTTTCAACTATAGGATAACTAGTTGTGATTGTTCCCGTCTTATCAAATAAGAAAGTATCAATTTCCAGATATTTCTCCAGAACATCTCCATCCTTAATCACCATTTCACGATTCAACCCCTCCTTGATAGCTGTCAAATAAGCTACAGGAGTAGAAATTTTCAAAGCACAGGAGAAATCGACCAATAGGAAAGAGATAGCCTTAGAAAAAGAACCTGTTAATAGGTAAGTCAGCCCAGCCCCCAAGAAATTATATTTGACGACCTTGTCCGCCATCTTGATGAAATAGCGTTGTTTCGTTTTCTTGTTTTCTTCAGATTTCTTCATCAACTCAATCAGTTGTAAAATCCGACTGTTCATCTGATTATCGGTTACACGAATGCGTAACTCTCCAGTTTCTAATACTGTATTTGCACAAACCAAATCAGACTCTCTTTTTTCAACTGGAAAACTCTCTCCCGTCAAGGAACTTTCGTTAACCATACCTAAACCTGAAACTACTTGTCCATCAAACAGAATTTCATTTCCTTGAGATAAGATCAAGACATCTCCTATTTGAACATCGGAACTCTTGATACTAACAACCGTATCGCCCTGTACTAGAAATACATCGCTCTCTTTTGCAAGAAGGCTTTGTTCTAAATCTGTTGCAGTTTTTTTCAAAGACCACTGATCTAAATGATTCCCCAAATCAAGCATAAACATGATATTGCTAGCTGTCTTGGATTGGTTCATAAACAAGGACAATAAAATCGCCGAACAGTCCAAGACCTCCATCGTTAGTTCCTTACGCGCTAGTGTTTGATAGGCTTCTCTAATATAGCCCAAAGCCTGATAACAAGTCCATATATAGCGAATTGGAGACGGTACAAGACTACGAAAAAGTACACGCTTAATCGCTGCACCTGAAACAATAGAATAAGCACTCTCTTCTCTACGAATGGGAAGAGTCATCAACTCAGAAACTTTCCCTTTATCAATTCTTTTTAAAAAGGCTTCTGCATTATCTAATACAGAAAAGCCTTCTTTTATGCGTAGAGTAAAGTGCTGTTGATCCATGTAAAACTGGATAGACTCAATCCCCTTTTCATCTCTCGCCAAGGAACGAAGATAGTCTTGAATATCCAAGGTGAGTGAAAAAGAAGATGATAGTCGGATATGTTGGTATCCTCTATGTAGCACTTTAAAAGACATATTATTCCCCTATAAGGCTATCTAATTGCTCTTCTTTTTTCTCTTGCTCGTACAAATATTTGGCATCTTGCAAGACATCATCTCCATGTTGCTTCACAACAGAAACAGATGCATCTAGCTCGTCTTTTAACTTATAAGCCTTAGCCAAAGCTTTAGAATAACCTTTTTTAGCTTCCTTACTTGCTAAGATTTTCAAGCCAAGGGTACCAAATGCGACACCACCCAAAAAGAGTGATGATTTTTTCGCAACTTTTGCGACGCTTAATACTTCTTTTAACATACTTATTTCCTCCTTATCATTATTATATAGCAATTTAGATATAAAAGCAATTTCATTTCATAAATTGGAGAATCAGTTTTATTTCTACTGAATCTCTCATCTACTTATTCCTAAAGTTGCTTTCATCTGCCTCTTTTGATACACTTAAACTATGAATACAAATCTCAAACCCAAACTTCAGCGTTTTGCTTCTGCCACTGCCTTTGCCTGTCCTATCTGCCAAGAAAAGCTGACTCTGGTTGAGAGCAGTCTCAAATGTAGCAATCGCCATTCTTTTGACCTAGCAAAATTCGGCTATGTCAATCTAGCTCCTCAAATCAAGCAATCTACCAACTACGACAAGGAAAATTTTCAAAATCGTCAACAAATCCTAGAAGCCGGCTTTTACCAAGCTATTTTAGATGCTGTATCTGACTTGCTTGCAAGATCAAAAACTAGCACCACAGTCTTAGATATCGGCTGTGGCGAAGGATTCTATTCTCGCAAACTCCAAGAAAGTCATCCTGACAAAACCTTCTATGCCTTTGATATTTCCAAAGATTCCGTCCAAATCGCTGCCAAGAGCGAACCCAACTGGGCAGTCAATTGGTTCGTTGGTGACTTAGCTCGTCTTCCTATAAAAGACGCCAGCATGGATATCCTGCTTGATATCTTCTCACCTGCCAACTATGGAGAATTTCGTCGCGTTTTATCCAAAGACGGTATCTTGATAAAGGTTATTCCAACTAAAAATCACCTCAAAGAAATCCGTCAGAAGGTACAAGACCAGCTTACAAACAAGAACTATTCCAACCAAGATATCAAAAATCATTTCCAAGAACACTTTACCATCCTATCTAGCCAAACGGCCTCTCTGACTAAGACTATCACAGCAGATCAGCTCCAAGCCCTACTCAGTATGACTCCGCTCCTCTTTCACATCGACCAGAGCAAGATTGACTGGAGCCAACTGACAGAGATTACCATTGAGGCAGAGATTTTGGTTGGGAAAGCAATCTAAACTAGAGTTCGCAAAGGTAGAAAACTTACCGAAAATCTTCAATATTACAAAAACGCATAAGAACAGGTGCTAAAACCTTAATCTTATGCGTTTTGTTATGCAAAAATCGCTGGAGTTTCTATACACATTAAGTGGAAATCTTTGAAACCAGTTCTTTTAATAACCATTGAATATCATACATTACATTTACCCCAAATATGATATAGGCCGTATAAATCAAGTATTTCGATTTCTCTCGCCTCAAAGAATAGATCTTGTACAAGATAAACAAATTTAAAATAATAAATAATAGAGACAAAATCTTCCTCCAAAATCAATATTAAAAGTAGCCAGTCAGGCATATACCTCATATTTATTTTCGATTCGAGATAATAAACTTATCAATAAATAGCAATTGATATAAGGCAAGTACAAATCCCCAGAAACTCCCTCGAAGCGAGATTTCTTGATGATTGAGAGGAAACAAATCATGGTTACCTATATAGAGGCATGTTAAAATAACAAATAGAATCCAAAATAAATCCGTCCATTTATATTTTGAAAAATATTTTTTCCACATAAAAACACCTTCTTTCCTACAATTATATTATAATACTTTATGTAAGCGAATACAAGGGATGTGAGGTAATCAACTACGAAGAAACATGAGGTTGAAGACAGTAAAAACCAGCATTTTAAGCGCTGGTTTACTGTTTTAAACTAGGTTTCTTACAAAACTTACTAACACTAAACTTTAAAAAAGTTAGTTTTTGAAGTTGATTAATTGTTAGTTTTCCAAACTGTACTCTTTTTTTATTTTTTAAACCCCAATAACTAAGGGCAAGTAATGCTACAACCCAAGCAAAAGTGATTCCCAAACTGTCAAAATTCAACTTGAAATCTGGTTTATTAAAGAAATCTACATAAACTCCTAAGAAGGTTGTATCCATAAATTTCTTGATCTCTGAGCTAACTTGAGAAAACATTGGCAAGAATGAGAGACCAAGCATTGGAATCAAACCATAAACCTGAGCCTGAGTTTGTGTCTCTGAAATAGCTCCAATCACTAAATTTAAGAGGATTGTACATAATGCTACCAGAGAAGCTACTACAAGGTATACAGGATAATCTTTTGCGAAATCCACTTCAACCATAATAGGGAAAGAAATAACTGCAGCCAAGGCAAAGATTACAGGATAAAACAACACGGAAACAAGATATTCTCCACGGCGAACTCCGCTTAAAATGAGTGTTTTAAAAATTCTTTTTTCTTTTTCCTCTGCAATAGAGTTTGAAATCATTGACCCAGAAGAAAATGAGAATGCCATTGTTAAAGAACTATACAATAGTGTTTTCCCTTGAGTACCATCTGTATTCATAAAATTTTGGAAGAGTAGAACCAGAAAGAATGGGAATACTACTTGTACCAAAGTGTTTTTGTTTGTTAATAATACTTGTGTCCTCAACCAGATAAGGGCTAAAATTCTCTTAAACATCTAATTTTTCTCCTGTCAATTTAATAAAAATATCTTCTAAAGTTGGTTCACATGAGTGAATCGTCATCATTTTTTTATAATCTTCTTGCTGCAAGTCTTCAAAGCGCACTACCTTTTTAGTAGAATCACTATAAGTTACTGCAACTTTTTTTTCCGTGTTGTATTTTTGGATAATTTCGCTTGGGCTTCCTTGTTCAATAAGATCACCTTTATTCAAAAGAGCTAGGTTATCACATAATAAAGTCGCCTCATTCATATCATGAGTAGTTAAGAAAATGGTTGTTCCTCTTTCCTTTAACTCCTATAGTAATTTGTGAATCTTCTTTGAGGTGGTGGGATCTAACCCACTTGTAGGTTCGTCTAAAAATAGAACTTTAGGGTAATTGATTAAAGCACGAGCTAAAAGCATTCGTTGACGCATTCCTGTAGAAAGTTTCTCAGCTGGAGTGTCTTTACTATCATACAGACCAACTTGTTTTAGAATTTCTTCAATTCGAGATTTTGAAACTCCGTATAGTCTTGCAAATAGCAACAAGTTATTGTACAAACTTAATTTTTCGTAATAACCACTTGTGTCACCTACTAAACCTAACTCTTCAAAATCTGACGGAAGTAATTTTTGAGAATCTTTCCCTAATAATTCTGTCTTTCCGCTGTTAGCCTGTAGCTGTCCTGTCAGAATATTGATCATTGTTGTTTTCCCTGAACCAGATGGACCTAGGAATCCAAAAATTTCTCCTTCGTTTATTGAAAAACTAATTTGATTTAAAGCAATATTATCTCCAAATCGCTTTGTAACTCTTTCTACCTTAATCATTGTATTACCTCTTTCTAATGATAAATTGTATTTTAGAAACTTCACTCACTCCCATCGGTTATGTCAACAACTCTAATTCTAGGCTTTAAGTTAGAGTCCATTTTGATTTCTCTCATTTCATTTGGAAGCAAGAGAACTAATTTTAGTAGCTTCTCATCAAGTGTTACTTTACATAGGCGTCTGCTATCTAGACTATTTTTGATAATCAGATAGTCCTTCTTGACAAATTTTTCATCCATATAATAGTCAATTGTTTTTACCATATTTTCCTCCCGCCTGCTAATCTACATCCCGTTAAATAGTAATGTTTCTAGCATTGCGTTCTGCTTAACTTATTTACACTAACAGTATATCCCTTATGAGAGTAAAAAAACAGGACATTTATGTCCACTGACATTTATGTCCTGTTTTTAAATTGAAATTATGGAAAATCCTTATTTTTTTCTTCTATTACTCTATCCCTAAATGATTTATCATTTAATAATTTCGATCCGTTTATTGCTTTATTATAGTAGTCCAAAGCAAGATCTTTATTCTGATTAGTATGAATATAATATTTGGCTTCAAAAAAATCTACTGTAGGTAGTAAAGCAAAATCTTGGATTTCATCTATTATTTCTCGTACAGCACTTAGCGTTTGGGGCATTAAATCATAATATTCAATATTAAAGTGATATAAAACAATTGATACAATAACCCTTTGAATCAAATGAATATTGTTGGCATCAGAGAAATTAGTTTGCTCCAAGATGTTAGCATAGATATTTTCAAATACATTATCAATTGGCTTAGCATTCAAGGTACACTTTAAAAAATATAGGTGTAAAATTAGTAAATCATTGGTGTCATAATTTGTTTTTAAAAGTAACTGCTCAAAGTATTCCTCAATCAAACCTTCTCCAAATTCAGAGTTTTCAGAAACATACACATCATCAATAGCTTGTAAAACTTCAACTGCTATTTGTTCATCCTCAGGGAGTTGATCATAAAAATGTTCCTGAATATCTTCAAAGATAGCCTCACGTTGGCGGATTTTTTCTTCATCTCCATGAATAGACTGACGAATCAATTTCGTTTTTAGTTTTAAATACTCTTTAGGAACAATTATCATGCCTTCATCAATTAACTGAGATATCGGAATTTCTAGCACTCCAGCTATATAATCTAGTTTCGCTAAACTGGGCAAATTATTTCCAGTTTCAATTCGACCCAACTGACGAACAGTAAGTTCTTTTTCATCGCCACAAAAGGCTTCTCTACTCAGTCCTTTTTCAGTTCGTAAAGTGCGAATCCGTTTCCCTATTTCTAAATTACTCATAATGCGCCTCTTCAAATTCTAATTAGACATTCAAACAACTACTTGTATACGTTTCCATTTTAACACACTTTCCTACAATTTTCAGAAAAAATAATTATAACGAATAGTTTTAAGCAACTATCTTATATAAGTGCCCCATTTCAATAAAGTATCTGAGGTCTATTTCTACTCAAGCATTAAAAAAAAAGCGAATTTCAATCGAAATTCGCTTTATAGGAAAGTGTATTAGTATAAATCTTGTATCTTATACTCAATGAAAATCAAAGAGCAAACTAGGAAGCTAGCCGCAGGCTGTACTTGAGTACGGCAAGGCAACGCTGACGTGGTTTGAATTTGATTTTCGAAGAGTATTAGTTCAAGTGCCAGATATCTTCGTTATACTGAGCGATTGTACGGTCAGATGAGAAGAATCCTGCTTTAGAAATGTTAACGATGACTTTATCCAACCATGCGTCACGGTCTTCATAGTCAGCAAGCATTTGCTCTTTGACTTTGATGTAATCTTCTAAGTCAAGAAGAGTCATGAACCAGTCTTTGTTGATCAATTCATTGTAAAGACGTTCCAAGCGCTCTTTGTTTCCAGCTGCAAGAACTGCATCGCTAACGATGAAGTCAACCAATGGTTTGATAGCTTCACGAGCGTAGAATTCGCTTGATTTGTAAGCTGCTTTTGCGTAAAGGTCGATAACAGTTTCTGAATCTTCACCGAAGATGTAGATGTTTTCGTCTCCAACCAACTCAGCGATTTCAACGTTAGCACCGTCCATAGTACCAAGAGTCAAAGCTCCGTTCAACATGAATTTCATGTTACCAGTACCTGAAGCTTCTTTAGAAGCAAGTGAGATTTGTTCTGAGATATCACATGCTGGGATAAGGAAGCTTGCTGCAGTAACGTTGTAGTTTTCCACCATAACTACTTGCAAGTGTGGAGCTACTGCTGGATCGTTAGCAATAACTTCTGACATGCAAAGGATCAAGTGGATGATGTCTTGAGCGATTGTGTAGGCTGGAGCTGCTTTACCACCAAAGAAGATTGTGATTGGGCGAGCAGGGATGTTACCAGCTTTGATGTCAAGGTATTTGTGGATCACGTACAAAGCGTTCATTTGTTGGCGTTTGTACTCGTGAAGACGTTTGATTTGAATATCAAAGATAGAGTTTGGATTGATTTCCACACCTTGGTGTTCTTTCAAGTGACGAGCCAATTTACGTTTGTTGTGAGCCTTGATGCTTTCCAATTTTTCTTTGACAGCGACTTTGTCTTCATAAGACAAAAGTTTTTCAAGCTCATCTGCTTCATGGTGCCAACCTTCTCCAAGAATCTCATCCAAGTAGTGAGACAATCTTGGGTTAGCATGCATGAGCCAACGACGGAAAGTGATACCGTTTGTTTTGTTGTTGAATTTTTCTGGGTAAAGGTCGTAGAAGGCTTTCAACTCAGAATTTTTCAAGATTTCAGTGTGAAGTGCTGCAACCCCGTTAACGCTGTATCCGTAGTGGATATCCATGTGAGCCATGTGAACACGTCCGCTCTCATCGATAATTTGAACAGCTGGATCTTTGTATTCTGCTTTCACACGACGGTCCAATTCTTCGATGATTGGTACCAAGTGAGGAACCACTTCTTGCAAGAATTCAAGAGGCCATTTTTCAAGGGCTTCAGCAAGGATTGTGTGGTTAGTGTAGGCAGTCATGCTACGAACGATTGAGATTGCTTCGTCAAGTTCGATACCACGAGCAGTCAAAAGACGGATCAACTCAGGAATAACCATTGATGGGTGAGTATCGTTGATTTGTACAACTGCGTAGTCAGCAAGGTCATGCAAGTTGCTTCCTTTTTCGATTGCTTCTTCGATAATCAATTGCGCACCGTTTGAAACCATGAAGTATTGTTGGAAGATACGGAGCAATTCACCTTGACGGTCACTATCATCTGGGTAAAGGAAAAGAGTCAAGTTGCGAGCGATGTCTGTTTTATCAAAGTTGATACCATCTTTAATGATTGAAGAATCAACTGAATCCAAGTCAAACAAACGCAAGCGGTTCTTAGTTTCTGTCTTGTAACCAGGTACATCGATATCGTAAAGAGTTGATGTCAATGTGAAGTGAGCAAATGGCACTTGGTAGCTACGGCTTGAGCGAACCAACCAGTTTTGCTCTGTCAACCATGCGTTTGGAATTGTTTCTTGCTGGTTGTTTTTAAGAACTTGTTGGAAAAGACCGTAGTGGTAGTTAAGACCAACACCGTCACCGTTCAAACCAAGAGTCGCAATTGAGTCGATAAAGCAGGCAGCCAAACGTCCCAAACCACCATTACCAAGAGATGGTTCCAATTCAACTTCTTCAACTTCAATCAAGTCTTTACCTGCAGCTGCAAGTTCTTTTTTAACATCGTCGTAAAGACCAAGGTTGATCAAGTTGTTTGACAAAAGTTTACCAATCAAGAACTCAGCTGAGATGTAGTAAACTTTTTTCTTACCAGTGTTAACTGGTTTTTTGCTACTTGCAAGCTTGCTGTAGTTAAGAAGAGCAAGGTAAAGCTCTTCATTGCTACATTCTGCAATGGTTTTATTGTAACGATTTTGTACAAATTCTTGTAGTGATAACATGTTTAAGGTGTCTCCTGATATTGTATTATTTCTTTAAATCTACCAAATTTTCATTGATTCGGCGATAGATTGTTGTCAAGTCAAGCAAGCCTTCCTCGACAGCTGGTGTCAATTGATCTTCAGTCATACGCCAAGACCAGTTTCCACCAAGAGTAGATGGGAAGTTCATACGAGCTGTCTCATCTAATTCTAGCAAATCTTGCATAGTTGCAATTGCCATGAAGCTAACTGATGAAAAGACTGTACGAAGCATAGCATGTGGCACTGTTTCGTATTCTTTACGGTTAGTGTAGCGAGCCATGTATTCACGAGTCGCATCATCGATCTCGTTACGGTACCAACCAAGAACCGTATTGTTATCGTGTGTTCCTGTGTACATAACTGAGTTAGCAGGTGCCAAGTGTGGGCTATCGATGCTTTCGTCTTCTGGGTTGAAAGCAAATTGAAGAATCTTCATTCCTGGGAAGCCAGTACGTTCACGCAATTCGATAACTTCGTCTGTCATAAAACCAAGGTCTTCAGCGATGATGTTTAGCTCACCAAGTTCTTCCTTAACGGCTGCAAAAAGCTTGTAGCCAGGACCTTTGACCCATTCACCAGGTGCTGCTGTATCAGAACCAGCAGGGATTTCCCAGTAAGATTCGAACCCACGGAAGTGGTCGATACGAACGATATCGTAGATTTTGAAGCTTTCACGCAAGCGTTCAATCCACCATTTATAGCCGTCTTTGTCCATTGCTTCCCAGTCATAGATTGGGTTACCCCAAAGCTGACCAGTTGCAGAAAACTCATCTGGTGGGCATCCTGCGATGCAAGTCGCCTTACCGTTGACATCTGTCTTGAAGAGATGTGGATTTGCCCACATATCGCTTGAATCTTCCGCTACGTAGATTGGCATGTCCCCAACGATTTCGATGTGATTGTCGTTAGCGTAAGCTTTCAATTTCAACCATTGTTGGAAGAAGAAGTATTGAGTCACACGGTGGTAAACCAACTTGTCTGCCAATTGCTCACGGTAGCTTTCAAGTGCTGAAGCTTTACGAGCACGAACATCTGCATCTGGCCATTCAGTCCAAGCAAGATTGTCAAAATTTTCTTTAATAGCCATATACTCTGCAAAGAGTTCAAGCCATGATTGGTTGTCTTGAGCAAATTTCTCAAAATCTTTAACATCTCCTACTTCCAAGAAACGTTTTACCGCTTTTTCTAAAAGAGGACGACGTGCATAGTAGATTTTCGCATAATCAACTTCAGACGCATCGCTACCAAAGTCAACCCCTTCAAGGTCACTTGCTTGCAACAAACCTTGTTCCACCAAGATATCTAAATCGATAAAATGAGTGTTCCCTGCGAAGGCTGAGAAAGATTGGTAAGGAGAGTCTCCATAACTAGTTGTTCCTAATGGAAGGATTTGCCAGTAACGTTGTTTTGTGCGAACCAAAAAATCAACGAAGTCGTAAGCACTTTTACCAAATGATCCGATTCCGTATGCTCCTGGAAGAGAAGAAATGTGCATCAACACACCACTTTGACGTTTTTTCATAATAAGCACCTCATGTGTTTATAGTTAGATATTACATTTTTACGAACGCAAACGTTTGCGCTATGATTAGTATATCTCATTTTCTTGATAAATGCAAGCGGTTTTAAATAACTTTTTTGATTATTTTTTAAAAATTTTTTCTTCTTACTCGTATATATATCCTTTCAGGAAACAAACAAAATAGGAATAAGGGTTTCACTTATCTTACTTAAGCAAAAATAAAGTGAGAATTCTCTCTACTTTCCATTTGTAAATTAGGCAATCGTTTTCTCAACTTTTTTAAATTTGAAACAAAACCGATTTTTAAGATTTTCTACTATTTATACGACGATTAAGCGTTTACCATTTTCTACAATTTTTTTATTTTTTTTATAAAAAACACTTGCAACCGCTTTCTGATTGTGTTATACTAGTCCCATAAAGGAAAACGTTTGCGTTTCCTCATTATAAAATTTGTTATTCTTTAGGAGGAATACACTATGTCATCTAAATTCATGAAGAGCGCTACTGTGCTTGGAACTGTTACACTTGCTAGCTTGCTTTTGGTAGCTTGTGGAAGCAAACCTGCTGAAAAAGCTGCTGATGCTGGTTCATCTGCAGGGAAAGAAATCACTCTTTACGTTGAAGACCAATACAAAGCTTTCGCTGAAACAGTTGCTAAAGCTTACGAAAAAGAGTCAGGAACAAAAGTTAACATCAAATCTGGTGACCAACTTGGTGGTCTTGACAAACTTTCTCTTGACAACCAATCAGGTCAAGCTGCTGACGTTATGATGGCACCATACGACCGTGTAGGTAGCCTTGGTACTGACGGACAACTTTCAGAAGTTAAATTGAGCGACGGCGCTAAAACAGATGATAAAACTAAATCTCTTGTAACAGCTGCTGACGGTAAAGTTTACGGTGCTCCTGCCGTTATCGAGTCACTTGTTATGTACTACAACAAAGACTTGGTAAAAGAAGCTCCAAAAACTTTTGCTGACTTAGAAAACCTTGCTAAAGATAGCAAATACGCATTCGCTGGAGAAGATGGAAAAACTTCTGCTTTCCTAGCTGACTGGACAAACTTCTACTTTGCATACGGACTTCTTGCTGGTAACGGTGCTTACGTATTCGGACAAAACGGTAAAGACGCTAAAGACATCGGTCTTGCAAACGACGGTTCTATCGCAGGTATCAACTATGCTAAATCTTGGTACGAAAAATGGCCTAAAGGTATGCAAGATGGTACAGCTGCTGGAAACTTAATCCAAACTCAATTCCAAGAAGGTAAAACAGCTGCTATTATCGATGGACCTTGGAAAGCTCAAGCCTTCAAAGATGCTAAAGTAAACTACGGTGTTGCAACTATCCCAACTCTTCCAAACGGAAAAGACTACGCAGCATTCGGTGGTGGTAAAGCTTGGATCATCCCATCAAGCACTAAGAACCTTGAAGGAGCACAAAAATTTGTAGACTTCCTTGTTTCAACTGAACAACAAAAAGCCTTCTACGATAAAACTAACGAAATCCCAGCTAACACTGAAGCTCGTTCATACGCTGAAGGTAAAAACGATGAGTTGACAACAGCTGTTATCAAACAGTTCAAGAACGCTCAACCAATGCCAAACATCTCTCAAATGTCTGCAGTTTGGGAACCAGCTGCTAACATGCTCTTTGACTCTGTAAGCGGTAAGAAAGACGCTAAAACAGCTGCTAACGATGCTGTAACATTGATTAAAGAAACAATCAAACAAAAATTTGGTGAATAAAAAATTTGTTCAAGGGGGGTGGAATTCAAATCCCCCTTTGAATTTATCAATAGAAAAACATATATAGTTTAGGTTTTGATTAGAAACCAGTATCCTATGAAAGGAGTTATTATGGAAAAGCAACAACCTAGTAAAGCAGCCCTGCTGTCTATCATTCCTGGGTTAGGACAGATTTACAATAAACAAAAAGCCAAAGGTTTTATCTTCCTTGGTGTAACCATCGTATTTGTCCTTTATTTCCTAGCACTTGCAGCCCCTGAATTAAGCAATCTCATCACTCTTGGTGACAAGCCAGGTCGTGACAATTCACTCTTTATGCTGATTCGTGGTGCCTTCCATTTAATCTTTGTAGTCGTTTATGTGCTCTTTTATTTCTCAAATATTAAAGATGCACATACAATCGCAAAACGTATTAACAATGGAATTCCAGTACCACTTACGCTAAAAGATATGATCAAAGGAATCTATGAAAATGGCTTCCCTTACCTCTTGATCATTCCATCTTATGTTGCCATGACTTTTGCGATTATCTTCCCAGTTATCGTAACCTTGATGATTGCCTTTACCAACTACGACTTCCAGCACTTGCCACCAAACAAATTGTTGGACTGGGTTGGTTTGACCAACTTTACGAATATCTGGAGCTTGAGTACCTTCCGTTCTGCCTTTGGTGCCGTTCTTTCTTGGACCATCATCTGGGCTTTGGCTGCCTCAACTTTACAGATCGTCATCGGTATCTTCACAGCTATCATTGCTAACCAACCATTTATCAAAGGAAAACGTATCTTTGGTGTTATTTTCCTTCTTCCTTGGGCTGTCCCAGCCTTCATCACTATCTTGACATTCTCAAACATGTTTAACGATAGTGTCGGAGCTATCAACACTCAAGTATTGCCAATCCTGGCTAAATTCCTTCCTTTCCTTGATGGGGCTCTTATTCCTTGGAAAACAGACCCAACTTGGACTAAGATTGCCTTGATTATGATGCAAGGTTGGCTTGGATTCCCATACATCTACGTTTTGACTTTGGGTATCTTGCAATCTATTCCTAACGACCTTTACGAAGCGGCTTATATTGATGGTGCCAATGCTTGGCAAAAATTCCGCAACATCACTTTCCCAATGATCTTGGCTGTTGCGGCACCTACTTTGATTAGCCAATACACCTTCAACTTTAACAACTTCTCTATCATGTACCTCTTTAATGCTGGAGGACCTGGTAGTGTCGGTGGTGGAGCTGGTTCAACCGATATCTTGATCTCATGGATCTACCGTCTGACAACAGGTACATCTCCTCAATACTCTATGGCGGCAGCTGTTACCTTGATTATCTCTATCATTGTCATCTCAATCTCTATGATCGCATTCAAGAAACTACACGCATTTGATATGGAGGACGTCTAAGATGAATAACTCAATCAAACTCAAACGTAGACTGACTCAAACCCTTACTTACCTCTACTTGATTGGCCTTTCAATCGTGATTATCTATCCACTGTTGATTACTATCATGTCAGCCTTCAAGACTGGTAACGTAGTAGCCTTTAAACTAGACAGCAACGTTGACTTTAGTTTTGCTAACTTCCAAGGGCTCTTCTCTGAAACCTTGTACGGTACTTGGTACCTCAACACTTTGATTATCGCCTTAATTACTATGGCTGTTCAAACAAGTATCATCGTACTTGCTGGTTATGCCTATAGCCGTTACAACTTCTTGGCTCGTAAACAAAGTTTGGTCTTCTTCTTGATTATCCAAATGGTGCCAACCATGGCCGCTTTGACAGCCTTCTTCGTTATGGCACTTATGTTGAACGCCCTTAACCACAGCTGGTTCCTCATCTTCCTTTATGTTGGTGGTGGTATCCCGATGAATGCTTGGCTCATGAAAGGTTACTTCGATACAGTGCCAATGTCTCTAGATGAATCCGCAAAACTAGACGGTGCAGGACACTTCCGCCGCTTCTGGCAAATTGTTCTCCCACTTGTTCGCCCAATGATTGCTGTGCAAGCTCTCTGGGCCTTCATGGGACCTTTCGGAGACTATATCCTCTCTAGTTTCTTGCTTCGTGAGAAAGAATACTTTACTGTTGCCGTTGGTCTCCAAACCTTCGTTAACAATGTGAAAAACATGAAGATTGCCTACTTCTCAGCAGGTGCTATCCTCATCGCCCTTCCAATCTGTATTCTCTTCTTCTTCCTACAAAAGAACTTTGTTTCAGGACTTACAAGTGGTGGCGACAAGGGATAATCTATCCCCGCCACCCTTTTCTTATTGTTACAAAATATATACTAACAACAAGCAATTTACCCCCTAGACTTGAAATAAAGCACATTTCTCTATATAATAATACTCATATAGAAAACACCTTTTAGAAAGATACAAATGCTTCCATATCCATTTTCATATTTTTCAAGTATTTGGGGATTTCGTAAGCCCCTGTCCAAACGTTTCGGACTCAACTGGTTTCAACTGCTCTTTACCAGTATCTTCCTTATCAGCTTGTCTATGGTACCCATTGCTATTCAAAACAGCTCCCAGGATACTTATCCGCTAGAAACCTTTATCGATAATGTCTATGAACCTCTGACGGATAAGGTTGTCCAGGATTTCTCTGAGCATGCTAGAATTGTTGATGGTAAGTTAACTTATACAGGAACAGCTAGTCAAGCGCCTTCTATTGTAATCGGTCCAAGCCCAAGCAAGGAATTACCTAAGGACTTGCAACTGCATTTCGATACAAAAGAACTGGTCATCAGCAAGGAAAGTAAAGAGCTGACACGCATCTCTTACCGAGCGATTGAGACTGAGAGTTTCAAAAGTAAAGATAGCTTGACCCAAGCAATTTCTAAAGACTGGTACCAGCAGAATCGTGTCTATATCAGTCTCTTCCTAGTTCTCGGTGCAAGCTTCCTATTTGGTTTGAATTTCTTTATCGTCTCTCTAGGAGCGAGTCTTCTCCTTTATATCACTAAGAAATCACGCCTCTTTTCATTTAGGACCTTTAAAGAGTGCTACCATTTTATCTTGAACTGTTTAGGATTACCAACTCTGATTACGCTTATTTTGGGACTCTTTGGCCAAAATATGACAACTCTCATTACTGTACAAAACATTCTTTTTGTTCTGTATCTGGTCACTATCTTTTATAAAACGCATTTCCGTGATCCAGATTACCATAAATAGGAGATTTTTATGCCCGTTACGATTAAAGACGTGGCCAAGGCTGCTGGTGTTTCGCCTTCAACCGTAACCCGTGTTATTCAAAACAAATCAACCATTAGCGACGAAACAAAAAAACGCGTTCGCAAGGCTATGAAGGAGCTCAATTACCACCCTAACCTTAATGCTCGTAGTTTGGTAAGCAGTTATACCCAAGTTATCGGCTTGGTCCTTCCTGACGACTCAGATGCCTTCTACCAGAATCCTTTCTTTCCATCAGTCCTACGTGGCATCTCTCAAGTCGCATCTGAAAACCACTATGCCATTCAGATAGCAACAGGTAAAGATGAAAAAGAACGCCTTAAAGCTATTTCACAAATGGTTTACGGTAAACGTGTGGATGGTTTGATTTTCCTTTATGCTGAAGAGGAAGATCCCTTGGTCAAATTGGTGGCTGAAGAGCAGTTCCCCTTCCTCATTCTAGGAAAATCTATTTCACCCTTTATCCCTCTTGTCGATAATGACAATGCCCAAGCTGGTTTTGATGCAACCGAATATTTCATCAAAAAAGGATGCAAACGAATTGCCTTTATCGGAGGTTCTAAGAAACTCTTCGTTACACAAGACCGTTTAACAGGCTATGAGTCAGCACTCAAGCAATACCAACTGCCTCTTGATGACAATCTGACCTACTTTGCAAATGAATTTCTAGAGGAAAAAGGATATCAATTTAGTCAGCTTCTCTTTCAGCATGACCCACAAATCGATGCTATCATCACAACCGATAGTCTCCTAGCCGAAGGGGTCTGTGACTATATTGCTAAGTACCAACTGGATGTCCCTGTTCTCAGCTTTGACTCGGTCAATCCCAAGCTCAACTTGGCGGCCTATGTTGATATCAATAGCCTAGAACTTGGTCGTGTTTCCCTTGAAACTATCCTCCAAATTATCAACGATGCTAAAAGCAATAAGCAAATTTGTTACCGTCAGTTGATTGCCCACAAAATTATTGAAAAATAAAAACCAGCTCGAGCTGGTTTTTTTGGTCATTAATTATCTGTTTCAACGAACCGTCCCAAAATATGAACATTCTCCGATACAGAGACAAAGGCGCCTGGATCCACCTGTTTCATAATCTGTTTAAATTCATTAAACTCTGCACGTGTAATGACAGTAATTAAAACTGCCTTTCTCTCGTGATTATAGGTTCCTTCTGCATCGTGGATCATGGTGGCTCCGCGGTGCAATTTTTTATGGATTTTTTCAATTACCTTCTCTGGATGATTGGTCACAATCATAGCCTGCATCCGTTTTTGCTTGGTAAAGACAGCGTCTGTCACACGGCTAGAGACAAAGATGGTAATCATAGAGTAGAGAGCGTATTTCCAACCAAAGGTCAAACCAGCTATCAGCATGATAGTCCCATTTACCAAGAAAGAAATACTACCAACATTCTTACCCGTTTTCTTGCGAATGGTCAGGCTGACGATATCCGTCCCACCACTGGAGATATTGTTGCGAAGAGCAAAACCAATCCCCAAGCCCATGACAACACCCCCAAAAAGGGCATTGATAATGGGATCCTCCATCAAGGTCGCCACAGGGACAAACTGGATAAAGAAGGAACTCATGGACACCGTGATAAAGGTAAAGATGGTGAACTTATGGCCAATCTGATACCAAGCTAAGACCATCAAAGGGAAATTAATAGCGTAGAAAGCCAATGAAATCGGAATATGAAAACCAAACCAGTGATTACTCAAAGCAGAGATAATCTGTGCCAGACCTGTCGCACCACTCGAATACACATGTCCTGGTTGGAAAAAGAAATTGACCGCCACTGCTGATAAAAAACCATAGACCAGAGAGGCCGAAATTTTCTCATCATATTTTTCGCGAGAGATGCTTTGTAAGACACGTAAAATTTTTATCTGATGAGCAAAGCGGCGCAGATAATAGCGCCACCGCTTAATTCGTTTTGCTTGTTTCATCTTCTTCTACTTGTAAGCTGAGTTCCTCTAGTTGTTTGAGAGCTACTGTTGAAGGAGCTTGTGTCATTGGGTCACTTGCCTTATTGTTTTTAGGGAAAGCAATGACTTCACGAATATTTTCTTCTCCTGCAAGCAACATGACAAAGCGGTCAAGCCCGATAGCCAAGCCACCGTGTGGTGGGAAACCATAGTCCATGGCTTCAAGAAGGAAGCCAAACTGGTCATTTGCTTCTTCGGCTGAGAAACCAAGAGCCTTGAACATGCGTTCTTGAAGGTCTTTTTGGTTTATACGAAGGCTACCACCACCAAGCTCATAACCGTTCAAGACGATATCGTAAGCAATGGCACGAACCTTAGCCAAATCACCTTCTAATTCGTGAGCAGTTTCTTCCTGTGGAAGCGTGAATGGATGGTGGGCACTCATGTAGCGACCTTCTTCTTCAGACCATTCAAACATTGGCCAGTCAACCACCCAAAGGAAGTTGAATTTATCGCTATCAATCAAACCAAGCTCTTTGGCAATACGTCCACGAAGGGCACCGAGAGTTGCATTGGCTACCTCAAGCGTATCTGCCACAAAGAGAACCAAGTCCTTATCCTCAAGCGCAAGTGCTGCTGTCAATTCTGCTTGGATACTAGTCAAGAACTTAGCAACTGGTCCGTTTAATTCTCCATCAACAACCTTGACCCAAGCAAGACCTTTGGCACCGTACTGTTTGGCTACTTCAGTCATCTTGTCGATGTCTTTACGTGAGTAGTTGTCCGCAGCTCCTTTGACCACAATGGCTTTTACAGCAGGTGCTTCTGAAAAGACTTTAAAGTCTACACCTTTGACCACTGCTGTCAAGTCCTGAAGCAACATGTCAAAACGAGTATCTGGCTTGTCAGAACCGTAAAGAGCCATAGCGTCATCATACTTCATACGAGGGAATGGAAGCGTCACTTCGATACCTTTGGTTTCCTTCATCACGCGCGCAATCAAGCCTTCTGTGATATCTTGGATTTCTTGCTCAGTAAGGAAAGACGTTTCCAAGTCGACCTGAGTAAATTCAGGCTGGCGGTCTCCACGCAAGTCCTCGTCACGGAAACATTTGACGATTTGGTAGTAGCGGTCAAAACCAGCATTCATCAACAATTGCTTAGTAATTTGTGGACTTTGAGGAAGAGCATAAAAATGCCCTTTATTAACACGAGACGGTACCAAATAGTCACGCGCCCCTTCAGGTGTTGACTTAGAAAGGAATGGTGTCTCCACGTCGATAAACTCCAACTCATCCAAGTAATTACGGATAGAGTGGGTCACCTTAGCACGAAGTTTAAGATTTTCCAACATTTCTGGACGGCGAAGGTCAAGGTAACGGTAACGCAAACGCGTATCGTCATTGGCCTCAATCCCATCCTTAATCTCAAATGGTGTTGTTTTAGCTATATTAAGCACTGTCAGAGCTGTCACGTTTAACTCAACTACACCAGTTGGCAACTTATCATTGGCTTGTTCACGCGCAGCGACCTGGCCAGTCACCTCGATAACAAATTCACTACGAAGGCTTTCAGCTGTTGCCATAACCTCTGCAGATACTTTTTCAGGGTTGATAACCAACTGCATGATTCCTTCACGGTCACGAAGATCGATAAAGATCAAACCACCAAGGTCACGACGACGGCCTACCCATCCTTTCAAGGTTATTTCTTGTCCGATGTGTTCCTCACGAACACGACCAGCATACATACTACGTTTCATTGTTTCTCTCCTCTTTTATTCTGTTACTATTTTACCATAAAAGCACAAGCTCTTCATGAAAATCATCAGAAAAGTTTGTCAGTCTTTAAAAATCCAGTGACGACCCTAAAAATTAGCGTCCATACAAAAATCCGATGAACTTCATCGGACTCTTTTATTTTGAATTTTTGCCTGCTTTACGCTTTTCAGCGATTTCAGCTGCCTTTCGAGGCAAGACAATTTCCGTTATGTAAGCCGTCCCAAAACGCAAGACACCTGCAATAGGGGCAAAGACAACTGCTAGATAGTTGTAGAAGAAATCGCCCTTAAAGGCATAAGCTAGCGCTCCAATGATGAAAAATAGAACGACTGCTTGAATCACTGCTAATAAAATTACTCGTTTCATGTGACCTCCTGACTCTATTATAACATGAGTATCATCAAAAAGCCGATTAAATTATTCAAAGCGTGGAGAGAAATACTGTAGACCAGACCTTTTCTGCTAATATAAGCCAAGCCCAAGCTAAAACCAAGACTAGCATAAACTAAAAACTGTTGCAAAGTTCCTGGAGAATGAATCAAAGCAAACAGAACACTCGATACCAGAAGGAAAAGCAGAGTTTGTTTGCTATTGTCCTGCTTAGGAAAGAGATAGCGTGCTAACATCCCTCTAAAGATGAGTTCTTCCGTCAAAGGAGCAAAAATATTAATAGCAAAGAAGGAGAAGAGTGGTTGAGACAAGGTCAAGTCTGTCGCTATTTGCTGATTTACTGAAGGATCATTTGGTAGGAAAAATTGAACGACAAGAGATAAGAACCAAACCAAGGCAGGGAGCCAAATAAATCGGTTAAACCCACTCTTCTCAATATGGACAGGAGCTTTCTGGTACCATTTATAAATGACGTACACATATACTCCAGCCAAGGCCACATAGAGTAAGGTAGTAGCATAGGGTGAAGCGCCTAGATTCAAAGCTTCTACAGCCCCACTCTGAACGGTACCATAGATAAACACAAAGGATAGAATGGCTAGAAGAAACCAGCCAAGGTTTTTAAGTAGTTTCATAAAGTTCTCCTATCTTGCTTTATAGCTGTTTTTCAATACAAAGAGGTTTGCTATTCCTAACACAAGTACCCAGGCAAGTAACATACCGATGTTAGAAAAAGATATTTCCCCACCTTTTTTATTTAAAAGATTTACAATAGGACCGATGAACGAGTAATCCAACACTTTTTGAACCGTATCATTTTGAAGAGCAATCATAGGTAAAAAAGAGACAATTAACATAGGGAAGATACTATAAACTTGCGCTTTAGATTGAGTATCTGACACCGCACCGATTAGAAGGTTGAGAAAAATAACACTAATAGTTGCTAAGACCAAATAGATAACATAGGCAAATAGGTAACCTGATACATCTACTTTAAGATAGATTGGTAGTAAAATCATTCCAAGCAACATAATCAACATAGGAAGAACGAGCATACTAATAGTATATTCTGTTGCTGTCACACCACTTAGGATGAGTGATTTAAGATTGCGCTTTTCCTTATCTTCTGCCATCATAATCGATACCATATAACCACTTCCCATGCTCAAGACCATCGTCAAGCTAGCAGATAGTAAAAATAGGCTCAATTGTCCATCCTTATTTGAAAATTCATTATATAGAATAGCAGTACCAAAAGGCATCAATAGACTCGCCAATAAAGTTGAATTGCTGATAAGAACTTGTAATCTTAACCATAGTAGGGCATTTAATTTTCTAAACATCTAACTTTTCTCCTGTCAATCTGATAAAGATTTCTTCTAAAGTCGGCTCACAAGAGTGAACCACCATCAAATCTGTCGTGTCTAAATGTGGCAATTCTTCAAATGGAACTATCTGTTCTCGTCCATCATTATAAACCACACGTACTTTCTTATCCACATGGTACTTCTGGATGATATCTTGCGGACTTCCATACTCTATTAAGTTTCCCTTATTCAAAAGAGATAAGCGATCACAAAGCAGAGTTGCTTCATTCATATCGTGCGTGGTCAGAAAGATAGTTGTCCCCGCCTGCTTTAATTCTTGAAGTAGGGTATGAATCATCTTGGATGTTGTAGGGTCTAAGCCACTGGTTGGCTCATCTAGAAAGAGAATCTTAGGAGCATTCAGAAGGGCACGAGCCAAGAACATTCGTTGTTTCATTCCTGTAGATAGTTTTTCTGCGATAATATCTTTAGCATCTGCCAATCCAACCTGTTGGAGCACCTGATTTACTCTATCTGACTTGAGACCATATAACTTAGCGTAAATGAGCAGATTTTTGTAAAGACTCATCTTTTCATAAAAGCCACTGCCATCACTAACAATACCAATTTGTTCCAAATCATTTGAGGTTAAATCTTGAGAGTTCTTGCCTAACAAAACTGTTTTACCTTGATCTGCAGCCAACTGACCTGTCAAGACATTGATCATGGTTGTTTTACCTGAGCCAGAAGGGCCAAGAAAACCAAAGATTTCACCTTCCTTAATCTCAAAAGAAATCTGATGAAGAGCTTTTTTGCTCCCAAAACTTTTGCTTACATTTTCAACACGAATCATAGAAACTCCTTTATTTGAAATAGCGTTTTACCATAGGTAACTGCATCACATTGATATAAATATGGATAGCTCCAACAAGCAAGAAGGCTAGTAACTGAATCTCTCCTGTCAAGAAAGAAATGATAATAAGAAAAACATATAAGGCTGGTAAGACATATTGGTTTAATTGGAATAAAATTCGAAAACTCTGTTCCAAATTAGCCTGGCGCTCCCCTTCATCATAGGAATTTATATAGTCCAAGACATCCTTTGGTGTAGAGAAAAGAGCCAAATCAAACTGACGCACAATCGCAATTGTTTTAAAAAGAGATTTTTGAGCGATTAAGGATAGCACAAAGACTAAGAAAGAGAGGGAAAATGTTTGGTGGTCTGTATGCAATATAACCACTTCATTTAATGAGAGAAAAATAGACAATGAAATTGCTACGCTTGCAATATTAAAAGCAATGGTTCCAAACTCGAGATTCCGATACATCTGCACATAATAGGTTTCATTCAGATCATCATCCATTTCCTCTCGATACAAGGAATGAAATTTTCTGCTTTTCTTTAGGAAATTGAAAGTCAAAAAAAGAATAATGACGGCTAGTAGTAAACTGATAGCTGATAGCCATGGTATCAAGGGTTTTACATCTAACATAATTCCATTGGATTCGGCATCTGCCTTAAACATCCCTACAAACATGCCCAAGAAACCTCCCAAGACAATAGACATCAAAAATAACAATCCACCTTTCTTTTTCTTTTTCATATTCATTCTCCTTTTTCACTTGCTAAATTGTTTACTTTCTTTTCAATCCAGTCAACGACTGGGATAAGAGCAAAGTAGGCCCAAATAAATTGGTCGCTTTGATAGGGATTAAACCAGCCTAAGTCTATCCCAATCAGTAGAAATACGCTGACTAATAGAGCTATGGCAACTACATAATAGATTACTTTGTACTTTTTCATCACTCATCCTCCTCTAAGCGAAATACCGATTCGACTGTTTCGTTGAAAATCTGAGATATTTTCAGGGCAATCACAACGGACGGGGTGTATTCGTCCCGTTCTAGTAGGCTAACGGTCTGTCTGGAAACCCCTGCCAGCTTGGCTAGGTCGGTTTGATTGAGACTATCGCGAGCCCGAAGCTCTTTTAGACGATTTTTTAGTTGCATGTTACACACCTACTCTCCATCAAATTCAACGGTTTGGATATCCTCAATACGTTGCAACTTGAATTTTTCTTTCCCCTCTTTATCAACACTACGTAGTTTGACCCATTCCTCATCAACATCCACAACTTCCCATAAAGATGTTCCAAACACTTGTCCAACGATTGTTGGATTTTTCCCAATTAATTCTTGCAATAATCTTGACATTTCTATATTTCCTTTCTCTTTTCGCTCAAGCTTTTTGATTTTATTCTCTAGTTTCTTGATTTTTTTAGAATTATTAGAATAAAAGAAAATCATAAATAGTATAAATACTACCCACATCATAGCTCCTTTCTGATTCCTATTTCTTAACTTGAATTTATTGTAACACATCTTTTTCTTTTTGACAAGCATATTTGTCAAAAAGTTTATGATTTTTGTCATTTTGCAAAAGAAAAAGGTCAGAGTAGTTCTCTGACCAGTTTTTCTACTATTAAAAGCCTAGTTTTTCAAAGATTTCTGAGAAGTTTTGGCTGATTGTTTCAAGTGACACTTGCACTTTTTCTCGTGTTTGATTGTTCTTGACCGTCACTTGTCCGCTTTCGACTTCACTCTCTCCTAGGGTGATGAGGGTCTTAGCCGCAAAGACATCGGCTGACTTGAACTGAGCTTTGAGCTTACGGTTGAGATAATCACGCTCTGCTTTGAAACCTTGTTGGCGAATGGCTTGCACCAACTCCAAGGCCTTGACATTTGCTCCTTGACCCAAGACTGCGATATAAACATCTAGGGCGTTTTCGATAGGGAGGGCCACACCTTGCTTTTCAAGAATGAGAAGCAGGCGCTCTACACCTAGTCCAAAACCAAAGCCAGCAGTTTCTGGTCCACCAAAGTAGGCAACCAAACCATCGTAGCGACCACCCGCACAGACTGTCAAGTCATTGCCCTCAATCTCAGTGATAAACTCGAAAATAGTGTGATTGTAGTAGTCCAGACCACGCACCATATTGGTATCGATGATGTAGTCTACTCCAAGATTTTCCAACATCTGACGCACAGCATCAAAGTGGGCTTGGCTTTCTTCATCAAGGAAGTCCAAGATAGACGGTGCATTCTCTACTGCCACCTTGTCTTCTTTTTCCTTAGAGTCCAAGACACGGAGAGGATTTTCCTCCAAACGACGTTGGCTATCCTTGGACAAGGTCTCCTTGAGCGGTGTCAAATAGTCAATTAAGGCTTGACGGTAGGCCGCACGGCTCTCAGGATTTCCAAGAGTGTTAAGGTGCAATTTGACACCTTGGATACCGATTTCTTTCAAGAAATGGGCTGCCATCGCGATTGTTTCTACATCGGTAGCTGGATTGCTAGAGCCAAAACACTCAACACCAATCTGGTGGAATTGGCGCAAACGCCCTGCCTGTGGACGCTCATAACGGAACATAGGTCCCATATAGTAGAACTTGCTTGGCTTTTGCACTTCTGGGGCAAAGAGTTTATTTTCCACATAAGAACGGACAACGGGCGCAGTTCCTTCTGGACGGAGGGTGATATGACGGTCACCCTTATCATAGAAGTCGTACATTTCCTTGGTTACGATATCCGTTGTATCTCCGACAGAGCGACTGATAACCTCGTAATGCTCAAAAATAGGCGTGCGCACTTCTGCGTAGTTATAGCGCTTGAAAATTTCACGGGCAAAGCCCTCAACGTACTGCCACTTGGCAGATTCAGCAGGTAAAATATCCTGCGTTCCTTTTGGTTTTTGTAATTTCATAGGGTGTCCTCTTTAAACTTAATAGTCTTATTTTACCATAAATAGAGGGATTAAAACAGTATGAATAAAATTAGGATTTATACTCAATGAAAATCAAAGAGCAAACTAGAAAACTAGCCGCAGGTTGCTCAAAACAGTGTTTTGAGGTTGTGGATAGAACTGACGAAGTCAGTAACATATCTACGGCAAGGCAACGTTGACGTGGTTTGAAGAGATTTTCGAAGAGTATTAGATATCATTTTTGAGATTAATAACTGTCAAAAGAATAGCTATCAAGGAGAGACCAACAAATAGCATCCAAGTCAACTGTATATTCCATACAGCTACAAGTGAAAAACAAGCTGTTCCCACAGGTATGGATAAGGTAAACAATAAACCTAAAAAATTACTGGTACGAGCTAGAACCTCTGGAGCTAGATTTTTCAGGAGCAAGGCACTAATCTTTGGTTGAACTTTAGCAGACACATACAGAGTTGAACAGATAAATAGTAAACCAAGTACGACTTGATTGAATAAATTAGCTAGACCAACTAGACTGAGTCCTACGGTCACCCACATCATCAATCTAGGCAAGGACTGCTTCCCAAAATAATCATTGCCCGTAAGGCTACTGATGATGATTGCTAACAAAGCACAGAATTGACTGATAAATAATGCCTCTGTGTAAGAAAAGTCCAAAAGAGAATGGCTCAAAAAGAAGATGTTATAGATGCTTCCTAAAGCGCCACCCAAAGCATTGATAAGCAAGACAGCAAAGAGCATAAAGCCAAAGTTTTTCTGTCCACCTTTAAGAAAAACAAGACGTAAATTTCGATAAATCGTTAGGAACTGCTCTTTGATAGATAGCTTCTCATTTTTTAGTGATTTACCATCAGCAGCTGAAAGTGACAGGCTTAATTTGCTTTTTCCTAAAAAGAGAATAGAGGCTGATACTAGGAAAAAGCAGGCATTGATTCCCGCAACGAGGGAAAAATTGTTAACCGATAGACCTAAGAGCCAGACTCCAAAAGCTTGACCACCAATAGCTGAAATATAGGTGATGAACTGGGAAAAAGAATAAGCCTCCATCAAATCCTCTTCAGCTACTTTTTCCTTAATAAGAGGCATGCGCAAGCCACCTGCAAAATCACTGATGACATCACTAATGACATTGATTAAACACAGGCTAGAAAAGGCAAATATACTAGCTTGCTGGACAACTAAAGCTGCTAGAAAAAATAAAATCGCCTGAAACAAACCACTATAGACCATCCATTTGACCTTGGCCCTCGTATAATCTGCCCGAATTCCTACAAAAACTGTAAAGAAAGTCGGAAGAATCATGACAATATTCGCCATAGCAACCGCAAAAGATGCTTGTGGCAAGGTCGATGCATAGACGATAAAGACCAGATTAAAAATTGAAGCACCAAAAGCATTGAAGAATCGTGACAAAGTCAAGAGTCGATAAGCTTGATTTCTAAACAATAGTTTCATAGATAATCTCCCTTCTTGTTATAAGTTCAATATGAAGTATGACCATAGTATAGCACTTATGAATTAGCGAGAAATTTTTTTGAATATATGCAACACACAAAATAAGCAAAGCAACGATAAAATCTCTTTGATGACCTGCGAGTAGTCAAAAGTTCTATCGCTTCAAATTTCAAATGATTTTCTTAGTTTGCAGATATTCAAGAATCGAGAGTTTTTCTATAGTAATCCGCAGATTTGTCACAACCAAGCATCTCAAAAATATGGACAGCATCTTCCATCTTTTTCTGGCCTTCCTTGACTCTACCTTGCTTGCTATCAAGGAGACCTTCCGCCCACAAATAGACAATTCGGAAATAGGTCTCATTTTCATTGTAGAAATGCTCTTCGATAACACGTTTAAAATAAGAGGCATTGGTAAATTCTTCACACTCAATGCTGGCTAAAAAGCCATTCAATAGTATAGTGTGAAAAAGGTTTCGATTGCCAGACATTTCCATTAGAAAATCAGATTTGCGGACCATTTCTCGTACATATCTAGTAAAAAGAGAAACAGATAGAAATAGTGAACTGACTGAAAATAAATTGAGTTCATAGATCCCCCAAATCTCGGTAGAAAACAAATAATCATGAAGAACTTTCCCTTCCTCTACTGTTAACTCCACCCTTTCATCCATGCTCTTCATATAAGACTTGATAATAATGGCATTTAGAATATGTTTCTGTTTGTTTTGAGAATGGGCATGCTTTTGATACTCCTTGCGATACAAGTCCTCAAGCGGAGCTATATTCTTTGGATTCAAGACATCTATGATTTCTTTTCTCAACTCAGAATCTGTATCATGCTGAAAACCTCTCGCCAGAAAGAGTATTTCCTCCACACTAGCAGATATATTTTCTAGGGCAAATAGAAATTTTTCTACCGAAAGCTCACTCTGACCTGTTTCAAAGCGGGATAACATGGACGGCGAAAATTGTCCCCCAGTTGCTTGTCTCAGCGAGATATTTCTTGACTCTCGTAATTGTCTAAAGACTTTTCCAATCTGCTCCATAGGCTTCCCCTTAATTTAGTCTTTTCTTTATATTATCATATTTTTTCAGAAAATCCATCAAAAACTTGCCAAATTGTCAGAATTATGAGAAAATAGAGGATATTTATCATGTGGAGGGACTGTAATGAGAGAGGATATCAAAATCAATGACCGTGCTTTGGCCTTACAAGACCAAATTATCGAAAAACTAGAGAAGGTTTTTGATACAGATGTGGAATTGGATGTTTACAATCTAGGACTGATTTATGAAATCAATCTGGATGAAACAGGTCTCTGCAAGATTGTCATGACCTTCACTGACACAGCCTGCGATTGTGCCGAAAGTCTGCCTATCGAAATCGTTGCAGGTCTGAAACAAATCGAGGGTATCGAAGATGTCAAGGTTGAAGTTACCTGGTCGCCTGCTTGGAAAATCACACGAATCAGTCGCTACGGCCGCATTGCCCTTGGACTACCACCTCGTTAATACTCTTCAAAAATCTCTTCAAACCACGTCAGCGTCGGCTTGTCGTAGATATGGTTACTGACTTCGTCAGTTCTATCCACAACCTCAAAACACTGTTTTGAGCAACCTGCGCCTAGCTTTCTAGTTTGCTCTTTGATTTTTATTGAGTATAAGCAGGCAAATCACTTTTGAAGATAAAAAGAAGCAAGCCGAAATTGGCTTGCTTTTTGAGTTTATTTTTTACCTGACTTGTCCATATTCCAGAAGTCTGTCACGGCTCCGCGTGAAGCAGATGATACGATATGAGCATATTTACCGAGGACACCACGACTGTAAAGTGGTGGCAAGGTTGTTTCTGCCTTACGTTTTTCAAGTTCTTCTTCGGATACGGCCATGGAAATTTCTTTGGTATCTTGGTCAACCGTAACGATATCGCCTGTACGAAGGTAGGCAATTGGTCCACCATCCTGAGCTTCAGGAGCGATATGTCCAACAACCAGACCATAAGTACCACCAGAGAAACGGCCGTCTGTCAAGAGGGCAACCTTGTCTCCTTGACCTTTACCAACGATCATGGATGAAAGTGACAGCATCTCAGGCATACCAGGACCACCCTTAGGCCCAACGAAACGAACAACGACTACATCGCCATCAACGATTTCATCTGTCAGAACGGCCTGAATAGCATCTTCTTCTGAGTCAAAGACCTTAGCTGGTCCAACGTGACGACGCACTTTAACACCTGATACCTTGGCAACCGCACCGTCAGGTGCAAGGTTCCCGTTCAAGATGATAAGCGGACCATCTGCACGTTTTGGATTTTCAAGTGGCATAATGACTTTTTGACCTGGTGTGAGGTCTGCAAAATCAGCCAAGTTTTCAGCGACTGTCTTACCAGTACATGTGATGCGATCTCCGTGAAGGAAACCATTTGCCAAGAGATATCTCATAACCGCAGGCACACCACCGACTTCGTAGAGGTCTTGGAAGACATACTGACCAGATGGTTTCAAGTCGGCCAAGTGAGGCACACGCTCTTGGATCGTATTGAAGTCCTCAAGTGACAAGTCAACATTGGCAGCATGGGCAATGGCAAGCAAGTGAAGAGTGGCGTTTGTAGAACCACCGAGAGCCATAGTTACAGTAATGGCATCTTCAAAGGCTTCACGAGTCAAGATATCTGACGGTTTGAGACCCAGTTCCAACATCTTAACAACAGCACGTCCTGCTGCTTCGATATCTTCTTTCTTATCAGCTGATTCAGCTGGGTGAGATGAAGATCCTGGTAAACTCATACCGAGAACTTCGATAGCTGTCGCCATGGTATTAGCTGTATACATACCACCACAGCCACCAGGTCCAGGGCAGGCATTACATTCGAGACGTTTCACGTCCTCAGCCGTCATATCACCGTGGTTCCATTTTCCGATACCCTCAAAAACAGAAACCAAGTCAATATCTTTACCATCAAGATTCCCCGGTGCAATGGTTCCACCATAGGCGAAAATAGCTGGAATATCCATATTAGCAATGGCAATCATAGAACCAGGCATGTTCTTGTCACAGCCACCGATAGCAACAAAGGCATCCACATTGTGACCACCCATCGCCGCCTCGATTGAGTCCGCGATGATATCACGAGATGTTAGAGAGAAACGCATACCAGGCGTTCCCATGGCAATCCCGTCCGCTACAGTGATAGTCCCAAATTGTACAGGCCAAGCACCTGCAGATTTGACACCCTCTTTAGCCAATTTCCCAAAATCATGCAAGTGGATGTTACATGGTGTATTTTCCGCCCAAGTCGAAATGACCCCAATAATCGGTGTTTCAAAGTCCTTATCTGTCATACCAGTCGCACGAAGCATGGCACGGTTTGGTGATTTAACCATGCTGTCATAAATGCTACTGCGGTGGCGTTTATCTAATTCAGTCATTTGTTCCCTCCCATTTCAGTTTTTACTATTATAGCACATTTTAAAGGCAATGAACAGAAGAAAATTCTTGAATTTTCAGAAAATTTCGATTAATTTGGTTGATGAGCTTCTAATTTTTTCATCTTTTTTTGTCAAGTAACTTTACTTTACAAAAAAAATGTGTTATCCTAGTATGGTTGATGAAAATCAGTAGATTGAATCGAATATAAATACCTAAAGGAGAAATCAAAATGGCAGTACCTGCACGTCGCACTTCAAAAGCGAAGAAAAACAAACGTCGTACACACTACAAAGTAACAGCTCCATCTGTAAACTTTGACGAAACTACTGGAGATTACTCACGTTCTCACCGTGTATCACTTAAAGGATACTACAAAGGACGTAAAATCGCTAAAGCTGCATCAGCTGAATAATAGAAGGGAGATACCATGCGCGTAAATATTACACTTGAACACAAAGAATCTGGTGAACGCTTGTACCTTACTTCTAAAAACAAACGTAACACTCCAGACCGTCTTCAATTGAAGAAATACTCACCAAAACTTCGCAAACACGTTGTGTTTACAGAGGTTAAATAGAGATTCACTACACGTCAGTAGGCGTGAGAATCCTTGATTTTAAGCGATTTTTGAAGTTTCAAATTTCAATGTATTGCAATAAAACTCAACCGAATGACTACATTTTTGACTACATTTTTTGTGAAATAAATTAGATGTTCGGATATATAGAAAATGCTCTAGTCATATTGTCTAGAGCATTTTTGTGTTGTTTAAGAAAAATAGATGTTGGTTTTAGATAACTACACATTTTAGATTTTTTAAAACAAGATTTAATTGTTGATAACTAGAAAGGATTATTATGTTTACAAAAAACAAATTTCAATACTGTATTTACAATCATGAGAGACTAGAACTTCATGAGCTTCAAAAGGAATATCAAAAGGATAAAGCTGGGACAAAACTTAAGTATGAAAACCAATTGTTTTGTCCTGGTTGTTACAAAGTGGATTTAGTGATAAACGAGAAAAAAGGGAAAATCTATTTGTCGAGCCATCCTAAATCACCTCATTCTGACGGATGTGAATATGCTTTGGAATCAGCTTCGAAAATGGAACTGAAAGAATACTATGAGAAAATTGATGCAGACTTAGCTGAGCAACTCTTAAATCGTATTCTGGAAGAAAAGTCCACCAGAGTAATACAACCAAGGAGCGTCAATTCTCTGCAAAATAATAATGAAGTGCTTGATGTAAAATTTATTTTAGAAAATAAAGTCGGTATCAGAAAATATTTACCTCGCAGGTCCCTCCTCCTAAATGAATTAGAAGTATCTGACCATCTGACTATGTACTATGGAGAATGTAAGGTGTTTATAGGAAAGACTGATAAAAAGTACTACCTACGAATGTTTCGAAACAATGATCATGCAAAGTACATCTGTAATTTAGTAATTCCTGAAAGAGTGTATAGATATTTGGAAGAAGGATTAAGATTTATCCCACAATCAGAAGATTTAAATTTTAAACATTCAAGAGCTAATGCAGTTCCAGTAAAGTTAGCCTTTGTCTCTACCATGAAGAAAAAACAAGAATATTATAATGGATACTTGAGTTTTTCAAAATTACTTAGAGTGAAGCGTATTTAGATTGTATTAACTCTCAAGATTAGTTTTTTCTTTTAGGATAAAGTGCACAATTCATAGAATTTATTTCCTTACGAATCGATCAATATACCCTTTGAGATTGCTATAATAATTTTCGCTCCAATCCCAATCATATTTATCGAGGTGAGCTGAAATCACTTTGCCATTTCCTCGCTCAATATCATAAACGTCATAGTTATCATTTACAAAAATGTCTTCTATGCCATACCAATCAACTAAATTTTTGAAAGACCCAAGTTCTTCTAACCACATTTTTGTTTTGGGCAATTTATATGTAGAGATTAACTTACACTGGTTTCGTTCTTCGTCGGTTTTTGCATCTAGATACAACTTAATATCATATAGTGTATAGTCAATTCTATCACCAAAAACAAAATTGCGTCTACTATTAATTCCGTTTTTTTCTTGAGGAAAAAAGAATATTGGAATTTTACGATACACAGCGTACTCTTCAACAGTTTGGATGTCAATTCCATTTTTTCTGTATATTCTACGGATAGAAAATAAGCCATCTGCTGTACACTGGATTCCATTTAGTTCTTTCAATCCGTTTGAATCTGGATCAATATAGAATGAATAAATCATTTTCCAAAATAATTCTATATCATTGAAATCTACTTCCTTGGCAAATTTATTAAATAAATCCCGTAGAACATCAGTAGATAATCTATGTACATCTTCATAACTCATTTTACTTAGTCCGTAATATCTATGTATGGAATTCTTGCATTTAAGAGCATCTCTTAAAATAATATCAGAAAAATATGTATCTTTATATTTTTTATAAAATGAACTTGATTTATACAGACTCAGTACTTCATTAACATCACTCATTGGTTCTGCCTACATTTTCTATTTTTTCTATATACTTAATTTTAGTATATAGTATGGAACAAAAAATTTCAATTAATACTTTTCTGAAACTGAAATTTTGTATGTAGTTTATCATAAAAAAGAGTAAGACATAATATCTACGAATGTTTCTAAACAATGATCATGAAAAGTATATCTGTAATGTAGTAATCCCTGAAAGAGTGTATAGATATTTGGAAGATGAATTAAGATTTATCCCACAATCAGAAGATTTAAATTTTAAACATTCAAGAGCCAATGCAGTTCCTGTAAAGTTAGCCTTTGTCTCTATCATGAAGAAAAAACAAGAATATTATAATGGATACTTGAGTTTTTCAAAATTACTTATAGTGAAACGTATGGACTAATTAATTCTATCTCAGTGTCTAGTTAGTTGAACATAATAAAATGTCAATATTTTGTCTGAGACTGTGCTTTTTTTAAAAAAATAGTCTACAATATAAATATAGACAAATAAAAAGGAGTGAAAAATTATGGTATATGTTCACAGATTTTTAGGAAAATGGTTAGACAAACACCACTCGTCAAATAAAGCCTCAATTATCCGAAGAGCATTGACTACTGGTAGTGGGATTGACGAGTACCTAAAACAAATAGAAGTGCGCAGACGGTTCACGTTGGCAGTAGAAAAGGGTAGATATTTTTATACCGTACCTAAAGAAATTGAAATCGGAGATACCAGAGCAGATAGGTACTATCGTCTAGAAATGAAAGGTTATGAAAGCATAACATCTAATACCGTCTTTTACGGGAATGGGACATCTATTTTAGTCAAAGCTTTATTTGAGGGTAAAGGACAAATAGCACGTATCTACGAGTATGAAACATTGGAAATGCTTTTAGAGGATTTAAAAGAGGAAGTAGCTATCACAATTAGTTGTACCTACAAACCTTGCTATTTACTAGCAAGTGACTTTGAAGAGTTCAAACCTAAACTTGAACTAGGTAAGATTTATTGCCACAATCCTTATGCGCCTCGTTATCGCAAACCAATTGCTGAAGTAGAGATTTAGAAAAATCAAGTTAGGAAAGATTTATGTCAAAAGATAAACCTAAGGAAGAACTGAGTAAAGAATTAAAAGAACCGTTAGAAATATGTTTGAAAACTATAGTAGGAAAAGATAGCTTAAATGAATTGCATTTTGATGATGGCGAACAATTTTTAAATAAATTTAGTCTTTGGCATCAAAAAAAAGGACAGGATTTAATTAAATCATTTGTAGATAAAATCAAAAACTCTAATACTACTGAGGATTTTTCTTGGTTGGATATTCTAGATGAAGATTTGAGGTGGAATAAATTTATAGAAGAAAATCACAAGTGGAAACTTGCAGATAAAACCAAGTATTTAAATATGCGTTATCAAATTCCAACTCATTTTCATGGAGATATTGATAATGCTATAATTTTTCACTGTCTGGAAAATCCTAGAGGTTATTTAGGCGATTATAAAGATAGTGATATTGACAAAGGCTTTGAAAATACAAATTTAAGGGAATATTATAAAAAAAGTAAAACACTCCTCGAAAACAAGTATAAAAATGAAGATAAATCTAATTTAATTGAATATATTAAAAATACCATACGAGAAAAAAGTCCTACAGATCATATAAATCTTGCATCAGTTATCCAGGAAAGATATCAATTAAATGATATAAAAAGTGTTAGTTCCATTATTCATAGTAAGAAGAGCAACTTAATGAGTGAAATCGAGCAGCTTTATAGTTCTGGAACAGTTTTTAAAGATCAAAGTGGAAAAAGAAAAAAAACATTATTGAAAGATTATTATTATTTTAAAGAATATTACTCTCAATTGATTCAAACAGATACAAAATTGGATTTTGAAAAATTACAAAATAAAGAGACTGATGTAAAAAATATCGCTAGCAAACTATGTAATTTAGAAATTTATCCTTTCGCATGTGCACAACCAGCTTTAGGTAAAAATGGTATCGGCAAAAATATTTTGGAAAATTCGGAATTATCTCGTTTGAGTGCATATATTGTATTAAGAAGAATCTACAAATATTTAAATAGTGAATTTGAGAAAGAAAAACCTATTTTTGTTTTTCGTAAATACGATAGAGCTTGGAACAAACTGTTTAAACAAATTTTTTCGGAAGTTAAAGAAAAAAATACAACATTTAAAGTTGATGATGTGATGAAAAAACTAGAGGAGAATTTCTTTTATTGTCAGCTAGCAAATACAGGTGGAGGAATAACAGATGGGAATGTGATTTCAGTTCCAAATTATGAGTTGTTTTTAAATATGAAAAAAGAAGCTTTTAAAGAAATATCTGAATTATTACCTCGTATTGATATTAAAAAAGTTAGTTCAAAGAAAGCAGTCGATTAATGATTGAAATTGGATGTTAGAATAAAAGTAAAATATTTAATTCATAATAGACTCGTAAATGATATAATTTATGATTTATTAAGTTATATAAAGGAGTACAACCATGGGACTTTCGTATGCACCAGATTATGTATGGACAGATCATTTTGTTGAAAGAGCTAATGATCGATTTGGAATTAAAGAAGAGCAACTTCCTAAATGGATTTCTAAGCAGATAAATAGCTTGACACCATATGACTCAAGCGAGGGACAAATTCCAGAAAAGCGAAAGTATATAACTGATAGTGGAATTATTTTTGTTTGTGATACGATTGAGCATAAATTCATCACTTGTTATGAAGCGAATGATTGGATTGCTGATGGTAAAAAGATAACTATACATGATAATAATGTGGACTTATTTAAGCAAGAAGTTGAAAAATTATCAAGGAAATACTACTTAAAAGATACGAAAGAAATGTTACTGAGTGTAAGAGATCATTTGACCGAATTTAATCAAATTGCTGAAAAATTAATGGCAGGAAGAGTCAGTCAACATAATTTTGAGCTCATTAGTAAATTTATTGATGAATTTCACGCAGTAAGAGCTGCTGTGAGAGTAATTGAAACCAAAAGGAATGATTTTAAACAATAGTTTCAGCAATACATTTCAATTAAAAGTTTTAAAATCAACAAAAAAGCACTGTCGGAGGGAAGTTGACAGTGCTTTTTCTATTTTCTTGAAAAGATAGTAGGAGAAAGTTATTTTGATTATTATCTAATGGATTAAATATAAAGGAAGTTAAAATGAAATACTAACAGTAAGGAGGAATAGTTAAAAAAATGGAATTTAACAAACTAACCAAACTGATAAGGTATTTTTTGTACTGATTCTCATCGGTACAATAATAGTATATCAGATAGTCTATAAAAATTGCAAGGAGTTGGACAGGGATTCGAATTATTTTGTAAGTTTATTTGATTTTTGCTATAAAAACCAAAGTTTTTTACTTTATCCAATTTATATCATAAAACTGTTCATAGAACTTCTCAGCTTTTTTAGGATTAATCATATTGACAAAACAGATTTTCCCATATAGTTTTTGACGATAAGAGTATTTATCTAAATTTGTATTATGTTTTTGATTATAGGCCTCTATACGGTTTGAAGCTCCATATTTTTGTAGACAATAGATTTCTAATCGTATTTCACTTAGTATTTTCTTTGGTACATTCAGTGTTTCGTTCACAAGTACACCAGTGATGATTTTTCTCTGTCCAGGACGCAAAACTGTAGTTTTATCCAAATTTAATTTTAGAAAATTATTGATAGTTTGTAACGACTGCTCTATTGTTTTGGATAAATAATCTACTTCTATTGAAGAAATTTTTTCATTGCTAGAAATTGTTATATCATCTGCATACCTAGTATATTTGTATTCTGAAAGAGAACAGATATTTTCTAACTTTTTATCGAAATCACGGAATATTAAGTTGGAAAGATAAGGACTAGTAGGTGCTCCTTGTGGTAAGTATCCTTCATAAGTACATAATATCGCTAAAACATTGGATACTTCTTTAGTATATCCAAAATTTAAAAATAAGAGAAAAACATTTTTGAATTTAATAGAGGGGAAAAAGTCTGAAATATCAGTTTTAAAAATATACTTTTTCCCAATATGGGGAGTAGCATTATCTATAATAGATTTTTGTTTTATAAAGCCTGTAGCAGAGGTAAAAACAGGTTGTGTATACAAGATATTATGTAAAATCCAGGTTTGAATAAGTTTTAGATTGAATCCTGGAATTAGAAGTTTTCTTTTTCCACCGTTTCTTTTATCGATAAATCGAGAAATATAACTAGCATCAACGGAGTTAGTTAGCTTGTAAAAGTACTTTTTTTCAACACCAATTAATCTTCGTAAATGTTCAATATTAAAAATTACAGGAAGTCTGTTAGACTCTAACTGTCTTTCATAAATTTTAATAGATTCTTTGGTCCACATTTTATCCTCTAATATAACTTTTATAAGAAATTTTAAAAAATAATATACTAATGCAATAGTACATGCATCTGTATGTACACTAGCATTAGATAAAAGTAAAAGCTCTTCAAAAAGTACATACAGATGTATGTGCTATTGAATATATGTATTAATTTAAGACTTTGCTTAGTGAGAATTCACAGATTCGTGATTCAAGTGCTTATGTTAGGGAGAAACTTGGAACCAGGTGGTAAAGCGTCTTCAGCTGAAAAGACTTTACTTTTTGCTAAAGAATCTAAAGTTGCATTAGATAATTTTATTTTTTCTAATAATTGATAACCTAGCTCAGACAATGTATAGTGGCCTTCGGAATCTTCTAGTAGTTTATGATTCAGACAATCCTGTAATACATTACTATTATAATCTTTTACTAGTTCATTTACAACATCATTATCTTCATTTTTAAAAAATTTTTGCTCATTTTGATTAGTATAAACTAAAAATATAATTACACCTAACAATTTATTTTTAGTAAGATCAGGATAATCATTCAGTTTATTAGTAAAAGAATCATAAATATTTTGACGAATAAAAGTACATTGGTTAGCATCAAATAGATTATATTCTTTTGTAATATATTTTTCATGCCTTGGAAAGAGAGGACTCCATTTCTTATTTTCCGATTTTTTCCAAAATATACTAAATGTATTGTTTGGTGTATTTCTATAGTTTGTCACTAGAGCTTGAGTCTCTCCGTAACCCAGGATATACTTTGTCTCGTCTTCATCTAATACAGAATTTTTTTCGAAATTTTTAAATTTGTCTAAAACATCTTGGCTTAAAGATTTTATTTTATCAAAAAATTTTTCATCTACTGTAAAGAATTTAACAGTTACATTTATATTTGTATTGTTTTGCCTCCACTGATATAGTTTTTGATCAGCAATAGACATACCATGTAGACAAAAAATGAGAACATGGACTGTTGATGGTAAATATTTTTGTAATATATTTAAATAATCTATGATAGTTTCTCCAGAACCACTGAAATCATCTAATAAAACTAGAAAACGTGTTGTTTTAAAAACTTTTTTAGCATTTTTTCTTTTTTTTCTAAGTTTTTCCTCTATTGAATCCAAATCAGACAGATTTTCTTCTAAGTTTTTAATAGCATGATTAATTTTATTCTTAAGCCGTTTAGTAGTTATGTTATCATTCGTTAAACTAACAAATTTACAAAGAGAATTAGATATTTCTAATCTTTGTTGACTAATATTCTCTTGTAATTTAGATAAATTGTATTCTAAGTTAAATATATCTGTTATAAAACTATCTATAAAATAATTTGAGATTCCAAATTTTTCAATGAATAATGTAACCATATGTTTGCTGCTGTTATAGACAGAAGGATTTTTATTTAAAACGTAAGCAAATTTGCAAAGTCTGACATCCCCAAATATTTCAGTATATATTTTTTTAAGCTCATTAAAAGTAAAATCATAGAATTCATCAAAACTATTTTTAGAATAATATCTATAATGTTCTTCCAGTATATTAATAATAATTTCTAAAATCTCTTCTCCGTTTTCCTCACTTAGAATTCGTGAAAAAAAATTTGATAATTTATCACGAAAATTTACTAAATATCTTTCAGAATTCATTATTTCGGGAGATATTGAGTTTTGTAAACAGAAAATTTCTTTAGTTTTTTCAACTTTTTGATTGAAGTCTAGATTGGGAATTGGTTGATTATTCTCTTTTGAATTTTTAGCAAGCATAAACGCTCCTTGAATTACTATATTCTAGGAAATTAATTATTTATGAACTATTTTAAAATGAAGGCTGATAAAACTTGTATAAAGATAGTATCATAGGCTTGTCTTCGTAGTTAAGATGCTATAGTTTAGGTTGGTCAACATCTGATTGCAATCCTCTACAGAAAGCTCGTAAGATTTTTGGAGAAATTCAGCATAAATCATTTCTTCTATGGATGATTGTCGTAAACTTCTTCCAGCAATTTCCATTAATTTTACGGAAACTGGATAAGGTAATGTTAAGGCTATACATAGTGCCACAATGGTTTGTAATTTAGGTTCTTTTGCATTTTTTTGTAAACTATATATAGTTCTTTGCGAGATTAGAGCAGAGGCTTCTAAGTCTTCTACAGACATTTTTTTACGTTCTCTCAGATAAGAAATTGCACTTCCAAAATCGAGTGGCAAGTTGTTTAAAATATCTACGGACTCTTTCGCTTCGGCATTTAGCATCGCTGCTCTTATTTCAAGCTCTAAATTATTATCACTACTATCATAATTGTATTGTTGTCGTTTATTTGTGTCTATAGAGTTGTTAAGAGCAGTAGATAAGCCGAAATAAAATACAAATCCATCAATGTTATACTTATGCTCTTTTTCAAATACAAGACAACATTCATCCATGTGAGTTCTGGCATAATAGGTCATGGATAGTTTATTATCTTCTAAAGTTTCTATATATTTATATTGATTCAAACAGATATGTGAATCAATATAAATAAATTTACCTTCAAGAAAAAGATTACCTGCAAACTATACTTACAAGGGACTTGTGTTATTCTTGTACTTCTTTCTGGGCGGCCTTGCCTTGGTCTAGAAGGGCTTGGACGATTTTCTCATCGCGTAGTTTGACAGAATCGTTGATCATTTCTGCGGACTTGACAATGGTTGTTTCTAGTTGGGCACGTTTCTGGCGTCCCAATTCAATTGCTGCGACGATACCTTGGTTTTGAGCGACCAGACTTTCAGCCAGTTTGGTAACAGACTCAACAGCGACTGTCGGGCTTTGGGCAATTCTCTCCATCTGCGGAATCACTTCCTTGCTGGTCTCAGCTAGCATCTGAAGGGCAGCATTATTGGCATTGACAATGGCATCTGCCACGACACCTGATTTCATTGATTGTTGCAAAATACCCAGTTCGGCAATGGAAAGCTTCATTGTCGGAATCGTATTACGACGAAGCATGCCCAATTTTTGGCGCATATCCGATGATACCTTCACAAGATTGCGCATCTGAGGTGTTGTTGCCCAGGCAACATAGAGACGGCTGACATACTCAGTATGTTGTTGTTCAAGGGTATTGACCACTTCAGCCATGCGGGCCAATTCTTGAGATTTAGTCTGGTATTCTACCGTACTTGTATCGAGTTGGTCAACTTGAGCTTTCAGTTCTGCAGCGCGCTTGCCAGCTTCTGTCTGGCTGGCTTCGATAAAGGAAATCACTCCCACTAGATTTTCAATGGATTTGGTATTGTCCTCAATCAACATCTCAGCTGAAACGATATTTCGAGCTAGCACATCTTCTTGTTTGACCACTGCGGCAGCCATGCCATCCAGCTTTTGCTCCACTGTTTTTGAGTCAAAGTAAAATTCCTGTAGGGTATTCTTGCTCTTGTTAAACAAGCGTTGCAAAAAGTTTTGCTTTTCTTCTAACTCAGCAATTTCAGCGTTCTTGTATTTGACTACAAAGCCTTGCAACTCACGGTTGGTATTCTTGAGAAGATCATCCACTTGGGGAATCTGCAATTTCTTTTGTTCTGACAAGATACGATTGACTGTATTGTTCACACCTTCTACAGCAGATTGTCCAAAATCTAAGAGAGCATTTTGATTGGTGACAAACTGGTCTACTAACTGGGGCACGTGCGCCTTGATTCCTTCTTGCTGCTCAGGGCTCAGCTTCTCAAGGAAGGTCAAGGTCTTGTCTGAGCCAGTATTGGTCTCGATGATTTGGGTTGTTTTATCCACCTTAGCTACTGTATTATTGGCAATCTGGTCAATATCAAAATTAAATTCTGTCATGGTTACTCCTTTGTTTCTAACCTATTCTTTACGATCTTTTTCTAGGATACGCAAACTGATATCAAAATCACGCATATCTGTTTCATTGAGTTCTCTCAAGACTTGGTCCAGTTCAAGGTCAAATTGTTCAATGGCTGCTTTAGCTTGTTGCAAACGTTCTTCTGCTCGATTATAGTTTTTAGGATTGGTCTTAATCTTCAAATAGCCTTCTAAAATCGTTTGGAATTTCTCCATCTTCAAACTATGAATGGCAGTCAATTCTTCCTTATCCCCCTCAGCAGAGGTAGCAATCTTGTCTAAAATAGCCTGATGATCAATGGCAATATTGGCCAAGGTCTGGGACAATTCTGGAGCCAATTCCTCTGGTTCCGCATTTTCAAGATCTACCTGACTTTCTCTATCCAAACGTTCTAGCTGAACATCGATATTTGCCCTTACTGTACGAACCTTTTTGCCAATACGGTTGTAGACATCATCATCGATATAGGACTTGAGACGATCCGCCTCCTGATGGATTTCCCGCAGTTCGATTAATACTTGATTGGCCAGACTCTTATAGGAATCTGAGCCTTTCTCTACCAAGACTCCCTCTAACTGCTGAATATCTTTGTCCGCCTGACGAATCCGAGCTTTTAAAAGCTCAATCCGATCGTCGAGCGAACGATCCTGCAAAAGAGGATAGCGCCAACGTTTATAGAGGCGATAACCACCATAGCCTAGCAGTACACAAGCCGCAAGTGGAAGAGCATATTGGACCAAAAGGCCCAGTAAGAACAAGAAGCCCCAAAAATAGAGACAGCCTTTCCAAAAACCATTACCCGATTTCATAAACATTCCTTATTTTCAATTTATAAGTCTATTTTAGCACAAAAGAGAAAAATGAGGGCGGAAATCCCTAGAAAAGAGTTGATTTCTTTGCTGTAGAATGGAACTTGGTAGCGCGTGGGCTAATTTCAGTAAAGTGGACTCAAACCACAGGCTTCAGTGTTATAAGATTGCTAATGACCTCTGAGGACATATCAAAACAAAAGCTTGAAATATCGGGGGTTGTGTGTTAGAATGAAAGCATAAAGGGAAAACAATGCTTCTAGCATATGTAACTAAAAAAGCCCCATCGTGCCACCGATGGGGCTTTTTTGCTACCCTCTCAAAGGGTTAAAAGCTACTTGCTACGTTTCTTTATCCATAGCTTGAAAAGCTCAGATAGTACGTTAACAAGTAACGGAGCTAGAAAAAGGGAAAGTAACTCTAGCATATATAACACCTCCCTTCCTTAAAGTGAGGGGGCCAAAATATTATATCACACCAGATGTATATCATCAACATCGTGTCATTCCCAAACAAAAACGCCTTCATGTGTAGGCGCTATTTTTTCTTGAACAAACGGATGTAGTCCTGTTTACTATGAATAATATCTGATACAAAGACAGCTTTTCTATCCTCTAAAATATGATAGAAGGCTAAGTAATCGCCTAAAATGATGCATCGAGTTTTGTGGGGTGGGTATATAATGCCTCCTACTCTTTCATCAGCATCAAATCCTGCTTCCGGGAAAACTTCAAGACGTTCCAAACCATAAAGAATATTCTTAACTGTGTTTGCTCCTGCCTGTTCTGAAAAGTAGTTAGCTGAGATATAATCTTTAATACCTCTTAGCTGTTCTTGTACCGTTTCGGAGATAATAAGGCTATATACGTTCTCGTTAAATTCCAAGGTTAGCCCTCACTTCATCAAGGCTGTAAGTTCTTCCATGTTCTAAATCGTCAAAGCTACGGGCAATTTCAGCACGCAACCCTGATAGAAGTTCTTCTCTTTCTTTATCTACTTGAGTTTCAAATGGCAAAGCTTTATTTTCTACAATGTGTTCTAAAAACAAGTTAAAACTAGCTGTCATATCAAGATTTTGCGCTGTGATAATAGCTTTAGCCTTCTCTAACAAGTCTCTGTTAGTCTTAAAGTTTACCTGTGTATTTTTTTCTAAAACATTCATAGTAGTACCTCCTTTTAGACTATTATATCACTTTAAACTATACAGGTCTAGTCGCGTATAGATACTTATAGCTGTATGCTTAAAAGCTATTGTAAAAACAAAAAAAGCACTAAGGGAAAGCGTCCCAAAGTGCTTAATATCAAGGCTCTAAAGCCTATCTTATTCAATAAAATATTACAACATTTTGTTGTAGAATAGATTTAGTATAAATTACACTTTGTTATGCTTTATAAATGTTGATTCTGTAATATTTTTAGAATTTACATATTAAATAAAATAGATTAAACTTTACTCCAAGGTGGACAAAAAGGAGTACAAATTTCATGGTGATGAGTTCAGTAGGCAAGTAAGAAGTACCATTTAGGTACTTTTTATTTTACTCTATTCATCTTGTAGATTAAGGTTGTATATTTACTTTAGTTAAAAATTATTAAAAAGAATTAACTAATGTATATAACTGTGGTATAATTAGGATAGTGTTTAACAATATTTTAAACATAAATATAAAACAGGAGGCTTTTTATGAATAAAAAGAAAATTGAGAAATTTGCTAACTACTTTATAGGCTTTTTAGTGATATTTTCTCTTTTAGGTTTTTGGTTTGCTCATATAATAGAAAGCAATAGTAAGCAAGAATATGCTAAAGATACGGAACGTGTTACTAAGTTAGTTGAAACACTAGAAAATGACACAGAAAATATTAAACCAAATATAACGCTAGAGGAAGCTTTGAAGCTTGTTTCTAATGATAGTGAATTGTCATCTGTTAAAAAGGAAATTAAACACCTAAAAGATACATATCCAACCGATTATGAGGTAAAATTTGGTAACTTGTCTTACCGTGTAGATGAAGTGGAATTGAAACTTAATAAACAAATCGAAAAGATTAAAGAAGAAAAGGAGAGACAAGAACAAGAAGAACGGGAAAAACAGAAAAAAATGAAAGAGGAAGCAGAAAAAAAATCTAATGAATCTGAGAAAAAATCTAATGAAGAAAACAGAAAAGTAGATTTAGATGCTTTCTATAATGCAATTCAAGAGGGTGTAGATAAAGTAAATACACAATTAGGAGCAAATATGCTTGAAATGGAAAAAACATCTGTAACACCTGGCATCAGAATCATTCTCACAGAAAATAATGCTTCGTATTCAAATAAAGAACTTAGAGCAATTATCAGTGCGCTAAACAAATCTTTATATAAAATTGCTAAATCCCACGGAGTAAATAGCCCTAGATTCTATTACACACTCAGTGATGAAGAAGTCGCTGTGAATCGTTATATAATGGCTCCTGATGAAGTTAAGTTTTCTGGAATATTAAAGTAGTAAATTAATAAGAATAGTAGTAATTTTTACTTTTGTAATTACAACAATTATTAGGGTTCTTCTAACAGGTTCCCCTATATAAGAGATAACACATTTTTAAGGTAATAGATAAGCACTGGATACTTAGATTCAGCGCTTTCTTTTTATTTTTTAATCGACCTCTTCAATAAAGAAAAATAATTCTCATTCCTTATCTGAATAATGTAACCTTTAATCCTCACAATATGTAAAAAGTACGGATAGATTCTAATTACCTGACCTACAGATTACTATTAAAAATTACTTCACAAGAGACTATAACAATCTGAAGAATGAAGGAAATACCAATAGATACTAAAGTAACTGTCTACTGTTGGATATATTTCGGATAAATTACACTTTAGGTGCTTTTTATTTTACACTAACTATCTTGGCTTAATTCAAGTATTTCCATAACCTTATGAACAATCATCTTATGCTGTGGATGTCTCTGAATCTTCAATAATAGTTCCATCATTTCTGTATCTTGTGGCACAGAATAAGGTAAGAAAAAATCACTCAACGTAACTTCTAAAGCATCAACAATCTTCACAAAAGTTTCTAAAGAGATATTTCTGTGATTATTCTCTATCTGACTGATGTAAGGAACGCTTAGATTTGTTCTTTCTGCTAGTTCTTGCTGTGTAATCTTCTTTGAAGCTCGTAAGTCTCGTATCTGATTACTTATATTTTCTAATATATCATCCATTACTTCACCCTCTATGTTAAATCTACTATCTATCTTATAGATTAAACAATCAGGTTTACATTCTCTATAGTTTAATATTAAATAAAACTATATTCCATTGTTAAAGTTTGTGTGATATAATTATAGCTATTAGGAAATATTTCTTCTATTTCATTAAATAAAGTTAAACATCGGAGGTTACATATGCTTAACAAGCTAAAGGAATTGAGTAAAGAACAAAAGATTATAGGTAGTATTGTACTACTGCTTATCCTCGTTCTGTTCTTCACACTATTAACTAGCGGTAGCACTAAACACTCACAAGTTCAAACTAAGGCTAGTGATTCTGTCAAACAGTCTTCACAAGTTAAACAGTCTAGTTCATCTTCCTCTACTTCATCATCCAGTAGTGAAACTAGCTCTAAAATAGAGAAATGGTCTCCAACTGGGCATATAGCCGTAGATGCTTATCTTAATACACCACAAATTAAAATCATACTGCGAGCCAAAGCACTGAGAGAGGTAGCATACAAACTCTCTAACACAGATAAACTCTACGAAGTTGAAGCTGAGGTAATTGGAATTGAAGAAAAAGATGAATACCGTGAGTACAACATAACAGGTAAGAAACTTCTTATCCGTACACCTGAATCACTAACTGTGAAAATGAATGAACTTATGGTCTATACAGGAAATACAGTATCTTTAGAAAAATATGATTCAATCGATAAAGGCTCGTTAGTAATCAGTGAAGTGAGAAAAACAGAAAAAGCACAAGAAGAGGAAAAAGTAAGTATTGAAGCCTCCAAATCAAAAGAGGAAGAAAGGAAAGCATCTTCACGAGCAAAAGAGCAAGAACAAGCTTCATCTCACACTACAACTACTCCTACACAATCGTCTACACATGCTCCACAATCAAATTTAAGACCGTTCAAAAACTGTAAGGAAGCACGAAAAGCAGGACGTGTAAACATACCTGCTAGTGACCCACAATATGGTCCATGGCTAGATAGAGACAAAGACGGATACGGATGTGATGAATAGTAAAAAAGTTCTTATTCTACTGTCACTACTACTTATTATAATCGTCACATTCACAGCATACTTAACTACTCTACCACAAACAGAATACCAGATAGCTATAAAGAGACTCCAAAAGATAAGTTTAGAGGCTGTGGAACAGAAAATACAACATAAAGAAAGCTTTTACCTATACACAGGGAGAGAGAGTTGTCCATACTGCCAAGAATTTGCTCCAAAGCTAGCAAAAGCAGTAGATAAAACTGAGACAACTGTGTATTACTTAGATAGTGAGCATATAGATAAGACAAGTTGGAATAACTTTAAAACAACTGTAGGATTCAAAACAATCCCCAATCTCACTTACTTCACAAATGGTACAGTATATGACATATTACCGAAAGCAAGTCAAGCTAATGTTGAAGTGATTACACAGTTTATTGAAGAGAAATAAAAAAACAAGTACAAACAGCTAATAACTTGAATGTTATAAGATAAAATTCAGGGAGACCAACAATGATTAAAGGAAAAATTATTAAAATAACTGAAGCTACAGTTTATATAGGTTATGAAGATGGAAGTTTAAAGGAAATTCCTATTGAATCTTGTGACTTTGAACCTAGTATAGGGGATTATGTCGAGGTTTATGGTGATATTGTTATAAAGATTGATAGTAAAAATAAAATTAGCAAAGTGAAAAAAAGTATTTCTGAAAGACTATCATTAGTCGCACATATAAATCTAGTTTTAGTAATAATTATAGCTATTATCACTGTAATTTGTTCAATATATCTAGGTTATCAGGAAACCATAGCCCTAGTTGTACTTGAGTCGACTATAATGTGCTTATTAAATCTTGCATTTCTAATAATTTCATCTATTAAAAAAAGTAAAGTAAATAAGGACATTTCTTTCAAATGTTTTATTATCGCTCTTGTATGTGTGATTTTGTCATTTATGGCATTTGGTTTTGTAGAAAAGTTTACAGAAAAGACACCAACGACAGTTTCAAGAAATACTACATCACAAAATAGTTCTAACTCCTCATCCTCTTTAAAGGCAAGTAGCTCTACTACACCTTCATCATCTAGAGAGAGTAGCTCTAGTTCATCATCCTCAGTACCATCAAAACCTAAGATTACTGTAGATAATGATAAAGCAAATTATGGTGAAGTAGACTATAACAAGTGGAATCATGATGAAATAGCCGTAGATACTAAAGTAAGAGTATATGGGAAAGTTTTACAAGCTATGGAAGATGGGAAAGCCTACACACTGCGTGTAGCCATAAATGATGACTATGATAAAATTATTTTGGTTTCTATTCCTTCCGAATACAACAATAGAGTTATAGCCGAAGATGACCATATAACCTTATACGGACTAGTAAAAGGAAGACAAAGTTATGAAACGGTCTTCAAAGCCACAAAAACACTTCCTCTCATGGTTGCCTATATGTACGAAAACTAATACTGCATGAAAAATAAAAGACATAACCAAATTATTCACATTTCAGATACACATATTATCATTCGACTCCACACAAATGAGACTCTAAATGTTCCTATCAATGAGTTAACTTTTCATCCTAAAGTGAACGATATTGTTGAAGTCTATCAAAATCAGAATCACGTAATAGTTTGTCTTCTACCACAGAGCAACAAGCTTTGGATTCTTATATCCTCAATTACACTTCTACTTCTTACCATTATAGGAGCTACTTTTTTATTCTTTAGACATCTAAATGAAAATATAGAAAAAGTAGATAACCACTCTTCACAACAAATCTCATCTACTACTTCTAGTTCCTCTACATCATCCAGCTCTTCATCCAGCACATCTACCACAAGCTCTAGCTCAACTGAAGATAGTATAATAGACACGACAGCCGAAGAGCTTCGAGACATGGAAAATGATGGTAGGTTAAAAACTGGTCAACTATACCGCTTCACAGCAGAACTAACACGACAAAAATTTTGGGAAGCATACGTAGGACATTTTAAAGCTCTAGATACATACCATACTATTTGGGTAAAAGCTAGTAATGCTCCTATAACTGGTGTACAAGTACAAATAAAGAAATCTATGATTGAAGGATGGAAAGAAGGAGCAACCGTTACTTTCACAGTCAAAATCATGGAAGACTCTGAAAAATTTCAATTCTGGGTTGCTACTGATGCCACACTTATCACGACTCCCACAGCAGAAAAGCACACAGAAAATACAACACAAGAAATTGATACACAGGCTATTCTACATGGAGACTACTCTAGTATAGCCGGTACTTGGAGGAATGACCTAGGACATGAAATAGTGTTTAATAAGAATGGTTTAGTAAAAGGGGGGCAGATACATAAAGCAGGGATTTCAAACGAAGGAATTATAGGGTTTGATGTCCGTACAGGACCTACAGGACATGGAATAGATATTTATCCAATTGGTATTACTATAAAGTGGGTTGATTCTGACTTAAGTAAAAATAGAATTATAGCTGGACAAACTCCTCCAAATAGCTCCGAACAGGTATTTTATAAAACAGACTAAATCAAAATTGACTCTACTTATAAAATATACCTTAACATCTGAAAATCCCTGCAATGAGTAATTGCAGGGATTTTGTATATCCTTTATATCACATGAACCTCCTTCAGACAATTCCACATTACTAACACATTTTTGATATAGAGAGTTAATCGGTGAATAGCAAAATTCACATACATCCATTACTATTCTATTTTTTAATCGACCCTTAGAAATCCCATTATCACGCGCATTACTAACCACAAACACAGAGAGAGAAATTGATACTATTGTACAGTAAAAACTGATAGCTGAATCAAGTCAACACTACAAAAACATGAAATTCTATAATGTAAAACCTCTTTAAATAGCTATTTTTATTCTCTAATTTATCTCATAAGCATACGCCTTTATGCCGTGAAAGCAAATTGACAGTAAGTAGGCACAAAGTACGCTAAGAACGTCTCAGACGAAAGGCTTTAGTTTTTCGGATGGACAGTTCATTTGTACGAGAGTGCCTTGTTTCTTGCTGTCAATTAGACCATGGAATAAATTAGGCGTATTTGGTACTTAACAAAGTGTTTCACTCCTTTGCTTTCGCTCATGGCGAGCTAGTCGTTCACACTTTGTATATCTCTAGAATGATACACTTGATACACTAATTTCTAACTTCTTAGGATAAATAAAACAAATAAAATTGAAAATAGAAATGGAATTTACTGTTTCAAGTGTATCAAGAGCATGACTTCATTACATACCCTTTATGCCTCTTTGTGGTATCTAAACTGAAGGGCTTAGAATGAACAAAAGGAACCGAATCACTCTCATCAAAATATTTACAACTAGATAATGTTGGCTTAAATACCCAGTTTGTTGGAAGTGCATCTTTTAATTCTTTGTGAAAGACTTCCTTAGTTTCTCGTTCTAAACCATTTCCTTCACAGAATTGTTTATATGCCCATAGCATAAATGAATTCGGCAAGAAAGTAGATTTCACACGACTAAACAGATAAGATGAAAACTGTTCAACACTTGTCATAGACTTCCCATGAATTTCCTTGATAGCAGGGTGGTGACTGATATCCTTGAATCCATCACTGATATCATATTCTAATGCATTTTGCAATACATATTCTAATACATCCTGACGTTTTAGATAAACCTGCTTTATTTCTCTCTTGTAACCATCTTTGTTAAATTCAGAAACGAAGGGAAGTATGAAAGTTCTTCTTGCTATAGCTTCTTTGTCTCCTTGAATCTTAATCAATCGATTAGATGATTGAACAATCACAGGAGTAAGTCGAGCAGAATAGGCCTGTTTGCCTTTCTTTTCGATTGTGACAATATCATGAGTAACTAGAGAAAACATAGTAGAAGGGTCTGTTATCACCTTATCAATAGGATTATCATCTCCAATAACTAAGTGTTTACCTATTAACTGTGAAGTGGCAAAACGGTTTCTACCATCTAATTCAGTTAGTTTCATGGAGGCTGTGTTACTCCTACCTACTAAGTTAATTAGCAACTCCTGGAAACTACCCTTACCTGTTCCTCCTTTTCCAATCAGCCAAATAATTCTCTCGTCAGCATAACCACGTATCACTGCCAAAATTGTTTGCCATGCTAAGTGAATTAGTTCAGCATCATTATTAAACAGTTCAGCTAACCAAGAATCAATAGACCAACCACCTAATACTGGAGAATTTGCTTCTGAATTATAATTTACTTGTACCTTATGTGTAAACACAATTGAAGGACTGTATTTCATTCCATACCGATAATAAGTATCATAAATACAATTCCCTAAAGCTATGTAACGTAAACCTTGATATATACTTACATTTTTACAGCTACAACTTAGTGCACAAATAATCTCGTTTATATCAGCACTCCTAAAAGAAGGTTCTAATCTTCTTACTAATTTAGGAACTATATCCCAAGCAGGTTGATAAATCCCCTCTTTTGGATTATACACAAATAAGCTACCTTCCCCAGCATCCTCTATTTCAGCTATACTAACCACAATGAGATGAGCCATTAAGAATTCTGCCATAATATGAAAAGGAGGTTTTCTCTTTTTCTGCTTCTCTTTATCTGAAACATCTGTATGTGGGTTAGAATCAATTACCTCATCTTTATATATTCGCCATGTATCCTTATATTTATCTATTGGAGTAGAGTTATCAAAAGATTGAATAGCATTCTCAGGATAAGTTTCAAATTCATAGTCAGATTCTAATACAGAATCTTTTGCTTTAATCTTAATTAATGACATATTCATGTTCCTTTCGTTTATAAACATCACACTGTATAGTGTATTTGAGCAATTGAATCTGTGATTCAACATGGTTATAAATTCCTATGTATTTCAAGAAATCATAGAATTTTTCAATTGTGTTTATTTTCTTTTCATACAATGTATTCACTCCTTATTAGTAATTGAAAGAAACTTCATAACATCTGATTTCTTATAGAAAACTTTGCGAGTTCCTTCTATTGGTGGACAGTATCGGGTTAACCCCAAACGCTCCCATTCATGCAGAGTTACTAAACTAATACCTAGTTCTTTGATTAACTCTTTCTGTTGTATCAAGCCAAACGAGTCACTATGAGGTGAAAGCATTGCATGTGATAGATAATCATTTATTAAATGCTCAATCCTCTCCAATAATGCTAGTTCTGCTTCCTTAGATAATATCCCTTGTGGTATACTATACATATATCTCCTTTCTTTCCTATTTGTGCACAACTATCCTCTCATAACTATTACAGCTTACCTACTTAACTAAGTTAATTAACTTAGGTTATGTTTTGCATTTTATCAGTTTTTTATTTACATGTCAAGAGTTTTGTGCTAAAATATTACTAAAGTTATTAAACGGAGGTTAAATATGATAGGAGCATATCTTAAAAAATGCCGCACAGAAGGCGATGTAACTACTAAGAGCCTTGCTGAAGACCTAAAAGTATCACAGTCTTATATCTCACAAATTGAAAATGGGAAAAAGATTCCCAGTTTAACTAAACTCATTGATATTACTGAAAGCATTGCTTCACTCTCTATAAAAGAAAAATGCGAACAAGATGGATTAGAGTTCGATGAATACTGCATTGAATATAAAACATTGGCTAGCACTTATATTGGTGATATAATCAAAAATATCAACATGAATTCAGTTCATAACGATAAAGAGAAGCAACTTTTAAAAGATTTAATTGAATTAAGAAATGATAAATCCATATTCTCAAAGTTAAAAACATACAAAGATATTAGCCACGATATTATCAATGGAGAAAATATTAAAATCAACCTTGATTATATCTTTAGAAAGAATGTAAAAATAACTATTGATGGTCAAGCACTCACAACTGAAGACTTAACCGCTCTACAAATACTAATTGAAGGTATTCGTTCTAGACACAAATCATAATAACTATTTTTCATAACCTTTTACAGCTTGCCTACTGATGTTAGAAAGGTTAAGAAATGAAAATAGCAGAAATCAAGAAACAAAACGGTGACACTGTATATCGTGCAAAAGTATACTTAGGAGTAGATAAACTCACAGGAAAAAAAATAAAGGCTAATCTGACAGCTAGAACTAAAACTGAATTGAAGAAAAAAGCTCAATTAGCTAAAGCCGAATTCCAAAATAATGGCTCTACTAAGAAGGAAACCATTCCACTAACAAGCTATGAAGAAGTAGCTCAATTATGGTGGGAAAGCTATCAACACACAGTAAAACCAAATACACAAGATTCAGTAAAACGACTACTAGCTAACCATTTGATTCCTCTATTTGGTTCTTATAGGTTAGATAAGTTAACCACTCCAACTATCCAACGCATTGTTAATCAACTAGCTCTACGTGCTAACAAAAGAGAAGAAGGCGCATTTCTACACTATGATAAAATTCACGCGCTAAATAAACGTATCCTACAATATGCTGTGACAATGCAGATTATTGATATAAATCCAGCTCGTGAAGTTATTCTTCCTCGTAAAATAAAAAAGGGTAGAAACAAAGTCAAGCACTTTAATAACTTAGAGTTAAAGCAATTTCTCAGTTATTTGGAAGAGGCTAACTTAGCAATATATAGAAATATCTATGAAATTACTTTGTATAAGTTTCTTCTTGCTACTGGTTGCCGTATTAATGAAGCCTTAGCTCTACACTGGTCAGATATTGACCTACATAATGCAACTGTGAATATTACAAAAACACTAAACCATTTAGGTGAGATTAACAGCCCAAAGTCTGAGGCAAGTTATCGCACAATTGATATTGACCTACAAACTATAGAGGTCTTAAAAATGTATCAAAAAAGACAAAGGCAAGAAGCTTGGAAACTTGGTCGGACTGAAACTGTTGTCTTCTCAGATTTTATTCATAAATACCCAAACAATAAAACACTATCAACTCGTTTAAACACACGTTTCAAACATGCTGGTGTACCTAATATTGGATTCCATGGTTTTAGACACACACACGCTAGTCTCTTGCTAAACTCTGGAATACCATATAAAGAATTACAACACCGTCTAGGTCATTCTACATTAGCTATGACTATGGACACTTACAGTCATCTCTCCAAAGAAAAAGCAAAAACAGCCGTCTCATTTTATGAGAAAGCTGTTAGTTCTTTGTGAAGGGGGACAAAAAGGGGGACAAACCCAGAAATCAACATTTTAAGACAAAGCAAAAAGCCCACTGTTGTAGGCTTTCTGTAAGATATTTCTTAAAATTAAAGCATTTTGTTGTAGAATTCAACGACAAGTGCTTCGTTGATTTCTGGGTTGATTTCGTCGCGTTCTGGCAAGCGAGTCAATGAACCTTCCAATTTTTCAGCGTCGAATGATACGAATGCTGGACGTCCAAGAGTAGCTTCTACTGCTTCAAGGATAGCTGGAACTTTCAATGATTTTTCACGAACTGAGATCACTTGACCTGGAGTTACGCGGTATGATGGGATATCAACGCGTTTTCCGTCAACAAGGATGTGACCGTGGTTTACGAATTGACGAGCTTGACGACGAGTAGTCGCAAGACCAAGACGGTAAACAACGTTATCCAAACGACGTTCCAAAAGAAGCATGAAGTTGAAACCTAGGATTCCGCCTTTGATTTTTGTAGCTTGTACGAACAAGTTACGGAATTGTTTTTCACCTACACCGTAAGTGAAACGAAGTTTTTGTTTTTCAGCCAATTGCAAACCGTATTCTGATAATTTAGAACGGTTGTTTGGTCCGTGTTGTCCTGGTACGTAGTTACGACGTGCCAATTCTTTACCTGTACCTGTAAGTGAAAGGCCAAGGCGACGAGCTTGTTTCCAAGATGGTCCTGTATAACGTGACATGTGAATGTCCTCCTGATATAAATAATATTTCGGTGGAAATAGTCACTTAGAAAGCCCTGATTCGTGCAGATGCCCTTCGCCTAAACAGCCAAGGTTACTTATCATAAGACACCTGTTGACGAGCTTCATGCTTTCCTGCTGATATTTCACACAAAATTCATTTTACCATGAATGGCTGAATTTGTAAAGGGGTTTTAAGCTTTATTTTCACTGCCAGAGAGATTGAGAACGAGGGTAAAGGTGCTTCCTAGTCCGTACTGACTGCTAACTCTGATTTCTCCACTCAATTGATGGGCCAATTCACGCGCAATCGCAAGACCAAGACCATGACCACCTGTTTTCATGTTACGCGAAGTTTCGACACGATAAAGGCGTTTGAAAATATTCTCCAAGTCCTCTGGGGCAATTCCCTGCCCTTCATCGGTCACACTGATTGAAAGCTGGTTTTTCTCCAGCTTAGCCACCACTTCCAGCTTGGTTCCTGGAGCAGAGTATTTAAAAGCGTTATTGACCAGATTCACCAAGATACGAGAAAGTTTGGCATAATCTCCCTCAATCCGGGCAGACTCTGGGATTACCTGTAAATGAACATCTCGCTCTTCCTGCTCAATCAAGAACTGAAATTCACTCATGCACTCAATCAAGAGCTGATCCAGAAAAATGCTGTCTTTGCTGGTAGTTTCCACCTGATTTCTAGCTGTATTTAGAGTCAAAAAATTCAACTCTTCAACCAGTTTATTGAGTCTTTCCGTCTGGCGCCCAATGGTTGCTAGATAATGGTCCTGTTCTCCTTCCTTGATAACCCCATCCAAAATCCCTTCTACCGTCGCTTGAATCGAAGTGATGGGGGTCTTGATATCATGCGACAACTGGGCAATCATCAAGCCCTTTTCTCGTTCGCTTTCTTCCAAGGAATCAAAGGTCGCCTGCAAATCATGGGACATTTCATTAAAAGCTTGACCTAATTGCTGAAATTCTACAGGACCTTGAACCTCTAGATTTGATGGAAAGTCCTTGTCCGCTACCCGCTTGGCATGTTCCTTGAGTTTGCCCAACGAAGTAAATACCGGCGATAGGAGAAATAGACTAATCCCAGCACCGACAAGGCTGGCAACGATGGTCATTCCAAGCAGAAAGTAAATCTCGCTTTTCTCAATCAGCATTTTTTGAACAGCCCAAAAAACCACGATAATCGTTAGGAGTGTTGAAATGATATACCCCACTAAAATATAACTTTTTAATTTCATTAACTACCTCGTGCTTTCTCAATTTTGTAGCCCAAGCCCCAGACAGTTTTGATGGTCGGTGTTTCTGCGCTAGCATGTTTAGCCAACTCCTGTCGAAGAGCATGAATATGAACATTCAAGGTATTGGTATCATCTACATAGTCTTCCTGCCAGACCTTTTCATAGAGGTCTGTCTTGGAGAAAACGCGCTCTGGATTGCTGGCTAAAAGCCATAGAAGTTCGAAGGATTTGACGGTCAAATCAAGCGCCACATCTCCGACTTGGACCTCATGACTACCGTGATTCATCCGTAAATCCCCGAGACTGACGACCTCTGTCTCACCTCCACGATGAAGGCGACGCAAGATATTGTGGACACGCAAAACCAGCTCACGAGGGCTAAAGGGCTTGGCAATAAAATCATCTGCCCCCAAGCTTAGGCCGTAAATTTTATCCTGCTCACTGGTTTTAGCCGTGATAAAGAGAAAAGGCTGATCCGGAGATTGATACTGAACCTCACTAATCAAATCATAACCATCCATCCGAGGCATCATGATATCTGTAATAATCAAATCAATCGCTTTTCGCCTGAAGATTTCTAAGGCCTCTACTCCATCATGAGCCACCAAAACCTGATATCCTGCCTGAACCAGATAACGTTGATGAATATCTGTGATTTCTACCTCGTCGTCAACGAGTAAAATTGTCTTTCCCATCTGTCTCTCCTTTGAAAAAAACAGTGCTATACCACAATAGTATAACACTATTTTAATCTCTTTACGAACATTCTAATCGATATCTGAATTTTTCAAATCCTAGATAGAAAGTCTGTAGCTAGACTAGTCATTTTCCTCTTTTTTAGCTTTCAAACCGAGTCCACCTAGCAGGCCGGCCAAGGCTAATCCAAAGAATCCAAGAGTAGCCATTGATGTTTGGACTTCACCAGTATATGGAAGCATGTCTTTTTGGTCTTTCATTTGAGCAGCCATCATTGGACTTGATACCTTGTTAGTAGATGCCATCTTGCCTTCATCAGACATTTTGCTTGAGGCTGCTGGAGCTTGATCTTGTTTCATGCTTGGTGTTGCCATAGGCTGGCTAGCATTCATGGTTTTGTCCTGCTCTTTGCTAGGCATCATCTTATCCTGACTAGCAGCTGGCATTTTAGATTTCATATCATCTTGATGAGCACTTGGCATTTGAGAGTTCATCTTAGACGCATCTTGATGACTATTCATCATTGGAGCCGGCATAGCTGAACCATTAGAAGAGGGGTCGAAACCTGACTGCATCGGAATCAGAGACTGATGTCCATGCAAGTTCACTGTCAAATCCTTAGTCGCTACGAGGTTGCTCAAATCCGCCTTGCCATCTTTGGCACCGTATACCTTGATAGTTGCCTTGTAGCTTTGAGTGCCGTTTTGTTTCAAGAGGTCTAGAAGTTCTTTATCTGATTTGCCTTGAGTTCCTGCCAAGTCTACTTCGTAGAAGTAAAGGCCTTTGCCCAATTTTTCCACTGGTGGAAGGGCCGGATTTTTAGCTGAACCATTATCTGACCATGGGGCCTTGTCAGATGCTTTCAAGATAAGACGAGTCAACATACCGTCACCAGCGAAGAATTCATATGGGATAACTTGGTTGACGCCGGCTGTGAACGGACCTGGGAAATTGGCCTTATCCAAGTAAGTAGCTGGAACATCTACTGTGTCTTTGGTATTGTCGGCCACACCTTTTTGAACTTCAGCTGGAGTAGTCAAACCATTCAAGTTGACATCCAAATCTTTTGTCGCTACGAGATTGCTCAAATCGGCCTTGCCGTCTTTAGCACCGTAAACTTTGATAGTTGCCTTGTAACTTTGAGTTCCGTTTTGTTTCAAGAGGTCAAGCAGCTCTTTATCAGATTTACCTTGAGTGCCAGCCAAATCTACTTCATAGAAGTAAAGACCTTTGCCCAATTTCTCTACTGGTGGAAGAGCTGGATTTTTAGCTGAACCATTGTCTGACCATGGAGCCTTGTCGGATGCTTTCAAGATAAGGCGGGTTAACATACCGTCTCCGGCGAAGAATTCATATGGAATAACTTGGTTAACACCAGCTGTGAATGGGCCTGGGAAGTTAGCTTTATCTAGATAAGTAGCTGGAACGTCTACTGTGTCTTTGGTATTGTCGGCCACACCTTTTTGAACTTCAGCTGGAGTAGTCAAACCATTCAAGTTGACATCCAAATCTTTTGTCGCTACGAGATTGCTCAAATCGGCCTTGCCGTCTTTAGCACCGTAAACTTTGATTGTAGCTTTATAACTTTGAGTGCCGTTTTGCTTCAAGAGGTCAAGAAGTTCTTTATCTGATTTTCCTTGAGTGCCGGCCAAATCCACTTCATAGAAGTAGAGGCCTTTGCCCAGTTTCTCTACTGGTGGAAGAGCTGGATTTTTAGCTGAACCGTTATCTGACCATGGAGCCTTGTCTGAAGCCTTCAAGATAAGACGAGTCAACATACCGTCACCAGCGAAGAATTCGTAAGGAATAACTTGGTTGACACCGGCTGTGAATGGGCCTGGGAAGTTGGCTTTGTCTAGGTAAGTAGCTGGAACGTCTACTGTGTCTTTAGTGTTATCAGCCACGCCTTTTTGGACTTCAGCTGGAGTAGTCAAGCCATTCAAGTTGACATCCAAATCTTTAGTCGCTACGAGATTGCTCAAATCAGCCTTACCGTCTTTAGCACCGTATACCTTGATAGTAGCTTTATAGCTTTGAGTGCCGTTTTGTTTCAAGAGGTCAAGAAGCTCTTTATCTGATTTACCTTGAGTACCAGCCAAATCTACTTCATAGAAATAGAGACCTTTGCCCAAGTTTTCTACTGGTGGGAGAGCTGGATTTTTAGCTGAACCATTATCTGACCATGGGGCCTTGTCGGATGCTTTCAAGATAAGGCGTGTTAACATACCGTCACCAGCGAAGAATTCGTATGGAATAACTTGATTGACACCAGCTGTGAATGGGCCTGGGAAGTTGGCTTTATCCAAGTAAGTAGCTGGAACATCTACTGTGTCTTTGGTATTGTCAGCCACGCCCTTTTGCACTTCAGCTGGGGTGGTTGCTGGTTGCGCTTCATTTGCTTCACGGTCTTGTCCAGAAACTGTAGGCGCAGGATTTGTCACAGGTTTAAGCGCATCTTCTGTTTCTTTCTTAGATTCTGGTTTTGCTTGCACTTCTTCTTTTGGTGCTACTACTTGGTCTTTATCAGCTACATTCACTTTTTCTGGAGAGCTTGTAGCATCCAAACTTGCTTTAGGTGTTGAGTCTACCTGTTCTGAAGGCAGAGCTACATCAACTGCTTTCTTGAGAACCTCTGCTGGTAAGTCGCTCTTTTCACTCACCGAAGTTGCGTCTGGTACAACTTGAGCAGGGGTCGGATTGACCACATCGGCACGCACAGAACTTGGTTGCCCAACTAGGACAAAGAAGCCACTGGCCACAACAACTGAGGCAACACCGACACTAAGACGGCGAATAGACCAACGAGTATATCTTTGATTTGGATTGAATTTCATAGGATTCTCCTTAGAGTTTTTCTTTATTTGATGACTCTAGTATAATCTCCTAAAATTAAAAAGGATTAAGAAAAAGTTAAAATTTTTCTTAAATCCCTCTTATAAAATACTTATATTAATTAAATCCATAAACAGACTTGGTGATTTGATAGACGACATTGGAAAGTTTGCGAGCTGGCAAGACCGAATGTTTGGTCAAACGGCTCAACATGGTCTTGCGGATAGCCTGAAAAACCTCTGGATTTTCCTGCTGAATATAGGTCCACAGCTCCCGTTTTTTGGCAAGATGCTCTGCTGTTCCAGCTCGGTTAAGCAGGGCACTGGAAATCACCGTCGTGATTTCAATATGATTCAGCAGATACTCTCGCATTTTTGGGTGGCTTATTTTAGATAAATCAAGCTGGTCTACCAAGAGTCGATTGACCTTTAGTTGCTGGTCAATACGCTTAATCATCACTTGCTCATTGACAGACTGGTCCTCACGCCCAATCAAATAACGATAGAAATCGACAGGCAGATAGTACATGGTCTTGACCTGCTGAAGGGGGGTAAAGACAAAGAGATTATCGACATAAAAAGTATGCTCAGGCAATTGGAACTGACTCGCTCGCAACAAATCTGTCCGATAAATCAGCGAGTGCATCATGATATACTGGCCTTTTGAGAAATTTCCGACCTGATCCCAGCCAAAAATCTGCTGGACAGGCAAGACTGACTCGTAACTCATACTCTTCTTACGAGACTGACCTTCCTTTTCATAGACAAAATTGGTCACAAAGGCATCCACTTCTTGACCTTCACTCTCTAGTTCCTGCAAGGTTTCAAGAATCTTTAGGTAAGCACGAGGATCCACCCAGTCATCACTATCAACTACTTTAAAATAACGACCAGAAGCCTCCGCTAAGCCGCGATTGACGGCACCGCCATGGCCTTTATTTTCCTGATAGATGGCTCTAACGATGCTAGGATACTTGCTGGCTAAACGCTCAGCGATTTCCTGAGTCTGGTCCTGAGACCCGTCATTGATAATCAAAATCTCAACTTGCTCACCACCAATCACTAGCGACTCCACACAGTAATGAAGATAGGCTGCAGCATTATAGCTAGGGATGGCGATAGACAATAACTTCATAATCTACTCCTTTAGGGGACTGATTTTTTCTTATACTCAATGAAAATCAAAGAGCAAACTAGGAAACTAGCCGCAGGTTGCTCAAAGCACTGCTTTGAAGTTGCAGATAGAACTGACGAAGTCAGCTCAAAGCACTGCTTTGAAGTTGCAGATAGAACTGACGAAGTCAGCTCAAAACACTGTTTTGAGGTTGTGGATAGAACTGACAAAGTCAGTAACCATACCTACAGAAAGGCGACGTTGACGTGGTTTGAAGAGATTTTCGAAGAGTATTACTCTCTCTTGTCACTTCTTTCTATTCTACCATAAAGTCCAGCTTTTGAAGGACTTTTACTGGAATACAAGGTGTTCTCCCAATTTCCTATCTTGGACATCAAAAAAGAGGGGATCCCCCTCCTTACGAATTTAATTCTGCCAAGTCATCTAGATACTGGTTGTTAATGACCGCCAAGATATAGGCATCTGCCCTCAAGAGATCATTAGGGCCAAACTGGACATCCAGTGGTGAATTTTCTTGTTCACGAAATCCTAGGACATTGAGGTTGTATTTGCCACGTAGATCCAGCTGGCTCAGGCTTTGACCTGCCCAAACACTCGGAATTTTCATCTCCACGATAGACACATTTTTATCCAGCTGAAAGACATCAACATTGTTATGAAAGAGAATGGTCTGCGCTAGAGACTGCCCCATTTCATACTCAGGTGAAATCACCGAGTCAGCACCGATTTTTTCTAGCACCTTCTTAGCTGTCTGGCTTTTGACCTTGGCAATAACCCTTGGTACCCCCAAACTCTTACAATGCATGACTGCAAGCACACTCGACTCTAGATTTTCCCCTGTTGCCACTACAACCGTATCACAGGTATCAATTCCTGCAGTTCTGAGGAGTTCCTCATCTGTAATATCGCCCACAACTCCACGCGCCAAAACAGGCTCAAATTGATTGATGTGCTCTGCGTGGTCATCAATGGCAATAATATTCATATCTTGCTTGGCTAGGGCTGTCAGGACACTACTCCCGAAAATCCCCAAGCCTAAAATTCCAATCGTACGATCTGACATCGTTCTTCCTTTCTTATCCAATACTAATATCTGCTTTCATATACTGAATCAAATCTTTCTTATCAGGCTGGTAGTCAGCTAGACTAACCAGCAAGGTCAAGGGACCGATACGGCCAATAAACATGAGCACCATGACAATGCTGAGAGCTAACTTGCCCAATTCTGGCGTCAGATTTGCCGTTACCCCAACTGTCGCAAGGGCGGAAATGGTCTCAAACATGAGGTAAATAAATCGCGGTGTTCCTTCTGCTGTAATTCCCAACAACATCAAGCCCAACAAGAAGGTCATCAAAAAGATAATGAAGACACTAAAGGATTTTTGGACTGTTCGAGCCTCAATGGTTCTCTGCGCAACATTAGCATGAGGTAAGCCCAACAATTCACTACGAGCAAAGACCAATAAGACAAAGAAAGTCGTAATCTTGAGACCCCCAGCCGTCCCTCCAGGCGCTCCACCCAGAAACATCTGTAGGATATAGATAAACAAGGTCACAGGCCGAGCTTGAGTATAGTCAATAGAAGCAAAACCGGCCGTTCTCATGCTAACGGTTTGGAAAAAGCTAACCAGCACTTTCTCTGGAACACTGAGATTGCCAATCGTTCCTGGATTGTGCCACTCCGTAAAGAGTGTAGATACTGTCCCAAACAGCAAAATGCCTGCAGTCAAGAAGAGGACCAGCTTGGTGTGGAAACGAAGACGACGTTTTTTCTTCTTGTCAAACTGGGTTGCCAAGTCAAACCAAACCATAAAGCCAAGACCACCTGTGATAATCAAACCAGCAATGACTAGATTGATCAAGGGATCCGTCTGAAAAGCTACTAAACTGCTACTGCCGAAATTATCAAAACCAGCATTACAAAAAGCTGAAATGGCTAAAAAGATAGAGGTAAAAATGCCTCTTCCCCAGCCGAACTCAGGAATAAAACGGAAACTTAGTAGAAAGGCACCCAAGCCCTCCACCAGAAAAGTCGTCAAAAAGATGGAGCGCATAAAGGCCTTCAGCGACCGAGTTTCCCCGTAACTAAAACTCTCCTGAATGGTTTCACGACTGCGAAGACTGAGTTTTTGCTTCCCCTGAATATAAAAGACCCCGATAAAGGTCATGAGCCCCAGACCACCAATCTGTATCAAAAGCATACAAATCAACTGCCCCCAGACATTATAGGTAGTAGCCACTGGTTGCGTAAAAAGGCCAGTCACACAGACCATGGACACCGTCGTAAAAAGATGGTCAAAATAAGTAGCCTGCGAACCACTCGCCTGAACAAAAGGCAAACTCAAAAGAAGAGAGCCTATCAAAATAACTCCAGCGAAACTCAGAAAAATTCGACGAGCGGGCGAAAGTCCGCCCAAGGCTCTTTCAATTTTTTTAACAAATAATTTGAATAACATACATCCATTGTACCATAAAAAGAAGGAGAGTAGCTATATCTGAGAAGTTATCTCAAGGCAGAGTTCCAAGGCCTTCTCGAAAGCTTCTGAACCCCAGTCACGACTATCGTACTGGTCCAAGTCTGCTAAGGAATCAGCTGTGAACAACAATTCTCCCCAGAGAACCCCACGCAGTTGGGCTACTGCCGCAAGCGCAGAACACTCCATCTCCACAACAGCACAGCCTTCTTCCTTGCGATAGGCCACCTTTTCAGCCGTTTCTCGGTAAAAACCGTCTGTCGTCCAGGTCACGACTTCTTCATAAGGAATCCCTCTGGCTTCCAAAACTTGCTCAATGGCAGCAATAGCCTCTGCCTGAATTTCCATATAACGAGAAGCTGCCACATAGTGATAACTAGCTCCTTCATCTCGCAGAGCGCGAACAGGGACTAGAAAGGCGTTTTCTTCTATATCAGCTAGCACACCACAGGTTCCAGTGGAAATAATCTGCTCCACACCATAGCCAATCAACCAATCCATAAACTGGGCTGCTGGAGCGGAGCCAACAGGTGCCTGAGCCAGACAAATTCCCTCGCCCTTGTAGTTAACGACATAGACTGGATAGGTCTTGGTGGCTGAAACGAATTCGCCGACACAGTCCGCCCCTACTTCCCTAGCATAGCGGTCAATCTCCTCACCTAAAAAAGCATAGACACACTTCTTTGGCAAGTGCAAGTCCAGCCCCTCGTGATTGGGCATGATGACCGCCTGAGGATTTTCATCAAACTCTAAGATAGGAATCGCATGTTTCTGAATCATAACCCACCTCCTCTGATTTTGTACTATTGTATCAAAAGCTGACCGAGTGTCAAGGAGGAAGCTGAGGAACTGAGGAGAAAAACAATACAATCGCAACCAATCTCCACCAAGTCAAAACAACTTGCTTGACAAAAGCTTGACTTCATGGTTTAATATACCCCATAAGGGTATATTCGGAGGTGCCTATGTTTCACTTATTTACAAAAATTGACAGTATTTCTACCAGCGAGTTAGAAGCTAAACTCAAGGAACCAATTCAGCTACTAGATGTTCGGACGCCAATGGAATTTCGTAGAGGTCATATCAAAAATGCCAAGAATGTTCCTCTGACCGAAATTGGTTCCTACACACCAACAACAAAAGAAACACTTTATGTCATTTGTCATTCTGGTGTGCGTAGTAAGATGGCTGCTAAAAAGCTAAAGAAAAAAGGCTACGATGTCATCAATGTCCGAGGCGGTATGAGCTCTTGGACAGGAAAAGTCATCTAGAAGCATAAAGGAGAAAATCAATGAAAATTATCATTGTCGGGGGAGTTGCAGGCAGAATGTCAGCAGCAACCCGTCTCAGACGTCTCATGGAAGACGCTGAAATCACTATTTTTGAGAAAGATCCCTTTGTTTCCTTTGCAAACTGCGGGCTTCCTTACTATGTTTCAGGAGAAATTGCAAACCGTGATAGTTTATTGGTCCAAACTCCTGAAAGTCTCAAGGCACGCTTTAATCTCGATGTGCGACCATTTCACGAGGTCATCCAGATTTCGCCAGAAGAACACACTGTGACGGTACGACATGATGGGCAGGAATTCACAGAAAGCTACAACAAGTTGATCCTCTCCCCAGGAGCTAAACCATTTGTTCCTGCCATTGAAGGTTTGGCAGAAGCTAAGAATGCCTACACGCTCCGCAATGTTCCCGATCTCGATGAAATTATGGCAGCCTTGGACAATTATCCAAAAGAAGCTGTCGTTATCGGTGTAGGCTTTATCGGGCTTGAAATGGCTGAAAATCTGGCGAAACGCGGCCTGCAAGTTACTATTGTTGAGAAAGCACCCCATGTCTTACCATCATTAGATCAAGAAATGGCAGCCTTTGTCCAAGCAGAATTGGTTAAAAACGGCGTTCGCGTTATCACTTCTCAGTCTGCGACTCGATTTGAAGACCAAGGAAAAGTCATCGTTCTCGAAAACGGTCAAAAGATCACTTCTGATCTCACCATCCTTTCTGTCGGTGTTGAACCTGAAAATAGACTGGCCAAAACTGCGGGGATTGAACTGGGACTTAGAGGTGGGATTCTGGTTGATGAACATTACGAAACCAGTCAAAAAGATATTTTTGCAGTTGGGGATGCCATCGTCGTCAAGCAAGAGATTACAGGCCAAGATGCTCTCATCTCTCTCGCTTCTCCTGCCAATCGTCAGGGACGCCAAGTGGCAGACGTCATCGCAGGACTAGAACGTACAAACAAGGGAAGTATCGGCACTGCTATCGTTCGTGCCTTTGATATGACAGCTGCTTCGACTGGTCTCAGCGAGCGTATCCTTAGCATGAATCAACTTCCTTACAAGGCCCTTCATGTCAGTGGGAAAGACCACGCTGGTTATTATCCAGGCGCTACTGATATGACCTTGAAGCTCCTCTTTGACCCAACCACTGGAAAAATCTACGGTGCCCAAGGAGTCGGGAAGAAAGGCGTTGACAAACGAATCGATATCCTGGCAACTGCTATCAAGGGAAATCTCACCGTCTTTGACTTGCCAGAATTGGAGTTCACCTATGCGCCACCATTTGGCTCTGCCAAGGATCCCGTCAATATGCTGGGCTACGCAGCCTTGAATCTTATCGAAGGTCTCAGCGACAATGTTCAATGGTACCAACTCGAAGACGAACTAGCTAAGGGAAAGAAATTCCTTGATGTACGGACAAGTGGCGAATTTCAGAGTGGTCGACTCAAAGTCGATACCATCCACATCCCCCTAAACGAACTACGGGAACGCTTGCGGGAACGCTTGAACGAACTGGACAAGAACCAAGCCTACATCGTTAGCTGCCACAGTGGTTTGCGCAGCTATATCGCAGAGCGTATCCTCAAACAAGCAGGATTTACCGTCCAAAACCTTGACGGCGCTTATTCACTATACAAAATGGCTAAGCCAGAAGGAGTAGAATATGGAAACTAGTATCAGCATGGCTGACTTTTATGAAAAATATCAAAATGAAAATTTAGAGCTTATCGATGTCCGTGAAGCACATGAATTCCAAGCAGGACATGCACCAGGTGCCAAAAATCTTCCGTTAAGTACCTTGGAGCAAGGCTATAAAGAACTCAAACCTAACCATGAATACCATGTCATCTGTCAAGGTGGAGTACGTTCTGCCTCTGCCTGCCAATTTCTCAGCGCCCAAGGCCTCAACGTTATCAATGTAGAAGGTGGTATGAATGCTTGGCCTGAGCAAGTAGAATAATCAAGAGGAGCTGGGCAAAAACTCAATTTCAGGAGAAAGTGAAGTAAATTTCCCCACAATAAAACGCATACTATCAAGGTTTTCATGTACTGACCCCAAAAAGTTAGACAATCAATTTATCCGAAGGATTTAGTTCTGTATTGCACAGGACTGAGTCCTTTTAGTTTTACCTTAATTCGTTTATTGTTGTAGTAATCAATATAGTCTACAAT
>NZ_VFSH01000009.1 GCF_006385785.1 Streptococcus shenyangsis
TTGGTGTCTTACGAGCTGGTGTTGTTACATTCACTGGTTGTGATGGTTTCTTGTTCGGTTCTGTTACTGTTCCTGTACCTGGGACAGCTTTCTTAGGAAGTTTGTCATTTGGTACTTTACCTGAACCGTCTTTACCGATTTCAACAGTAATTGTGTTTTCATCTTCACCTGGGATTTCTACCTTAGTACCTGGTGGATATGTTCCTCCTCCTGGTTTCTTAGGCGTTACAATCGCATCTCCATTTGGTTGTGGAGTAATTTCAATCTCAACTGGAGTTTGAGTTGTTGGTGTTTTAGGATCTGTTCCATTTTTGATTTCTTCCTCATCTGGAATTCCATCATTATCATCATCTGAATCTTCTTTATCTGGGATTCCGTCTCCATCTGTATCGCGTAAAATTGGAACTGGAACTTTCACAGTAACTGTCTCGCCACCTTTTGTAACTTTAACCGGAATTTCGACTGTGCGTTCTTCTTCTTTTGGTTTCCAATCATTTACCTCTGGTTTTCCTTTAAGTTTACCTTCATCATCTACTGTTAAACCATTTACTGGGCCATCTACTGTAATGCTTGAACCTGGTTTGTTAGGTGTCACAACTGTAACTGGTGTAATTTGTGCTTTTTCCGGAACTGGTGCTGGATTTGTAACTGTAGCTTCTAAAGGTCCATTTGCTGTTCCTCTAGCTACAGGACTCTCAAGAGTAAGTACACCATCAATGTTCTTAGAAACTTTTGCAGTTACTTCTGTTTTATCTTCAACTTCAGTATCAGAAATTGTTACAACTCCTTCAGGTGATACTGATACTTTATCATCAGACTTACCATTTACAGTCCATTTGCTTCCAGATTTCGTAACTGTTACAGTTTCTGGACTTGTTTGACCTGTCGGTGTATAAGTAAGAGTAATTTTATCAATATCTTGTTGATTAGTACTATCAGGTTGTTTTGGTGGGGTAATTGTTACACTACCATTCTCTTTACCTTCTACGATAGGTGCTGTTGGTGTTACTGCTAGAATTACTTTACGCTTGATTTCTGCTGGTGCAAATACATCTCTAGTCGTGCTAGTAGCATCTGTCATATTATTAGCTTTAGTACCTGGGAAGATTGCTGTTGCAGTTCGAGTATATTTACCTGAATTGTCAAGTGTTGTTCCTCGATCTTTATTAACGCCGTTTCTGTCTTTCCAGGTCCAAGTCATACCACTTGGTAAATAATTGTTACCACGATCTGCTTTATCTTCACTATCGACTACTTTCAGATAGTTATGCGCATCAATATTTTTAGAACTATTATCTTTATTTAATGTTGAAGCAACTGGTACTTTTGCGATACCGTTTTTATCAACATTTTTAGTTTCAATATCAACTACGCGGTACTTGAATTTGAAATCACGGCTATCTGAAGGATTACTTCCTTCTACATGAATAGTTGATTCATGTACTCCTAAAGTTTCAGTATCCAATACAGTTCCTGAAGATAAGCGAGTTTTATATTTCTTATCTTCTGAACTTCCATCTTTACCTGTTTGAGCTGTAAATGTAGATGGAGTTGCTCCTGGATCTGGAGTCACTCCTTTTGGAAGTCCTCCCTTAACTTCTACTTTAGAAATCACACCAGAGTTATCCGATACTTTTAGCTCTGGGTTAAATGTAGCTCCACGATAAACTGTAAAGATTGGTTCATTAGCAGTTTCTGATAACTCTTTTCCATTTAGACTTGCTTTTGGTTTTTCATTATCCACTACATTGAAAACAACATCTCTCTCAGCTTTTTCTGGTGCAAATACTTGGACACTACCACGCTGACTTGGATTTTTAGGGAACACCGCAATCGCTTTATGAGTTTGCTTTCCTACTTTAGATAAAGTTACATTCGTATCTGATCCGTTAGCATTGTCCCAACGGAATTTCATTCCTCCTGGGAAGTGGACATCTGCTTGCGATTCTACAACTGGTTTACCTGACTTGTCTTGCTTACCAGCTGTATTTAGGTATTCATTTGGATCACCTGACTTGCTGTTTAATTCGACTGTCTTAGGTGTGTTTTCCACGACAACATCGACAACTTTATACTTCATCAGATAAGTAGCATTATTTACACCATCAGAAATTTTGAACTTAGCTACGTGATCTCCTAGTGTTTGTGTATCCGCTACTGTTCCTGTAGATAAAGGAGTTGCATATGGAGCTTTTTCAGTTTTTCCAGTTTGAGCTGTGTAAGATTGCGGTTGAGATCCTTTTGGTAAGCCCTCAACACTCATCGACGTAATGTTACCTGAATCATCCCATGCTTTAACAGTCGGATTAAATGTAGCTCCACGATAGACATAAAACTGTGCAGATTGTGGTTCATTCTCTGTTAAACGAATTCCGCCAACCTCAACGATTGGTTTTTGGTTATCACGTGGTGTTACATTGAAAGTAAATTTTACAGGGTCAGCTTTATTACCTGCATCATCATGAGCTCCGAAAGTAATCTCATGTGGTCCACCAACGTCTTCTTTCTTAGTTGTAATAGTAATTTCAATTACTTTTTCAGTTTTAGTAATTTTTACATTTTTATTTGTTGCTTGACGAGAAAGAAGTCTATCACCATATTTTTTAAGGAAATCATCAGGATCGATAGTAACACTTTTATCATCTTTTGCTGTTATTGTGAAGGTTACTTCTCCACCTTCTACTACTGTTTGGCTTTTTCGTGAAATTTCTAATGTAGGTTTTTGGGTATCTCGTTCAGGGGTTGGTTTTACAGGAGTACTACGTTCAGAAGTTACTGTTCCACCATTATTCACAACTGTTTCAGCTGTAATAGGCTTTTCTGGTAGAGTTCCTTTAACTGTAACTTTCGCAGTGCCTCCAGTAGTTTTTCCAGTTCCGATAACTGTATTACCTTCGTAAAGATTCACTGTCGAACCATCTGGCACTCCGTTTCCGACATTTACAGTAACCTCTTGCCCAGTCTTCCCTGCTTTTTCATTTACAGAGCTTTGATCAATAGTAGGTTGATTTGGAATAACCTTTAATGTAGCAGTAGCAGTATTTGAAGAATTGTCGCTGTAGGTAGCTTTTACTTGACGCTGGAATACTCCTGCTGTACCAGTACTTGGTTGTCCATTTGGCCAACTCCAAGACGTGTTGTTAGGAAAACTTGTACTTCCATCCTTACGCGCTACAAAACCAATTTCTACTGGTTTATTTAAATTTCCAAGAGGTTCATCGACTTTCTTTGTAACCTCTTTACCGATAATAGGGTATTTTGTACTTTGTTTAACAGTCGGTTCTACATTTTCATTAGGTTCTTTCCCTGACACGAAAGTATAGGATTGGTGCGTTGTCAGACCAAAACTGCTTGCAACACCTATAGTAAATGCTTGTCTAACTTCTTCATCCGTTACATCTGGTCTTAATTTTGCTTTTAGATGCATATGAACAGCAGCTGTTTTATCGTTAGTTTTCAATCCTAACCCATAACTCTTGTCTTTGTGATTCCCTTCTAATTTTACAGCCTTTTCCAAATCAGGCTCATATCGATTCGCCTTAAAGATATCCCTCATATCTTTCCAATGATCTCCTGATGCACGGACACCTGCACTGTTAAAATAGGTAAATCCATTCTGACTTCGCTCATTATCATTTGCAAAGTGGTAATTCAGTTTCCTTTCAAGATAAAATTTCTCTGGATTTTGTGAGAGTGTCCCACCTTCATTTTGATTATTTCTACGATAGATTTCAAAGTATAAATCTCTAATAGCGTCTGTTTTATAATATCCGTTAGGTTGCAAATCTAAGATTTTAGGTTGCAACAATAGTCTATATGCCTGTTGATAACTATGTTCAGCTATGTTTTGACCGTTATTATTAAAGAACACATCGTAAACTACATATTTTTGCCCATCAATCGTCTCAATTCGACCGGTCATATCCACTTTTTGCTCTACGAATTGTCTGTCGTTATTCCTCTTATTCCCATCTCTATCACTTCCATAGAAACGTTGATAAGATAATAGATTGTCTTGATTGGTCCATCTTGAAGATACCGTTGCAGCTCTTCCACCTGTTCCTTGACCCATGCTCTTGCCATTACGCGGATCATGAGAACCTGAACTCAAACGCGTTGTAGCGTTTTTAACAGAGTTAAACATTCTCTTCACAAGTTTGTTCATATCTTCAACTTCATTCAGAGAAACTGTTGTATTTTCAAGAACACCTTGGGCTAAGCCCAATAGTTCATTGGCTTTTTCAAGAACTTCTTTGCTAGTCTCCTGCTCAGGCAATTCCAGAACTGCTGCCTTCAATTGATCTACAGATACTTTCAAAGCATCTTTTTTAGCTGATACAGTTTGGCTCTCTTCGCTTGCGCTTACTTCAGGAGAAGATTGGTTGGCTAGGTTATCAGCTTGCTTCTCAGTTTTATCTACTTGTTTATCTACTTGTTTATCTACTTGTTTATCTACTTGAACCTCAGTTGCTTCCTTAGCAGCTGATACGACTGTCACATCTTTAGACAAGAGTACCGCAAGCTCATCAATATCCTTTTGAGCTAGCTCAGAACTTTCTAAGGCTTCTTTCCCTTTTTGAAGTCTATCTTTGACAGATGATACTACTGACTCGTCAAGGTTTAATTTAGTTGAAAGAAGAGCATTTAATTCTTCAACTACTTTTCTTAACTTGGCTTTATCAACTGTAGGCGCGCTATTTTCAGGAACTGCAGGCACTTGATTTTCTGGTGATTTATGTCCTTCATCTACTTTGTTTGCAGTAGATTCTGTAACATCCTCAGGCAAATCAACCTTACTTTCAGGTGTTACTACACCAGCAGTAGAGTGTGAAGTCTTGTCGACTAGACTATCCGCACTCGCAACGCGGGCACCTAAAAACATCAGCGCTGCAACAGCAACTGAAGCGGCACCGAAACTATACTTACGAATAGAAAAGCGCAAAACTTTTTCACGTTGCTGGCGCCTGATTCTATTGAGTGAATTTGATTTATTTTCCATTGTTCCTCCTTATGTTAAAATACAAAATCAAATTAAAAGCAATATTCCCTCTGGGAATAAAACAATAAAAACCACTATGATGGACATTTCACATCACAGTTTTGACAGCTAGATTATACCACTTTCAATATATTTAATCCATTAAAATGGTATAAACACAAGCAATCCAAAGAAAGCGCAATCAGCAAATATATAATAATTAAAAACAACTCTGAATAACGATAAATATCCCATCCTTAATTTTAAAATATTCTTCAGATATGCCCTATAAATATAACTTTATATTATTACAAAATCAAAAAAATAAATTTCTTCCTTAAAAAACAAATATATAATAGTTTTAATTAAAAATCCTATCATTGGTTCCGTGTACCTATAATTTTAAAGTATATACTTATACAACAATATTTCTTGAATAGTCTATCAACAAAAGGGGAACCTTGATTTCAAATGAGTATCGCAGATTGAAGCTAGAATAGTATAACATGACTTCTAATTCATTTTTAAAAATTAATCTAAATCCCCTAATCGATTTGTACATATTTTATTTCAACCCATGATCTCTAGGTACGAATATTGATATCTACTTTTTTCTAGAATACGACAACAGCCTTGTACCTCTTGAAATGAGGAACAAGGCCGTTTCTTTATCTTTTACATTCATTGTCCACTTAACAATGAACAATTCATATTTTGACTACATTTTTATTTTAGTCTTCTTTTTTCTTTCCAATAAGAAATCTGAGACCGCCTAGCATACCAAGAAGTCCTAGAGATGCAAGAGTAGCATTTGATTCTGTTCCTGTATTTGGTAATACAGTTTGAGAATCATTTGACTTAGCTCCGTTATCAACAGTAGTCTTAGTATCTACCTGATCTGTACTCGGAGTAACTGCATCTGGAATTGGAGTTGGTGATGCAGGTGTGTCTTGACCAGAACCACCATTCGTATCAGGTGTCACTGGTGCAACTGGAATAGGAGCTGGAGTTGTTAGCTCAGGTGTATCATGACCAGAATTTTCATTAATATCAGGTGTTACTGGCGCAACTGGAATTGTATTTGGATTTGTACTTCCACTTACTTTTCTGAAAATGTGAGTCATTACTGGTTCATTTTCATCAATCACAGTTCGTACAAATTCATATCCAAGAATTGATCCATGTTCAGCATCCTTTTCACTACCTGACTTAACAGATGGTTTCAATACATTTTCATCTTCATCAATCCAGTGAACCTCAATCATGAGCTCTGGCAATTCAATTGAATCTGGTAATACACCATTTTCAAAAATTGTTACATTAGGCGGAGTTGCTGGATTTGGAGTTGTACTTCCACTTACTTTTCTGAACATGTGAGTAATTACTGGTTCGTTTTCAGAAATCACAGTTCGTACAAATTCATATCCAAAAATTGATCCATGTTCAGCATCCTTTTCACTACCTGTCTTAACAGTTGGTTTCAATGCATTTCCAGCTTCATCAATCCAGTGAACCTCAATAGTTAATTCTGGTAAAGTAATTGACCCAGGCAGTTCACCGTTTTCAACTATTACCTTAGTTTGAGTTGTTACATTAGGAACTTCCACAGAAGGTTTACCTGGATCAGTAGTCTTACCTATACCTGGTTTTTCTACATCAGGTAGACCACTGTTTGGTACTTTACCTTTACCAACTTCACCTGGGATTTCGACCTTAGTTCCTAGTGGATATGTTGAGCCACCTGGTTTCTTCGGTGTTACTGTAACTTCACCTGTCTTAGGATCTTGTTCTATCTCTACTTTTGGTTCTTTCGCTTTACCATAAGTTCGAACTGTTGTTGGAGTTACCTTACCTGTTTTTGGATCAACTTCATAGGTAGTGGTATCAATCACATCACGACCTTCAGGATCTTTAGATTGTTCAACCTTAGTTTTCGCACCAACTTTAACGACTGTCTTACCTGATGGGGTGACGACTGGGTTACCAACGTGTGCTGTGATATGACCGTCCTTTGGATCTACATCATAAGTGGTTGTAGTAACTGTTTTACCTTTTTCACCCTCAATACGCTCATCTGATGTACCGAAGTCTTTTTCAACATCTTTAACGTATTCCACTTCTGGTTCAATCGGCGTTTCTACTACTTTGTCTTTAGCTGGAACTTTGACAATTGTTGCTGTTGGATTTACTACTACTGGTTCTCCTACTCTTTCTGTAATTGTTCCATCTGCTGGATTTACTTCGTAAGTAGTTGTTGTTGTACGTGAACCTGCTTGGCCTGCTTCTTCTACATTGTCTTGTCCTTTGTCGCGTGTATCATCTTTTACGTATTTCTTAGGTGATGGGATTTCTGTTGTTTCTACTTTATCCTTAGCTGCGACTTTGACAATAGTATTAGTTGGTTCTTTCGTACGAGCTGGTTGACCAACTACAGGCGTTATCTTACCAGTCTTCGAATCTACTGTGTACGTTGTGGTGATTGTTTCCTCTCCTGGAGTTCCTTCTCGTCTAACTGATTCTGAATCTTTATCACGACTATCGTCTTTTTCATAGACAACAGGGGATGGTACAGGTCTTGTCTCTGTCGTTGGTTCTTTGCTTGTTCCATATGTTCGAACTGTTGTCGGAGTTACCTTACCTGTTTTCGGATCAACTTCATAGGTAGTGGTATCAATCACATCACGACCCTGGTCATCCTTATTACGTTCAACCTTAGTTTTAGCTCCTACTTTAACGATTGTCTTACCTGCTGGAGTGACGACTGGATTACCAACGTGCTCTGTGATATGACCGTCCTTTGGATCTACATCGTAAGCAGTTATAGTAACTGTTTTACCTTTTTCACCCTCAGTACGCTGATCTGGTGTACCGAAGTCTTTTTCAACATCTTTAACGTATTCCACTTCTGGTTCAATCGAGATTTCTACGACTTTGTCTTTGGCCGAGACCTTGACCACTGTAGTAGTTGAAAGTTTGATAACAGGTTGACCTTCATGTGGAATGAGGCTGCCGTCTGTAGGATTAACTGCATATGTTGTGGTTACTGTTCTGGTACCTGGAGTACCAGCTACTGTTACATTAGCTTCACCTTTGGCTCTTGTGGCATCTTTTTCATAACGAACACTTGGCTCAAGTTGGGTAACAACAACTGTAGATTTGGCACCACTTTGTTTGAAGATTTCCTTTTTCTCTGTTGGAGTAAGGGTAGCTGTACTTGCATTGACCGCGTAACTTGTAGTCTTCTTAACCACGTCGTCGCCTTCTTTTAGATATTCAACCTCATCTTTGGCTGGGACCCTAACCACTGTAGGTTTTGATGGAACTACCACTGCCGGTTCTTCATGCGGAACAAGACTGCCATCTGTAGGATTAACTGTGTAGGTGGTAGTTACTGTACTTGTTCCTGGGGTACCAGCTGTTGTTACATTAGCTTCACCTTTAGCTCTCGTGGCATCTTTCTCATAACGGACACTTGGCTCAAGTGGTGTAACGATAACTTTAGATTTAGCACCGTTTCTCTTGAAGATTTCTGTTGTCTCTGTTGGAGTTAGGGAGCCCGTACTTGCATTGACCGCGTAAGTTATGGTCTTCTTAACAACATCATCGCCTTCTTTGAGGTATTCAACCTCGTCTTTAGCTGGCACCTTGACCACTGTCGGAGTCGAAGGGATGGTAACAGGTTGGCCTTCATATGGAATGAGACTGCCATCTGCAGGGTTAACAGTATAAGTAGTAGTGACTGTGCTTGTTCCTGGTGTACCAACTGTTGTTACATTATCTTCACCTTTGGCTTTTGTGGCGTCTTTTTCATAACGAACACTTGGCTCTAGTTTGGTAACGGCAACTGTAGATTTAGCACCATTTTGTTTGAAGATTTCCTTTTTCTCTGTTGGAGTAAGAGCACCGGTACTTGAATTGACCGCGTAACTTGTAGTCTTCTTAACCACGTTGTCGCCTTCTTTGAGGTATTCGACCTCATCTTTAGCTGAAACTTTGACCACTGTAGGAGTTGACGGTTTGATAACTGGTTGGCCTTCATGTGGAATGAGACTGCCATCTGTCGGATTAACTGTGTAGGTGGTAGTTACTGTTCTTGTTCCTGGTGTACCATCTGTTGTTACATTAGTTTCACCTTTGGCTCTTGTGACATCTTTTTCATAACGAACACTTGGCTCAAGTTGGGTAACAACAACTGTAGATTTGGCACCACTTTGTTTGAAGATTTCCTTTTTCTCTGTTGGAGTAAGGGTAGCTGTACTTGCATTGACCGCGTAACTTGTAGTCTTCTTAACCACGTCGTCGCCTTCTTTTAGATATTCAACCTCATCTTTGGCTGGGACCCTAACCACTGTAGGTTTTGATGGGACTACTACTGCTAGCTCTTCATGTGGAATGAGACTGCCATCTGTAGGATTCACAGTATAAGTAGTAGTGACTGTGCTTGTACCTGGAGTACCAGCTACTGTTACATTTTCTCCACCTCTAGCTCTTGTAGCATCTTTATCATAACGAACACTTGGCTCAAGTGGGGTAACAACAACTGTAGATTTGGCACCATTTTGTTTGAAGATTTCCTTTTTCTCTGTTGGAGTAAGGGTACCTGTACTTGCATTGACCGCGTAACTCGTAGTCTTCTTAACCACGTCGTCGCCTTCTTTGAGGTATTCAACCTCATCTTGGGCTGGGACTTTGACTACTGTCGAAATTGACGATTTGATAACTGGTTTGCCTTCATGTGGAATGAGGCTGCCATCTGTCGGATTAACTGTATAGGTGGTAGTTACTGTACTTGTCCCTGGAGTACCAGCTGTTGTTACATTAGCTTCACCTTTGGCTCTTGTGGCGTCTTTTTCATAACGAACAATTGGCTCAAGTGGTGTAACCACAACTGTTGATTTGGCACCATCTTGCTTGAACACTTCCTTTTTCTCTATTGAAGTAAGGGTACCTGTACTCGCATTGACTTGGTAACTTGTAGTCTTCTTAACAACGTCATCGCCTTCTTTGAGGTATTCAACCTCATCTTTGGCTGGAACTTTGACCACCGTAGGAGTTGACGATTTGATAACTGGTTTTCCTTCATGTGGAATAAGGCTACCATCTGTAGGATTAACCGTGTAGGTGGTAGTTACTGTTCTTGTACCTGAAGTACCAGCTGTTGTTACATTAGCTTCACCTTTGGGTCTTGTAGCGTCTTTTTCATAACGAACACTTGGCTTAAGTGGTGTAACCACAACTTTAGATTTGGCACCTTTTAGATTGGCAACGTCTTTCCTTACTGTTGGAGTAAGAGCACCTGTACTGGCATTGACCGCATAAGTGGTTGTCTTCTTAACAACATTATCGCCTTCTTTGAGGTATTCAATCTCATCTTTGGCTGGAACTTTGACCACCGTAGGAGTTGACTGTTTGATGACGGGTTTTCCTTCATGTGGAATAAGGCTACCATCTGTAGGATTAACCGTGTAGGTGGTAGTTACTGTTCTTGTACCTGAAGTACCAGCTACTGTGATTTTTGCTTCACCTTTGGCTCTTGTGGCATCTTTTTCATAACGAACATTTGGCTTAAGTGGTGTAACCACAATTTTAGATTTGGCACCTTTTGGATTGGCAACATCTTTCCTTACTGTTGGAGTAAGAGCTCCTGTACTTGCATTGACCGCGTAAGTGGTTGTCTTCTTAACAACATCATCACCGTCTTTGAGGTACTCAACCTCATCTTTGGCTGGAACTTTGACCACCGTAGGAGTTGACTGTTTGATGACGGGTTTGCCCTCATGCGGAATGAGGCTACCATCTGCAGGGTTAACAGTATAAGTTGTAGTGACTGTTCTAGTGCCTGAAGTACCAGCTGTTGTTACATTTTTTCCGCCCTTAGCTCTCGTAGCGTCTTTTTCATAACGAACACTTGGCTGTAATGGCGTAACAACAACCTTAGCCTTGGCACCATTTTGTTTGAAGATTTCCTTTTTCTCTGTTGGAGTAAGAGCTCCTGTACTTGCATTGACCATGTAAGTGGTTATCTTCTTAACCACATCATCGCCTTCTTTGAGGTATGTAACCTCATCCTTAGCTGGGACTTTGACCACTGTCGGTTTTGATGGGACTACTACTGCCGGTTCTTCATGCGAAACAAGGCTACCATCTGTCGGATTGACTGTGTAGGTTGTAGTTACTGTTCTAGTGCCTGGAGTACCAGCTTCTGTTACATTTGCCCCACCTTTGGCTCTCGTAGCGTCTTTTTCATAACGAACACTTGGCTCGATTGACGTAACCACAACTGTTGATTTGGCACCATCTTTCTTGAACACTTCATCAAGTGTATTTTTAGTAATCTGCCCTGTATCGGGATCTTTGATACTAACAGTTGTTGACTTAATGATGTCATCTCCACGTTTACTATATACAACAGTTTCTCCAACTTTTTCTACAGATTTAGCTGTTGTCATTTTTTTATCTTGATAACCTGTCCCATCTAAGGAAATTCGTTTCCCAGACATGAACTCTGATCGTCTATTAATCATATCGGCTTCAAAATAAGAACGTGAACTATGACCTCCTTTTGTATCCCCAACATTTATGACAACATCACTATCATTACTGACACTTTTTCCTATAGTAGAATCATTATTAACTATATAATGTGTCATTTTTCCAGACTTAGCTATGTTTTTACTGTCTAATCCTTTTTGCCAAAATTCAGATGATGAGAAATAACTTGTCCTCACTTTTGGGGCATTAAAGGTTGTTCCTTTTTTTAATACATTATTATAAAAGTTTCTATAAGCCCGCTGTTCTTTAGAAGACATGACTCTGCTGTCAGAATATGCCAACTGATAGGCTTCAACCATTGCCCGTTGTACTAAATATCCTCCTAAAGAGTGTCCTGTCAAATATAGATTGGTAATGCTCTTATCTTTAGCCAGTTCACGCATGATATTTTCTGCATCAATCCCTTGTTGAGGATTGCTTCCTAATCCAAGTGTTATATCAGTTCCTATATCTTTGGCATCACTTGTTCCACGAAAGGCTAATACTTGTGCAGTTCCGTTTGGTAAATATGAGAAATCACTCTTAGTTTCATACAAGACAGCATCTAGTCCACTGGAGGTATGGTAACTTTTTTTCCTTTCCCAATAAGGCCCCAATTCCTTATTCATCATCATATACTCATAACGTGGTCTACTGTCATCATTCTTTTTATATAACTCTGACTCTGTTAAGGGTTTCTTATGATTCAGCACTCTATCAATATAATTATCATCACGGTAGGACAATTCCATGAACATAATCATATCGCGCTCACTGACATTCCATTTTAATTTTTCATCTGGCTTTTCTTTACTGTCAATAATACCATCACCATCAGTATCTTCTAATAAGGGATGACTATTATAGCCTACATACTTTTTCCCGCCTTTTTCATAAATATAAAGTTCTTCTTTATCCTTCAAGAAATCATCATCTGTATAAGCTTCTGGACTTAACTCAGGGCCGTTTAATAACAAACTGTCAAGCTTATTACCTTCTGAACCGATTACTCCTGCTTTGATTTTTTTAGCATCTTCCTTAGTCAATTCATATTTTTTTATCTCGGAAGGATTCGATGCCGCTCTCACCGCTGGAAGACTTGATCTGTCTTCACCCGCCACGGAAGCCCTTGTGGTCAAGCTATTATTTTCTTTATCCCCAGATGTCTCAAGTTCTGTAGTTCTTGTAGATATTATTGGAGTATCTTTTGGAGCTGGACTGGAGATAGCACCTTGATTCTCTGGTGAATTTTGATTCTCTTCTTTTTTCTCCACAGTAGGGGTCGCATTCTCCTTTTCAGAATTAGCCCCTATCTCTGTTGCCACATTATTTTCCGTAGAAGCAAGTACTCCCTGGGATGGTGCAAACAAGGCAATTCCTATTAATACAGAAGCCACTCCAACAGAAAACTTTCGAATCGAAAAGCGTTGGCGTTTATTAAAAATGTCTTTCATTTTATTAACTTTCTTTCTAACTATTTTTTACAAAATAGAGGGTTCTAATATTTTCCCTTGACAGAATACTAGATCGTTTCTTGACTAAAATGTTAGAGCTTTTCCTCTACTTGATTATAAGCTACTACATTGATTTCTAATCATATAAAAAATAGATCGCTTAATATTACTAAAATATCAGTAAAATATAAAAAAATGTAAATATTTCACTTCTAACACTGCCATTATACCATAAAAAATCATAACACTCATGTGTTTTAAAAAAGTTTGTCAAAAAGTCTTCAAAATCATAAAAAACGCATAATATCAGGCATTACAGTCCTTGATACCATGCGTTTGATTGTGGGAAAATGTGCTTCATTTTCTCCTAGAATTGAGTTTTCGCTCATTCTCGTCAAATTTAGATTTTTTCTTCTTCGATATCAATCACAATCTCTTCTGATTCATCAAGAGTTTCAGCCTTTTCTTGCCATTGCCCCTTGAGATTATTGAATCGATCTTTTGATGCTTCTGTCGCTTGACGAGCACATGATTTGGCTTGAGCAAGTACACTGTCCACAGTGATTTCACCTGACTCAACCTGTTCTTTGGTTTTTAGAACAAAATCTGTAGCTTGTTCCTTAACTTCTGTCAGTTTTTCACAGACCTGCTCTTTGGCATACTCAGGATCTTCTCTCAAATCATCTAGAAAATCTTGAGCCTGACTGCAGACTTGTTTGCCCTTGTCGCTTGTTAAAAACAAGGCAAGAGCTGCACCTGAAACGGTTCCTAAAAGGATTGAGGATAGTTTACCCATAAGGATTCTCCTTTTTTATTTTTTGAAAAATTTACTTGCAAGACGAAGAGCTGATAAACTTGCACCAGTCTTAATGGTTTTTGAACCAGCTGATGAAGCTTTCTTGCTCAAGACACGCGCATGGTCATTGAGGTCTGAAACAGATAGAGATAAATCTGCAACAGCACTAAAGAGTGGATCAATTGTTGCCATCTTGACATTGATATCATCTGCCAAGACATTGACCTTAGCTAGCAATTCATTGGTGTGATGCAAGGTCACATCCACATCTGAAGTCAAGGTTTTAATCGTTTTCTCTGTTTCATCGATCACACGTCCAAGCTTTTGTACAGTAATAATTAGATACACTAAAAATACAATCAAAGCAAGGGCGACAAGAATATATGCAACTTCTAACATTTAGTTTTCCTCCTCTGTAACATAGTAAGGGGCCTTCTTTCGATTTTGATATAGAATGATAAAAATACCAAGACCGATAAGGACAACTGATAGCCATTGAGATACTCGAAGACCAAAGAACATGAGGCTATCTGTCCGCATACCTTCGATGACCATACGACCAAAACCATACCAAATCAAGTAAAAGGCCGTGATATGACCTCGTCTGAGACTTTTCCATTTTCGTCTGAATATCAAAATCAAGGCAAATCCAAGTAGATTCCATAAAGACTCATAAAGGAAGGTCGGTTGACGGTAGCTCCCCTCAATATACATCTGGTCACGGATAAAGGCAGGTAGATAATCCAGATTATCCACTGCTGCACCATAGGCTTCTTGGTTAAAGAAATTGCCCCAGCGTCCCAGACTTTGGGCAATCATGACACTTGGTGCCGCAATGTCTAGAAAATCCCAAGTATTGATAAGTTTACGATCAGCAAAGATATAAAGTACAAGGGCACCAGTTATCAAACCACCGTAAATGGCCAAACCACCATTCCAAATGGCAAAAATCTCTCCCAAATTCTGACTATAATAATCAAAACGGAAAATGACATAGTAGAGACGAGCTCCTAAAATAGCCAAGGGAAAGGCTACTAAGATAAAATCTAAAATATCGTCTGGTATGATCTTCTTTCTAGGCGCTTCTTTCATGGTCAAATAAACCGCAAGAATCAAGCCCGTTACAATACACAAGGCATACCAACGAATAGCTAGAGGACCTAGATGAATAGCAATTGGATCAAGCATCGTGCACCTCGTTCTGAGCAATAAGATTTGTCAAGCGTTCTTCGAATAAACGCGTCGCATCAAAGCCCATTTCCTTGGCACGATAGTTCATGGCAGCTGCCTCTATTACTACAGAGATATTACGACCTGTTTTCACTGGGATGCGGATACGAGGAATGGCTACGCCAGAAATTTCTATTTCCTCCGCATTGTTTCCAAGACGATCAAAAGTCTTATGTGTATCGTAATTTTCCAAGTAGACAGCCAGCTGAACTTGTGAAGAATCTTTTACAGCACTCGCACCGTAGAGGCTCATGACATCGATAATCCCAACCCCACGAATTTCAATCAAGTGTTTCAAGATTTCAGCAGGTTCTCCCCAAAGAGTTAATTCATCCTTAGAATAAATATCTACCCGATCATCTGCTACCAAGCGGTGCCCACGTTTGACCAGCTCCAAGCCTGTCTCACTCTTACCGATACCACTATCGCCTTGAATCAAGACACCCATCCCATAGATATCCATCAAGACACCGTGAACACTGGTGCGTTCCGCCAAACGAGAATCCAGATAACTAGATAATTCTCCAGACAAACGACTGGTAGCTGTACGGCTAGTTAAAATGGCAATCTTACATTCTCTGGCTGCCTTTAGCATCTCCTCTGGCACCACCAAACCACGGGCAACAATGACCGCAGGTGTCTCAGGTAGAAACATTTTTTTCAAAACTTCATAACGGCTGTTAGAAGGCATGCTAATCAGATAAGACCACTCCTTCATCCCCAAGAGCTGGATCCGCTCTGGCGTGTAGTAGTCAAAATAACCTGTCATTTCAAGACCAGGTCGCGTAATGTCCGCTGTATTGATTTCCTTTTCAAGCAATTCTGGTTCGCTATAGACAATGTCTAGTCTAAGCTTTTCAATCACTTCTTTTACTAAAACCGACATCATTTCCTCCTTCAATCAAGTTCTTTTTACTATTATATCAAATTGTAGGAGGATATTTGAGATTTTTGCAGGCTTTGGAGTATTTATTTATACTCAATGAAAATCAAAGAGCAAACTAGGAAACTAGCCACAGGCTGCTCAAAACACTGTTTTGAGGTTGTAGATAAGACTGACGAAGTCAGTCACATATATACGGCAAGGCGACGTTGACGTGGTTTGAAGAGATTTTCGAAGAGTATTAAAAGAAAAAGGACTAGATTACTCTAGCCTTTCATTTCAATTAGAATTTTTTACGTTTACGAGCTGCTTCTGACTTACGTTTACGTTTTACAGAAGGTTTTTCATAGAATTCACGTTTGCGTGTTTCTTGAAGAGTACCAGCTTTAGTAACCGCACGTTTGAAACGACGAAGTGCGTCGTCAAGAGATTCATTCTTACGTACTACTGTTTTAGACATTTTTTTCACTCCCTTCAAGTTCAAGATCTATTCTATTCTACACGTAAAAGGAATAATTGTCAAGAAAAAATGCGGTTAAATTTAGATTTTTTCTGCCATTTATACAAGTCTTGAAAGCGTTCAATAAAAAATACTGAATGGTTTCACTTTTTTATTTTTCAAGTAAGCTAAGTGCTTCAGCATCTGCGATGATGGTCACATCAGGGTGGTTTTGTAAACTACTTGCTGGTAGACTTTCAGTCACTGGGCCAGACACTGTTCCAGCAATAGCTTCTGCTTTCGATTCACCGTAAGCAAAGAGCAGGATTGACTTGGCATCCAAAATATTTTTAATCCCCATTGAAATAGCTTGGGTTGGGACGTCTTCAATCTTGTCAAAGAAGCGCGCATTAGCTTCGATAGTAGACTGATCAAGTTCTACAAGATGTGTTTGGCTATCAAAGGCAGTTCCTGGCTCATTAAATCCGATATGTCCATTGCGACCGATTCCCAAGATTTGCAGATCAACTGGATGATCAGCCAAAATTTGGTTGTAGCGTTCAACTTCAGCTTCAGCATTGTCCTTAACTCCACGAGGCAAGAAACTTTCTTTAAATGGTTTTTGGTTGAACAAGTTTTCTTGCATGAAGTAACGATAAGACTGTGGGTTGTCCCCATCAAGGCCTACATACTCATCAAGGTTCACACTAGTTAGATTTGAAAAATCAAGGTCACTCTCAACAATTTCCTTGTAAAATTCAAGCGGACTGCTTCCTGTCGCAAGTCCTAGAGTTTGAGCGCCGTTGTCCAATTTTTCCTTCAAAATCTCAAAAGCAACTTTTCCACCTTCGATTTGGTTTTCAACTTTAATAACTTTCATCTTTTCATCCTCCGTTTCAATCTATATTTATTATATGGTATAGACCAATTTTTGTCAAGTGAAAACGATTTAATTTCCAAAAAAAGAGCGCCTATACTTGAAACATGTTATAATGGATAGGATTAGAACTTAGAAAGAATGAACAGATATATGAATACAGCTGATTTTGATTTCCACTTGCCTGAGGAATTGATTGCCCAAACGCCCCTTGAAAAACGGGATGCCTCTAAACTCCTCATCGTCAATCGTGAGACAGGAGAAATGCAGGATAAACACTTCCACTCTATTATTGATATGCTGGAACCTGGTGATGCCCTTGTTATGAACGACACCCGCGTTCTCCCCGCCCGCCTCTATGGTCAAAAGGAAGAAACTGGAGGCCATGTAGAGCTTCTCCTGCTCAAAAACACTAGTGGAGATGAGTGGGAAGTTCTGGCTAAACCTGCCAAACGCCTCAAGGTTGGCACTCGTGTCAGCTTTGGTGATGGTCGCCTCAGCGCTGTCGTGACAGAAGAATTGACCCACGGGGGCCGTATTGTCCGCTTTGAATACCAAGGAATCTTCCTAGAAGTCTTGGAAAGTCTGGGAGAAATGCCTCTGCCACCTTATATCCACGAAAAACTGGATGACCGTGAACGCTATCAAACCGTCTACGCCAAGGAAAGTGGCTCTGCTGCAGCACCAACTGCTGGACTTCACTTCACCAAAGAACTGCTAGCAGAAATCCAAGCTAAAGGAGTTCATCTGGTCTATTTGACTCTCCATGTCGGACTCGGAACCTTTAGACCTGTTTCTGTGGACAATCTGGATGAACACGAAATGCACTCAGAATTCTACCAGCTTTCTGAGGAAGCAGCTGCAACCCTTCACTCTATTAAAGAAAACGGTGGTCGTGTCATCGCTGTCGGAACTACTTCCATCCGCACTTTAGAGACTATTGGTTCCAAGTTTGCTGGGCAAATCCAAGCAGATTCTGGCTGGACCAATATCTTTATCAAACCTGGCTATGAATGGAAGGTTGTCGATGCCTTCTCAACCAACTTCCACCTCCCAAAATCTACTCTGGTCATGCTGGTTTCTGCCTTTGCAGGTCGCGAATTAGTATTAGATGCCTACCACCATGCCATCCAAGAACACTACCGCTTCTTTAGTTTTGGCGATGCCATGTTTATCTATTAATTTCATAATGAAAAAACGCATATTATCAGGTATTATCCTTTGGTGCTCTAAGCTTTTCTAATGATAGACAAAGTCTGAAAAGCTCTCAGAATCGTTGTCTCAGCACCAAAAATACGTGAAATTTGCATAATTAAAATAAATTTCAGGGGGTTATACAAAAAAACGACGATTTAAATCGTCGTTTTACTTAGATAAATATGCAATCTTTTTTTGAAAATACGTCTATTTATTTTTTATTGTTTTTTTATTGTAGAGCAGACCCAAGCGAATGAACATAGGTTGTAAAAAGCAAATGAAAAAATTGCGAGGATAATAGCTTCTGTGCCAAAATAACCCATTTCGAGACCTTTTTTCAACAACAACAAGCCTATAGTTTCGATAACGATCAAATATAAAAATATATAAAAAATTTTCGCATTAAGCATATTGTTACCGCTTTCTTTTTGTTTGGTTTTATTGTATAACAAAAGTTGAAAAAAATCAAAAATACAAAGGAGTTTCCGTTATGTCTAAGATGTTTAAATGCATGTGTTTGCTAGTTATATCTGTTTTCTGTATGTCTAGCATTTCCCCGTCGCTTGTTGTTTTTGCTGATGATAGCTTATCGGCAAACTCTAAAGTTGTATCTGGTGAGGCTCAGTTTGAGAATGGCTCATCAGTGCGGTTCGGAGATACGCAAGTAAATATTTTAAGTGATGAAGTTCTTGAGGTGGTCAATCCAGATGGAAGTGTAGACACTATTGAACAACGTGCTGATGGTGTCTATATCAATGGGTCATTTTATATGGATTATCAAAAGAATGAAATCGACCTAAATATATCTTTTAGATCATACGATCCTAATGTTTGGAATTACGTCAACACAATACATGGGAATAAACAAGCTAACACATTCGCTAATTTCATGGCTGATGCTGGACTAAGTTTTATAATTGGTAAGATAGGTGCTGTATTGGGAGGTCCATGGGGTGTAATAATTGGTGGAGCATTTTGGGGTATACAAGCTTATCAGGCTTACTTGGATTCACAAAGTCCATATCCATACTACATAACAAGTACTTATATCCATATTTCTCAAAGAAAATGGAAGTTTATCACTGAATTCTATAGAAACTCAGACTATACTGGGTATGTAAAAAACGAAACAAGCTACGTGAATTTCTAAAATATAAACCCTGCCTAGATATAAAGGCAGGGTTTATATTTTAGTTAATTACTCAAGTAATTTGTAAGCATAATACTTGCGAAACTCTATTTGTTCAAGCGGTTCAAAAGCTCTTGTTTTTATCCTCAAGCTCAGTTCTCCTTTGCTCGATTTCTTCACGTTTTTGGGCGATTTCTGCTTGCGCCTCGGGAGTTTCCAAAGTGCATTGTGACTTGTGAAATTCTACTAGCATATCAACGATTTTTGGGTCTAATTCGTTGACATAACCAGTATTTGACCATTTCGGCACGTTGCTTGCAGGTGCTTGCTTTTTGCCGCCTTTTTTGGACGTTTTGGCTTGTTGTTCAGCTTTCTGACTATAGTTGGCTTCGTGGAATTTTCGTGCATCAACCTTGATATTATGCGTTTTGTAATGAATTAAAAATTCGTTAGTCTTTTCTAAAATTCAGATCTTTCAAACTCTGGACACTAGCATTGATAACTGCACCGACAATTAAAATCTTAGCGATGAGAATAAACCAGAACATCATGACCACCACGACAACGGAACTGAAAAAGCGGACGTCCACTAGGTGATTGACATAATTATTGATATAGACTGAAAAGATATTGAGTAGTAAGACCAGAGTCAACAAGACAAAGACACTACCTGGCAACACATAGCGAATTCGTCGGACCGTAACATTAGGCAGGAAATAATAAAGCATGACCAAGATAGCGAAAATCAAGGCATAGATCAAGGGGCCTGTTAGGTCTTGCAGATAATCAAAGATAGGACTATCCGATTTCCAGTAGCTCTTGATAAGGTTGAGAAGCATGCGGCCAAAGACACTCAAAAACAGAGCTAAGGCGAAGAGAATCTGCAAGCCAAAACTGACAAACAAACTCATGAGCTGACAGGAAATCATTCCACGATTTTTAGCAACTCCGTAAGCTTTGTTAAAGGCTTTCTGTAGGAAATTCATGGATTTTGAAAAGGTCCAGAGGGCTGACAAAACCGCAAAACTCAATAAGCCTGTTGACGGTTGGGTCAGCACTTCTGTAATAATCTTTGCGACCACATCATACATGGTTTCTGGCAAGAATTCATTAACGACCTTTAAAAAATTGGAAACTGGAATCTGAAAATAAGGGAGGATATTGACCACCACCAAAAGCAGGGGAAAAATCGAAATCAACCAATAGTAGGCTACTGCGACACTGGTCAACTCACTATCTGATGCTTGATAATAATGCAAAAAGGCTTTTAATAAAGGCTTGTCTATCAGCCCTTTCCACCACTTCTTCATGTAACACTCCTTCACTTATAATCTTGATTAATTTCTTCTTACCAATTCCACCATATCATAAGGCAGGGTATTGGCAGCTTCCTTCAAGGAATAGTTCTCTAAGTTATTGACATTTTGTCGTAACTTCTTGGCATACTTGGTCGTAATTAATCGTTTTTCTTCGTATTCGAAAATCAACTTGCGCTCCAAATAATAGCCTCTCAGCATTTCATCGATATTGTTGGGTTTGACACGATTGATAACCCGTTCGACAAAGGCACCACTGGTGATGATAGCTGTTTCACGGAGACGAGAATCCTGCATGAAGCTAATCAAGGAACTCTTATAAACCCCTTTTAGATTCTCCAAACTTTCGATAATCATCTCTGTATTTTCTAGATAGAGCTCTGCAATTTGGTCATAGTCAAGGGCTCTGAGTTTCTGTGATTCTTCATTTTTCCAACTACGGAAGGTCTTGCCAAAGGTAAAGACTTCGTGAAGGAGAAAACGTAAAATACGCAAGGAAACAAGGAAATAATAGGTCAATCGTGAAGCAAACTTGCGATTGATGCTTTGTTCCATGTTTTTCAAATAACGCTGGTAAACTCGATAGGCACGCTCACTCATCTTGTCTTCTTCGTAAGCCTGTTCCAGACCATCACTCTCAATACTGAGGATAAGAAGTTTCAAGGCCTCCCAGTCCTCTTGCTCTCCCTTATTTTCTTGGTTCAGGATAAGGTTCTCTATTCGTCCATGGTAATTGTCAATAGCTGCATAGAGAGGGAGTTTATTTCTAGTGTCTTCCAACTCTTTTTCCAACTCTATCGTTACTTCATTCAAAATAGCAATATGCATGAGATGGTCCTTACTTTCTTCTTGTTCATCAGAAAGATGAGGCAGGATTAAGAGACCTGTTAAAAAGCTTACCAGCGTCACACCTGCAACGAGGAAAAGTAAGAGAGGATACTCCTGCTCTAGATTACTTGGTATCAAAAGAATCGTAGCAATCGACACGGTTCCCTTAACACCTGAGAAGGTCAGGAGAAGCATATCCTTTATATACTTATTTAGCTTTTTCTTGAGTCGTCTAGTCCTATAGGCAAAATAGCCATAGATCATGACAAAACGAATGGCAAAGAGGACAAAGGTAAGGGCTAAAAGAGATACTAGTAAGAGTAGAGGATTATAGATTGGATTGATCAAGATAGGTTCTGCTATCATTTCCAACTCCATCCCTAAAATCACAAAGACAGAACCGTTGAGCATAAAGTTCACTGTATGCCAGACCGTCTCAGTCACCGTATCCACTTGGGCTTCAAGGAGAGTAATTTTCTTAAAACGGCTTGCCTTTAAAATCCCAGCAACCACCACGGCAATAATTCCTGAAACATGGACTTCTTCTGCCAGGAAGAAGGTCACCAGAGGCAAACTCAATTCTAATAAAAGTTCGCTGGCAATATCCGTTGCTCGCACACTCAGCAAGAAGGTATGGAGGAAACGGTTGGTCATGGCTGTTAAAAAGCCAACTAAAAAACCGCCTAGGATTGAAAAGATAAGCGAACTACTAGCTTGCCCAAGGGAAAAGGCTCCTGTTGTCCAAGCTGTCAAGGCTACCTGAAAGGTCACCAAACCAGAAGCATCATTCAAGAGTCCTTCACCCTTAAGGATATTGGACACGCGCTTAGGAAAGCTAAAGCGCTCCGAAAGAGAAGCAAAAGCCACCAAGTCCGTAGGCCCAAGGGCTGCCCCAACAGCCAAGCAAGCCACCAAGGGAAGGCTAAGCCAAAGAAGATGGGCCAAGCCACCCAAACTCAGAGTCGAGATAAAAATCACTGGAAATATGAGATAGATAATGATTCGCCAGTGTTTTAAAATAGCCGTAATATCTGCTTCCTCCGACTCTCGGAAAAGCAAGGGCCCGATAACCAGGGCCAAAAACAACTCCGTATTGAGGTGAAAGTCGGTATTGGGTAAAAAGAGACCAATCACAATTCCCAAAAGAATCTGCACCAAAGGGAGAGGCAAAAAGGGCAGGAGCTTATTGGTTGTACTTGAGACAATCAAAACCAGTAAAAATAGGATGAGGTAAATTAGTAATTCCACGCACTTCCTCCTTAATCTTTTTTACAACAGGATTCAAATATCTCCTTCTGCTCTTTGATTTTTTGGTCAATCTTGGAACAATCTTTGTGCTCAATTTTTCTCTGGCACCGTTCCATTTCAAGAGCAACTAATTTTTTCTTGATTTTAAGCATTTTTTTGCTCATATGCGCTTGATCTAGCACACCCACTGCTCGTTCGTGGTGGGTTGATTCAACAAAATTCTGGCGCATGGCATCCAGCTTTTCACGTAGGTATTGTTTATCCATGTCTATATCTCTCTAATTTTTCAATCATCACTAAAAATGGTGGATTGTTGATTTGGTTTAAAGTTCGGTAAATGGCAGCAGTATACTCTTGTTGATTCAACTGGCTCACAAAATCCAAGACAGCATCCCTCTCGATGTCGCCTCCTTCATGACCATAGTAGATCATAATAGCAATCCGTCCCCCTTTGACAAGCAAATGGCATAACTTTTCTAATGCTTCAATCGTTGTCTGAGGTCGGGTAATGACAGACTTATCAGCTGACGGCAGATAGCCCAGATTAAAAATCCCTGCCTTGGCTTCTGTCACAAACTGGTCCAGTGTTTCATGACCTTGTAAAATCAACTGGGCATTTGTCATTCCAGCTTGGTTCAAACGCTCTTGGGTCTTTTCCAAGGCTTGTTCTTGAATATCAAAGGCATAGACTTTCTTGGCTAGTTTGGCTAAAAAAAGTGTGTCATGACCATTTCCCATGGTCGCATCCACTACAATATCGTCCTGAGTTACTACCTCAGCCAAAAAGTCATGTGCAATCTCAAGTGGTCTTTTCATTTTCAAACTCCTGTTTTACAGCCTTGCATCCTTGAACGCTTCCACGACGCCGCATCTCCATCTCAATACTGTTTAGGACTTCCCATTTATTGAGGCTCCACATAGGGCCAATCAGCATATCCCTAGGTGCATCTCCCGTGATTCGATGGATGACAATATGCTTGGGAATGATTTCCAGTTGGTCACAGATGACCTTAACATATTCGTTCTGGCTCATCAACTGCAAACGTCCCTCGTGGTAATCTCGTTGCATACGCGTATTGGTCATCAGGTGAAGCAAGTGCAGTTTAATCCCTTGAATATCGTTATCCGTGACACATCGGCGGACATTTTCAAGCATCATCTCATGGGTTTCACCAGGCAAACCATTGATCAAATGTGAAACAATCTCAATCTTGGGATACTTTCTCAAACGTTTGACTGTTTCCACGTACAATTCATAAGAGTGAGCGCGGTTAATCAGGTCAGAGGTTGTTTCATAAGTAGTCTGCAAGCCCAACTCTACCGTCACATGCATGCGCTCCGATAATTCAGCCAAGTATTCGATAGTTTCGTCTGGTAAACAGTCTGGGCGCGTTCCGATATTGATTCCTACCACACCTGGCTCGTTAATAGCCTGTTCATATCGCTCTCGGATGACTTCCACCTTTTCATGGGTGTTGGTAAAATTTTGAAAATAAACTAAGTACTTCTGAACATCTGGCCACTTGCGGTGCATAAAGTCAATTTCCTTATAAAATTGCTCACGGATAGGCGCGTCCGGTGCTACGATAGCATCTCCAGAACCTGAAACCGTACAAAAAGTACAGCCTCCATGAGCCACAGTCCCATCACGATTGGGACAGTCAAATCCCGCATCAATAGGGACTTTAAAAGTCTTTTCTCCAAAGAGTTTTCGATAATAATCATTCAAGGTATTATAAGATTTCATAACTTTCATTATAACAAAAATCACCCACAATCTCAAAAGCCTGACTTTCCTATAAATTCCTCTGTTTCTCGTTTCCATTAGCCTTTTTTTATGATACAATATGGGTATGATTTTAATGAAATTAGCATCTATTTTATTATTGATACTGACCTTAGTCGTCTGCATTATCATAACCAAACTTTTTAGATTAAAAAAACTAGGACGAAACTTTGCGGATTTGGCTTTTCCAGTTTTAATATTTGAGTATTACTTGATTACAGCTAAAACTTTTACCCATAATTTCCTCCCTAGACTGGGGCTAGCCCTCTCGGTCCTAGCTATTATTCTCGTCTTTTTCTTCCTTTTGAAAAAACGTAGCTTTTACTATCCTAAATTCATCAAATTCTTCTGGCGTGCAGGATTCTTAGTAATCCTTGTCATGTATATCGAGATGATTGTTGAATTGTTCTTAATGAAATAATCGAATCCCTAAACATTTTCTAGGGATTTTTGCTTTCTCTACAAAATAGGATAGACAATAACACTATACAATTTTATACAAAGAGAATCCCTTAGAAACTTATATTCCAAGGGATTTATCTTCTATCTAAGACAAGAACTTCTCTCTAATCTTTAACGATAAAGAAAGTATCAAAATTTCTAGTCTTCTTTTTTACCTTTAGTGGCTACTAAGCCTGCACTCAAACCTAGAAGAGCTAAACCTGCTGCTACTGCTGCCTGTTCTGCCTCTGTTCCAGTGTTTGGCAAGTAATTCTTTTCATCTTGCTGGGCTTCAACTGAACGTGAGCTCACTTGTTTTACATCCGTTTTCTCAGTTGATACTTGTTGTTTTGTAGTTTCTTGAGATTCTGGTTTTTGAACATCTTGATCTTGTAGCACAGACTTACTAGCTTCTTTAGGAGCTGCTTTAAGCTGTTCTTGAGAAGCTGATTTTGTATCCTTTATAGCTGTACCAACCTCTACAATACGGTCCTGAGCTATAACTTTATCATAGCTTTCTTTATCAGTCCGCTTGCCATTTTCTACTTCAATCAAGTGAACACGGAGACCTTGTCTTCCTTCTTGAAGGATGCGAGTTTCACCTAGATATAACTTGTCAGACTTACGCTCCTGGATCTGGAAGTCAATTGTTTCTTCCTCAACCATAAGTTCTGGTCTGTTGAAAACTAGAGCATTGGATTCGTCCTCTGGAAGAGCGGTTCCTAGTTTAGTTCCGACAACGACAATACGGTTTGTTGGAGTCTGAACTATTTCACGGAATTTTTCTTCCTTACTTCCGTCAGGATTGATAGAGATAAGGATTCGTTCCTTACCAACTTGTCCTTCTTGTTCTAAACGAGTTTCACCAAGATAAAGCCTTGAATCTTTTTTCTCAATTGTCTTGTAGGCCAAATCTTGTTCAAGAACTTCTAATTTTGGTAAATCCTCCTGTACTGCAGCAACTGTCTTCTCAGAAACTAGTTTCTCCTTAGTCAACTGGATACGGTATTCCTTGACTTGTTTTCCACTCTCTGAAACTAGGCGAACAAGTACTGGAAGGCTATCCTCTCCACTATCTACAACTGTTGAAGCTACTTGATTATTTTCTTCAACTGAGACTTTTGGACGTTGACCTTTATAGGTGATTTGATAGTTTTGACGATTTTCAGTAAAATCTGGAAGTTCTTTTCCATCTACAAGAATCTTCGATTGAGTGCTTTCTTGAGGCAATTCGCTCGGTGCAAGGAAGGTCATCTCAATCATCGCAACACCGCTCTTATCTGCTTTACGCTCCATACGCCATCTCATAGCTTTGGCTTTCACTTCTTTAAATGTCACATTAATTTCATCACCCGCTTCGATATCTTTATTCGCGTGATACGGAACAGCAATCCAATTTTCTGGATTATTAAATGGATGATCTGTTTCGTAAGCTTGGTAGTTTGAATAATAAGTTGGCACTTCAAAGTCTGGACCAATATAGCGTTCCAAAACGAGTTTAGATGGTGCATCTGTACCACTATCTGCAAAGAACTGGAGTTTGGCTTGTGCAACAGTCCGCTCTACAATCTTACCCTTTTCACGGAAAATGACCCCTGTTGATACTTCTGGATTAGTGGACGGTCTTGTAGACCAGTTTGTCCAACGACGATTTTCTGAATGATCTCTGTCATTGAGATAGTCAACGCGGTCATGAGAATTTTTATCAATATCGTTGGTTGCTGAAGCAAAGGCCTGATTCCCATTTTCATCATAGTTAGGGTTATCTGAAAGAGCCTCACCAAGTTTATCTGTCACTCGTACAGTGAACTCTGCAGTAAGATTGCTACCAAGGACACGACCTCGAACAGTAAATTGACCTGCTTTTGTCAGATTTTCCGCTGGAACTTCTTCCCATTCAACTGTCAGGTCTTTTGTTTCGTAGCCTTCTTTACCTGTGAAGTAAACTGGAACCTTAGTCGGCAATTCAAGTGCTTGACCTACTTGTACCAAGCGAGCTTGTTTAACCGCAGCAACTGGTTTATGAGAAAGTAAGTTCTTATCCTTAGTGAAGTGCAGACGGTATTCTCCTAAGATGTCGCCATTTTCAGCTTTCGCGATGACACGAACTGGCTCACCTTCACGAACACTTGGAACGACGGTAGCGAGACCATTGTTGCTAACACTTGCTGTGACTGCCGGAACTTTTCCATCTCCAGACTCAAGGTAGTAGTCTGTTAAATCAGGGTTGAAGTTTGCTAAGGCTTTGCCGTCAACTTGGATTTTTGTTTGTCCTTGTTTGGCTGGCGCAACTTGTTTGGCAAAAATCTGTACTTCTGTGATAGAAGTTCCACGCTTATTGTCTGCTTTAACCATCCGAATGCGAACAGCATGGGTTTCAACCTTATCAAAACTAAAATGATTCATTTCTCCGGCCTTGAGCTGAGCTGGTGCCTTTAGATTAGTCACTGGTTTCCAGTTAGCAGGATCATTAAAGACATGATTTTCACCGCTTACAAAGCTAGGATTTTTAGGAGCTGTTGGAATGGTTGTACCAACATAATACTCAATCACATAAGACTTCGGTGCACCAACTCCATGGTCTTCGTGAAATCCGACACTTAGATTATCAACGGAACGTTTACTCAAGATACCTGAATCTCCAAACAGAACACCGACTGAAGCTTCTGGATTACTACGATTCCAGTTTGTCCAACGGTTGGCTGGTAGGTCATTAAAGGAAATCAATTTATCGTTGACATTTGAAACAGGATCGGTCGGATTTGAGTCTGAAGCAAAGGCAAGTGGTAATTCTGAACCGGTCCATTGGTCAGAAATGTTTGCTCCTTGCTCAGTCTGAGCAGATACGCGAACATGGAGTTTAGTTGTTAATTGCGTACCTTCTAGGCGACCATTAACTGTAAAGACACCTTCCTTGGCATATTGATCTGGACGAATCGCATCCCATGCAACCTTAGCTGATGAAACGTGACCATTTGAATCATATGTACGAACGCTTTCTGGTAATTGTGGTGCTTCTGCGACTGGAGTTGTCACACTAACTTCTTCAACTGAAACGATGCCTTCTACAGATACTTTAGCACGCGCTTCCAGGTCAATTCCTTCAACCTTACCTAACACTTCAAAGCTTTGATAGTGGTCTAGTTTTTCTTTCGGAATAGCTTGCCAAGTGACTTTGTGAGCTTTAGGGAAACCTTTGTCATACTCAACCGTTACTGTTGACGGAAGAGTAGGTTCTTGGTGTAAATCTGTCACTACATTCACAGGACGGATGGATTGCGCAATCTTCTTCTCAGTATTGGCTTGGATAGTGAGATTGATTTTACCCGTAGCACCCTCATATTCAGCTTTCAGAGTGAGTGCTCCTGGTTTATGCAACTCAAGCATTCCTTTTCGGACTACAACTTCCCCTTCACCGCTTGTAGAGAAGCTCACCTTATCAGCTGGTAATACAGCTTGCGTTCCATCTTGATAGTGAGCTCGAACCGACAAGTTGACTGTTTGGTCTTCTTTGAGACCGTCAGCTTGTTCCACTTGCAAGCTCAAATGGTCAATTTTTGGTGCTTCTTCGAGGAATTGAATTGCATAGGTTTGAAGAGGGCCACCATCTTTAGGCTGAACAAAGATGCTCGCACGCATACCGTTTACTGCGCTTGCTTGAAGAACTGTAACATCAGCATTTTCAGCACTTGCTGTTACTTCTGGCAATTGGGCACCATAAGCAAGAGTACGATATTGCATTGGTTGTTGACTAGTAAGACCTGTTACTGCTTCACCTCCAACAGTAACAGTTGGCACTACAGGTGCTGCAGCATTTCCTTCTTCTACTACAAGGGTTGCATGAATAGTTTCTCCAGCTAACTGACCAGTCATTTGAATACGTGATCCAGCTACTGAAAGTTTGGCTTTATCTGCTTCCGCAATCTCCCAGCTATCTACTTCGTACTCTTGTACACTTCCATCGGTTACAAGTATTGACACATATTTATCTACAGTGTTCAAGTCTGCTCCTGGAGCAACACGTTTAACTGTTGGTAATTCTTTCGCAATTGCTAGAACCTCGACACGAGCCTCTACCTCACGTCCATTTGCTGTACCTTTAGCAGTCACAACTCCTGCTTGACTAACATCGACTTGAGACCAAGTTACTGGAAGTTTTTCACGACTACCATCGCTGTATACAAAACTTACTGTTTTCGGCATTTTTGGTTCTTTACCAATTAATGTACGAACTCTTGCTACTTCTGTCCCCAAAACAGTCTTCTCTTGTCCTTCTTTTTTACCAGTAAAGACAGTTACTTGACTAGATTTCAAGAGATCTGAATGGGCTGTCAGTGTGAATTTACCTGCTTGTTCAGTTGATTTGACAATGGCAACGCCTTTACCATTAAATGCTTTACGAATCCAAGAACCATCTGCTTGCGCCTTATAGCGTTCACGGCTGGCTTGTTCCCCGTTATCGACACCTACAAGTTGGCCTTGTCCGTGCAATTGGAAGCGAACCAGATTATTAGCAGTTGGTACTACATTCCCTTGGCTGTCAACGATTTCGTAGTAGATGTATGTCAAGTCTTTTCCATCTGCTGCGATTGCATGGTCTTCCTTGATAAGACGAACTGCCGCTGGCTTACCAGCAGTCGTAATCTTATCTCGAGCAATTTCCTTGCCAGATTCATCACGAGCAATTGCTTCCAAGGTACCTGGTTGATAAGCAACTTTCCATTCAAGATACAATTCATTAGTATTAGCACCTTCTTGGTAAGTTCGTCCATCGCTAGTTTGTTTTTTAGTAAAGGTCTTCTGTCCTAGGGATTCACCGTTCAACAATAGCTCCACACTTGCAGCGTTAGAGTAGGCACGAACTGGAATTTTACCATCTGCATCAGCTACATTATCTTTTAGAGTTGGGTCCTCCCAGTTCCAGTGAGGAAGTAGGTGAACCATCGGTTTTTTCTGAGCAGATACCCATTGACTCTGGTAAAGATAGAAATCATTTTTTGGAATACCAGCAGTATCTACAATACCAAAATAAGAACTTTTGACTGGTGTATGATTTTGGTTGTGCCATGGCGTAGGCTCACCAATATAGTCAGTACCGGTCCAGATAAACTGTCCAGCATAACCAGCATTGTCCCGATCAAAAGTCCATGAAGCTGTTGCTGTTTTACCCCAACCAACACGATCATTTCCATAATCAGACTGCTCATAGTTACGATAGTCTTGATTACTGTGTACCAATTCACGCTCTGGACGATAATAACTTCCACGAGTACGAGTAGCTGAAGAAGTCTCTGAACCATAAATCAACCACTTTGGATGCTTGGCTCTAAGAACTTTGTAGTTATCTTCTGAGTAGTTAAATCCAACCGCATCCAGTTCATCAGCAATTTTCTCATGCCCACCGCTACCATTACCAAAACGGAACTTATCAGCTCCCATAGTCACATAACGAGTATTATCAACATCCTTGATTACTTTAACCAAACGTTTAACAGTAGCTAGAGAATGGGGATCGCCATTAGCTTCTCCAATCTCATTTCCAATAGACCACATAAAGACAGCTGGGTTATTTTTGTCTCTTTCTACCATGGTACGTAGATCATAATCTGACCATTTTTCCCCTTTTTTAGCTTCAGGGTGGGTTGCATCTTTTTCAAAGAAACGACCATAATCGTATGGTTTCTTACCTCCATACCAAGTGTCAAAAGCTTCTTCCTGAACCAATAAACCAAGTTCAGCTGCAATCTGTAATGTTTGAGGACTTGCTGGATTGTGGGTTGTACGAATCGAATTCACTCCCATATCCTTCATCTGTTTCAGACGGCGATATTCAGCCTTGTAGTTTTCCTCCGCACCCAATGCTCCATGGTCGTGGTGCAAGGAAACCCCGTGGAACTTGATGTGTTCACCGTTCAAAGAGAATCCTTGGTCTGGAGTCCAGTTATAGTAACGATAACCAAATAAATCTTTCTTAGCATCTACAAGCTGACCATCTTTGTAAACACGAGTCACCATCTCATATAAAGCAGGTTTATCGGACGACACTGTCCACAATTTAGGTTTTTCAACCTCTAATGCTGATTCCAAATGAATTGTTTCTCTAGCTTTTAGAATCTTACTCTCAGTTCGAACAAGTTCTGTAACTGCCTGACCGCCCCGTTCAAAAATTTGATACTCTGCTACGAGCTCATGATCCTTATCATCTGTATTAACGATTTTACTGCTCACATGAGTTTCAACCTTGCCATTTTGTTGGTGTTCAAGTTTTGGGGTTAAGATAGTTGTACCATTTTTCTCAACATGAACCTTATCTGTCACTTGCAAGCTCACATCACGATAGATACCACTTCCTGAATACCAACGACTACTTGGCTGTTTGTTTACTGCATGAACAGAAATAACATTTTCTCTTCCATCCTTATAAAGATAATTGGTAATGTCATATGAAAATTGATTGTAACCATTTGGATAGTGACCAACTAATTGACCATTAACAAATACTTGAGAATCCATGTAAACCCCATCAAAGGTCACACGGACATCTTTATTTAAATCTTTTTCGTCTAACTTAAAAGTTTTACGATACCATCCATCTCCACCATTCAGTTGGCCTCCTTCATTTTGAGACGGTGAATCATGATCAAAATCAAAATGAATACTCCAATCATGAGGAAGATCCATTTTTTTCCAAGAAGATATATCTGCATCTGGTTTAACAGCTTCTTTAGCATTGGCATTTAGTTTAAAGTGCCAATTTTGATTGAAAGAAAGGTTTCTATCTTCAATTAACTTATCAACAACTTCATTTGTAGCAGATTTGAATTCCTTCTTATCTTTTGAAATAGAAGGATCTTGTGATTCTGCTTTATTTGTTTCTTCAGATTTGTGTTTTTCCTCAGATTTATTTCTTTCCTCAGATACCTTCGTTTCTTCTATCCTACTTTTCACTTCAGTCTTACCTTCTTCTAAAGGAAACTCTGTCTTATCAGCAACTGTAGCTGGGGACTGATCTGCATGAGCTGGATCAGATACACCTACAATATCTGCATTATCCTTAAGAGATACATTATCCATTTGTTCACTTGCTTTTTCTGAAGCTATCACTTCAGATGTATGTCCGCTCTCTCCTTGATTTTCAGAATCATCATTCTGCTTACTTATTGAAATCAGTTCATTAGTATTTTCATTCGCATAAGCAGAAGAAGCTAGACTAAGGCTTGATCCTAATAACATCATACAGCTTCCTATGAGTACTGAGCAAGCACCAACTGAAAATTTTCGAATACTATAAACGCTCTTTTTGTTCCAATTACCTTTTTGCATGTAACCCTCCTTATAAGTAACCGCTTTCATTTTTTCTAAAAGCAAGCTCTTTATTATAATTATCTTATAATACAATTTTATAAACAATAAAAAATTTGTCAACCTTATACAAATAAAAACAATATTTTTGATTGTTTTTTATAAAAATTAGAGAATTTTTACAAAATAAAAATTACATTGGACAAACTAAACAGCTATATCTTGATTCTTACAAAGGGGGGACACCCGTCATTACCTTTATCCATACATAATAGATTGAAGGCTAGAACGAGATTTTTGAAACATTGTTATAAATTCATCTGAATCTCCAAATCGATTTATTCACATTTTATTTCAAGCTACTATAATTTTCAAACTAAGGCATAAAATACCTATCAGTCACTAAAACTATCAAAAAGAAAAGGCATTGAGACTATGTTGATAGTTCTAACACCTAACTCATAAAACCTTTTCAAAAACAGTATAACAGCTGAGTGAAAACTCTATTTTAGTAGTATTTTCATGACAAAACCTATCATATCAATATTTTCGAACATCCAATAATATGAGTTTTCCTTATTTTAAAAATGTTTATTTTGGTATCGTTTTAATACTTTTACCAATATCCAGTTAGCACTATAGTCATTTATTTCTAAGGTTCTGATAACAACAATAAGTAGGATTCTTTCATCCTTTATACTCTTAGAAAATCTCTTCGAACCACGTCAGCATCGCCTTGCTGTATATATGTGACTGATTCGTCAGTCTTATCTACAACCTCAAAACAGTGTTTTGAGAAGCCTGTGGCTAGCTTCCTAGTTTGCTCTTGGATTTTCATTGAGTATTACAGTATCTCATTTACTCTCTTTATCCGGAAAGAGGTAACCAATACCTACACAAGCTAGGACGCCTGCACCAATTACTAGACCACTTGAAATTGGCCAAAGGTCCAAAATTGCATTTGCGATGATGAAGGCAATAATCAAACACATCAGACTAGCCTTATAGTCCTTTTTCAAAAGATTCTCTAGAGTGAAAAAGAGGAACAAGCCTACCGGAATCAGGGCCCAGAGATTGACATCCAAACTTGGCCAGCCAACAGAACCAAAATACACTACTGTCGCTGCTGCTATTAAAAATACAATCCCCAATAATTTTTTCATTTCTTTATCTCCAATTTCTTTCTAGAAACTTGAACCATCTGATATCGACGCCTCACGTCCCTTACACCAATCATTATAGCAGAGGTCAGTTTCAAGAACAAGTTCTTTTGCCTATCTGGTCTCTATATCGGTCTAAGTGGTTCAATAATAGCCATAAAATAAGGAAATAGGTGAAAAACTTCCTTCCAAATAAAAAGGAATTAAGCAACCAAACGCTACTTAATTCCTTGAAATTGTCTCATCACCTCTATTAGCCTTTAAATTTTGATAGACTCTATTTTCTAATCAATATGACCAATATTGTCAATATTAACCCTTTCAATCAATTCATTAGTTATCAAAACTAAGTTCATTAATAAATCCAAAAAGAGTACCACTATCAAAGCAAACTAAATAATTGAGTTATAGATGACTATTTTCACAAAACTGTTTCATCATCACGCTATCTCAGTACATAAACCATTTTTTCATTCATAGCTTTTGTCTTAATCTTGATCTTTTTTCTTCAATCCAAGAAATGCACCTACGGTAAACATTATTCCAGCAATGAATGGTGTAAAACCTTCTCTAACTGTTCCGGTTTTTGGCAATCTATCAGAATTGTTAGTATCCAATTTACTATCGATATTGGTATGTTTATTAGCTATATTCTCTGGTTCATTAAGATAAACTTCTTTCTTATTTTCAAAGTTTTTATCATTTTTATCAGGAACTGTAGCTGTAACATCCTTAGTTGAATCAGATCTTTGACTTTCATCTAATTGACTATAATTTACTTGTACAGGAACTGTAGTTTTGACATCTTTAGTTGAATCAGATTTGTGTGAATGATTTTCTCTTTGTAAGTCTTCTTTTCTGTGACTTTCATCTAATTGATTATGATTTGCTTGCACCTTATCTTTCTTTTTGGATACATCAAAAGTAGGTTTATTCTCCTCTTCTTTTTTCTCCTCTATTTTCTTGAATACAGGTTTTATAAGGGTATCTTTTGACACATTAATAACATAACCAGCATCTTTTTTCCCTTCGACACCAGAAATTTCCCAGCCATCAAATTGATAGCCTTTTTCTAATTCCCCCTTATAGACAGGTAAAATGAAATCTTCTTCCGACACTATCTTAGAACTCATTTCTTTTCCATTTTGAATGGTCACAGTCACCGTATGAGGTTTTAATTCGCTTACCTCTCCCGTATCTTTGTTTAAAATGAATTCTTTTACGGTCGTATTTCTTGCAAAATCTTTTACAACAATCTTAATGTTTAGTGTCTTATCTGTTAGTTGTTTAATATCATCAAATGATTTGTATTCTTTTCCATTTACATAAATATGTTTGTCTTGAATCTCACCATCGAACCCATTATTTCTTTTATCATTGATGTTAAAGACAACAGATTTTCCGTCAGCATATTCAATACTAGTATTTCCCTTAGGATCAATGTTTACTTCTGGTTTAACATTATCATATAAAAATTGATAGTGTACTCCAACCGCTTTCGCATTCAAATCGCTATAGCCAGTTTGAAGATAAACATTTCCATCCATATCTGTTACCTTATCTGGGAATCCGTTTGCTTTATAGTCTTTCATTCCCCAGTCCATGATGTCACCGTCTTTAACATTAAGCTTAATGTTAAAATCTCTAGTGTTATCAATGTGTAAATCTCCGTAGATTAAATAATTATCTACAACCGATTCATTAACTCTCAACTCCCAGTTAAAACCACCCTTATCAGAAATCTTACCTCTTAAATAGAATTCTGGATTTCGTACATAGATTTTATTAGATTTAGATGGATTAAAGTAGTTCTTGTCCATTGAAAGGTTTACTGGTTTTGCATCAATAAATAACGTAGAGCCATCTTCTTTTATAGCTTCTACATTGGACTTATCCTCTCCAGTGTACTCTTTATCATCTTTACCAAATAATACAAGTTTAGAAGAATCTGTTACAAGATTTCCATCTTTATCGATTGCCTCCCCTTTATCGTTCATTTTAAATCTAAACACTTGATACCTTACAATGTTAAAGCCGTCCAAAGCCGACATTAATACGGGTTGAGTACTTCTTCCATCTTCAACATTTCTACTATCAGCATAAATTATTTTTTCTGATAAGACTCTTAGATTAGGATTGGCCTTTTGGATTTTTGCTATATCTTCCTGGCTATAGACTCCATTTCCTTCTAACATATCCGTTTTTCCAGGATTATAGGTAGTCACTTTTAGTGCATAGCCTTTTCTTAGAATGATGTTATCTTTTAACAGATATTGTTGTTTTTCTGAATCAGAATAGATTTTACCAGATTCCATGTCCGTTAAATTGTTTGGTTTGTTTTTTGAAAGATCTCCTTCTCCTAATTCTATTACATTCCCATAACTTGATGCATAAGGATATTCTGTCTTAGTTTCCTTATTTTTTTCAGGCATTCTAATTTTAGTTTCAGCTTTTATCTGATCATCATCTTTAACAAAGAATCTCATATCTCCTGCAAAAGCTAATCCATCCACAATATCATTAATATTAGCGTATAAATCAAATGTCATCGTTTTTGAGTGGGAATCATACTTGGTCGTTTTGATTTCTATAGTTTTATAGTTATTGCCATAATATACCTTGGCATTTTTAGAAACATTACTTATCTTTCCAAGAATTTCAAAGTGTCCATCTTTAGACGGGCTTAGAACACCATAAATTTTTGATTTGATTTCGTCAAGTTTTTCAGTTTCATATTCTAAGGCACTACCATCGTCATAAGCAATGATATTTCCCTTATCATCGTATTTATAATCGTATTCCTCTGTTCTCTTACCAGTTTCACTTGTAAAGTCATCAACTTCTCTAAATTTCTTTTTAATGAGTTTCTTCAAGTCTTTACTTTCAAACTCTCTAATTGTTGAAATCGTTTTATGAATAGTCAAGCTAGATTTTTCTTCGATAGATTCTTCATTTTCTTGATGATGTTCTACTTCAGTTGTATCTTTTTTAAGACTATCCTCTTTTCTATTTTCTAAATTTTTAAATTTAGATTCGGAAATCTCGCCAAGTTTTTGGTATTTAGATGAATCCTGATCAGGATCTACTAGATAATAGGAAATCATCCCCTTTTCATCAGCATGATCAGCAAATTTAATTCTATGAATCTTTGTGAAATTGCTAGAGCCATCTAGTGCAATGACTTCAATTATTTTTCCTCTTAAATCTCCTGCACCATTAATTTCATAAATGGTATTTCCGTCTTTGTCAAGTTTTCTATTTCTTCCTTGACCCTCACCTGCATAAGTTACTTCAAGATTTTTCTCAACTTCTCCATCTTCATTAACAAGAGCGGCGCCAGCATACCAAACTTCGTTTGCAATCTCGTCAAATTTTTCAGGATGTTCTTTTTGATCTCTCGCAAATAGGGTTTCATTCTTGTATTGATCTTTTACCTTGTGATAAGTATCCTTTGTGATCAGCTTAATTTTTTCAGGATTTGAAAAATCAACCGAAACAATCTTAGGAGCTGTGTTATCAATTTTTACAGGAATATAGGAAACCTGCCATGGGTAATCTTTAGTTAATCTATATTTAAATTTATAGAAATATTGACCTTCCGCAATCGGTTCAAATTGACCTCTTATCCTAGTAGCTGGATCTTTGGTATCCTTGCTTTCTGGTGCATTTTCTTCTTTCCCTCTAGGATTATAGATGAGTCCATCCCATTTCAAGTCGCCCCAAACTTTTAGCTTAGAAGATTTGATTCCCTTTGCATCATTTCTTTTAGAGTTTAAAATTCCTTTAACAAAGTGTTCTCTCGAAATGACTTTTAAGTCTCTTTGATTTTCTCCCTCTTTATTTGTATTTACTATTGAAATCATTCCTTCTTCTGCACTTCTTAATACAAGTGGAGAAGGTGTTAATCCTCTCTCAAGTTGAGCATCTTGAGGATTTCCATTTGAATCTAAAGGATAAATTTTAGCAATATTAGAACCACTTGATGATGGTGCGTTGATCCCTTCGTTATTGAAAGCAAATAATTCTGGATTTTGATCTAGGGATGTTGTATTTTTATCTTTTCTATTTTGTATAACTCCTGCTGGATTAAATTTATCTATACCATGTTCTCCACCAATTCCCTTATTTAAGGTTCCTGGAATTTTTGGTTTACCATCATCATCATAACCTTCCATTGTTTTTGATTTTGAACCCTCTTCCCAGGCCCATTTATCAAGGATTGGTTCCTTGTTCCAATCCCCAGCAAATCCCATTAGAGGCATCGATAAAGAAGGTTGGAAATTTGTTTTCTTACCATTGGAGTTTAGAGCTTCCATTTCTTCCACTGACTCAAAATGAATAAATGATTCTACAAATTTATTTTTATTTTTAGCCTCTCCAACGTTTATAACCGCATTTAAATCAAAGCTAGAATTTGGGGCTATAGTGAAAGTGTCATGCTCAAATGTAATATTTGCATCTTTTACTTTCTCTGGGTGAATTTCTGGAACAATTTGCTTACCATCTGGAGATTTTTCATCTTTGTATGTTTCATCCAGTTTTAGTCTATCAGTTAGAGCATCTGTAGTTACCGCTGATGCTGAAACTTTAAAGGTTAAAGGTCTGTTTGATGTATTGTGAAGCTTAATTGTAAAGTATTTTTTATCTCCTTTTATTTCTTTAAGAGAAATAGAACCATAAGAGTTTACCAAACCTTTAGAATCCGTGTTTTTGAAAGTCGCTACAACTTCATTCCTCAATGCATTGGCAACATTAATTAGCCCTGCTCCCTGTTGTCTAGGTGATGCAAAGTATTGACTTTTTTCTTTCCAAGACGTTGCATCCATCATAGGCCGTGCAGTATTTTGTAGGGCAATTTTTGTAAGACTTGTAAGGTCTATTTTGTCATCTCCCTTAAGATTTTTCAAGGCAGGTCTTTCAAGCATTTCCTTTAACTTTGGTCTAATCAAAACAGTAGAAGCTGCTACGATTGGAGTTGCCATACTAGTTCCTGACATATAGCCATAAGTTGATTTCCCATTAATGACATTGAGAGTGGATTTAATGTTTTTACCAGGTGCTGAGACATCAGGCTTTAAAAGTAAATCTGTTCTCGGTCCCCAAGATGTGGATCCTGCTGGAACTATGACATCTTCTTTATACAATTCTTTGTCTGTGTCAGGTGCAAACTTAAAGTCAATCTCTTTTTCGTCACCTACATTCGGTTTATTAGAATTATAGCTGGCCATATCAATTGGATAGTATTGCTCCAATTTATCTTTGAAATCTTCCTTACTATTTCTTTTAACCTCAGTTTTTTTATCAGGATTAATCATGTTCCATAGCTTTACACCATCATCTCCTGAAATTGAAAATACTTGACTTTTAGTCCCTTCATCCGCTTCATATCCCATGGCTGGAAGCTCTGTCCAATTATCTCTATTGTAGTAATTGACAGTATTTACAACCATAATGCCACGTGCGCCCTTATCCGTTGCTCTTTTAAAAGCATCTTTTAAATCCTTGGTATAAATTCGATCCATTACTGCAATTTTGCCCTTAAGATCCAATCCTATCAAATCTTGGTCTTGACCTTTGCCTATATATACAAATTTCAATTTATCAGGAGCTTTTGAACCATCTTCATTTGTTGTGATTTTATTCTTATCGAAAAAGGCCCCTATATTTCTGTATTTAAAATTTTCTCCACCTATGTTGACTTTATCAAACTCAACTGTCTGATTTTTAGCAGAAGCGACCGCTATCGCATCTTCATGTGCTGCAGTTCGCGTTACATTTCCAGTGTCGGTCATTTTCAGATTATTATTTGCCACTAAATCCCATGAAGAACTTGAAGCAGAAGTCGCATAGTTACCCGTAGCTACAACCATTGGAATGCCTGCTTTTCTTAACGCTCTAATAGCTTCCCAATATTTCTCACCTACAAGACCTGTTCCTGTAAAGCCAGATGATACCGAAACAACATCGACATTGTGTTTGATCGAATCTTCAATAGCATGAAACATTGTTTCATCTCCTGCGAAGCCAGATCCTGCGTCAGAGTACATTTTATAAGAGAAGATCTGTGCATTAGGAGCAATTCCATCTATTCCGTTAAAGTTTTTAATATCTTTTTCAGTATCATTTCCCGCAAGAATCCCTGCAATATGCATCCCATGTGGATCAAAATAATCGCTTCCATCATCAGCTTTTTCTACAGTAATTTTGCCACCATTATAATAATTGAAAGCATGAGGAATTTTATCACTCAACCAATAATTTTTATCAGTACCTTTTAAGTCTTCTTTTTTAAATCTCATTGAGTCTTTGGCATCATCATCGATTCTCATAGCCTTATGCCTATAATCTGTCCCAGTATCGATGTTTGAAATGACCATACCCCGACCATCAAAGTTTTTCCCAAATGGAGCATTGATAGATTTTAGGTAATCTATAGCCTCTTCAACTCCAATTTCCTTTCTGGCATGATTCATCATTGGTTGGACTTTTTGTGATCGTTCAACCGATGAAATACCTTCTATTAGTTTAATTTTGTCCAGATTATCTGGAGTTGTTTCTATTGCAACACCATTAAAAATTCTATCATAAGTATATAAAACTTTTGTATCCTTAAGATTGGATAATTCCTTGATTGCTTTTTCTCCAGATTCTTTATCTTTAAATTCAGCAATATAGACAAGTTTATCCTCTTTTTTGGGACTTTCTGGGTCTTTACTTGCAGACGAGTCCACTTTATCTTCTTTGGATTGATTGGAATCTTCTTTTTTGCTTGTTGCTTTTTCGTTGTTAGCTTTATTATCTATCACAGATTCTTTACTAACAACTTCTTTTTCCTCAATAACTGTTGTTTTCTTCTCTTCAGTATCCTTTGAAGTTTCTATAGCATTATGAATATCTTCAAGTTTTTCTTTGTTTTCTTTTTGTTTATCTACTACTTTTTCTTTATCAGAGATATTTAAAGCATCTTCAGAGCTAGATGTGTCTGCTAAAACTACCTCATTAGGGACATATGCTGCTAAAATAACTGCAGCTGTGGTTAATGACAATACTGTACTTTTTTTCATTTTAATTCCTTACATATTTATTTAACTTCCAATAGATAGAAAACTTTAACTTTGCTAGCCTTTGTTATAAAAAGTTTTACTAAGTATTATCTAGGAAATAGAGTAGTACATTTATATATAATTGTTAGCTCTCTGAAAAATAGTATATCAATTAAAAAAATTTAAGTCAAGAAAAATTAACATGCGTTAATTTATTTTTTAATACGCATTAAAAATATAGAGTCCAAAACTTTCGTAGTTAGCTGGGGTACATTATCAGAACATTCACACCATCAAAAATAGTAGCAATCAACTTAAAGCACTAGCAGAATCACAAAGTCAAGCATCATTGATGAAATATCAGCGCTATTAAACAATATAAATAACCGCTAAGAATAAGGCTTAACGGTTATTTTCTACATATCTAACTTTTCAAATCCTCAGTCATATGTTCACCTATGACCTAAGCTTTACGAGTGGCTTCTCTAGCAACTAATACTCAATGAAAATCAAAGAACAAACTAGGAAACTAGCCGCATGTTGCTAAAAGCACTGCTTTTAGGTTGTTGATAGAACTGACGAAGTCAGCTCAAAACACTGTTTTGAGGTTGCAGATGGAAGCTGACGTGGTTTGAAGAAATTTTCGAAGAGTATAAGCTAAATCGGCGATTACACTTACAGTATAGCACTCTGAGAATAGATGGCAAGGAATTTTCATTTCTATTAAAAAAAGCCTGTCCTGAGACAAGGCTTTGATATTCTATTATTTACGAACCTGCACTTTCGTAGGCATCTAACCCTCTATCCCAAAGTTTAAGGGAAATGACAAAGAAAATAAGGGAAATCAACATCAAACCTCCGATGTTAAAGAGAACATCCTTGTCCTGCAAGAAATAGCTGGCAGGATAGTAGGCCGTAAAAGCAAAGGGCACGATAAAGCTAATTAACCAACGAAGTAGTGAATTATAAATGGAAATCGGATACTTGGCAAAGTCATTGAACATATAGAAAATGTAAATCATGGCGCCTGACTGCTTTGTCCAAAAAGCGATACTGGCTGTCGCGATTTTCAAAGAAGTATAAATCAAGGTCGCAAATGGTATGCAGACTAGAAAAAGCAGGAATTTAGGAAGAGTCCAAGCAATGCTGGTCACTGTTGTTCCCAGTAGAATGCCACCGACCAAGAGTTCTCCCAAAGCATCAATCTGAAAGGTTTCAACTAGGATGTGAAAGAGAGGATTGATAGGACGAGTCAGATACTTATCAAATTCCCCTTTTCGCACCAAGCGCTGTCCTAGAGCCCAGAGATTGTCAAAAAAGAGATGGTCCAATCCCTTGGGAATCAAGGAAAAACCATATATAAAGGTAATTTCTTGAAAAGTCCAACCTTCTAGGGATGGGATGTGTTGAAAGATGACATTGAGAAACAAGAGGTTCAGACCTTGAGTCAAGAAGACTCCTAAAACCCCCACCACAAAATCAACCTTGTACTCCATGATTTGTTTGATGTATTGTCTGATAAAAATCAGATGCATGCGTTGATATTTTTTCATACTAACCTCCTTGAATGGTGATAAATGACTGGACTCGTTTCCAAATCAACTGAGACAAGCCCATCATCACTAAGAGCCAGAAAAACTGCAAAAGGAGTGCCTGAAGCATCTGACTGGCATCGTATTTTCCAACAATGATCATAACTGGAGTATAAATCAAGGATGAAAAAGGCAGGAAGGACAGAATATCTGCAACAAGCTTTGGAAAGAAAGCCAAGGGAATCAAACTTCCAGACATAAAGGCCACTATGGAAGTCTTGAGTAAATTGGAACCCCATAGATTTTTAAACACAAAGGCAGAAAAACCAAAACAGATATTAAAGAAAAAGTTAATCAGATAGGCCAGCGTTAAGCTAAAGAGGTAAAGGACAGTTAATCCCAGCACTTCTACAATCCCTTGCCCAGATAAGATTTTCATCAAAACAATAACGCTTAAAAATGGCAGTCCAACAGAGATAAAAATCAACCACTTGGAACCAAGCTCGGTAAAGAGATAAGAGGCTGCAAAATGCACTGGTCGCAACAAACGCATGATAATGGACCCATCCTTGACCTCCTCTCCAATCATAAAGGAGCTATCTGACCTAGTCAAAAGATTAGTCACAAAACTCATGATGATGTAGAGGGTGATATCTGCCATACTAAAGCCCTGAATCAAAGACTCCTGCGAGGAATCAAAGACAGCCTTCCAGAGATAAAAGGCCACAAAAGCACCCATAACATCTCCGATCCGATAGAGAATAAAGTTGACTCGATAGGTAATCAATTCCTGAACACCTGCATTGATAAAGGGTTTATAACGTCTCCACAATTTGACCATCTTAGAGCTCCTTTCGGTAGAAGCGGCGGATAATATCCTCAATATCCGTATCCACCATTTTCAAATCGCGGATTTCAAAATCAGACAGGGTTTGCTTGATAATGTCAGCCGACTGGTAGAGGGAACTATCGAATTCAATGTTGAGACTATTCCCTTGTCTATCAATTGTCATATCCGAAAACCCTTCATAGTGAGAAACGAGATGACTTTGACCTGGTAGCAGTTCAAAGGAGAGTGTCTTCATCTTACCAAAGGTCTCCTTGAGTTGGCTCACCGTTCCATCAAAAATCTCCTGTCCCTTGTCTATCATAAAAATCCGATCACAGAGTTGCTCAATGTCGCTCAGGTCGTGAGTGGTCAAGAGAATGGTGGTTTCTTCCTCCTGATTGATTTGGGTAATAGCCCGACGAATGTTATCCTTGACCGAAACGTCCAAACCAATGGTAGGCTCATCTAAAAAGAGAACCTTGGGATTGTGAAGCAAGGAAGCTGCAATGTCCGCCCGCATGCGCTGTCCCAATGAAAGAGTTCGCACAGGATCCTTGATAAAGTCTTTCAAATCCAAGACTTCATTTAAAAAGTCCATACGCTTATGAAAGAGAGAGTCTGGCACATCGTAAATCTCCTTCAAGACCGTGTAGGTCTCTTGCAGTGCCAAATCCCACCATAGCTGGGTTCTTTGTCCAAAGACAACACCAATATCTTTGACATAATCTTGACGATTATCCTGCGGAATCTTGCCGTTAATCCGACAAAAACCAGATGTCGGTTTTAAAATCCCTGTCAGCATTTTGATGGTTGTCGACTTTCCAGCACCATTTGCCCCGATAAATCCTAAAATCTGCCCTTTTGGAACTTCAAAAGTCAAATCCTTGACCGCTTCAAAGATCTGCTTTTCAGGATGAATAAAGGAACGCAAAGCCCCCTTCAATCCCGGTTCCTTAACTGTCTTCACAAAATTTTTCTGAAGATGTTCCACTTCTATCATTGCCATATCTATCTCCCTATCGCAAGGAATAGCAACATTGTGTTTTTGACTACAAACATTCTAAATCCTTACTTTCTAAACCTGCTACATTTTATTATTACAGAAGGCTTTATACCAACCTATTATAGTCCAATAAAAACTAAAATGCAAGCGTTTGCCTAAAGTTTATGAAATGAGAGATTTCTCTCTTAAAATACTATTTTTAATTCAAAATCATCTTTTCATCCAATTTTCTCCTAAGCTCCTTCAGTATTATTTTTGTCAGTCTATCTTGGATTGTTTCAGTTGCATTTTCATTGAAATATACAATAAACTCATCGGTTGTCTTTCCAATCTTTCTCTTTGTGCCAATGTTTTTTAGTTCTTCCAAAAATTCTACTTTCCGTTTTTCAATTTCTGACAACAAAAAAGGAAGTATCTGCAATTTACCGCTTTTACTTCCTCTCTCTAATTTTCTTTGATTATCTTACTTCGACAAACTGAGATTTAGATTGTAACCCTTACGGAACATAAAACGGGCCATGCTCTTGAAGTATGTTTCATAAGATCATAGTTTAATGCTAAGTGTAGCTACATAGTCATTCCCATAACGTGATAATCGATGTCTTTTGTCACATGATTCATAAAAATCAATCATAGCAAAACCATTTTTAAGTTGTCCTCTAATCTGAGTTTCTAAAGTATGGCTAAATTCATATCCATATTCTGGATTTATGGTTATCTTTCCTTCCTCTTCAAGCTCTTTTGAATTAAAAGGTAATAAAAACTTCAAAAGCAGTTCCTCATCAGGTTTGTCCCATACAATATCAGCATCATACATGTATATCCAAGGATTCATAAATCCGACCATCAACAATCCACCCTTTTTCAATACTCGAGAGGCTTCTTTATACATATTTTCCAAATCCTCTATATATACATTTGAAACTGGATTAAAAATAATATCAAAAGTTTCATTTTCAAATGGAAATGGTTCTGTCATATCACCTTGAACTGTATTAATTTTTAAGCCTTCTCTTTTAGCAACCATCTCATCTCTTTGTAATTGTGATTTAGAAAAATCCATTATGGTTACATCATAACCTTTTACAGCAAAAACTGGTCCCTGTTGTCCTCCACCACAAGCTAAACCTAATATCTTTTTTCCGTTTGCTTTTTCAAACCATTCTTTTGGAACTTTTTTCCCAACAGTTAAGGCAACAGAAATTGGATGTTTCCTAGCTTCTTCTAATTCTTCATGTGTCAATGGCTCAGTATAGTCATTTTTTACATTATTCCATCTATCTTTATTTAATTTTATATAATTGTTCATCTTATAATCTCCTCGTATCTTTATATTATTTCGATTTAAGGTGAATAGGTTGCCATTCCTTGATTTCATTCTATTATACCATATGTTGAATTACTATTATTTCATTATTTTTTTAATTAGTATTTTTAAAATTTATTTAAACTAAAAAAAAAACAAAAAAGCTTCTCTAAAACCAAGATTACATTTTAGTTTTTTCATAGCATTATTGTACAAAAAATAGAACCTTTTAGCAACTTAAGATTGGTTCTTCTATAGTATATTCGCTATATATTCAGACACAAAAAACCCACCCAATGGGCAGGTTTCATCTGTATTATTCAGCTAGATTAAGCTTTACCTTCTGAACCGAATACGTCGATACGTTCTTCAACTGATGCTTGGATAGCTTTTACACCGTCAGCCAAGAATTTACGTGGGTCGAAGAGTTTTTTCTTGTCGTATTCTGCTTCGTTTGCTTCGTAGTCACGAGCAAATTTACGAGTTGCGTTAGCGAATGCGATTTGGCATTCAGTGTTAACGTTAACTTTCGCAACACCAAGTTTGATAGCTGCTTGGATTTGCTCATCAGGAATACCTGATCCACCGTGCAATACGATTGGGAATCCTGGAAGAGCTTCTGTCAATTTTTGCAAGTGATCAAGATCAAGACCTTCCCAGTTTGCTGGGTAAGGACCGTGGATGTTACCGATACCAGCTGCCAAGAAGTCGATACCAGTTTCAACCATTGCTTTAGCGTCTTCGATTGGAGCCAATTCACCTTTACCGATGATTCCGTCTTCTTCACCACCGATAGTACCAACTTCAGCTTCTACTGAGATACCTTTAGCGTGTGCTTTTTCAACAACTTCTTTAGCCAATTTAAGGTTTTCTTCAACTGGAAGGTGTGAACCGTCAAACATGATTGAAGTGTAACCAACTTCGATACACTCAAGTGCATCTTCGTAGTGACCGTGGTCAAGGTGGATAGCTACTGGTACAGTGATACCCATTGATTCAACAAGGTTAGCGATCAAGTTGCGAGCAACTTTGTAACCACCCATGTATTTAGCAGCACCCATTGAAGTTTGGATCAAAACTGGAGCTTTTTTAGCTTCTGCTGCGCGCAAGATAGCTTGAGTCCACTCAAGGTTGTTTGTGTTAAATCCACCAACTGCATAACCGTTGTCACGAGCTGCTTGGACAAATTTTTCTGCTGAAACGATTGCCATTTTATCAGGCCTCCTGTATATTTTTATGGGACATCCCATTTACATTGTTCATTTTATCACTTTTTGACAAAAAAATCTAGTTTTTCCCGTAGTTTCGATTGAATTTCTTCTAGCTTCATCTATGTAAACCCTTTCTCTCCCTAGTCTTGGGCGACTTTTGGAAAAGCTATGAAGAAGGTCAAACAATTCTCCTGCATCTCAAAACGATAAGGTAATTTTTCATGTTCCAATAGACTCTTGACCACAAAGAGCCCCATCCCAGACCCTTTGGCCTTGCGACTAGCATTGTCAGAAAAAGACTGGGCTAGTTTTTCTTGTTCTTCTGGGCTACAGCTATTCTCGATAAAAAGCTCCCCTTCTCTTTCTCCAATTCGAACTAAGCCACCTGGAACAGAGTGCTTAATGGCATTGCTGATGAGATTAGATAGGATCAACTTCATAACTGATGGGTTTAGATAAGCCTGCTGATGGGTCAAACTATTGTCTATCTGGAGTTCCCTTTCCTTAGCTAGCAAGACATAATCCTTAACCAGACTTTGCGTCATCTGGTGTAAGTCAATTTGTTCCCTATCATCTCGTAATTCCTGTACAGACGAGAGAGAAAGTATCTGGAGAACATGGTGATTAAGCTCATCCACAATTCCTAAGGCAACTCCCAGATAGTGGTCTCTATCCTTATAACGCCCGACATTTTCTTTCATGTTTTCAATCAGGATTTTCAAACTAGCCAGAGGTGTTTTCAATTCATGAGAAGCACCTCGTAAAAATTCGACCTTCATCTTCTCCAGCTGGAGAATAGCTTCATTCTTATCATGCAAGTCCGCAATAACAGTCAAAAGATGCTGGTAAAGGCTATTAATTTGTTCCTTGAGATCACCAATCTCATCCTTAGAATCCACACGTAATCGCACTTGGACATCCAAATCCATCATCCGACGGGTCACTCGCTTGATTTCCAATATCGGAGCAACAATGGTCCGAGCATAGATATAGGCTACCAAGAGGGAAATCAGAAAGGAGGCCAGCAAAGTATAAGGGAGAAATTGTAGACTAATCTGCTCTGCTTCCTTTTGCAAATCCATGGACGCTAGAAACTGGAGAATCATGGTACCACCGTCCTGCGTTGTCACCTCCCGCTCCTCAATAAAAAGCGAGGTTGTCTGGCGGTCTGTGTCCAGAGGAAGACTTTCCTTGACCTCCAACTTGTCCTCGGTCATCTCTCCCTTGACGGCCCCCTTGATATCACTAGTCTGGGAATACAGCTCTAACACTTGCTCGATACTCTGCCTATTCTTACCTTCTAGGGACTGGGCAATGGCTGTCGCTTTCTGGCCAATGGTTTCCTGACGATGACTCAGATAAGTCGAAGGAAAGAGAAAATAAATGGCTAAATGAAGGCAAATTACCAGAACACTAAAAATCGAGAAGGTATAGATAAATATCTTTTTAAATAAACCTGTTCGTTTCATTTTCGCTCCAATTTATAACCAACATTGCGCACAGTGAGGATGCAGTCCAAGTCCAGCTTTTTCCGCAATTCCTTGATATAGACATCAATGACACGGTCAAAAGGAACCTCATCTGTCGCCTTCCAGACAGCATCGATAATCTGAGAACGAGTCAAGGCCCGTCCTTCATTTTTAACCAAATAATCAAGAATTTCCAACTCTTTAGCATTGATGGCTACTTCCTCACCTGCTAGGCTGGCACTGTAGCTCTCAAAATCCACCTTGGTATCCTTATAGGAGAAGATTCGTCCCGTATCATAATAGCGCTTGAAAATCGCATCTACCCTCACTTTTAAGAGAGAAAGGGAGAAGGGTTTTTCCAGATAGCCATCCGCCAGAGAAGCAAAAGCACTCATCTTGTATTCCTCATCCTGAAAAGCTGTCAACATTAAGACAGGAACCTGACTGGTTTTACGAATCTCAGATAAGACTTCTAGGCCGTTGAGCTTGGGCATCTGGATATCCAGTAAAACCAAGGCTACCTCATAGCTAGAAAATTGCTCCAGAGCTTCTTGACCGTCCGCTGCCTCAATAGTTTCATAACCACAATCCGTCAAATAATCACTAATCCCCTCACGGATCATCTCTTCATCTTCTACAATTAAAATTTTCATAGAAAAAACGTTTCACATTCCTTTAAATTTCTTATAAATCATCTCAGTTTCATCTTAAAAGAAAGAGACCTTATCAAGATGAAATAGATAAAAATGCTACCTATATTATACCCCATTTAGGGGAGAATAGGTAGCAAGTTTGTTATTCGCTATCCAGCAGAAGCTCTTTTGGTTGTTTTCTGAGGAGATTGCTTGAAGCAAGCGCCATAACGAGAACCACTAGAACCAAGGCTAGGACAAAGACGATGATAAAGTCTGATGTCTGAATAGAAATATCTAGGCTCGACAATGTCTTGCTAAAACCATCTACTTCTGCACCGCCACCAAGGTTAGAGGCTTGAGCTGCCTTGCTGGCTTGCTTGGCAACACCTGAAGTGACATTGGCAAGAACAGTATTTCCGATTGCACGCGCTGTGTAAGTAGCTAAGAAGTATGCAGAAACAAGAGCAGGAATGGCAATCAAGATGGATTCAGTAATGAATTGACCCAAGATACTTGCCTGCTTGAGACCAATAGAGAGCAGGATTCCCACTTCCTTGCGACGGGCATTGATCCAAAGGCTGAGCAAGAGGGCTAGGAGAAGAACTGAGAAGCTCAAGCTACCCCAGAAGAGGAGGTTGGCCATCTTGTACATACCAGAGATGGATTGCTCAAGAGCTGGGTAGTTAGAGGAGCTCTTCACCAGTGTGTAGCTCTTCCAGTTGATACCACTGATGCCATTCAACTCTTTCATAACGTCATCCAAGCTCTTGTCTGCTGTTACAAAGAAGGTTGCATCCCCATAGATAGCTGTATCTTCTGTATAACCATATAGTTTAGCAGCTGTATGGATGTCTGTGATAACTGTGTTTTCGTAGAGTTCTTGCGAGTAGGTTACTGCTGACTTATTGTGGCCATCAAAGAGTCCCTTGATTGTCACTTCGACTGTTTCTTTGGCACCTTTTTCATTGTCTGCATCATAGACATTAGAGTCTAGTTTGATCTTATCCCCTACTTTCCAGCCGTGTTTGGCTGCCAAGTCCTTGTGCATGAGAATCTTGTCTTTGTCATCGTTAGTTAGGTGCTCACCTTCGACCAACTTATAAGAACCAGAGACAAACTTATCTTCTTTAGAAGAGTCATTGACACCTGTAATCATCAAGCTACTTCCAAAATGTTTAGCACGGTCAGGAGTCAGATTTTTCTTGGTTTCTGGCGTTTCAATAAGGTCATATCCAGTCAAATCTCCGATAGCGTTGATGCGTTTAACATAAGACTCGATGGCCTTGTTTTCGGTGATTTTTTTGATATCTTCACCCTTAATATTTCCAGCACCACGTGGCGTTCCTTGATTGACGCGACGATTGATTTGCATGGAGAAGCTGTTGGTGATATTTTTAAAGGTCTCCTGAGAAGCCTTGGCAGTAGCTCCCTTGATCGACAAGCCGACCAAACTCAAGCTCGCCATGAGGAGAATAATCAGGAAGATGACAATCGATTTGAAAAACTTCCTTGTAACATAGGCAAATGCGTTGTGTAACATAGGTTTCCTTTCTAGATGTTGTTCTATTTTATACTTCTAACAGAAAAAGCTCATATTATTTCGTCGTATTGCGAGTTTCAGTCAGTTTCTTGTCCTTCAATTCAAGTGTAATATCTGACGCTTGTGCCACTTCTTTACTGTGGGTGACGACGATAACACATTTACCTGTTTTCTGGGCAAGTGATTTGAGCAGTTCGACAATATCTCCAGCAGTTTTAGGGTCCAGATTTCCTGTTGGCTCATCAGCTAGAATAACTGGAGCTTCCGATACCAAACTACGAGCAATTGCAACACGTTGCTGTTGACCCCCTGATAACTGGAGAACATTCCGCTTGATCTGACTTTCATCTAAACCAAGCTCAAACAGTGTATCCTTGCTTGCCTTTTTGTTGACCAAGCGGATATTTTCCAGTGGAGAAAGATAATCTATCAAGTTATAATTTTGAAAGACCAGGGAAATATGGTGCATGCGATGGTAAGAATAGCCCTTCTTACGAATATCCTCTCCTTGGAAAAGGATAGAACCTTCAACAGGACTATCTAGACCAGCAAGTAGGGACAAGAGTGTAGATTTTCCTGCTCCTGACTCACCAATAATACTGTAAAATTTCCCGGGTTCAAAATTATAATTGATCTGATATAGGACTGCTTCAGCAGTGTTCTTATAACGGTAGGTAACATCTTGTAATTGTAATAAAGTCATGATTTCTCCTTCTTAACTAATAGATGATAAAATTTCCTTAGGTGATTTTCTAAATAAGAATAGGAAACAAAGGGATACAGATAAGCAACTAATCAACAACAGAAAGACATAGGATTCTGCAAATGATAGGATATTAGTTGATAGACTGCTTGCTTTAGCTAGTGTATCTTGTAAGCTTGCCTGATCTCCACTTGCTAGGACAGATTGGAGCAGATAGGATGTAATGGCGTTTCCTGCAACAAATGCCGGAAGCAAAGCACCGATAGATACCAAAACCACCTCTAAACAGAATTGTAGGAAGATCGAGCTCTTGCCTTTTCCAAGTGCCAGAAGGATTCCCACTTCGTAAACCCTTTCTCTCAACCAAAGAGACAAGACCAAAATTAAGGCTCCAGCTCCAGCTATCAACATCCCATAAAGGAAGATGGTCAGGAAGGTTTGGAAGGTAGCAACTGAGTCTTTGATTTGTTCAAAAGCCTTGCTTTCCTTCTCGACTTGGTAGCCTTGACTTTCCAAGACTAAGTTTTCCACCTGCTTCATAAGTCCATCCATTTCCTTAGGATTTTCTACATAGAAGCGAGCTGCACTGACTTGAGGTTCACCATTTTCCAAAAGGATTTGGCTACTTTCATAGTCTGTAAAGACTTGGTTTTCACTGAAGTCGGAAGATAAGCCTGTGAATTTCTCCTGTTTTTTACCAGAAAAGATGCCGACAATCTCAAACTCTACTGTTTGTCCTTTGCCAGATTCTGACTGTCCAGCATCCAAGCTAATCTTATCATGAAGCGTAAGACCGTTCTTCTTGGCCAACTCTTCGTGGATCAAGATTTTCTTGGAATCCCCTTTTTGAAGGTGTCGCCCTTCTTTTAGATTGAAAGCCGAGCTGGTAAAGATCACATCCTTAGATGAATCCTCAAGAGCTGTTAAACTAACCAAGTTTTTGTCTGCAGCTGATAAATCATCACGCTCCACGCTCTGCTCGCCACTCACCGCTTCCTTGTCTTTTAATTTTGCGACCGTCTCGAGTTCAGGAGAGACATTTTCCAGTCCCTTAATCTTGCTTACAGATACTAGGTCCGACAGCTTGAAAGTCTGACCATTTTCTATCTTCTTAATCGAAAAAGATGTGTTGAGTGATTTGTAAAGATTGGTTTCAACTGTTTTGTTGGACTTCATCAGAGTCAAACAGGCTGAAATTCCAGCCAATAGGACCAATAAAATTAGAAATAAAATAAAACTTCTCAGTCGTTTTCTGCTGACATAAGCCCAAGCTCTTTGGATTGGATTCATTTGTCACCTCCATATTTGTAAGACTATTATAAAATCCAAATATGAAATGTTTATGAAATGCAAAAAAAGAGCAAAAATTTTTTTGCTCTACTTGAATTAGATGAAAACAAAAGAGCTAGCCTAAGCTAACTCTTATCCTATGCGGAGAGAGGGACTTGAACCCTCACGACCTAAAGCGGTCACAGGATCCTTAGTCCTGCGCGTCTGCCAATTCCGCCATCCCCGCGTCGATTACTTTACTAGTATATCAACTTTTAGGACTCTTGTCAACACTTTTTTCAAATTTTTTTCATTTCATCAACTAAATTACTCTGAAAGTTCATTTAGCTTCTCATCTACTAACTTAGCTCCAAGTGTATTTTTGAAATGGCCTAGAGCAAATTGATGATTTTCAGGCCAGATAGAAGCAACGGCTGGTTGAACAATCTCGATGTCATATCCTAGATTATAGGCATCTATAGCTGTATGCAGAACACAGATATCCGTCAAGACACCTGTTAAGATAACTGTAGAAATTCGACGCTCTCTCAAACGAATATCTAGGTCAGTCCCTGAAAATGCTGAATAATGGCGTTTATCCATCCAAAAAACTCGACTGTCTGAACCATGCTCTTGATAAAAGGTTCCCAAATCTCCGTATAAATTCCGTCCACTCGTCCCAATCAAATTGTGAGGAGGAAATAGCTTGCTTTCTGGATGGAAACAATCGTTTTCTTCATGAGCATCAATGGTAAAGAAGATGTAATCTCCTCGTTCAAAAGCTAATCGAGTCACCTTACTAATGGCTTCCGAAATAGCTTGAGCTGGAGCACCTGCTGTCAATTTACCACTGTCGGCAACAAAATCTTCTGTATAATCAATCGAAATCAAAGCTTTAGTCATTAGTAATCTCTTTTCTTCACTTCTTCAAAAATATCTGAAATCAAGACCTTAAGGTAGGTTCCCTTCATTCCAAGTGAGCGACTTTCAATAATTCCCGCAGACTCAAGTTTACGAAGAGCATTGACAATCACAGAACGGGTAATACCGATACGGTCTGCAATCACAGACGCAGTCAACTGCCCTTCATTTCCATTTAATTCCCCTAAAATTGCTGAAACAGCACGGAGTTCGGAGTAAGACAGAGTATTAACCGCCATGGTAACAGCAGTACGGCGACGGATATTTTTCTCATCTTCTTCACGCTGGAAGTTGAGGAGTTGAATTCCAACAACGGTACTCGCAATCTCAACAAGAATCAAGTCCTCGTCTTCAAATTTTTTATCATTGCGCCAAATAATCAAAGAACCAAGGCGAATCCCTGATACATGAATCGGTGCAATGGTTGTCAAGCCATCTGGAAAATCCGAACGACTCTCTACAGGGAAAATACTCAAATCATGATCAACTGTCAGATTGGCTTCTGTATCGTAAATCATGTTCGCACCTTGAATGTAGTCATCTGGGAAAATCTTAGTTTGGAAGAATTGCTCTACACGATCTGTATTGGTTTTATAACGCATAAAATAACCAAGGAGACGTCCCTTGCTATTGACGATACAAGCGTTACAGTCAATAATATCTGCCAATTGACGGGTAATCGCATTGTAGGGAAGTTCTTCCTGCAACTGCTCCTCCGAGCGCTTCAGGATAGAAGTAATTTTTCTTGTTTTTTCTAGTAAATGTGCCATTTTTCACCTCGAATTTAATCGCTATCATTATAACATAAAAAGCTTGAATTTTCAATTATTATCTGAAAATTGCTTATTTAATTGCAATTTAGACTAGCTGAAATATTTTAGAAAATTAGGTTTTCTTGTTGACAACCTAATTTATTTTTGATATTATATTATCATAAGAAGATGGATGGATAATACCTTTCCATTTCACCTATCCTTTGCTATCACCATCTTCTTTCAACCTTGGTCTCCTTATATAAAAAAGCGATTCATTTTGAACCGCTTTTTCTTATTTGTCACCCTTGTTACGAATAACAAAGCCTGTTTGCTTTTCGCTTGAAGTATTGCGTGGTTTTTTATTGTCTTTATTACGGTAACGTCTGTCTTTATCAAAACGATCATTGCCACGACTTCCTTTTTTGAAATCATCACGACGACCATTGCCACGGCGATCACGGTCTCGACGGTCGTCCCCACGACGGCCTCCACGACCTCCCTTACCTTTACCACCGAAGCCATTACCTGATGGTTTAAACGGCAGTGGTTTTTCACGCGCAATCTCCACTTCAGGAAGACTATCTGGATCCTGAACTGTTAAGCTGAGAATATACATGGCCAATTCTTCAGGACTAAATTCTGAGGCCAATTGACGAGCATCCTTGCCAAACTTCTCAAAGTTGCTACGAATCTCCTCATTAGCAAAATCACGTTCGATTTTCTTAAGAGCTACTTGCTTTTTAGCTTGGAAGGCTTCTTCTGCACTTGCAGGTTTGAGACCTTTCATGCGTTTCTTTGTCAAGTTCTCGATGATTTGGAGGTAACCCATTTCATTAGGTGAAACGAAGGTAATAGACTGACCTGATTTACCAGCACGACCTGTACGCCCGATACGGTGAACATAACTTTCAGGATCTTGTGGAATATCGTAGTTGTAGACATGGGTCACACCTGAAATATCCAACCCACGCGCTGCAACGTCTGTCGCAACCAAAACATCAAGATTGCCATTTTTAAAGTCACGAAGGACACGAAGACGTTTGTTTTGGTCTAGGTCTCCATGAATTCCTTCTGCACGGAAGCCACGGATTTTCAGACCACGAGTCAATTCATCTACACGGCGTTTTGTACGACCAAATACGATAGCAAGTTCTGGTTGTTCCACGTCCATGAGACGGGTCATGGTATCAAATTTTTCTTGTTCTTTAACTCGGATATAGTATTGGTCAACCAATTCTGTTGTCAATTCCTTGGCAGCAATCTTCACATGCTCAGGTTCTTTCATAAACTGAACACCGATACGCTTGATGGCATCTGGCATAGTTGCTGAGAAGAGTAGGGTTTGACGGTTTTCAGGGACACGAGAAATGATCGCTTCGATATCTTCAAGGAAGCCCATGTTGAGCATTTCATCTGCTTCGTCAAGGATGAGAGTTTCAATATCTTGTAATTTCAAGGCCTTGCGTTTAATCAAGTCCAAGAGGCGACCTGGAGTTCCCACCACGATATGGGCACCAGATTTAAGAGCTTTGATTTGTTTTTCAATGCTGGAACCACCGTAAACTGAGCGAACTTTCACTCCCTTGCTACGGCCAAAGCGGAAGAGTTCTTCTTGACTTTGGACAGCAAGTTCACGTGTTGGAGCGATAACCAAAGCTTGGATGGTCGCTTCTTCTGTACGGATTTTTTCAAGGGTAGGCAAGCCAAAGGCTGCAGTTTTTCCTGTACCAGTCTGAGCTTGACCGATAACGTCCTTACCTTCAAGAGCCAAGGGAATAGTTTGTTCTTGGATCGGACTGGCTTCTACAAAACCAGCTTTTTCAATCTCTGCTAGCAAATCAGCAGACAAGTTTAATTCATTAAATTTCACGTTATTCTTCTTTCTAAAGGTGGTGCGAAGCCACCCTATAGGGCTTAGTTTATACTTTTCTTTTTATGACGGATTTTCATATACTGGATATAAAATCGTGTTGCTTCTTTTCCACAAAAGAAAAGTACTGTTTTCTTTGCAACCTATCTAGTATAACACAAGACAAGCTTAAAAGATAGCCCAATTTCTCTAGAAAATCATGTAAGCGGTTTTTGGCTTTCCTTTTTGATTGAACGACCTAGATAATAAGACAAAGCCAAGGCTATACTATATAAAATGAGAAAAACGAACAAGGTTTGTGTGTAAGAATGAGCCATTTTATAAGTCTCTGCTAATAAAATAGGTCCTGCTAAACCAGCCATTGCCCAAGCTGTTAAAATATATCCATGCAGAGCGGCCAATTCCTTGGTTCCAAAAATATCACTGAGATAAGCCGGAATCAATGAAAAACCAGCTCCATAGCAAGTCATCAAAATAGACATAGCGACTACAAATAAAACGGAATTTGTAAAGAGCCAAAGCGAGAGAGAAAAGAAAAGATTGACAAGCAGTAATATACTAAAGGTTAGAGGGCGACCGATATAGTCAGATAAACTCGCCCAGAGCAAACGACCAAACCCATTGAAAATCCCTAAAACGCCCACCATTACTGCTGCATGACTTGTAGACAAGCCAGCCATCTCCTGTGCCATTGGCGATGCCGCTGAAATTAAGCCTAAACCACAAGCTATGTTGATAAAGAAAATAATCCAAAGTATATAAAACCGATTGCTTTTCAGGGCCTGATTTGCAGCCATTCCTTGCGTCAAAGAGGTTATTTTTTCTTTCCCTGAAACAGATAAAATTGCAAGCTCTTGCTCATTTGGACGCTTAATGAATTGTGAAGCTAGGAGCATGATAATAAAGTAACTTGCACCTAAAATATAAAAAGTTTCTACAAGCCCTACCCCTGCGATGAGATGTTGCGCTATGGGACTAGTCAATAAAGAAGCAAAACCAAACCCCATAATCGCTAAACCTGTTGCGAGACCACGTTTATCAGGAAACCATTTTATAATCGTTGACACAGGGGTAATATAGCCTGCTCCCAAACCAAGCCCACCTAAAATGCCATAAGCGAGATACAACAACCACAGCTCCTGACGGTCTATTGCAAATCCTGTTAAGATATTTCCACCTGCGTATAGAAAAGCAGATAGACTCCCCATGACTCTCGGACCAAATTTTTCTACCAAACGCCCCATAAATGCAGCCGATAATCCCAAACAAAAGATTGCTAGACTAAAGGCAAAGGCAACAGAAGCCTGATCCCATCCCGTTTTTTCAATAATAGGGTTGCGATAAACACTCCAAGCATAAGTCGAACCCAGCATTAAGTGTAAAATGACCCCAGCAAAAGCAATAATATAACGATTCAATTTCATAAAACCTCCTATTTTCGAACATTTATTCTATCTTATATAAAAATAGATAGGATTTTAGTTTATCAAGCTTGTCAAAAAATTACTAGTTTTTTGTTTGGAAAGCGTTTTTAGCTTTTTCTGTCTTTTTCGTAGCAGAATTGTGCAAAAGTTTTTTTCTTGTGCTAGAATGAAAGTCGAAAAGGAGGAATTCTAAATGTTAACTTATGATTTAATCGTTATCGGATTTGGTAAAGCTGGTAAAACACTAGCTGGTAAATTGGCTTCAGCTGGCAAAAAAGTTGCCCTCGTTGAACGTAGTAAAGCTATGTATGGTGGAACTTGTATCAACATTGGTTGTATCCCAACTAAAACTTTACTAGTTGCTGCTGAGAAAGACTTGTCTTTTGAAGAAGTGATTGCTACCAAAAATACTATCACTGGTCGCCTCAATGGTAAAAACTATGCTACTGTTGCAGGTACAGGCGTGGATATCTTTGATGCGGAAGCTCACTTCCTTTCAAATAAAGTCATCGAAATCCAAGCTGGTGATGAAAAGAAAGAACTGACCGCTGAAACAATCGTCATCAACACTGGTGCTGTTTCAAACGTCTTGCCAATCCCTGGACTTGCTACAAGCAAAAACGTCTTTGACTCAACAGGTATTCAAAACTTGGACAAATTGCCTGAAAAACTTGGAATCCTTGGTGGCGGAAATATCGGTCTTGAATTTGCTGGTCTTTACAACAAACTTGGAAGCAAGGTTACAGTTCTAGATGCCTTGGATACTTTCCTACCTCGTGCAGAACCTTCCATCGCAGCTCTTGCTAAGCAATACATGGAAGAAGACGGTATTGAATTGCTTCAAAATATCCGCACTACTGAAATCAAAAACGATAGTGACCAAGTGCTCCTTGTAACTGAAAACGAAACTTACCGTTTCGACGCCCTTCTCTACTCAACTGGACGCAAACCAAATGTAGAACCACTTCAACTTGAAAATACAGATATTGAACTAACTGAACGTGGTGCTATTAAAGTAGACAAACATTGTCAAACAAACGTTCCTGGTGTCTTTGCAGTTGGAGATGTCAACGGTGGCCTTCAATTTACTTACATTTCACTTGATGACTTCCGTGTTGTTTACAGCTACCTTGCTGGAGATGGCAGCTACACACTTGAAGACCGTCTCAATGTACCAAACACTATGTTCATCACACCTGCACTTTCACAAGTCGGTTTGACTGAAAGCCAAGCTGCTGATTTGAAACTTCCATACGCAGTGAAGGAAATCCCTGTTGCAGCAATGCCTCGCGGTCACGTAAATGGAGACCTTCGCGGAGCTTTCAAAGCTGTTGTTAATACTGAAACAAAAGAAATTCTTGGAGCAAGCATCTTCTCAGAAGGTTCTCAAGAAATCATCAACATCATCACTGTTGCTATGGACAATAAGATTCCTTACACTTACTTCACAAAACAAATCTTCACTCACCCAACCTTGGCTGAGAACTTGAATGACTTGTTTGCGATTTAAGTTGAGATTTAATCGTATCGAACAGCCCTCTGAGGGCTGTTTTCATTTCTGCGAAATCTCATACTCTTCGAAAATCAAATTCAAACTACGTCAGCTTCACCTTGCCGTACTCAAGTACAGCCTGCGGCTAGCTTACTAGTTTGCTCTTTGATTTTCATTGAGTATCAAATCTGTCTTTTCCCTCTTTTATGATATAATAGAAACATGAAATTAAAAACTACTTTGGGCCTTCTTGCTGGGCGTTCTTCCCACTTCGTTTTAAGCCGTCTTGGCCGAGGGAGTACGCTTCCAGGAAAACTTGCCCTTCAATTTGATAAAGATATTTTACAAAACCTAGCTAAGAACTACGAGATTGTCGTGGTCACTGGAACCAACGGAAAAACCTTGACAACTGCCCTCACTGTCGGCATTTTAAAAGAGGTTTATGGTCAAGTTCTGACCAACCCAAGCGGTGCCAACATGATTACAGGAATTGCGACAACCTTCTTAACAGCCAAATCGTCTAAAACTGGGAAAAATATTGCCGTCCTAGAAATCGACGAAGCCAGTCTATCTCGTATCTGTGACTATATCCAGCCAAGCCTTTTTGTTATCACCAATATCTTCCGTGACCAGATGGACCGCTATGGTGAGATTTACACAACTTACAAGATGATTTTGGATGCTATTCGTAAAGTGCCTACTGCCACTGTTCTCCTTAATGGAGACAGCCCACTTTTCTACAAGCCAGCTATTCCAAATCCTGTAGAGTATTTTGGTTTTGACTTGGAGAAAGGTCCAGCCCAGCTGGCTCACTATAATACCGACGGAATTCTCTGTCCTGACTGCCAAGGCATCCTCAAATATGAGCATAATACCTATGCAAACTTGGGTGCCTATATCTGTGAAAGCTGCGGATGTAAACGTCCTGATCTCGACTATCGCTTGACAGAATTGGTTGAGTTAACCAACAATCGCTCTCGCTTTGTCATTGACGGACAAGAATACGGTATTCAAATCGGTGGTCTCTACAATATCTACAACGCCCTAGCTGCTGTGGCTATCGCCCGTTTCCTTGGTGCAGATTCACAACTAATCAAGCAAGGATTTGATAAGAGCCGTGCTGTCTTTGGTCGTCAGGAAACCTTCCATATCGGTGACAAGGAATGTACCCTCGTCTTGATTAAAAATCCAGTCGGTGCAACTCAAGCTATCGAAATGATTAAACTAGCGCCTTATCCATTTAGCCTATCTGTTCTCCTTAATGCCAACTATGCGGACGGAATTGATACTAGCTGGATTTGGGATGCTGATTTTGAACAAATCACTGAGATGGACATTCCTGAAATCAACGCTGGCGGTGTTCGCCATTCTGAAATTGCACGTCGTCTCCGAGTGACAGGCTATCCAGCTGAGAAAATCACTGAAACAAGCAATCTGGAGCAAGTTCTCAAGACCATTGAGAACCAAGACTGCAAGCATGCCTATATCCTAGCTACCTATACTGCTATGCTGGAATTCCGCGAACTGCTGGCTAGTCGTCAGATTGTTAGAAAGGAGATGAACTAATGGTTTATACTTCACTTTCCTCAAAAGATGGCAATTACCCTTATCAGCTCAACATTGCTCACCTCTACGGAAATCTCATGAATACCTATGGGGACAATGGAAACATCCTCATGCTCAAGTATGTTGCTGAAAAACTGGGAGCCCATGTGACCGTTGACATCGTTTCACTTCATGATGATTTTGATGAAAATCACTACGACATCGCCTTTTTCGGTGGCGGTCAAGACTTTGAACAAAGTATTATTGCAGACGACCTACCTGCTAAAAAAGAGAGCATTGACAACTACATCCAAAACGACGGTGTGGTTCTGGCTATCTGTGGTGGTTTCCAACTATTGGGTCAATATTATATTGAAGCATCGGGTAGGCGTATCGAAGGGCTAGGTGTCATGGGCCACTACACCCTCAACCAGACCAATAACCGTTTTATCGGTGACATCAAGATTCACAATGAAGATTTCAATGAAACCTACTATGGTTTTGAAAATCATCAGGGTCGTACCTCCCTCTCAGATGACCAAAAACCGCTGGGACAGGTTGTCTATGGAAATGGAAATAACGAAGAAAAGGTCGGCGAAGGAGTTCATTATAAGAATGTCTTTGGTTCTTACTTCCACGGGCCTATCCTCTCTCGTAATGCCAATCTAGCTTATCGCCTAGTCACTACTGCCCTCAAGAAGAAATATGGTCAGGACATTCAACTCCCTGCTTATGAGGATATTCTCAGCCAAGAAATCGCTGAAGAATACAGCGACGTCAAAAGCAAGGCTGACTTTTCATAAACAAAGGAAAATGATATCAAAGAACTCCGTTATCTTGTCGGAGTTCTTTTTGTCTTTTCTTTTACCCTTCTCCCTTGCATTTTCTCTCTTTTTTTGCCAAAATAGAGGGGTAGAAAGAAGGTAGCATATGTCTAAATTACAACAAATCGTAACATATCTTGAAACTGAAAAACTAGACGTCGCTGTCGTATCTGACCCCGTCACTATCAATTACCTCACTGGCTTTTACAGTGATCCTCATGAACGTCAAATGTTCCTCTTTATCCTAGCTGATCAGGAACCACTTCTGTTCGTTCCAGCCCTTGAGGTTGAGCGTGCAAGCAGCACCGTATCCTTCCCAGTTGTAGGCTATGTGGATTCTGAAAATCCATGGCAAAAAATGAAAGATGCTCTTCCACAGCACGACTTCAAACGTGTAGCTGTGGAGTTTGACAACCTCATTTTGACTAAATACCATGGCTTGAAATCAGTTTTTGAAACAGCTGAGTTTGACAACCTCACTCCTCGTATCCAACGCATGCGCCTCATCAAATCAGCTGATGAAGTGCAAAAAATGATGGTTGCAGGTCTCTATGCTGATAAGGCTGTTAAGGTTGGTTTTGATAATATTTCTCTTGATAAGACGGAGACAGATATTATCGCTCAAATCGACTTTGCCATGAAACGTGAAGGCTATGAAATGAGCTTTGATACTATGGTCTTGACTGGTAATAATGCTGCAAATCCACACGGTATCCCAGCAGCAAACAAGGTTGAAAATAATGCTCTTCTCCTCTTTGATCTTGGTGTTCTAGTCAACGGCTATGCGTCAGATATGACTCGTACAGTCGCAGTCGGCAAACCTGACCAATTCAAGAAAGACATTTATAACTTGACTCTTGAAGCTCAACAAGCTGCTCTTGACTTTATCAAACCAGGTGTGACTGCCCATGAAGTGGACCGCGCTGCCCGTGAGGTCATCGAAAAAGCTGGTTACGGCGAGTACTTCAACCACCGTCTCGGTCACGGTATCGGTATGGATGTCCACGAATTCCCATCTATCATGGAAGGAAACGACTTGGTTATCGAAGAAGGCATGTGCTTCTCTGTTGAACCAGGTATCTATATCCCTGGTAAAGTTGGTGTCCGTATCGAAGACTGCGGTGTTGTTACTAAGAATGGTTTTGACCTCTTTACAAAAACAAGCAAAGACTTGCTTTATTTTGATTAAATTTATACAAAAAAGTTAGCTCGAACAGCTAACTTTTTACTTTATCTTCTTGATGCTTTGGTTCAAAATAAATCCGACAATCATCCCCACTGTATTTTGGAAAAAGTTGGGAAGAATTTCAGGTAGGGCTGCAGCCCAGCCATTCATCAAAGTAGAACCTAGGGCGTAACCCCCTACCATGGCAATCGTTGCTAAGATAAGGCCTAACCACTGAGTTTTTCCTTTAAATCCTGCGAAAAATCCCTGCAAGCCATGGTTGACCAAACTAAAGAACATCCACTGAGGATAGCCTGATAAGAGGTCAATCAAGAAACCTGCTAGTCCTCCGACTACAGCCCCTTCACGACTACCAAAGTAGAAGGCCGCAAAGAAGACACCAGCATCTAAAAGAGTTAGAATTCCTGTCGGTGTTGGAATTTTTAAGAAATAACCTAGAACCACAGAAAGGGCGGTTAAGAGGGATACAAGGGCGATTTTAGTTGTTTTGGTTTGCTTCATATTGTCTTACTCCATACTGATCTGCTTGTGCAATGGCACGATAAACGAAAGCCTTAGAACTTTCTACTGCTGGTAAAAGTTCAGCACCTTTAACCAAGTGACTGGCAATGCTAGAGGCAAAGGTACAACCTGCACCAGCATTTTGCCCTTGGATGACAGGATTTTCTAGGACTGTAAAGGTTTGTCCATCATAAAAGACATCCACAGCCTTGTCCTGACTAAGGCGATTGCCTCCCTTGATAATAACTGCTGGCGCGCCTAAATCATGCAATTTCTGCGCTACAGTTTTCATGTCTTCCAAGCTTTTGATTTCTTGACCAGCCAATAATTCTGCTTCAGGAAGATTAGGCGTAATCACACTGACATAAGGGAAAAAGCGAATCAACTCTTGGCAGAGTTCACTGACTGCTACGTCGTGCGTTTCCTTGCAGACCAAGACAGGATCCAATACCACAGGCACTCCTGGGCGCTGCTTGATAAAGTCCAGTGCCTTCTCAGCCACACTGACAGTTGGTAGAAGACCAATCTTAATCCCTGCAAATTCCACATCACGCAAACTATCTAATTCATGTTGAAAAATGGCATCGTCAGTTGGAAAGACTTCGAATCCCTTTTCTGTCAAGGCTGTCAAGCAAGTCACTGCTACAAAGCCATGCAAGCCGTTCAAAGTATAGGTAGCCAAATCTGCTGATAAACCACCACCACTAAAAATATCATTCCCAGAAAGTGCTAAAATACGATTATTCTTCATAACGAATCTCCTTTAAATACAAACCATTTGGTGCTGCAGTGGGACCTGCAAGTTGCCTGTCCTTTTTCTCCAAGATGAGGTCAATCTGCTCTACTGGCATACGGTTGTTTCCGATTTTGAGCAGTGTCCCCACCATATTGCGAATCTGCTTATACAAGAAGCCATTTCCTGAAAAGGTAAAGGTCAAAAATTGTCCTGTCTCATCAACCCTGAGACTAGCTTCTGTGATGGTGCGAACCTTATCCTCCACACTGGTTCCAGATGCTGTAAAGCCTGTAAAATCATGTATTCCCTCTAACTTTTTGATTGCCATCTGCATCCGTTCCACATCAAGCGGATAGGGAAAGTGAGTAGCATAGTGACGACGCATAGGATTTTTGGGACGGCCCCTATCTACGATAAACTCATAGGTCTTGCTATGCTTGGCATAACGGCAATGAAAATCATCCTCCACTAGCTCAATAGAAATCACATCAATATCTTCAGGGGACTGGGTGTCCAAGGCAAAGCGAAGTTTTTCCTCATCCATCTGGTAGGGCAAGTCAAAATGAATAACCTGTCCCAGGGCATGAACACCACTATCTGTCCTACCAGCACCGTGAACAGTAATGGCTTGCCCTTTATTTAACCTGGTCAAGGTTTTTTCAATTTCTTCCTGAACGCTACGCGCATGAGGCTGGCGCTGAAAACCAGCAAAGGCGTAACCATCATAGGAAATAGTTGCTTTATATCTTGTCATGACTTCTATTGTATCAAGAAATTAGTCTGGAGACAAGATTCTAAAACAAATACTGTCTGGGTATAAAAATCTCATACTCTTCGAAAATCTCTTCAAACTACGTCAGCTTCACCTTGCCGTAGATATCATAGGTATAGGTAACTGACTTCGTCAGTCTTATCTACAACCTCAAGACAGTGTTTTGAGCAACCTGCGGCTATCTTTCTAGTTTGCTATTTGATTTTCATTGAGTATCAAAAGAAAAACTTAGGAAACCAATCCTAAGCTCTCTTTTGAAGTAGGTACATGACAAAGATAGAGGTTACAATCAACCATGATCCTAAAATGGCAAAGACGAGCATGCCATTGTGAGTTAGTAAGCCAATTGCACTTAGAACGAATGGTGTCGTAAAGGCTCCAAAACTACAGCCTAATACAGCAAATGAAGTTGCTTGATTGAGGAGTTTAGCTGGAATTCTTTCAGAGACAAGTTGAAAGACCGTCGTCAAGGCTACACTGTAGGCAAAACCAGCCAGAATGCTTCCTGCCACTACCACCCACAAGGATGGAGAGAGAGCAATCACGATTTGCCCTAAGCCGAAGGCAATACCAGACCAGAGGAGCAGTTTCTCTTTAAAGATAGAAATCAAGAAAGAAAAACTCACACCAGCCACAATCCCGATCAACTGCATGACACTAAGTACAAAACTAGATAACTGTGCATCTCCAAGTCCTCTTTCCACCATCAAACTTGGAATACGGATGGTAATAGCTGTATTGGTACAAACTACAACCGCTGCTTCAATAGCTAGGATAAAAATCAAGCCTTTCATTTCCCTAGTTAAGCGACTTGCTTCCTTCTCCTTTTTCTTGACTTCTTTCTTTTCCTTTCCATAAGGGACAAAGAGCAGATAAAGGGTCAGCACCAAAAATCCAGCACTATAGGCTAAGAAAGTAGCTGTCCAACCAAAGGCCAACAACTGGCCGACTGCCAAGGTAATGAGAGAGGCCCCAACGACCTCTGCAGAACCGCGTAGCCCTAACATCTGAATCCGCGTTTTTCCTTGATAACGTTCACTGATAATAGAAATGGCCTTAGCATTGATCATTCCAACACCTAAACCAAAAAGAATCCGTGTTCCAAAGACAAAGGGGTAGGCTTGATACCAAAAGGGTGCTGTTCCACTCAGTGATAAAATCAGCAAGCCCAAACTAATCTGTAATCGCTCAGGAAATATTTTTTCTAAGAAACCATTTAGTAGTAACATAATCATGATCCCAAAGGATGGCAAGCTCGCCAAGAGCTCAATTTGTTCCTTAGGATAACCTTGATAATAGTCAAACATGGCTGGCAGGGCACTCGAGATGGAAAAGGACGTAATCAAAACGAGGGAGAGAGCCAAAATACTGGCCCGTTCTAAAAATTGTTTCATGAAATCTCTTTCTATATTTTCTCTTAATCTTCTACTCTTTTAAGAATTATAAAGCAAGAAAAGAAGAAGTCCCATTGGTTTGTAGACTCCTTCTTAAACTCGAAAATGAATCCCTTGTATCTTATACTCAATGAAAATCAAAGAGCAAACTAGGAAGCTAGCCGTAGGTTGCTCAAAGCACTACTTTGAGGTTGTAGATAGAACTGACGAAGTCAGCTCAAAACATAGTTTTGAGGTTGTAGATGAAACTGACGAAGTCAGTAACATATATACGGCAAGGCGAATCTGACGTGGTTTGAATTTTATTTTCAAAGAGTATTAGGATGACCTTCTCTTGATTTGCTTGATAAAGTAGAAGATAAATCCTGCCACCATATAGGCAACAAAGATAATCAGACACCACTTAAACACGACATCCCAACCCTTGTTCACATTCAAAAAGAAGTAAGGGAAAGGACTGACCTTAGAATTAGGAATGTCTAATTTCAGTACCAAGCCATTAAAAAGAGCAAAAATCATATACAGCAAGGGTAAAATCGTCCACACAACTGGATCCCAGATTTTGTATTGACCCTGTTTATCAAAAAAGAGGGTATCTGCTAAAAACCAGAGGGGAACGATATAGTGGCAAAGGAAATTTTCTAGAGTATAAAAATTAGTCGCAATAGGCGCTAAAAGGAAATGGTAAATCACACAGGTAATCATGATACTCATGGTGACTCCACCTTTTAAGCGCAAGAGACTTGACCTTTGCCAGTTTTCACCTAAACGGCTCATAACCTTTAGAAGATAGAGCGTAAAAATCGCTACTAAGAGGTTAGACAGAACCGTATAATAGAGAAGCATCCCAAATCCACCATGCTTGGCAATTTCAAGATAAACTCCCGTAAAAGCCGCTAGAAACAAGAAGATACGGCTATAAAATACAAGTTTATAGTGCTTTGACATGCTTAAATTTTCTTCACAAACTCTGATTTGAGTTTCATTGCACCAAAACCATCAATTTTACAATCAATATTGTGGTCACCTTCCACGATGCGGATATTTTTTACGCGCGTCCCTTGTTTCAAATCTTTTGGCGCACCTTTTACTTTCAAGTCCTTGATGAGGGTTACAGTATCACCGTCAGCCAATTTATTCCCGTTGGCATCGATCGCAACAATACCCTCTTCTACATCTGCAACTTCAGCAGGATTCCACTCATGAGCACACTCTGGGCAAACCAGTAGGGCACCGTCTTCGTAGACATACTCTGAGTTACATTTTGGGCAATTTGGTAAGTTATTCATGGTTTCTCCTTATCATCATTCACTATTCTTTGAAAATCAAAATTTCTCGAACAGCAACTATTATACCCTAAATTCAACATTTTGACAAATTTAGAAAAAAACCGATATCAATCTATCGGCTTTTCTATATTTACATTCTTTTTTCAGCTTCTGCTTTAATTTTTTCAACTACTTCTTGAATGTTCAAACCAGTTGTATCAAGGTAGACAGCGTCCTCAGCTTGTTTGAGAGGCGAAGTCTCACGATGACTATCCTTATAGTCACGCGCAGCAATTTCTTCTTTTAGGGTTTCAAGGTCTGTCTCAATTCCCTTGGCGATATTTTCCCTATAACGACGATCTGCTCTCTCATCGACAGAAGCTACTAGGAAAATTTTCAATTCTGCTTGTGGCAATACAACAGTTCCAATATCACGACCATCCATGACAATCCCACCTTGCTGGGCGATCTCTTGTTGGAGAGAAACTAGTTTCTCACGAACTTCAGGAATTGCCGCAATAGCAGAAACATGGTTGGTCACTTCATTTTCACGGATAGGATGGGTAATATCCACATCCCCTACAAAGACAAGCTGTTCTCCAGTTTCTGAACGCCCAAAGCTGATTGGATGCTGGTCCAATAAGTCTAAGAGTTCTTCAACTTGTTCAACTACTAATTGGTTCCTGAGAGCCATGTAGGTCGCTGCACGATACATAGCACCTGTATCTAGATAGGTGTATCCAAAATCCTTGGCAATAATCTTTGCGACCGTACTCTTGCCACTTGAAGCAGGACCGTCAATAGCAATTTGAATTGTTTTCATATCGGCTCCTATTTTATTTTTATAACATCACCTGGATTAGCAAACCAAGATCCTGTAGCCATATGTCCAGGATTCAAGGCCTCTAACTGAGCAATCGAGATACCTGCACGAGCTGCAATGGCTGCTTCTCCTTCTCCAGCCAAAACTTTTGTAGTTCCTTCTGGATCTGTTGGATGTTCTGAGCTACTAGATGACTCTTCCTTATCCTCTGAACTAGAAGATGCCTGTTCTGAACTACTAGAAGATGAAATCTGTACTACATTTGCATCAGAATCGTGAAAATCTTTTAAAGCTACTGTGCGATTACTCCCACCCGATGACAGATAGATCAGAACAATAATCATCACCACCACAATTACAAAGAAAATACTAGCTAAAATAGTCAAGATACGATTCGCTATAACTCCACCACCCTGTGATTTCGAACGACGGCCTGATCTTGTTTCTTCTTGATTTTCATAAATATCTTCTTGCCACGGTTCTTTTGCCATACCTTACTCCTTGTTTTTTTTGACTTTTCTTATTACAATATAAATATGAAAATCACACTTATACCTGAACGCTGCATTGCCTGTGGGCTTTGCCAAACTTATTCTGATTTATTTGATTACCACGATAATGGAATCGTGCGCTTTTACGATGACCCTGACCAACTAGAAAAAGAAATTTCTCCTAGCCAGGATGTCATAGAAGCTATTAGAAACTGTCCGACACGTGCCTTGATTAAAGATCAACACTAATCTTTCATAGTAAATTGACAAGAACGTTTCACTCTTTCTAGTTTAGCATATTTCCATGTAAAATTATAGTCTTTTCACTTTATTTTTTTCTGTAAAATCAGGAAGGTCACTTTTTTCTTTGATAAGATAAAGTGGTCTTTTTTTAGTCTCTAGATAAATCTTACTGATGTACTTGCCAAGAATCCCAATGGTCAGGAGTTGAATTCCCCCAAGAAAGAGAATGACCGCCATCAGAGAGGTCCAACCTGATGTCGGATTGCCCAAAATAAGAGTCCGAACCACAACAAAAAAGGTCATAAGCAAAGAAATAAAACAAGATAGGAGACCAGCTACGAAGGCTATAATCAAGGGAAAATCTGAAAAATTAACAATCCCTTCAATAGAGTAGAAAAAGAGTTGCCTAAAACTCCAACTGGTCTTGCCAGCCTGCCTTTCGATATTTGGATAGTCCAGATAATGGGTTTTAAAACCGACCCAGGCAAATAGTCCCTTAGAAAAACGATTGGACTCGGTCAAGCTTAAAATGGCATCGACTACAGACCTTCTCATCATGCGAAAATCACGGACACCTGATGGCAGGGCTACTGGGCTGATTTTTTGCATAAGGCGGTAAAAGAGATTAGCACAGAAACTGCGAAAGAAGGGTTCTCCTTCTCGACTGGTTCTCCGTGTTCCAACACAGTCCAAGTCTGCATTTTGGTCTAGTAAAGCTTTCATCTCAAGCAACATACTAGGAGGATCTTGGAGGTCTGCATCCATCACCACCACCAAATCTCCTGTCGCATATTGCAAACCTGCATGGAGGGCTGCTTCTTTTCCAAAATTTCGAGAGAAAGAAATATAATGTACTGCCGGATTTTGTTCCCGATAGGCCTTTAAGAGTTCCAAGGTTCCATCACTTGATCCATCGTCGACAAAGACATACTCGATTTCTGTTTCCAAATCTGGAAGTAAAGCTTCCAAAGCCTGATAAAAAAGAGGAAGTACTTCCTCTTCGTTTAAACAGGGGACAATGATTGACATCACCATCTTAGTCTTCAAATCCATTTGGATGCTTGCTTTGCCAACGCCATGCATCTTCACACATTTGGGTGATGCCGAGTTCTGCTTCCCAGCCCAATTCTGCTTTGGCTTTTGCAGGATCTGAATAGCAGGCTGCGATATCCCCTGGGCGACGGTCTACGATGCGGTAAGGAATTGGACGTCCCACTGCTTTTTCCATATTTTGGATAATTTCAAGAACTGAGTAGCCTTTACCTGTTCCAAGGTTATAAACGTTTAGACCTGAACCTTTTTGGATTTTTTTCAGAGCTGCGACGTGACCTTTAGCCAAATCGACAACGTGGATATAGTCACGAACACCAGTTCCATCTTCCGTATCGTAATCGTCTCCAAACACTTGCACTTGCTCTAATTTCCCAACGGCTACTTGAGTTACATATGGCAAAAGGTTATTTGGAATACCGTTTGGATTTTCTCCCAAATCACCACTCTCATGGGCTCCGATTGGGTTAAAGTAACGAAGTAAGACCACATTCCATTCTGAGTCTGCCTTGTAGATATCCGTCAAAATTTCCTCTAGCATAAGCTTAGTACGGCCGTATGGATTGGTCACTGAAAGTGGGAAATCTTCCAAGATGGGTACTGTGTGCGGATCTCCGTAAACTGTCGCAGAAGAACTGAAAATGATGTTTTTACAGTTGTTTTCTTCCATTACCTTCAAAAGACTAACAGTCCCAGCAATATTGTTGTCATAGTAGGCAAGAGGAATACGGGTAGATTCACCGACAGCCTTCAAGCCAGCGAAGTGAATGACCCCTGTTGGTTCTTCTTGCTTGAAAATATCTCTGAGGGTATCTGTGTCTCGAATATCTGCCTCATAGAAAGGCACTTCAACTCCTGTAATTCTCTCAACAACTTCTAAACTTTTACGATTGCTGTTGACAAGGTTATCCACCACAACAACCTGATGACCTGCTTGGATTAACTCAATAACTGTGTGAGTTCCAATAAAACCTGCCCCACCCGTTACCAAAATCTTTTCTTGCATCTTCTTTCCTCGATTCTCGGATTATTTTTTCTTATTTTACCATTTTTGATAGGGAATGTCATTTGCCATCCTAGAGGGGAGACTAAAATTCCAGTAAAATGCTTATACTCTTCGAAAATCTCTTCAAACCACTTCAATGTCGCCTGCCATAGGTTGGTATGGTTACTGACTTCGTCAGTTCTATCCACAACCTCAAAACAGTGTTTTGAGCTGACTTCACCAGCTCTATCTACAACCTCAAAACAGTGTTTTGAGCAGCCTGCGGCTAGTTTCCTAGTTTGTTCTTTGATTTTCATTGAGTATTATTCGCTTTTTACCCGTTTGACATAGTTTTCAATTGGATAGTTTAGAGGGTCTAAGGTCATCTCCTTGCCTTGGATCAGTTGAGCTAGATGGTAACCAATGATAGGACCAGTTGTGAGGCCTGATGAACCTAGTCCACTAGCAGCATAGACACCTGCCAATTCTGGCACCTGCCCAAAGAAAGGAGAGAAATCACGGGTATAGGCACGGATTCCCACACGCTCAGCTCTTGAAGTCGCTTTAGATAAAACTGGATAATGGGGCAAGGCTGCCTCCTCCATTTGTTTGAGTAAGGTTTCATCTACCGTCAAATCAAATCCCATATCATTTTCATGGGTAGCACCTAAGGACAATTTCCCACCTGCAAAAGGAATCAAATCCCATTCCCCTTCTGGCATAACAACAGGGTAAGTTTCCATGTCTTGGGCAAGTTGATAATCTCGGAGTTGCCCCTTTTGGGGACGAACATCTACTTCATAACCTAAAGGCTCTAACAGGTGTCCCAACCAAGCTCCCGTCGCCAAAATAACCTGATCAAACACCTCTTCACCAATCTGGTAACCTGATGCTAAAGGTGTTAGAGTTACTTTTTCTTTGACTAGCTTGACCTGACTGGCTTCTAGCAAACGAGTCACTAAGAGTTGACCATCTACTCTCGCTCCACCAGAAGCATAGAGCAAGCGATCAAATCCCTTCAAACCTGGGAATAATTCATTAGCTGATGCTTGGTCTAGAATGGCTAATTGCCCTATTAAAGGAGATTCTTCCCTGCGCTGGAGGGCCAGTTGATAGAGTTCTTCCAACTTGGACTCATTCTTCTTCAAGAGAAAGACTCCCGAACGCTGGTAAAAGTCAATTTCTTGTCCTGATTTCTCTAAATCAGCTAATAAATCCACGTAAAAGTCAGCCCCCAAGCGCGCCATCTTGTACCAGGCTTTATTGCGACGTTTGGAAAACCAAGGACTGATAATTCCTGCTGCTGCCTTGGTAGCCTGACCCTGTCCATGGTCAAAGACGGTTACCTCTAGGTCACTTTCTTTAGAGAGGTAGTAGGCTACTGTTGCTCCCACAATTCCTGCTCCGATAATGGCAACTTTTTTCATTGTTTTCACTTTCTAACTAGATATGGTGGAAAGGATTGGTCGATACTTGACTAGGTACAATATCGATAGTCCAGCCCTTTTCCTCTTTCCATTGATTAAGAAGCTCTGCAATTTTTTCCACAAAAAGCACTTCGATATAGTGACCTGGGTCCAATGCTAGCAAGCCATGAGACAGCATATCCTGAGCAGTATGATAATATATATCGCCAGTAATGTAGACATCTGCCCCCTTTGCTAAAGCATCCTTATAGAAAGACTGCCCGCTTCCACCACAAATTGCCACTCTTGAAATAGGCTTCTGCAAATCATTCCCTTGATAATGCACCAATCGAAGGCTATCTAAACCAAAGACTTGCTTGACATTCTGGGCCAATTCCCCAAAGGTCTGAGGTTGAACATTCCCAATACGTCCAATTCCACGTTCAGGGCCTGTCTCCTGCAGATAAATCGTCTCCTCGATTCCTAGCATCTGGCAGAACCAGTCATTGAGACCATTTTCAACGATGTCAATATTGGTATGGCTGACATAAACTGCGATATCATGCTTGATGAGATCAATGTAAATCTGATTTTGTGGACGGCTAGCTACCAAGTCTTTGATAGGACGGAAAATCGGCGCGTGCTTGACGATAATCAAATTCACACCCTTTTCAATAGCTTCAGCCACCGTTTCTTCACGAATATCCAGAGCAACCATGACCCTTTGGATATCCTTGTCCAAAGTTCCAATTTGCAGACCACGACTGTCTCCCTCCATGGAGAATTCCTGAGGGCAAAAGGCTTCATATGCGTTAATTACTTCACTTGCTAGCATGGAGAACCTCCTTGATGGCTTGAATCTTATCTACTAGAACTTGACGTTCTTCCAAATTTTTTTCAGGGATTTGTCCGAGGGCAAACTCTAGCTTCTCAGCTTCTTTTTGCCATTTTTGGACAAATACTGAACTGATATCTTTAGACAAGATAGGTCCAAAGCGAACATCACTGGCTGATAACTTCATTTGTCCCGCTTCCACCACCAAAATCTCATAAAACTTACCAGCTTCTTCTAGGATGCTTTCAGCTACAATCTGAAATCCGTTCTCTTGTAACCAGATACGCAAATCGTCTTCACGATTATTGGGCTGGAGAATCAGACGTTCTACATTAGCTAACTTATCCAAGCCTTCTTCCAATATCCTAGCAATCAAACGACCACCCATACCAGCAATGGTGATTACAGACACTTGGTCTGCCTCTTCAAAAGCTGCCAAGCCATTGGCTAAACGAACCTGGATTTTCTCCTTTAGGCCGTGAGCCTCAACATTTTTGACTGCAGATTGGTAGGGACCTTCCACCACCTCACCTGCAATGGCACTTTCGATTTTTCCTCTTTCGACTAAATCGATAGGCAAATAAGCATGGTCACTCCCCACATCTAGCAAAATGGCTCCCTGTGGCACAAAGGAAGCCACTAATTCTAATCTCTTTGAAATCATATTCTCTCACTTTCCAAAACTCTATTACCTCTTATTATACCACATTTCAGCTAGCTATCTTGCACCTAAAAAGACCACAATCCACAGATTGCAGCCTTTCTTTATTTTCTGGCTTGATAGCGACTAGTCAGGATGAAAAGCACGGTAAAGACCAACATCATGACACCATAAACAGGTAATGTTTGTCCTGTTAAGGTTGAAATTTCAAGCAGTTTTTGAATTCTTGGGAAGAGAGCTGTGGCTAGGAAGCCTCCTACTGACCAAACAATCAAGAGGACACGCCATAGGGTAAATGGCATGCAGGCTCTAAATACGGATAAGAAACCAATTGACCCAAGCAGATAATAGAGTAGAGTTGAGATTTCTATTTCAGACCAGCCTTGACTCGCTCCAAAAATTTTAACAAAAAGAACACTAAACACGACCATGAGTGCGCTTGGTAAGGCACGGAGCATGGATCTTCTGAGGAAGTTTGGCTCGACAGGTTTGATATTTCGCTCAAAAGTCAGAACGAATGGTGGGAAACCTTCCACAAACTGGTCAATCATGGTAATCTGGATTGGAATGAAGGGGAAAATCAAGATCCACTCAGATCGACCTAGTAAAGCACTGACGATACAGATAACTGCGAGCAAGAAAGAATAGATGGTCTTTATCAAGAAAATCGGGGCGATGTGGGCAATGTTATTGACCACACGACGACCTTCAAAGAGAATCTCAGGAACATCATTAAAGTCTGAGTTCAAGAGAACCAAATTGGCAATCTGACGAGTCGCTGGATCCCCTTCCGCCATTACGATGGAACAATCCGCCTCACGAAGGGCCAAGATATCATTAACTCCATCCCCTGTCATAGCTGTTGTATGACCCGCTTTTTTCAGCGTTTGGATAATGAGTTTCTTTTGATGTGGGGAAACACGTCCGAAAATAGCTGTCTCCTCAGCCATAGCAATCAATTCCTCATCCGTGATTTTTGAGCAATCGACATAGCTGTGATAGTCCGCAAAACCAGCCTTCTGGGCAATGCTGGATACCGTAACTGGATTGTCACCAGAGATAATCTTGAGGCCCACTTCCTGAGAACGAAGATAGTCCAGCGTCTCTGCTGCTCCCTCTCGAATGGGGTCCAGGATTTCCAGCAAGGCTAGAGCCTGAATATCCGATGGTTTATGCGGCTTGTGATGGTCTAATTTCTCCTGACTGAGAGCTAAGACCAAGACACGTGAACCTCTCTCCAAGGCCACTCTGGCTTCTGGTACCTCAGAATCCAGCAACATCTCAGGTGCCCCTAAGAAAACTGTTCCCAAACCTTCTAACTCCATGGCTCCCCACTTGCGGTCGCTTGAGAAAGGAAGGTTAGAGAGCATAGGATAGGCTACTTGACCTTGGAAACGCTGGCGAATGGCTTGGGCTGTTGGATTTTTATCCTCACTATGGGCTATGTAGCTGGTCAGGATGCTGGCAATAGCCTCTTCACCATAAGTTTCCGTCAGTGGAAGAACGGCCTCCACCTGCATCTTTCCTTGGGTGATGGTACCCGTCTTGTCCAAACAGAGCATATCCACGCGCGCCAAGGTCTCAACAGAATACATCTCCTGCACCAAGACCTTTTTCAAGCCCAACTTAATCACCGCTGTCAAGAGCGAAGTGATGGTCAAAAGGGCGATTCCCTTGGGTAACATTCCCAGTAGGGCTGTCGATGAATTTACAACGGATGACTTGAGAGGCAGTCCTTTTAAAAGCAAGGCTTCTAGCAAGAGAGCCAGACCAAAAGGAATGATAATCTTTCCAGTAAAACCTGCTAACTTGTCCAGCGATTTCATGATACGAGAGTTGATTGGTTTCACAGTCTTAGCCTCAAGCATGAGTTTGGCAGCATAGTTGTCTGCACCGACATGGTGAACTTGAGCTAAAACTGACCCACTGGCTAGGAAACTTCCTGACAAAAGCAAAGCATCAACTTCCTTTTGCACCAAATCACTTTCCCCCGTTAACATGGCTTCATTGACTTCCGAAAAGCCTTCCAAAACCAAGGCATCACTGGGAATCTGCTCTCCAGCAGACAGACGAATGACATCTCCTAGCACCAATTCTTCAGGATTCAGAGCCACTTCTTGGCCATCCCGAATAGTCTTGACTTTTTCCTTGGTCATAAGATTGAGCTTGTCCACCATGTGTTTGGCCCGTAGCTCGGTCACAATTCCAGAAAAAGCGTTAAAGCAGATAACAGCAAAGAAGACCAAATTGCTCCAAGCCTGCACAAAGGCTAGGGCCAAAGCAATGGCAAAGTTCAAAGCGTTAAAAAGGGTAAAGACATTTCGTTTGATGATTTGCCAAGTGCTGGTACTGGCCGATGCGGTAAAATCATTGACCAAACCCTTAGCCTGTCTTTCCTTGACTTCTCTTTGGGTTAATCCCATAATCTTATTTTTATCCATAAATTCTATCATATCATTTTTTCTAAAAGAATTCTAATTTCATCCTAAATATGTACCTGGTCAAGGGAAAAGTTTGCCAGCCCTCCTTTGATAAGGTATAATAATAACAAGAAAATAATCGAAGGAGATCGCATGTTCTATACTTATTTACGTGGATTAGTTGTCTTACTCCTATGGTCCATCAATGGCAATGCTCACTATCATAATACCGATAAAATTCCTAATCAAGATGAAAATTATATTTTGGTTGCGCCTCACCGTACCTGGTGGGATCCTGTTTACATGGCCTTTGCGACCAAGCCGAAACAGTTTATCTTTATGGCCAAAAAAGAGCTCTTTACCAACCGTATCTTTGGCTGGTGGATTCGTATGTGTGGCGCCTTTCCTATCGACCGTGAAAATCCTAGCGCTTCTGCCATCAAATACCCTATCAACGTCCTTAAAAAAAGTGATCGCTCCCTCATCATGTTTCCAAGTGGGAGCCGTCACTCAAACGATGTCAAGGGTGGCGTAGCTCTGATTGCCAAAATGGCCAAGGTCCGTATCATGCCGGTTACCTACACAGGTCCCATGACTTTGAAGGGCTTAGTTAGCCGCGAGCGTGTCGATATGAACTTTGGAAATCCAATAGATATCTCAGATATCAAGAAAATGAATGATGAAGGCATTGAAACAGTCGCCAATCGAATCCAAACAGAATTCCAACGTCTGGACCAAGAAACGAAACAATGGCACAATGATAAAAAACCAAACCCACTATGGTGGTTTATCCGCATCCCTGCCCTCATCCTTGCCATTATCCTCGCTATCCTAACCATCATCTTTAGCTTCATCGCAAGCTTCATCTGGAATCCAGATAAGAAGAGAGAGTCTCTTGGTTAAAAAATACAACAATCCCTTGGCAAAAGCCAAGGGATAACTCTTTTATTCAATTTTCCATTTTTGGGCCAACCAGTTGGAAAAGGCTAGAAATCGCTCAGCTACTTGTTCATGGTGTCCATAAGGATCAAAAACAAACTGGCCGTTCGGATAACGTTGCTGAAGACTGGTATGAATCTGCTCAGCATAGGCTGGTGCTTGAGCCAAGCGATTAGTATGGTGTGCTCCTTCTGTTTGACCATTCTGTAAATACAGCAAACAGTCCAAATTTTTCACCTTTTCTTCCCTACAGTAAGTCACAAAATCAGGATACCAAAAGGAACCGCAGATGGAGAAGACACAGGAAACCTTGTCAAAGCTGAAAAGACTGTAGACTGCCGCCAAACCACCTAGTGAGTAGCCTCCATAAGCAAGGCGAGTTTCGTCCAGGCGATAAAGCGACTGCAACTTGTCTAAAAGACCTCCAAATAAATGATCATGATAGACCTTGGCCTGACCTCCAAAATCTGGATCTCCATCTCTCAGAGCAGATGACTTCCAGGGCGTGTAGTCATCTAGGCGATTTTTAGAGATCAAGCCCACTAAAATCACAGATTCGGAAAGAGACGATAGAAAATCCAAGTTCCCATCATTCAATAAAATAGCTGGATAGGTTTGATTGGGGTCGTAGTTAGAAGGAAGGCTGATTTTAACTTGAATTTCTTCCCAATCAAACTCATTATTTATTGATAAAGTCATTGATTTTCTCAAGGGAATCAATCACTGCTGGACCATAATCCATCAACTCATCGTAAGAGATGGTCATTATTTTTTGATTCTTAACAGCAGTAACGCTTTCCAAAACAGCATTTGCCTTCATCAACTCTACTGCTTTTTCATCCAATTTTTTATTGCGATCGCTGGTTACATAGATAATCAATTCAGGATCCATTGATACGAGATTTTCCAAGGTCAAGCCTGATGTCCCCGTAGCAACGTTTGTATAACCAAGTTGGTTCAGCAAACTTTCTTGCAAAGCAGACTTGTAGGCACCGAAGGTTTCATCATTATAAGCAACCATAATCAAAGCCTTTTTCTTTTCACCTTGACTTGCTGGGTTTGCTTTCTTAACAGCGTCAATTTTAGTTTGTAATTGGGCTGCGTATTCATTAGCCTTATCCTGAACATTAAAAATCATTCCAAGATTTTTAACATCTTCTACAATATTTCCCAAATCTTGCTGAATCGTTGAGAGAGAAGCTTTTTGCGTATAAACTGGGATTTTGTTTTCATTCCAAGTGCTAACTGTCCCCAAGGATTTTTCAGAAAACATCATGTTTCGACCCATCACAGCGTCTGGCTCATAAGAAAGAACTGTCTCTTGTGAGACTGTTTTTTTATCGCCAATTTGAGGAATAGTCGCAATCGCGTCCTTATATTTATCTGTTACAGCATTGTCAGGGTTGAGCATGCCAGCAATTTTATCCTTCAAGCCTAGCTCCAATAAGATTTCAGTGGTTGAAAGATTGTTTGTAATAACTTTTTCAGGTGTCTTGTCAAAAACTTGTTCGACTTCATTTCCTTTAGCATCATAAGTTTTGATAGTTAGCGGATAAGTCGTCTCTGCGTTAGCCTTTTGACTTGTTTCTGTGCTAGATTGTGTGGTAGCTTTTTCTGTAGTAGTGTTACCACAAGCTGCCAAAGTTAAGGTAGCTACTGTTACCAGTAAAATGCTTAGTGTTTTTTTCATCTTATTTTCCTTTTCATTTTTATAAATAGTGAATCATGGCTTGCTGATCCTCGGTCCAAGTCACCTGACTTTGAACTCCATATACAGTTTGCAATGACTCAGGGGTGATGGTCTCCTTTGGAGTACCTTGGTACAGGATTTCCCCCTCTTTCATCAGATAGAGATAATCCGAATAGCGACAAGCAAGTTGAATATCATGTAGGACAGCTAAAACATTGACCTTGAGATTCTTCACAATGGCTAACAAGTCTAGCTGATACTTGATATCTAGGTGATTGCTTGGTTCGTCCAGGAGCAAGAGAGTCGGTTCTTGTGCCAAGGCGCGGGCTAATAAGACTCGTTGTTTCTCTCCCCCTGACAGAGACGAATAGAGACGAGTTTTCTTCTCGAGCATATCTACCTTGACGAGAGCATCTTGAACGAGCGCATAATCCCTTTCCTTTTCCTTCTGTAAAAAAGAGAGATGGGGCGTTCTTCCCAGCAAGACGATTTCCTCAACTGTACAATCAAACTGCAATTGATTAAACTGGGTGACGACCGCCATTTGCTTGGCTGTTTCTTTGAGCGTCCATTGTTCCAGAGGCTTTCCATCTAGGCTTATCAAGCCTTTGTCCGCCTTTTCCTGACGATAGAGGAGTTTAAGTAGACTGGTTTTCCCGCTTCCATTTGGTCCTAATATCGTGTGAAATTGATTCCCTTCAACCTTAAGAGAGACTCCTTTGAGGATTTTTTTCTCTCCTAGTCCAAAGTGGATATCCTGACAAATCAAGTCCATATCAGACCCTCACCTCCCTTCGCCTACCTCCAACAATGTAAATAAAGAAGGGAGCACCTACTAAGGCTGTGAAAATACCAATAGGAAGCTCTGCGTTTGGAATGATGATACGAGAGAGTACGTCTGCCCAGATGACAAAGAGGGCACCCAGCAAGGTTGCAACGGGAAAAAGCCTCTTGTAATTCGTTCCTACTAACCCTCGAGCTAAATGTGGAGTAATCAGACCGACAAATCCAATAATTCCACAGGTTGCCACTAAGACTGCTGTCAGCACAGCCACCATTGTCACATAAAGATACCAATAAAAGCGTAAGGGAATCCCCAAAGTTAAAGCAGCCTCATCTCCCATCATCATCGCATTGAAAACACGATACTGGGTAGAGAAAAATAGAAAGGCTATTCCTACCACTATAGTTGGCAGGACCAAGTCAGACCAGGAAGTCCCAGCGAGCGAGCCCATGGTCCAAAACTTAATGGTCATCACACTATCCGCATTAGCTCCAACTGAGATAATAAAGTTGGAAAAAGCCAGAAAGAGAGCGTTGACCACCGTTCCCGATAAGATTAGACTAGAAGTCGTCATCCTTCCCTGCATAGAGGCAATGATGAGGACAGCAATTGTTGCCAAAGTAGCGCCAAGAAAAGCTCCAAGGCTAATCATCACTTTTAAACCAAGAATGATGCTCAAGGTTGCCCCTAGAGTTGCACCCGCAGATATTCCTAAGACATAAGGCTCTGCGATGGGATTGTTCACTGTAGACTGCATCACGCTACCACACATAGAAAGACCAGCCCCCACTATCAAACCTAACAATACTCGGGGGAATCTCATGTTCCATACAATGGCAAGAGTAGACTTGGAAACCTCTCCTATCTCAAGAGGAAATCCCAACCTGCTCAAAACAATCCGATAGGTATCTCCTAGATCAATCGCAACAGATCCCATTGAAACTGCTAGAAAGAGAGAAATCCCTAAAATACCTAGCAAAACAACTAAAAGTAACACAAATTGCTGGTCTTGTCGGCTTCCAGAAAATTTGGAAAGCATGCAAACCTCCTTTGATAGAATCTTAAAAATTTAGAAAATTCTCATGAAAAGTATACCATATTTTCAACAATGGAACAAGATGAGAACAAATGAATATAGTTGGTTTTATAGTGCTAGGAACCGTAAGTAAAGATAATACTTGAGTATATCGAGGTAAGGTGACAACGTAAAAAGCCCTCTGAAAATCAGAGAGCTGATTTGAGCTCGGGCTAAAATCCTAGTGAAACAAAAAAATCTACACGGTCAGAAAAGTCTCTATCGTGCCATTTTCATACATGATGTATAGTCCAAGTAGAATGAATACTAAGGGCACAATGATTCGCTCGTATTTTTCAATTGTCTCGAATATTAACGGAATAGAGGATAACACCCGACTAATCTCGCATAAGATAATTATGCCGATTACAAACACAAGCAAGGCCACGAGGGTCTGTGACCAATCTAACGAAGCAAAATAAGGTATATAGATACCTAAATTATCTCCGCCAGACGCAATTGTCAGCAATGTAACTGTCCAAAACAGTTGATTTGCCTTGCTTTGTTCTAATCTTTCAATAATTTCTTCCTCTTCTTCCTCACCTTCTCCAACAATTGCAAAGCGAATCCCTAAATAGATAGGGATTAAACCAAGCAATCCAACCATCCATTCTTCAGGCACGAAATTAACGACATAAGCAGCAACTAAACTCGCCCCTACAAGTAAGCCTGTGCCTAGATATTGCCCCGCATAAATATGCCATTTTTGTTTATTCTGTGATAGCTGTGCAAATAAAATAATTAAATAATCGATACTGGTAGAAATATAAACACCAATAGCAGATATGATTGTCTGTACCATAAAAAAACTCCTGTATTAGTCAGTAATAAATCAGCAGATTTTAGGAGAGCACAGACACATTAATTTAGCTATCGCTAGTGGGTAATGTCGAACGTAGGAAAGCATTTTACTCCTCCTCAAAATGTAGTTACAAAGTAATTTCTAACTGGAATTCAGTGACTACTTCCATGTAAAGTATAACATACTTTACTTTACTTCGTAAAGTGTGGGCTCTCCGAGTAGCTGCGCACCTTCATGGTGTCATTAGCTGATACCATTTGAGGTTTTTGTAGTCTCCAAAATTGTGACCGATAAAACTGAATCCACTCCGTCTTGATTAGCGTGCCTGTTTTTGTAGTCTCCAAAATTGTGACCGATAAAACCTAAATAAAAAAGTCCTCTGAAGTCCGAGAGCTAATTTGAGATTGGGATAAAATCCTAGTGAAAAAGATGAAACTCCTTGCACTCATCGAACACGGTGTCCTTTCCCTATTTTCATACGGATTTCTTACGCCCTTAGCATCATGATTCCTACTGGATAAAACGTTTTAGATTAGGCGGTAAGCCGAAGATTGTACAAAATTTTTAGTGAAACAAAAAAATCTCCCCCAAGGGAGAAGATCTGGTTTATTTTACCTTACAGTGCTAGGAACCGTAACCAAAGATAATACTTGAGCATACCAAGGTAAGGTGACAACGTAAAAAGCCCTCTGAAAATCAGAGAGCTGATTTGAGATTGGGATAAAATCCATACAAAAAAGCTACCCAATTTAGAGTAGCTTCATTATCAAGATATGCTCAACAGAACACGGCCTAAGCACTTGGCAAAAAAGATAAAATTTCCTAGAAACTAAAGTTTCTTCGTCAATTTTCCTATTTTTGCTTTGTGCTTTTGACGGCCTTTGTATCTTGAATTAACGACGAAGTCCTAGAGAGTTGATTAACTCACGGTAACGGTTAACGTCGTTTTTACGCAAGTATGCAAGCAAGTTACGACGGCGACCGATTTTTTTCATCAATCCACGGTAAGTAGCGTGGTCTTTTTTGTGTTGTTTGATGTGTTCGTTAAGGTGGTTGATTTCCCAAGTAAGGACAGCAACTTGAACCTCTACTGAACCTGTATCACCTTCGTGACGTGCATATTGTGCGATGATTTCATTTTTTTTCTCTTTTGAGATTGCCATGATGTTTCTCCTTTTTATTTGGCTTCATCCGAGTGACAGGTTGGCATGCCTGTAACCAAGAAGAAGTTATTTGTCTTTACGACAATCCCTATTCTACCAATAACTAACTTCTTTGTCAACAGATTTACTTTCTTGTTTTAAACATGCTATAATAATCATAGCAAGAAATCCAAGTTGTCTGTTTTTTAAAACGAGGTGATTATCATGCGTAGATTCTATTCCCATCTCCCCTACTATCTGGTCATATTTTTCTTTTATTGGCCACTTTATCAGTTGTTATCACTAATTATTTCTGACCCCCTTTTGCTCAAGGGACTCTATATAAACAATCTTCTCTTCTTTACACCTCTGGTAATCTTGATTGTATCGCTACTCTATAGCTATCGTCTCCGTTTCTCACTTTGGTGGTTAATTGGTAACGGACTGCTCTTTTGCTTTACTATCATAACCTTTGGTGAATTTATCTGGTTTTACTTTTTAGCCTATGAAATCTTTGCTCTGGTGGGCATGGCTTCCGGTATTGGTATCAAGTATATTCTACAAAAAATGAAAAACAAAAAACTTTCACAAAATCCTTGAAAAATCTCACAATCATGCTATAATAATCCATAGAGACAAGTCACTTAGTCCCTTTCTACTAGAGAGTGCGTGGTTGCTGGAAACGCATAGGAAGCCTAAACTGATACTACTCTTGAGTTTTTTATGAAAACATAAAACGGTGGCCACGTTAGAGCCAATCAGAGGTGTCCCTCTTTTTTGAGGAACATAAATGAAGGTGGAACCACGTTGCGACGTCCTTTCGAGGATGTCGCTTTTTGTTTTTCTAGCTTTCACAGTCCTCTGTCCCTGTTTTCAGAATAGGGTTAACACATTCGTCAATAATATAAGTAAGGAGAACATCATGATTAACATTACTTTCCCAGATGGCGCTGTTCGTGAATTCGAATCTGGCGTTACAACTTTTGAAATTGCCCAATCTATCAGCAATTCCCTAGCAAAAAAAGCCTTGGCTGGTAAATTTAACGGCAAACTCATCGACACTACTCGTGCTATCACTGAAGATGGAAGCATCGAAATTGTGACACCTGACCACGAAGATGCCCTTCCAATCTTGCGTCACTCAGCCGCTCACTTGTTTGCCCAAGCAGCTCGTCGTCTTTTCCCAGACATTCACTTGGGTGTTGGTCCAGCCATCGAGGACGGCTTCTACTACGATACTGACAACACAGCTGGTCAAATCTCTAACGAAGACCTTCCTCGTATCGAAGAAGAAATGCAAAAAATTGTCAAAGAAAACTTCCCATCAATCCGTGAAGAAGTGACTAAAGACGAGGCACGTGAAATCTTTAAAAACGACCCTTACAAGTTGGAATTGATTGAAGAACACTCAGAAGACGAAGGCGGTTTGACTATCTATCGTCAGGGTGAATATGTAGACCTTTGCCGTGGCCCACACGTCCCTTCAACAGGCCGTATCCAAATCTTCCACCTTCTCCATGTAGCAGGTGCTTACTGGCGTGGAAATAGCGACAACGCTATGATGCAACGTATCTATGGTACAGCTTGGTTTGACAAGAAAGACTTGAAAAACTACCTTCAAATGCGTGAAGAAGCCAAAGAACGTGACCACCGTAAACTTGGTAAAGAGCTTGACCTCTTCATGATTTCTCAAGAAGTTGGACAAGGACTTCCATTCTGGTTGCCAAATGGTGCAACTATCCGTCGTGAATTGGAACGCTATATCGTAGACAAAGAGTTGGCTTCTGGCTACCAACACGTCTATACTCCACCACTTGCTTCTGTTGAACTTTACAAGACTTCTGGTCACTGGGATCATTACCAAGAAGATATGTTCCCAACTATGGACATGGGTGACGGGGAAGAATTTGTCCTTCGTCCAATGAACTGTCCGCACCACATCCAAGTCTTCAAACACCATGTTCATTCTTACCGTGAGTTGCCAATCCGTATTGCTGAAATCGGTATGATGCACCGTTATGAAAAATCTGGTGCCCTCACTGGTCTTCAACGTGTACGTGAAATGTCACTCAACGACGGTCACCTCTTTGTGACTCCAGAACAAATCCAAGAAGAATTCCAGCGTGCCCTTCAGTTGATTATCGATGTTTATGAAGATTTCAACTTGACTGAATACCGCTTCCGCCTCTCTCTTCGTGACCCTCAAGATACTCACAAGTACTTTGACAACGATGAGATGTGGGAAAATGCTCAAACCATGCTTCGTGCAGCCCTTGATGAAATGGGCGTGGACTACTTTGAAGCCGAAGGTGAAGCAGCCTTCTACGGACCAAAATTGGATATTCAAGTTAAGACCGCTCTTGGAAAAGAAGAAACTCTTTCTACTATCCAACTTGACTTCTTGCTTCCAGAACGCTTCGACCTTAAATATATCGGAGCTGATGGTGAAGAGCACCGTCCAGTTATGATCCACCGTGGAGTTATCTCAACTATGGAACGCTTCACAGCTATCTTGATTGAGAACTACAAGGGTGCCTTCCCAACATGGCTAGCACCTCACCAAGTAACTCTCATCCCAGTATCTAACGAAAAACACGTGGACTACGCATGGGAAGTAGCTAAAAAACTCCGTGACCGTGGTGTCCGTGCAGATGTAGATGAGCGCAATGAAAAAATGCAGTTCAAGATCCGTGCGTCACAAACAAGCAAGATTCCTTACCAATTGATCGTTGGGGACAAGGAAATGGAAGACGGAACTGTTAACGTTCGTCGCTATGGCCAAAAAGAAACACAAACTGTCTCAGTTGATGACTTTGTTCAAGCTATCCTAGCTGATATCGCCAACAAATCACGCGTTGAGAAATAAGAGATAAAATCCTAGCTACCTAAAAAGCAACAACTGAAACAGCTGTTGCTTTTTATATTTTTACTCAATGAAAATCAAAAAGCAAACTAGGAAGCTAGCCGCAAGCTGTACTTGAGTACGGTAAGGCGACGCTGACGTGGTTTGAATTTGATTTTCGAAGAGTATTATTTAATCCGAGCTAGTAGTGATTGACCAAACCACCACACAAGATTTACTTTCATGAGTTAGATAAAGTCAGTATCCTCAATCCTTGTCTGCTTCATTTTCTTTTACGAGATCTTTTTGTGAATCCTTTTCAGAGAGTTTTTGATCGATATACTTGTTAATGGTTTCATAAAATTCCTTGGTCGAATCACTGTCTAATTTTGTCGAATTATGAACTTGATTGACTTTCAATTGAACAGATTGAATACCGTAAGAGGCTTGTTTTTGGTGGAGCGTTTCTAATTCTTCTTCTGAAATCGGATCTCCAACAACCGTCAAGACCAATTCATTGTTCCTTGACTTGTAGACTTGATTAATGACCGTATGATTGGCGAACTCTTTTCCTACAAACTGTTTGATTCCTTCTTTTCGCGCTTGTTCTATTGTCAGAGTAACTGCCGAATAGCTAGCTGGAAGAATCAACAATACAATCAAAGAAATCAAGCCAATTCTCATTTTAATGCTCAGCTCTTTAAATGAAGTTAAAGGAGATTTTCTCATCAAAATTCTTGTTCCAACAATGTTGGCTAGCATGATAAAGACACAGTTGATCAAGAAAAGATAGAGAGCCCCCAATAAAAATCGTACATTCCCATTAGCTAAACCATAGCCAGCAGTACAGATAGGCGGCATCAAAGCTGTAGCAATGGCTACTCCTGGCACGATATTGTTTGCTTCTTTTTTCCTTGACCCAATTACACCTGCTATCCCACCAGCAATAGCAATGAGAACATCCCAAATGGTTGGAGAGGTTCGTGCAATCAACTCGCTACTTGCATAAGATAAGGGGGAAATCCAGAAATACAAAGTCGAGACAAGCAAACTGACCAATATTTGAGTAAATAAAACCTCTAAAGATTGCTTGATTAAACGCGTATCAAAAATAGCTAAACCAAATCCGAGTCCAACAATCGATGTCATAAGAGGGGAAATCAGCATGGCTCCAATAATGACAGCTGTTGAATTCATATTTAAACCTATAGAGGCAATAAAAATCGCACACATCAAAATCACTGTATCTCTTAATCGAACATGAAGATCATCATATAATTTCTCACGGTATTCCCGTGTTGAATAATTGGCAGTCATTTGTCCTCTCCTCTTTCCTTATTTAAATCGGTATAATAATTAATAATAACAGCTGATAAACAGCCAAAAAATATGAGCCCATAAATCGTCAAGAAGACACTGGTAATCCTTCCAATCAAGGTCACAGCTAGGAGATCCCCGTAGCCGACAGTCGTCGAAGTCACAAAAGCATACCAAAGACCGTCTCCGTAATTTGTGATAGCAGGTTCAACTAGGAAAAGCACGCCTCCTGACCCAAAAACAAAGGTCACAAAACTCAGAGCAAACCGAGTAAAACCCGTAACCTGTATAATATGCCATAACATTTTTAAACGTCTCATTTGTTCTCCTTATTCATACTAGCTCCTGACCGAGCCGTTTTTTCCAATAATCAAAGTGAAGATAGGACATGATCTCCATCAGAGAAAGATAGACAAACTGATAGATCTGATTTAAGCTGATTATCAACTGATATTGTTTGAAAAATGACTGGAAGAAAGACCAGATATGACTGTCTTGAATCAGTCCCTTCTTAACATTATATCAAAAATTTTACAGTCTTTCTCTGAAGAAATCAATTAATTTAAAAGATAGAGAAAGGAAGAAATTTTTGTATCCTTATCCGAAGAAGAAAAACGATATCAGAAGAACCTTGATACTGAACTGCACCCCAAAAGTTAGACAGAAAAAATCTAACTTTTGGGGTGTTTTTATTATGAAATTAACTTATGATGATAAAGTTCAGATCTATGAACTTAGAAAACAAGGATATAGCTTAGAGAAGCT